>NZ_CAUM01000143.1 GCF_000350085.1 Mesorhizobium metallidurans STM 2683
AAATTTGTTGCTGGGATATTTGCAGCGAGGTTCGGTTTGAAAAAGATCTATGAGAAGCCGACGCTTGTCAGGAAAGGCAGGCTGTCGGCCGTCAATGGCGCTTCCGGACCCATCGGTCCCGCAGGCTGATCCCGGGCGGCCAGAACCAGAACTTTCCTGGGCAACAGGCATATGCGGCGTCGTCCCAGCCATGGTTGACATTGGGCGGAAGCCAGACATTATCCGCGTGGGGATATTTGGAGAGTTTGAGCATGAAAAAGATTTATGAGAAGCCGACACTTGTCAAAAAGGGCAGGCTTTCGGCGATCACGGCCGGCAACGGCGCGTCGGGTCCCGTCAATGGCGCGGGAGCAGGAACCTGATCAGAGGATCAGGATCAGATCATCCAGCACGAGCTGCCAATGGTGCTTTGTCGAGAGGCGCACGCGCGTCACTGATTTGAGCATCGGCGCATAGTGCACTGGCGTAAGCGCCGACAGCACGATTTCGTCGCTGGCAATTTGTTGTTCGCCAAGCCAGCTTTCGATCACCGCCGTCTCCCCCTCGGACATCAACCACGCCGCCGTCAGCATCACCGAGTGAAACCCGAAAGGGCGTTCGCGGCTGAATTCGGCCGGATGGCCGCTGCCGGTGTAGGCGATATGCGCCCCCGATACATTGCCGTTGACATAGCCCTCGCTGTCCTTGACGTGATCGCGCGACATGGCATTGAGATTGCGCCAGTTGAGCCCCGAATGGCCCGAGGGTACCTTGCGCAGGCCGAGCGTGGTCACGTCGTCGAAGCCGATCGTGTGTAACGCTGCATCGGGCGCGATGGGATCGGGTAAGAGCAGGCCGAGATCGGTTGGGTAGGATGACAACGCGAGGCGCCGGTCGAGTCCGCCGCCCGATATCAGCACTTCGTCGGTCCGATCCTGAAGATCAATACGAAAAGGCACACCGGGTGCCAGTGTCCGGCTTTCGAGAACCTCGCCCTTGCCCGTCACCGACAGGGTGGTCTCGGTCCCTGCCGGCATTCTGCCCGTCAGCCGGCGCCCGGGCACAAGCCCGACCGGCTTCGGCAGGCTCTCGCCGACCAGGCCGACCAGCGATGCCGGCGCGTCTGAAAGCCGCAACGACTGGTCCTGATTGGCGCCGCTGGCGCGCCAGCCCGGCGGAACTGAGACCGAAAACCGGTAGGTGCCGGGCGAGCGGATCGCGGCCCGGCGCCGGGTCGCAGACATCTTGAAGTTGGCGAAGCCGCCACCGTTGCTTCGCGCCGCCGCCATGAAGGCGCCCTGCCCGTCGAACAGCCTCACCACAATGCCGGCCATGGGCCGGTCGGCGAGCCCATATTTTCCGTCGCCATCGACATCCATGTAGACGAAGGACGAGTAGTTGAGCGTGGTGGTGGTACTCGGTCGCCAATCGGCGCGCACGGCATAGTCGTTCGCGGGATTAGCCCAGCGCCGAGCCTTTCGCCGAAGACGGGCTTGCCGCACCCGCCAGTAAAGAAACGCCAAGGCGGCGGCGAGGACGGCAGCGGACGCGATCGTGATTTCGACCAGGCCGAAATCACCCATGGAGGCCAGGCCCCGACAGCAATGCACTGAATTCGTTCGAGGGCGAGATGTCGATCATTGAAAACCCTTGTTGGCGCTTTTTTTGAGCTTTGCCGCAACCTAGCTTGCGCGCTGGCCGCTGGACAGATGGCGCTGGAACGAAAGCCCGACACGGCGTGATCGACACCACCGCTCCTTTGCTTGACCCAGGAATCTTTGGACAATCCTTGCCAATTGGCAAACATGTGCTATATGTTTGCCAGAAAGTGAGATGAGCGATGCAGCTTCAGCCTATCATCACCACGCCGGCCGCGGCCGGAGCGGCCGCCATTACCGAGGAAGAAGCCGGCGCCCTGGCGCGCACCACTGTCAATTTGTTCAAGGCCTGGTCGCTCACCGATGGCGAGGCCTGCATCCTTCTCGGCGGCATGTCGCCGCGCACCTGGGCGCGCTGGAAGGAAGGGCTTATCGGCAGGATCGACCGCGATCTCAGGATGAGGATGGCGCACCTGATGGGCATCCACAAAGGCCTGCGCTATTTGTTCAGCGAGCCGTCGCGCGGCTATGCCTGGATCCGCAAGCCCAACGCCACCTTCGCAGGCCAATCGGCGCTTGATCTCATGCTGCGCGGGGAAATGTCCGATCTTGCCGCAATGCGTGAATGGATCGATGCGGAACGCGGCGCATGGTGAGTGGACTTGCGGTTCGCCGCCATGTCCGCTGGCAGCAGACCTTTCGCATCATCCGCTCCATCTACCCGCCGATCGATCTCTTCGAGGACATCGCCGATCCGCGCGACTGGGAGGCGCTTGCCGCGGTCGAGGAAAAGACCAATCCGCGCATCCGGCTTGAGATCGGAGACCTCGGCAAGGTTCCGGCCGCCAGGCGGGTTTCCGGCCCGGGCGCAAGCCTGGTGATGGCGCCCTTCGTGCATTGCTCGACCCTGCGGCCCGGACGGTTCTCGGACGGCAGCTACGGGATCTACTATGCCGGCGACAGCGAATACGTCGCGCTCGCCGAGACCATCCATCACCATCAGAAATTCATGCGCGCCACCAAGGAGGAGCCGGGCTGGACTGCCGATTTCCGCGTGCTGATCGGCAGCGTCGACCGCGACCTCGACGATGTCGACGCGGTGCCCGGCGTGCTGGACGCGGATAACTACAGCGCCTCGCAGGCGGAAGGACGCGACCTCCGGACGGCCGGAAGCGACGGTCTGACCTGGGCCAGCGTGCGCATATCAGGCGGCCGCTGCATCGGCATATTCTGGCCGGACGCCATCACCATTCCCATCCAGGGGCGCCACTACAGCTATCACTGGGACGGCGCCAGCGTCGATTTCGTGCGCCAGCTGGATACGGGGCGGGTGATGGCGGTCAGTCAATCGTGAGCGAATGCCGAATAGCGAATAGCGAATAGCGAATAGCGAATAATAGAAATACACATGGCAGCTCGACGGCCGTCCATTCATTATTCGGCATTCACCACTAATTTCACTATTCGCTATTCGCTATTCGCTATTCGCTAAACTCACCTCAACTCCACCCACACCGGTGCATGGTCACTGGCGCCGTCCCACCCGCGCACGTCGCGGTCGATCCCGGCGCCGGAAAGCCGGCGCGCCAGCTTCTTCGACAGCAATATGTGATCCAGCCGCATGCCGGCGTCGCGCGGCCAGCGGTTGCGGCGATAATCCCAGAATGTGTAGAGCGTTTCCTTCGGGTATTTCTTGCGCAGCGCATCGAGCCAGCCCTGGTCGAGCAGACGCTGGAACGAAGCCCGGCTTTCCGGCTGCACCAGCGCATTGTCGTCATAAGAGCGGGTCGGATAGATGTCGCGCGGCTCGGGCACGATATTGTAGTCGCCGATCAGTGCCACCGGCAGGCCGGTGTCGAACAGCTCGGCGGCATGCGCTTCCAGCCTGTCGTGCCAGGCCAGCTTGTACTGGAACTTCGGACCAGGCTGCGGATTGCCGTTCGGCGCATAGAGGCAGGCGATGACGATGCCGTTGACCGCCGCCTCGACGTAGCGGCTCTGCCGGTCGGCATCGTCGCCGGGCAGCGCTTCGCGGGTCAGCACGGGCTCTGAACCACGCGCCAGAATGGCGACGCCGTTCCACGTCGGCTCGCCCTTCCACACCGCGCCATAGCCGGCATCCGCGAGTGCCGTGCGCGGAAACTGCATGTCCCTCGCCTTGATCTCCTGCAGGCAGACGACATCGGGTTTGGCCACAGCCAGCCACGCCAGCAGGTTTCGCAGCCTCACATTGATGTTGTTGATGTTGAAGGTGGCGATCTTCATCGGGCGCTTCAGCCGACGATCCTTCCCGTCCACGCCTTCACCGCCTTGGTGAGCGACTTCAGGTGATCGGCGGTGGAGAAGCCCGAAATGCTCTTGCGCGGCTTGAGGTCGTGGTCGCCATCCTCCAGCCAGAGGATCTCAATGCTGTCGGAAAGATCATAGGTCGCGACCTCGTCCGGCGTCCCGAACTCGTCGCGCGTGCCTTGGCAGATCAGCGTTGGCGTCTTCAGCCCGGCCAGATGCTTCGTGCGCAACTGCGTCGGCTTGGCCGGCGGATGGAAGGGATAGCCCAGGCAGATCAGCCCGGCGATTTCGCCCTTGGAAAACATCTCGTCGGCGACCATCGAGGCAACACGCCCACCCATCGACTTGCCACCAATGACAAGCGGTCCGGTCACGCCCTTCGCCCTGAGATCAGCGATCGCCTTGACATATTCCGGGTTCACCGTCTCGGCCCGCGGCGGCGGCTTGCGATGGCCGTAGCGGCGGGCCGCCATATAGTGGAATTCGAAGCGCGCGACGCGCAAGCCCGCGGCGGCAAGCGCCTTGGCTGTGGCCGCCATCGAAGCCGAGTCCATCGGCGCCCCGGCGCCGTGGGCGAGCAGGATGGTGATGTCGGCAGAGTCGGAGCCGTCGAAGAGGAAGTGGGTCATGGGATGATATCCCGATGACGGCCGAGTTCCTTCACACCCCCCTCTGGCCTGCCGGCCATCTCCCCCGCAAGGGGGGAGATCGGCAGCTTCTCCGTGCTGCCAACTTCCAACGTTGGCGATTGGCGAAAGCGATGGCGACATCCAATCTCCCCCCTTGCGGGGGAGATGGCCGGCAGGCCAGAGGGGGGTGTTCAAGCGCAAGCATGAATTCCCTCACCCCGCCGTGCGCGCCATCTGCAGATCGACGAACTGTATCCCCTTGGCCGCCATCCGCGCCCATTCGGACTCCGCGTCGAGCTCGAGGTACCGCACCCAGTTCCGCCGCGCCTCCGCCAGATTGCCGGCGTCGAACTCCAGCCGGGCGAGATTGAACACAGGATCGGCATAGGTCTTGTCGAGCGCGATCGCCCTTTGCAAATGCCGGCGCGCCGAGGCCACGCGGCCCTCGTCGCTCATCAGTCCGGCCAGGTTGAACCAGGCTTCAACGAAACCCGGATCGAGTTTTATGGCGCGGGCATAGTCGTGTGCTGCCTCATTCACGTGGCCGGCGCCGCGCAGGCAGTTGGCGCGGTTGAAGGCGGCGATGGCATCGCTTGGATCGATGGAAAGACAGCGCTGGTAAAGGGTTACCGCCTGCTCGTGATCGCCCTGCTCTTCCGCCGCCTCCGCCTCGGCGAACAACTCTTCCAGCGTGTCGTCGTCAGGCGTTCCCAGATCGAACAGCAACTGGCCGTCGAGCTCGCTCTGCCCGTCCTCGAGATAGATCGCATCCGGACGGCCAAATGCCGAGCCGACAGCAAGCGACTTTGCGGTGAGCGAGGCGACCGGGCCGGAGCGGTGTACGGAACGCGCGATCGCGCCCCAACTCGCGCCGCCTGCTATCAGCCCGGCATATTTGCGGGCCAGAATGAGGTCGCGGAAGGAGTAGGGTTCGCCGTCGTGCTCGAAGGCATCGAATAGCGACAAAAGATCGAGATCGACGGCGGCAAGCCGCGACTGGTCGATGAGCGACTGGCGCGACAGCGCCGAAGCCTCCGGCGCCTTCATCAGACCGAGCAGGCGCAGAAATCCGTTTTCACTGAGAAGCGCGCGCCCCGCCCCGCGCTCGGCATCGGCGCGGCGCTCGATCTCGGCATCGCCTGCCTTGGCCAGAACCATGCGGCCGAATACGACATGGCTGGTGCGCCGGGTGACGCCGCGCCGCAACTGGCCCTGCTGGCGCGCGACCTCGCGCGCGGCCAGCCGAAGCGGAAACGCCGCCAGCGCGCCGACGACGCCGAAGACAGCGCCGGGGATGCCGCCGGCGGAGACCGTCACGCCTTGCTCTTGCCGACGGCTTTGAGCAGATTGGCCTTCAGCGGATTTTCCTTGGCAGCGCCGCCTGCTGCCACCTTCTTGGCCGCGGGCTTCGCAGCCTCATCGGCCTTGCTCTTCGACTTGGCCGGCGGCTTGGCCGATTGCGACAGGCTCGCCTTCAGCGCATCCATCAGGTTGATGACATTGCCGCGCTCGGGCGCCGCCGCGATGATCGGCTTGTGGCCCTTGAGCTTCTCGCGGATCATCGCCATCAGTGCAATCTCGTAGCGGTCCTCGTAATTCTTCGGATCGAAGGTGGTTTCTTTCTGCTTGATCAGCGCTTCGGCCAGTTCAAGCATTTCCTGGTCTGGTTTGCCGGCCGGGATGTTGCCGAAATATTCAGCCGTGCCGCGCACTTCGTTGGGATTCCTCAAGGTGCAGACGAACATGCCGTTCTCGCGCGCGCCGATCGTCACAACGCGCTCGCGGCTGGACAGCACCAGCCTGGCGATCGCCAGCTTGCCGGATTTGCGCATGGCTTCGCGCAGCACCGCGAAGGTTTCCTCCGCCATCGCACCGTCCGGCGCCAGATAATAGGGCGCGTCCTGATAGATCACGTCGACCTCGCCCTCGTCGACAAAGGCCTCGATGTTCATCGTATGGTTGGATTCGATGCGCACAGCATCGAGGTCGGTATCATCGATGATGATATACTGCTTGTCCTCGTACTCGTAGCCCTTGACCAGGTCCGAGCGCTCGACCAGCCCGAGCTCGGGGTCGACCGGCTTCATGTTGATGCGATTATGCGTCTTCTTGTGCAGCTGATTGAAGCTGATGCGTTCGCTGGCACTCGTCGCCGGATAGAGCCGGACCGGACAGCTGACGAGGCTGAGCTTGAGGTAACCTTTCCAACTTGCCCTGGGCGCCATGAATTCTCTCCTACGCGGCCGTGCACTGTCGAACTGTTGCAGCGCTGTTCGTCCGAAGGACGAACTATAACGCCGAAATCCTACATCGAGCCCTCACAATACCGGCAAATCCCTAGCGAAATCTTCCATGTCCGCCCAGGGATCGCCCGAAGTCGCCAGAAGGCCCGGCAGCGAAGAATAATTCAAATCCTGCGGAGCGTCGATGGATTCCAGATCGGACCAGCTCACCGGCGTCGAGGCCGGCAGATTGGTACGGGCGCGCAGCGAATAGGGTGCGGCGGAGGTGTGGCCGCGCGCATTGCGGTGATAGTCGATGAAGATGCGCCGCTTGCGGTTGTCCTTGCCCATGGTTGGGGTGAAGGTGTCGGGCGCCGTGGCGGCCAGATGCGTGGAGATGGCGCTGCTCGCCTGATGCAGCTTCTTCCAGTTCTGCTTTTGCGTCACCGGCACAGTGATGTGGATGCCGCTGCCGCCGGAAGTCTTGGCGAACGGCGTCAGTCCCAGACCTTCCAGCTCACCTTTGATGTGCACCGCGGCCTCCACTACCTCGCGCCACGCAATCCCCTCGCCCGGATCGAGATCGAAGACGATCAAATCCGGCTTGTCGAGTTTTGTTCGACGCGTGCCCCAGGTGTGGAACTCGACCACGCCGAACTGCGCCAGCGCCAGATAGCCCTTGGCGCCTTCGACCGACAGATAGGATTTGGTCTCGCCCTCGGAGTTGGTCGCCTCGAAGGTGACGACGGAAGGCGGCATGCCGGTGAAGGCGTGGCGCTGGAAGAAACAGTCCTGCGGCTTGCCGGTCGGGCAGCGCACCAGCGACACCGGGCGGCCGAGAATGTGCGGCAGCATGAAGTCGCCGACCAGCGCGTAGTAGACGGCGATGTCGAGCTTGGTCGGTCCGGTCTTGCCGAACAGCCGCCGCGTCGGATTGGTCACCCAGATCGTGGCGAGGTCGGCCTCGGCGATCAGCCGCTTGCGCTTGGCCGACACCCGCGTCGACAGGCCGACATCCCTGAGCCCCCTGAACACGGCATGGCGCAGCGCATTGTCTGTCGTGCGATTGGCATAGTGGATATGGGCCGACAGCAGCGGCCGCACCCAGTTCATCTCGCGCATGATCTCGCGCGGCACGCCTTCGGGTGCGGTGGCGCCTTCGCGCAAGGGCTCCAGCCGCGCCAGCAATTCGCTGGCCAACCCGGCATCGAAGCCGGTGCCGACCTTGCCGCGATAGTGCAATTCGTCGCCTTCGAATTCCGCCATGCCAAGTGCCGCCAGTCCTTCGGCGGCGTCCGACGTGGTGTAGCCGGTGATGACGAAGTCGCCCGACTGCAACGCCTTGGTCTTGGTCCAGCTCTTGGTGCGGCCGCTCTGATAGGTCGCGGTGGCGCGTTTGGAGACGACGCCTTCCAGACCGAGTTCAGTGGCCTGGTCATAGAGCCCCTGCCCGTCGCCCTCGACATGGTCGGAGAATTGGATGGCGGAGTTGGCGCCAAGACCGGACAGCAGTTGCGACAGCAGCGCCCTGCGCCGGATGAGCGGCGCCTCGGTCAGGTCCCAGCCGTCGAGGTGCAAAAGATCGAAGGCGTAGAAGTGCAGCTTGTTGCCGGCGCCTTCCGCCAACGCGTCCTGCAACAGCGCGAAGCGGCTGACGCCCTTGGCATCGAGTGCGACAACCTCGCCGTCGATGACGGCCTCGCGGCAGGGCAGCCTGGCGAAGGCACCGGCCAAGTCGCCATAGCGTTTCGTCCAGTTGAGGCCGGCGCGGGTGATCAGCTTGACCGCCCCGTCGGCCAGATGTGCCATGGTGCGGTAGCCGTCGAACTTGATCTCGTGCAGCCAGGTTTCGCGCGTTTTTTCCGCGGGGCCTTCGCCGCCCGGCGGCTTCGGAACCTGCGTCGCCAGTTGTGGCTCGATCCGGGAAGGCGGCGGCGCCTTGACGGCGCCCGGCAAAGCGCCGGGCTTCAGCACGACCGGTTTCACAGGCCTTCCAGCAGGCTTCGGCGGTTCGATCAGTTCCTCGATGCGGCGGCCGGATTTCACGCTTTCGGGCCGGGCTTCCAGTATGTCGAGCTTGGCGTCGGCCGCGAGATCGCGCTCCTTGAACAGCAGCCAGTTCTTCTTCTCTTCGTCGCCCGGCCTGCCCTTCAGCCGCGCCAGCATCCAGCCGCCGTTCAGCTTTTCGCCGGCCAGCCGGAACTTGAACGAACCGGTGCGCAAACTCTTTTCGACGTCGTCCATCGGCGCCCAGATGCCGGTGTCCCAGACGATCATCGGCCCGCCGCCATATTCGCCCTCAGGAATGACGCCTTCGAAGTCGATATATTCGAGCGGATGGTCCTCGGTCTCAACCGCCAGCCGCTTGTCTGCCGGGTTGAGCGATGGGCCGCGAGGCACCGCCCAGCTCTTCAGCACATCCCCGACTTGCAAACGTAAATCATAATGGTCGGCGGTAGCGTGATGCTTGTGGACGACGAAGCGGTTGCCTTCTCCGGCAGCCAGTCCGCCGGCGGGCTCCGACGTCTTGCTGAATTCGCGCTTGGCGCGATAGGCCTTGAGCTTCGACGTCATGTCCGCATGCCAGGCGGGATGCGTCGGCCCCGTAAAAACAAGGGCTTGACCCGCATCACTTGAATCATTTTGTCAGCATGCGGCGGGCCGATGTCGTGCCTCACACAGCTCAATCGTCGGTGGCCGGCGTCAATTCGAGCTCGGCCGGCGACAGACCCTGCTGAAGCTGGCTCAGCCGGAATTCGTCGACCCAGTAGGCCTCGCCGTCAACGAGGACACGCGCCTTGTAGGCGCCGGCGGAAAAGCTCTGCGCGATGATATAGACCTTGTGACGGTCGAGAGCCTTGCGCACCGCGGCGCGCTTGGATTTCTGGCTGGTGACGGAACTGGCCATAACTCGCTCACACACACACGCTGCCGCAGGAAAACGCGGCGGGCATAAGGATGGCCGAGACCGGCTGTCGTGTCAATTTGGGATGATCAGGCTACCTTTTCACCCAGCCAGCCGGGGAGAATGAGCTTTCGAGGCCGCCGCCGCATGACATTGGGCAAGCTGCGCCGCGGCGATGAGCGCTCCCGGAACTACTCACATCCACTATCCGATGCCGCCCACCAGCTCCTCCGCCCTGGCAATGGCGGCAGCCTGGTGCGGCTGCAGCGGCTGGCCGGCATAGGCTTCGAAGACCGGCAGGAACGGATCGTCGATATCGGTCCTGATGCCGGACAACTGCTCCATCACCGCCAGGCCGCAATAGGGAACGTAGGCCGCCGAATAGCCGCCTTCGTGCGACATCGTCAGGCGTCCGCCGCAGAGATCGTCCGCCGCCTGCATCAGCATCCGCGTCATCTCGCGGTAGCTGCCGCTATGCAGCATCATGCGTCCCAGCGGATCGGCCGCCGAGGCGTCGAAACCCGACGGCACGACGATGAGATCGGGCTTGTAGCGATGGAGCGCTGGCAGCACGATGCGTTCGAAGACCGAGATATAGGCGCCGTGGCCGCTGCCGGCCGGCAGCGGCACGTTGATGTTGTAGCCTTCGCCCTTGCCCTCGCCGCGTTCCCTATGGAAGCCGCTGTCATGCGGATAGAGCCCATCCTGGTGGATCGAGATCGTCAGCACCGACGGGTCCGCATAGAAGGCGGACTGGGTGCCATTGCCGTGATGGACGTCCCAGTCCACGGTGGCGACGCGGCCGAAGCCATGTTTGGCCCGATTCTTCAGGATGGCGACCGGAACGTTGCCGAACAGGCAAAAGCCCATGCCTTGCGCGTGCTCGGCATGGTGCCCGGGCGGCCGCACCAGCGCGTAGCCATTGTCAACATCGCCGCTCAGCACCGCATCCATCACCGCCGCCGTGCCACCGGCCGCCAGACAGGCGATTTCGTAGCTGCCATGGCCGAACGGCGTGAGATAGCTCGCATCGCCGCCCCGCCCGTCGCTGAGCATCTTGATGCGGCCGATGTAGTCGCGGTCGTGGAACAGCGCCAGATCATCCTCGCTCACCGGCACCGATGCTATCTTCGACAGTTTCTCGGTGAGGCCTGAGACCTCCATCAGATTGCGGAACCGGCGTTTGGTCGCGGCATTTTCCGCATGCTCGCCCGGTTCGATGGTCAGGCTCGGTTGAAAGAACTGCGCGGCGTTGCCGGTCTCGTGCCAGAGATAGAGTTCGTGGAAGTTCCAGCCCGTCGTCATCTGTTAACCCGCTTGGATCATCGATGCGGCGCGTTCGGCGATCATGATCGTCGGCGCGTTGGTGTTGCCCGAGACCATTTTTGGAAACACCGAGGCGTCGGCGATGCAAAGCCCGCCCAGCCCATGCACTTTCATCGAGGCGGGATCGACGACGGCCATCGCGTCGGTGCCCATGCGGCAGGTGCTTGTCGGATGATAGAGCGTCGTGCAGTGGCCGCGAATATACTGCGCGATCTCGGCGTCGCTCTCGCATTCGGCGCTTGGCGTGATTTCGCCGACGAGCATTTCGGCAAGCGGCGACTGCGCCGCGATCCGGCGGCTGATACGGATGCCTTCGACCAGCGTGGCGATGTCCGAGCCGTCCTCGTCGCTGATGAAGTAGCGCGGGTCGATCGCCGGATATTCGACCGGATTGGCCGAGCGCAGACGGATCTCACCGCGGCTGTCGGGCCGCTGCAGCAAGAACCATGAACCTGACCATCCGGCAGTTGCGCTATGTCTGCGAAGTCGCCCGCCTCGGCAGCGTGCTGGCTGCCTCCAGATCGCTCTACATCTCGCAATCATCCATTCTGGCGGCGATCACACTGGCCGAAGCCGGGATGGGGCGCGCATTTTCGACAGGCGGCCGGCGCGCGGCGTCTCCATCACGCCCGCCGGCCAGCGCTTCGTCGCCGCCGCCCGAATCATGCTGGCGGCGGAAACGGAATTCAACCGGTCGATCGGCGACCTCAGCGGCCGCATGCCGAAAGTCCTGCGCATCGGCTGCTTCGAGCCGTTCGGGGCACTGTTCATGCCGGAGATGCTGCGCAGCTACCTCGACAGCGTCGGCGATGTCGAGATCGACCTTGTCGAGGCCGACCAGATCCAGTTGCAGGAACGGCTTGTCGCCGGCCAGATCGATCTTGCCATTCTCTACGACATCGGCCCGATCGGCATCGACAGCGTCACCCGCGTCTGCAAGGTGCCGGCCCACGCCGTGCTCAATGCGGACGATCCCCTCGCCACGCGCGACGGCATCTGGCTGGCGGAACTGGCGGCGCGGCCGCTGGTGCTGCTCGACTTGCCGCACACGGCGACCTATCTTCTGACCCTGTTCGACGTGCTGGCCAAACGGCCCGAGGTGCGCTTTCGCACGCGCTCCTATGAAACGGTACGCTCGGCCGTCGCCACGGGCTTCGGCATGGCCATCCTCAAAATGCGGCCGATCGGCCGCGCCACCGCCGATGGCGACGAGATCGTCCGCAAGCCGATCTTCGACGAATTGCCGCCACCGACGCTGATCGTCGCCGACATGTACGGTTCGGCAAAGCCGCTCTTCGTGCGTGTCTTCATCGAGATGTTCCACCGCTTTTTCACCGCCGTCGGCCCGGGGGGCTTTTCGGTGACGACGCCGGAGCGCGAACCTTTCCTGCTGGTCGCCAGGGATGGTTGACGGCGGTCGTCCTTGTTCGATGAAAGATCGCGCATGAAATCGGAATTTGCGAGCATTCTAATTTGATTCTGAGGTAGTTCCACCTGGCCTCCGCTCCGCTGCAGCCGCCTCTCCCCTTGTGGGCCAGTTGCGCAATCCTTTGCCCTTGGCTAGCATCCGCCCGCCGGCGCCGAGCGGAGGAGAACGTCGCGGTGGACCGGGTGGAGCGCCATTGCGTCCCCTTGGGGCGCTCAAAGGACACTCCATTTTCGAATCGACGCAGGAACCCTCCCGGAAAACCGAACCGGTTTTCGGGTTCATGCGCATGTGGAGGAGACCAAATTGATGAACAGACGTGAGTTCCTGCTGTCGTCCGTGACGACGAGCACATTGGCGCTGGCCGCTCCGCAACTGGCCTTCGCCCAGGACAAGCTGACAATCCTGGGTTCGGTGCCGAGCCTCGGCTTTCCGTTTTTCGTTCACATGCTGAACCAGATCAAGGCGGAGGCTGCGGCGCAAGGCGTCAACCTGATCGAGAGCGACGGCCAGAACTCGGCGCCCAAGCAGACCGCCGACATCGAGGCCGCGCTCGTGCAGAAGGTCAACGCCATCGTCATTTCGCCGCTTGACGTCAACGCCCTGGCTCCGGCCATCGAGGAAGCGGTCAAGGCCGGCGTTCCCGTCGTCACCATCGACCGCCGCGTCGACGGCGTCGAAGGCATCCTCGCCCATGTCGGCGCCGATAACGTCAAGGGCGGCGAGGCCGAGGCGCAAGCCATGGTGGCGGCGTTCCCGAACGGCGCCAAGCTGTTCCATTTGCAGGGCCAGCCCGGTGCCGGCCCCGCGATCGACCGCAACAAGGGCGTGCGCAATGTGCTCGATCCGCTGAAGGACAAGTACCAGATCGTCTACGAGCAGACCGCCAACTTCGCCCGCGCCGAGGCGCTGACCGTGACCGAGGCCGGCCTTGCCGCCAACGGCAAGCCCGATGCGATCATCTGCGCCAATGACGACATGGCGCTCGGCGCGCTCGAAGCCTGCGCGGCGCGTAACTTCACCGACGTCAAGATCTACGGCTTCGACGCGCTGCCCGAAGCGCTGGTCGCCGTGCGCGACGGCAAGCTCGCCGGCACGGTCGAACAGTTCCCCGGCGAACAGTCGCGCACGGCAGTACAGATCGCGGTCGCCTATGCCAGGGACAAGACCGAGCCGAAGGAAAAGCTGGTGCTGCTGACCCCGATCGTCATCGGCAAGGACAATCTCGACAAGGCCGAGAGGCTGAACGAGACGAAATAGGGCGACGAAGGGCGCGCAACGACAAAAGTAGCGCTCCGTCGCGCCCCCCTCGGCCCTGCCGGGCATCTCCCCCTCAAGGGAGATTGGCAGTTTCAACGCGTCGCCCTCTCTTCAACGCCGAAGATCGGCGAAAGCTTGGGTGACATCCGATCTCCCCCCTGGAGGGGGAGATGTCCGGCAGGACAGAGGGGGGCGCTGTCCCGCCAGCCTTTCGGGTGGATTGGAATTCAAGGAGCATCCTTTGCCAGCCGAAGCCTTGGAACCATCACAAAACCCCGCCCTCCTCGCCGTCGAGGGCGTCACCAAGCACTTTGCCGGCGTCACGGCGCTCAGCGACGTCTCGCTCGAAGTGCGTCCCGGCGAGATCCTCGGCCTGCTCGGCGAGAATGGCGCCGGCAAGTCGACGCTGCTGAAGATCCTGTCCGGCGTCATGCCACCCACCAGCGGCCGCATCGTCTTCGACGGCGCCGAATTCGCTCCGCACAATCCGCAGGATGCCAAGCGCCATGGCATCGTCACCATCTACCAGGAACTGAGCCTGATCCCGACGCTGACGGTGGCGGAAAATATCTTCATCGGCCGCGCGCCGCTCGGGCCGCTCGGGCTGGTCAGTTGGCGGAAGATGGAGGAAGATTCACGCGCGATCATCGCCCGCGTCGGCCTCGACCTCGACCCGGCGACGCCGGTTTCGGCGCTTTCGGTCGCCGAGCAGCAGCTCGTCGAGATCGCACGTGCGTTATCCCTGAAGAGCCGCCTCATCATCATGGACGAGCCGACCTCGGCGCTGACCGAGACCGAAGTGCAAAAACTGATGTCGATCATGGACCGGCTGCGCAAGGACGGCGTCGCCATCATGTTCGTCACCCACCGGCTGGAAGAGGCCTCCGCCATCTGCGACCGCATGACGGTACTGCGCGACGGCAGGCTGGCCGGCCATCTCGATCGCGAAGGCGGGCCGATCAAGCTGCCGAAAATCATCGAGAAGATGGTCGGCCGCGCCGCCTCCGAACTCTATGCCAGGCCGACGCAGCGCGATGTCGCCGGTGACGTCAGGCTCTCCGTACGCGGCTTGCGCACCGTGCGCGATCCGCAGGCGCCGCACGCCATCGTGCTCGAAGGCGTCGATCTCGATCTCAGGGCGGGCGAGATCCTTGGCGTCGCCGGGCTTGTCGGCTCCGGCCGCACCGAGCTGGCCCGCGCCATCTTCGGCGCCGACCGCATCGCCGCCGGCACCATCACGCTCGATGGCAAGCCGATCGCGCCCGCCTCGCCGGCCGATGCCATCGCGCTCGGCATCGGCCTGGTGCCGGAAGACCGCAAGCACCAGGCGATCTTCGCCGCACTCGGCATCCTCAACAATTTCTCCATTGCCGCCCTTGGCCGCTACTCCAACGCCGCCGGCTTCATGGCCGAGCGCCGCGAGCGCGAGGCGCTGGCGAGCTACAGGAAGACGCTGTCGATCCGCATGGCCTCGCCCGAGCAGGCGATCGAGGGGCTGTCCGGCGGCAACCAGCAGAAGGTCATCCTTGCGCGCTGGTTGGCGCGCGACCCCAAGGTGCTGATTGTGGATGAACCGACGCGCGGCGTCGATGTCGGCGCCAAGGCCGAAGTGCATCAGATCCTGGTGCAGCTCGCCGCGCGCGGCATCGCGGTCATGATGATCTCGTCCGAATTGCCGGAGGTGCTGGCGGTGTCGGACAGGATCGTCACCATGCGGCGCGGCCGCATCACCGGCGAGATGCCGGGCGTCGAAGCAACCGAGGAAAAACTGATGGAACTGATGGCGCTCGACCGGAAGCAGGAAGCGACGCAATGACCAGCACCACCGAACCCAGCCAGCGCGGCGGCATCAATGTCGCGCGTTTGTTGATGAGCTTCGGCCCGCTGATGTTCCTGGCGGTGCTGATCGTCGTCTTCACCGTGCTGAAGCCGAGCTTCATCGACCCGATCAACCTGTTCAACATCTTGAGGCAAATCTCGATCACCGGATTGATCGCGCTCGGCATGACCTTCGTCATCCTCACCGCCGGCATTGACCTGTCGGTCGGCTCGCTGCTGGCCTTCTGCGGCATGGTCGCGGCGGTGGTGGCCAAGGGCGGCACCGCCAACACGCTGTCGCTGTCGACTTCCGGAACGCAGGGCTATGGCTGGTTCGCAGCACTGCTCGCCGCCATTGTCGTCGGCGCCATGGCCGGCGGCGTCCAGGGCTTTGCCATCACAAGGCTGAAAGTGCCGCCCTTCGTCGTCACGCTTGGCGGCCTCACCGTGTTTCGCGGCCTGACATTGACCATCTCCAATGGCGGCCCGATCTCCGGCTTCGATGCCTCGATGCGCTGGTTCGGCACCGGCCTGATCGGCCCGGTGCCGGTGCCGGCGATCATTTTCGCGATCGCGGCCATCCTCTGCCACATCGTGCTACGCTACACGCGCTACGGCCGCGCGGTCTACGCCGTTGGCGGCAATGCCGAGGCGGCGCGGCTGTCCGGCCTGCGCGTCGACCGCATCCTGATCTCGGTCTATGTCATCGTCGGCTTCTTCGCCGGCCTTGCCGCTTTCGTGCTGTCGGCCAGGCTCAATTCCTCGGAAGCCGTCGCCGGCATCGGCTACGAATTGACGGTGATCTCGGCGGTCGTCATCGGCGGCACCTCGCTGTTCGGCGGCATCGGCAGCGTCGGTGGCACGGTGGTTGGAGCGGCACTGATCGGCGTGCTGCAAAATGGGCTGCAGTTCAACAATGTCTCGTCCTACACCCAAAGCATCGTCATCGGCCTGATCCTCATTCTCGCCGTGGCCTTCGACCGCTGGCTGAAGTCGCGGGTAAGACGGTGAGAGCCAAGGTCAGCAAGAGAGAATATCATCGATGACATTCACTTGGCATTATATAATGTGAAAGCTATTTTCTATGACATGGACCGTGCAATTCGACGATGACTTCAAAACGGAATTCTCGAAGCTGAAGGACGACGCAAAAGTCGAAATCCGCGCTTTGGTAAATGTTCTGAAGCAGTTGGGTCCCGTCCTATGGCAGGCCGAGGGTCGACACTCTGAACGACTCCAAGCACGCGAACATGAAGGAATTGCGTTTCGATGCTGCCGACGGTGTGTGGAGAGTCGCGTTCGCATTCGACTCCCAGAGGAAGGCGATTCTTCTTGTCGCGGGGGACAAGTCAGGCGTTAAGGAAAAACGCTTCTACAAGAAGCTGATTGAGATTGCCGATAAAAGGTTCGATGCCCATTTGAAGCGCCTTAGAGAGGCACAGAAAACTGCCAAGGAAGAGCAGAAGAAGGAGAAAAGTGATGGCCATTTCCGCCGATGATGTATTTGCCGAAACGATGTCTCCCGAACTAATCAAGGCATCCGACCGCCGTACCAAGGATCTGCTAGAAGAATTTGAGACCCTTAAACAGCTTCGCAAGGCTCGGGCACTTACCCAGGAGTACGTTGGCCGGAAGTTAGGCAAGAAACAGGTCTCAGTTGCCCAGCTCGAAAAACGGTCAGATTTTCTTCTATCAACCTTGCGTGGGTACGTTCAGGCGCTTGGGGGCGAACTGGACCTGGTTGTCAGATTCAAAGACCATGCGCCCGTGGTGTTGGCGGGATTGGGCGACGAAAGCCTCGCGGAGGCGCCTCGCACTTCAGTTCGCACCAAAACGACAAAAAAACAGGTCACGCGTCGAGCAGCGGCTTGATTGCTGGCGCGAGCCTAGCAAGACTGCCGGCGATGATCCGCATCAGAGCCATGACCGGGAAGGACGTGCCGTCGGCGTCGCGCCTGCTGGGCGAGTCCTGGCGCCGCACGTACTCGCCAATCATCGGCGCCGAGACCACGGCACGCATCTCGGATGAATATCATGCCCCGCACAGGATCGCGGCGGAGCTTGCGGACGACAACAAGATGTCGTTCGTGGCGGAACGGCCGGACGGCTCGATTGCCGGCTACGCGATGGCTAAGATGGATGCAACCGGCGACGTCATGCTCGAGCGGCTCCACATCGACAAGAGCGAGTTCGGCACGGGGCTGGCCGCCGATATGCTGCACGCCGTCTTTGCCGCCCATGCGGGCATCCCCAGCATCGCGCTCGAAGTGATCGAGGGCAACGACCGGGCGATAGCTTTCTATCGCAAGCACGGATTCGAAGTGGTCGAGCGCAGGCCCGCTTCCCACGGCGCGGAAGGCCATTCGTCATTCATCATGCGCAGGCTTCTGCCACGGGCTTAGGTCAGGCCGCATGGTTCCCGCGTTCGGCCCGCCTCGTCTTCCACTCACGCCGGTGCGTTGACGCGCTGCGAACGCGGCCCAATCGACGACCGTCCCGCCCGCAACCGTAGAGCTCGCCCGCGGCGCGAGAAGATCGCTGCGGCGGGCGAACGCCACGAAGGTCGCCCGCGCCGTCTCGGCGTCGATCTCTCCGTCCATTGCGGCCCGGCAGGCCTTTGCGGCGATGTCATGCGCGGTCGTCCGGCTCGCCGACGGCCAGTCGACAAGCAGCGCATAGGCTTCAGCGGCGCTTTCTATCTTGGTCGGTGTGCCAAGGCCGGTAAGGATGGTGACCGGCTTTTCAAAAGAAGAACGATCCATGACACTCTCCTTTGGAAGCTCAACAGGCTCCTTTCGGGGCTCAACTGTCCGGCCGCTGCGATCCTCAAGAGTGGCCTGCGGGACGACAGCGCCGATCAGCGAATGCAGCGCGGCCGGCTGCGGCGGCATGCTCGGCCGTGGTAGCAGCCGGTGCACCTTGGCCAGCGTCTCCAGCCAGGCCATTACGACAAGGGGCGGATGTTCACACCCGTGGAACCAGGCCTTTGCCTTGGCGACCGGATAGCCCGCCTCTTCGGCGAAATCGGTTTCCGACCACCTCAGCAGGCGCAGGCATTCACGCATCCGCGCTGCAATCACTTGCGCTCCTCCTTGCCGGCTCCAAATCGCTGAGCCGACAGGAACATCAGCGTGTAGGCCGCCTTGCGACGGTTCCAGCCGGCCGACTCGACCGCGTCCAGCAATCCGTCGACAAGCGGCGCCAGCGCCGTCCTGCACTCCGTTTCATAGTTGAAATCGGTCGTGGGAAGGGTCGGCGCGGCGATCTTTCCAAAACTGTTCATCATGTCCATGGCAGCACCTGCATCTGTTCCGAGCAAGGCCGTGCCCGCCTTCGCGTCGGCGGGCACGGCCGTTTGTGCTTAGAAGCCTGGCGTCAGTAGTCCATGCCGCCGGCGGGCATCGCCGGAGCGGCGGCCTCCTTCTTCGGCTTCTCGGCCACCATCGCCTCGGTGGTCACCAGCAGGCCAGCCACCGACGCGGCATCCTGGAGAGCGGCGCGCACCACCTTGGCCGGGTCGATCACGCCCTGCCCGTAGAGGTCGCCGAACTCGTTGGTCTGGGCGTTCCAGCCATAGCCGAATTCGGTCTTCTCACGCAGCTTGCCGACGATGATCGAACCTTCCGCACCGGCATTCTCAGCGATCTGGCGCACCGGCTGCTCGATGGCCCGACGCACGATCTCGACGCCGGTCTTCTGGTCAGGATTGTCGACGGGGACGCTATCGAGCGCCTTCGCCGCCCTGAGCAGCGCCACACCGCCGCCAGGCAGTATGCCTTCCTCGACCGCCGCGCGGGTGGCGTGCATGGCGTCGTCGACGCGGTCCTTGCGCTCCTTGACTTCGACCTCGGTCGAGCCGCCGACGCGGATGACGGCGACACCGCCGGCGAGCTTGGCCAGCCGCTCCTGCAGCTTCTCGCGGTCGTAGTCGGAAGTAGTTTCCCCGATTTGCGTCTTGATCTGGCTGATGCGCGCCTGGATTTCATCCTTGCGGCCGGCGCCGTCGACGATGGTGGTATTCTCCTTCTCGATCAGCACCTTCTTGGCGCGGCCGAGCATCTCCAATGTGACGTTCTCGAGCTTGATGCCGAGGTCTTCCGAGATCGCCGTGCCACCGGTCAGGATGGCAACGTCTTCCAGCATGGCCTTGCGGCGGTCGCCGAAGCCCGGCGCCTTGACGGCCGCAACCTTCAAGCCGCCGCGCAGCTTGTTGACGACCAGCGTCGCCAGCGCCTCTCCTTCGACGTCCTCGGCGATGATCAGCAGCGGCTTGCTCGATTGCACGGCGGCTTCGAGCACGGGAAGCATGGCCTGCAGGTTGGAGAGCTTTTTCTCGTGGATCAGCACATAGGGTTCTTCGAGTTCGACGCGCATCTTGTCCTGGTTGGTGATGAAATAAGGCGAGAGGTAGCCGCGGTCGAACTGCATGCCTTCGACCACCTCCAACTCGGTCTCAGCGGTCTTGGCTTCCTCGACGGTGATGACGCCCTCATTGCCGACCTTTTCCATCGCCTCGGCGAGGAAGCGGCCGATCTCGGCATCGCCATTGGCCGAGATGGCGCCGACCTGGGCGATCTCGTCGTTCCTGGTCACCTTGCGGGCATTGGCTTTAAGTTCGGCGACGACGGCGTCGACCGCCTTGTCGATGCCGCGCTTCAGGTCCATCGGATTCATGCCGGCGGCAACCGCCTTGGCGCCTTCCTGGACGATCGACTGCGCCAGAACGGTCGCGGTCGTGGTGCCATCGCCGGCGACGTCGCTGGTCTTCGACGCCACCTCGCGCACCATCTGTGCGCCCATGTTCTCGAACTTGTCCTCCAGCTCGATTTCCTTGGCGACGGTGACGCCGTCCTTGGTGATGCGCGGAGCGCCGAACGACTTGTCGATGACGACGTTGCGGCCCTTGGGGCCGAGCGTGACCTTCACCGCATTGGCGAGGATATCGACGCCGCGCAACATCTTCTCGCGGGCTTCGGTATGGAATTTCACATCCTTGGCAGCCATTGGATTACTCCTTCAAATAGGCAGCTTTTCGTTGACTGATTGCTTGTCCAGGCCCCGCTCAGGCGGCCTTCCACATCTTGTCGATCAATTCGATCACGCCCAGTACGTCGCTTTCCTTCATGATGAGCAGATCCTCGCCGTTGAGCTTGATCTCGGTGCCCGACCACTTGCCGAACAGGATGCGGTCGCCGACCTTGACGTCGAGCGGCTGCAACTGGCCGCTATCGTCGCGCGCCCCGGGACCGGCGGCGATGACCTCGCCTTCCTGCGGCTTTTCCTTGGCGGTGTCGGGGATGATGATGCCGCCCGCGGTCTTTTCGTCGACCTCGATGCGGCGGACTAGGATACGGTCATGCAATGGACGGAACGCCATGTCGTTCTCCTCATAAGACAAACAGATTTTATTGGACCTCCCTTCGCAGCCGACCGGTACAACGGTCGATGCGACGGTGCGCGACCCCCATGCTCAGGCATCGCGCGCATATCGAATTAGTTTGCTTATCCAGGCTTTCAAGAGGGTGTCGAAAAAATTTTGGCACTCGCCATGGTCGAGTGCCAACGCACTGTAATAATGGCGCTATTCCAGGATTCGAACGACGGATGCGGCTTGAAATCGCGGCGCAAGATTCCGACATCGTCGTCGATCCCGGCACCGTCTGCCGGCTATCGGAACCGATGAGGAAGCGGAGGCGTTTTTGCGGCCGGCGGAAGGGCGCCGGATCGTTCGGAAAGGAGACGGCATGGTCGGAAAAGAGTTCCAGGTCAGCAACGATTTCCAGCTCCAGATGCAAGGCTTTGGCCTGACGACGGCGGAGATCCACTATCGTCTTCCCGACTATCGGGACCTGCTGCAGCTCTTCATCTGGCAGGAATACGACATCGCCCCGGATTTCCCGACGCTGAAGCATTTCTTCGACTATTGGGAACGTGAGATCGAAGGCCCGCTGCATTCCGTGCGCGTCGCCCATCACCGTCTGATCCAGCCCTCCGAATGGCGCGCGGTGGACGGTGTCGTTACGCTGCAATGACACAGGAAGGGCGGCGCTTTTCATGAAAGGCGCCGCCTCTCCAGCACGGCGCGTTCGCGCTGACGTTCTGGTGGATTGTCGTTCAGGTGGATTTATGTCCCGTGACAAGCAGTCCGGCCGTGCGAGCCGCCTTGACGAAGGCCGTGCGCGCCTCGTGGGCCGTGCGCCAACCGTCGAGCGCGTCGCGGCAGGCGCGATAGGCTGCGCGCCAGCTTCGGCCGCGCGCCCGGTCCGGCCACTGCTGCATGCATTCGATGGCTTCCCAACTGCTGGCGACCTTGCGCTCTCCGGCGGATTGGAGCTTGAGCGTGATCGGCTCGGAAAATGGGACGTCGTTCATCTCTTCCTCCTTTCAAGTAGCATCCTCGAATAAGCAGGAGGGCGGCCGATGTCCTATCGGCGCCGGTGGACGAGATGGTTCGTCTGCCTGCACGCTTCAAGAGCTCCTTGCCCAAACCCAGACGCAACGGCCGGCTACATGTCGTCGGGAGGTTCGGGAAGCCGATCAGCGTCGCCACCCTTGCCGACGGCCGGGGGCGGCCCTAGTTGACCAGCGCCTCATCCGTGCCGACCCACGCAAACGCCTCGCGCAACTCCTCGATCGTCACGCCGGGCAAGGCGATGTCGGCGTCGTCCACCGGGCCCAGCACCGAAACGACTGTCGTCGCGTGTCAGGGTCATGATATCCTCCACGCGACATGCCGGCGCGACCCCCAA
This sequence comes from Mesorhizobium metallidurans STM 2683, assembly GCF_000350085.1. Classification (GTDB taxonomy): domain Bacteria; phylum Pseudomonadota; class Alphaproteobacteria; order Rhizobiales; family Rhizobiaceae; genus Mesorhizobium; species Mesorhizobium metallidurans. Next base: position 22,202 of record NZ_CAUM01000143.1, read on the forward strand.
ATGACGGTTGAAACCGGCATTGCCAGCGATGATGAGGCAACAAAAAAATCCGACAGCGGGACAGAATCTGGGTCTTGATTTCGGGCTGACAATAACCAAATCGAAGGTGCCGGTTGCTGAATGGGGCCGGCACGGTCCAGGGGGCGCCAGCTCTTTGGCGTCGCTCGTACTATGTTGCTCTATGGAGGATGTAGCTATGAGAACCGCATTCGCCTTTTCCCCGCTCCATCGGTCGAGCATCGGTTTCGACCGCATCTTCAACCTGCTGGAAAACGCGCCTCAGCCAGTCGATAGCTGGCCGCCGTATGACATCGAGCGACGCGACGAGAACAGCTATCGCGTGATGATCGCCGTCGCCGGCTTTTCCGAAGACGATCTCGACGTCAGCCACGAGCCGAACCTTCTAATCGTCTCGGGCGAGCGCAAGGAACAGGACAAGGCGGAATATCTGCATCGCGGCCTGCCGGTGCGACCGTTCACACGGCGCTTCGAGCTTGCCGATCACATGACGATCACCGGCGCCTCGCTCAACGACGGCTTGCTGACGATCGGCCTCGTGCGCGAATTGCCCGAGGAGATGAAGCCGCGTCGCATCACGATCACCAGGGACGACGGTGCGCCGAGCGGACAGGTCGAGAAGCCGAAGCAGGCCGCCTGAGCGAAGGCGATCTCTGGTGTCACTTTTGGCACAACCAGTTGAGAAAGGAGAACACCAATGGCTATACGTGATCTTATTCCCTGGGGTCGGGAGAATAGTCCGGCTCCCACTTTCTATCGTGACGATGACCGGGATCCCTTCATGGCGTTGCATCGCGAGATGAACCGCATGATCGACGACGCGTTCCGCGGTTTCGAAACGCGTATGCCCTCGCTCAGCGGATTTTCGTCGGCGCGCGCCAACTGGCCGAGCGTTGAAATCTCCGACGGCGAGAAGGAGATCCGCGTGACCGCCGAAATCCCCGGCATGGACGAGAAGGACATCGAGGTGCTGCTCGACGACGGCGTGCTGACGCTGCGCGGCGAGAAACGCTCCGAGACCGAGGACAAGGACAGGCACTTCTCCGAGCGGTTCTACGGCCGCTTCGAGCGCCGCATCCCGCTCGGCTACGAGGTCGAGGAGGGTAAGGTGAACGCCGCCTTCCATAACGGCGTGCTCAGCGTGACGCTGCCCAAGACCCAGCGCGCGCAGGCGAAGGCCAAGCGCATCGCCATCAGCAGCAGCGCCGTCGATTCCGGCAAGAGCAAGCACTGACGGCGGCCGGGCGCGAAAGTCGCGCCCGGTTGTCTTGATGTCCGAACCACTGCCTTGGATATCTTGAGGGACAAGTCCGCCAGCATCAGCTTCCTGCGGCGGACTGGTCGGTGACGTTCTTAAGCGCTGGTCAGGAACTGCATCGTCGCCCGAGCGTTTGTGCGCGGCGCGTATGAGGCCGGTCATTGCGACGCTTTAATCGAACGAGCTGAGTATTTGCAGGATCACCACCAACAGCGCAAAGCCCAGAACAGACGCAAAGACCGCCACCAAGAAGACGAGACGTTGCTTCCTGTGCATGGCTTCCCCCCGAAAGCGAGCCCTCCCCCCGCAAACACGAACGCCATTCTCAGAAAATTGCCGGCGCACTGCTTCAGGCGAAAAGCATCGTTTGCCAGCGTGCTCGTGCTCGAGGGCGGTCACATCATTCATTCGGCCGATGCAGTAACATTAGCCATATCTAATAACTGCGTCTGAGCAGCGGAGCCTTCGGGTTCCGCCTGCGGATCGGGCTGCAACCCGATCGGCCCGCGCCCTCGCCAGAGCGCGGGCCTTCATTTGTTTAGCCGATGCACGAGGCCGGTGCTTATCGAGCCGAGCGGGTTCCAGTGGACGGGTGGCTCGTTTGCTGTTGCCACCGAAGGCGCTGCCTACAGAACATGCCCCAATCGCAGCAACAGGTAGGTCACACCCACCACAACGAGGGCATAGGCGGCATAAAGAACAAGGATAGACACTTCTAAATCATGGAAAAAGCTAACCGCGAGCCTGATCTGTTGAGGCTCTACTTTCTGGGCGGTATCGGCTTCCTCGACGGGGCCGGCTGCTTCGACGAGGTCGGCGTCCTGTTGCTCAGCCTTGGCAACAACGAAGGAAATCGTATCATTCTCGGCTGCTTCCAGTATCCGGTCCTTGACGGCAATCATTGAATCCTCTGCCAGCTGATCTGCTGTCAGCCAGTGTTCAGCAACAGTCCGGATCTCATGTTTACCCATGCATGGTAATCGTAGCGTTAAGATTAGGTTCCACTGAAATACAATTCCGGCTGGTCCGCGTCCTTCGAATACAGGGCGCTGGCTACACTGCCGCGTGTCATGATGCCGCCTTGGTCACCGTTGGCAGGTCGCAATGTCAAAGCCGACTCATATAGCGGACGTGGCGCCGATGTCGTCGGTGCCGACCGGGTATGACGAAGGCTGTATGCTGACCTATGTCCGGCTGCTCGATGCTTCGGCGGATGGAGCCGATTGGCGTGAGGTCGCGCAAATTGTTCTGCACATCGACCCGATCCGGGAACCGGAGAGGGCATTCCGGGCCTGGGCGACGCATCTGGCTCGCGCCCGCTGGATGACGACGAGCGGCATTCGACATCTTGCCGGTGGCGGACCGCACTAGGCCGTCGGGCGGCGACGTTTCATCCAAAAAACGCCATGCGCTGCGTTAGGAGCAGGCAGATGTCCTAGGCGATCGGCGCAGCGGCCATCGCGATTGAACAACCTCTAGATCGGTTATGAACGAGTCGGCAGCCCCAAGCCTTTACTGCAACACCGGCTCGGCATTTGAGGTGTTTACCACTTCTGTTGCGAGCCCTTGGTTTTTACAACCATCGCGCTATTCTCCGGATGTAGACCTTGTCTCGCTCAAAGGTGATTGGGAGGTTTCTATGGATCGGCGATTATTTCTGACAGGAATGTTTGGCATTGCGGGGGCGGCGGCGCTCGCGAGCGCAGTTCGGCCCGTCAACGCGTTGGCCGGTGTTCCAGCCGCCAGAAGCGGCATCCTCGATGAACTCGAGGCGCAGGATAAAGAAATCATCGAGGACGGAGACGCCCAGCCGGAGTTGGAGCCGATCGGCTATCGGCGCAGACATTGGCGCAGATACAACAGACGGCACAGACGGCGCGTCTGGAGACGGGTCTGCCGCAGTTATTGGCGCCATGGCCGGCGGCGCGTTCGGTGCTATCGCCAGCGGATCTGGGTCTGGTAGTTATCAATCTACAGTGCTGAAAGCCTCGGTGGTCTCCACCGGGGCTTTTGTCGCGTTGCTCGGCAACGATCCGTGGCTGGCTTTTCCGCCTTGCGACAGGCTCTTGTGTAACTGCTGATTGTAACCACGCGCGAGTGCGCGTGCGGCCCTTGCGTGTTGGCTGCCAATTGACCATCCTTGCCATATCATCTTGAGCTGCGGCCGGGGGGTTCGCACATGCCGACGCTCTATGCGCTGAAACCGGCCTTCCGGGCGAGACTGCGGCCGCTTGCCGACCGGTTGGCACGGGCTGGCGTCACCGCCAACCAGATCACCTTTCTCGCCGCCGCCCTGTCGATCGCCAAGGGCCTGGTCGTTGCAAGGTTGCTGGCCATCCAGCGATTTTCCTTCCACACTGTGCGCTATTTCTGGACGTGAGATGCGCTTCCGTTCGTGCATCCTAACGCCGCGCAGAGACCTCAACCTGGCGGGGGAGGTTCTTGAAGGCCGGTTGAAGCGTAATTACATCAATAGTTAAGCGTGCATTTGCACGCGACTATCGTGCTTTGTTCAAGCTTCATCTGTGGAGGTTGTCATGGCAAACTTGATGGAAGGAAAGAAGGCCCAGGATTGGATCAATCTGGTCCTTGCGATCTGCCTCTTCATCTCACCCTGGATCATCGGCTTCGTTACGGAGGCCAATCCTGCGTGGAACGCCTGGATTTCGGGCATTGTGCTCGGTGCCCTGGCGCTCGCCGCGCTCTCGGCATTCGCCGAGTGGGAAGAGTGGCTGAACCTTGTGGTAGGGCTCTGGCTGATCGTCTCGCCCTGGTTGCTAGGCTTCGCCGCGAGCGTCAACGCGATGGGGACCCATGTGGTCCTCGGCGTGCTGGTCGTCGCCGCGTCGGCCTGGGCAGTCTGGGACTACCGTCACCCGCACGCGCACGCGTGATGGGTGCCAACTGAGAGGAGGAGCCCGGCGCGCGAGCGACTGGCTCCTCTAAGAGGCCGGACAGATATGCAGGTTGCGTCGGCCGACGCTGCCCGAACTTCCCTTTATGTTGCACTGCGTTAGATTTGTTGCATTGCGGTATCGACACATAGAGTCGAGGTTCTGCAACGGGTGGGGTGTCAACGACCTACACGGGGGTTCGTCGTGTCAGCATCGTTCCGGCCTGATATCGAAGGGCTGCGGGCGCTCGCGGTGTCGGGCGTCATCGCGTACCATTTCGGCCTCTCGGATCTGCCGGGCGGTTTCACCGGCGTCGACATCTTCTTCGTCATCTCCGGCTATTTGATCACCGGCCAGCTGTTGCGGGAAATCGACGACACCGGCAGGCTGGACCTGTGGCGCTTCTACGCCCGCCGCGCCCGGCGCCTGCTGCCGGCCTCGCTGTTCGTCATCCTGGTCACGCTTGTCGCCGGCTATTTCATCCTGGCGCCGGAGGAACAGTCGCTCTATTCGAAGGGCGCCATGTTCGCGTCGGCCTATGCGATCAATTTCTGGCTGATCCGCTGGTCTTTCGACTATTTCGCCCCGGACGCGGCGAACAACCCCTTCATCCACTTCTGGTCGCTCTCGGTCGAGGAGCAGTTCTATCTCGCCTGGCCGGCGCTGCTGCTGCTTGCCGCATGGCTGCGCCCGGGCAGGCGCGCGGCGATCCTGGTGATCGGCTTCGCCGGCGCGGTGTCGTTCGCCGTCTGCGCCTGGCTGACGGAGATATCGCAGCCCTGGGCCTTCTATTTCTCGCCGCTCCGGGCCTGGGAATTCGCGGCCGGCGGCCTGGCGACGATGGCGCCGGCAGGATTCTGGCGGCAGCGCCCGCAATTGGGCGCGGCATGCGCATGGCTTGGCCTGGCGCTGATCGCCGGCGCCTATCTGACCTTCAGCGAGGACGCCCCTTCCCCGGCGTGATGGCGCTGGTGCCGGTGGCCGGCGCCGTGCTGTTGCTGCTGAGCGGCTCCGGCAATAGGCAAAGCGGGCCGAGCGCCGTGCTGTCGCTGCCGCCTCTGCAGTGGCTGGGAAAACTTTCCTATTCGCTCTATCTCTGGCACTGGCCGGTCATCGTCTATGCGGCGATGCTGGTTCCCGATCTGTCGCTTGCCGATCGGCTCGGCGGCCTGGCGCTGACGCTGGTGCTGTCGGTCTTCACCTATAATTTCATCGAGAACCCGATCCGCCGCAATGGCTGGCTGATGGCCAATGCGGCGAGGGCGCTGGTGCCGGCCGTCCTCCTGACCGGCACCGGCGTCGCAGGCGCTTACGCCAATGCGCGCCTTGCCGTGCACGATATCGACCCCGAACAGCGCATCATCGCCGAAAGCGCCGCACTGCCTTCCACGGCGCGCGCCGGTGGCTGCATTGTCGACTTCGAGATTGTCACGCCAAAACCCTGCGTGTTCGGCTCGAAAAACGCCCAAGGCTCGATCGCGCTGTTCGGCGATTCGCATGCCGACCACTGGTCGACGCCGCTGATCGGCGCGGCGCAAAAGCACAACTACCGGGTCCTCACCTGGCTCAAATCCTCCTGCCGGGCCTCTCGGTTGACGATCTGGGTCACCAAGCTGAAACGCGACTACACCGAGTGCGACCAATGGCGCGCGCAGTCGATCAAGGAGATCATCGCCGCACGGCCGAACCTGGTGGTGATCTCGGAGATCGCGCTGGCGAGTTCGCGCAAGTTGTCGCCCGACGCGAAAATATCCGACAGCCAGGATGCGGAATGGCGCGCCGGCCTGCGCGCGACGATCGAGGCGTTCAGCCGGGCCGGGCTGAAGGTTGCCTTCATCCGCGACGTGCCCTTCAACGACAAGCCGGTCGACACCTGCGTGGCGCGCGCGCTGTGGCGGGGGCAGACACCGTCGCTGTGCGACCAGACGCGGGCCTACGCCGCCAACGACGCCGCCGCCGCGGTGGAGCGCGACATCGTGCGCTCGATACCGAACGCCTTCTATGTCGACATGACCGACCAGTTCTGCGACGCCGAGACCTGCCGCGTCTTCATCGGCGGCAAGCTGGCCTATCGCGACCGGCACCACATGGCGACGCCCTTTGCGCGGACGCTGGAACGGCCGATCGAACGCGCGCTGTTCTCCAACATGGTGACCGCTGCCGTGAAGTATGCAGGCGGCGGCCCCCGCTACGGCTGGTCTTCCTCGTCCGGCGCGTCGAGCAGTTCGATAAGCGCCGCCACCCTTGCCGACGGCAGTTGACGGCCTTCGTTCACCAGCGCCTCATCGGCGCCGATCCAGGCGAAGGCCTCTCGCAGTTCCTCGATCGTCGCGCCGGTCGAGACGATGTCGGCGATGACAGTCTCGTCGACCGGCCCCAGCACCGAAATGATGTCGTCGCGTGTCATGCTCACCTCCATGGGAGAATGCCTGGAGTCTGCAACCTGGCAACACAGGGGAATCTGGGGCTTGCGGCGCAGCCGGCAATAAGCGGAGCGAAATTGCCGGGCGGCGCGAACTGACCTCCAGGGTATCGCTGCGGGACAGAAGATGGCGGGGCGAAGGCCCGCCATCTTCCTTGCCGGACCAGGCAGCAAACCGAAATCTGCGGGCACGCACTTCACCGAATTGACGATCCCTGCTACGGGCGACTTCCCGTTGTGGCCTGGAAATCGCATGAAGCCTCTCAGATATCTGCTTGCGGCCTGTCTGCTAGCGCCGCCGGTCGCCCAGGCGCAGACGGCGGCACAGTCGAAGCCTGGGTGGAAACCGGTCGAAAAGGTCGAGACCTACGCCATTTCGGGGCAGACCGGGCCGGAACTCTATGCCTCGATCGGCGAGCGCGGCCCCATGATCGGCAAGAGCCCGACGATCGGCAAAAGCAAGGCCCGGGTTATCGCGCACACCAATTTCAAGCTGACCTGGGTCAGGGACTATCAGCCACGTGGCGGTGCCTGCGTGCTGGCTTCGGCGCGCCCGAAGCTCATTATCACCTACACCTCGCCCAAGCCTTCAAAGCCGCTGCCGGCCGCGGTCCAGAAGAGCTGGCAGGTTTTCGCCGCCGGTGTCGCCGCCCACGAAAAGGTGCATGGCGATGCAATCGTCGACATGGTGCGCCAGATCGAAGCCGTGAGCGTCGGCCTGACGGTGGCCGCAGACCCCGGTTGCAGGAAGATCAGGACCGAGCTGACCAACCGGCTCTCCGAACTGTCCCAGACCCAGCGCCAGGCAAGCCGCGACTTCGATCGCGTCGAATTCGGCCAGGGCGGTAACATGCAGCGGCTGATTGTCGGGCTGCTGATGGGGTGGTAGCGAGGATGGCGCGAGGCACCCCCCTCTGTCCTGCCGGGCAGAGGGGGGTGCCGTAGAGCACCAGCCTACCTTACAATTCCGCCACCGGCGTCCACATCACATCCTCCACCTTGCCCGCCCCCGTCGCCAGCATCACCAGCCGGTCGAAGCCGAGCGCCGAACCGCTGGCCTGCGGCATGATGGCCAAGGCCGCGAGAAAATCCTCGTCGAGCGGATAGCGCTCGCCATAGATGCGCTGCTTCTCGTCCATCTCGATCCGGAAGCGCCGGCGCTGCTCGGCGGCGTCGGTCAGTTCGCCGAAAGCGTTGGCGAGCTCCACCCCGCAGCAATAGAGTTCGAAGCGCTCGGCCACCCGCGCATCCTCGGCGCTCGGCCGGGCAAGCGCTGCCTCCGAGATCGGATAGCCGTAGAGGATGGTGGCGCGCCCCTGCCCCAGCATCGGCTCGATCTTTTCCACCATCACCCGGCTGAACAGATCCGCCCAATTGTCGTCGGGCGCGGTGCGCAAGCCCGCCTCGACGAGCGCCGCGTGCAGCGCCTCACGGTCGGTGCTGCCGTCCGCCCCGACCGTGGCCAGCAGATCGATGCCGGCATGGCGAGAAAACGCCTCGGAGACGCTCAACCGTTCCGGCTCGGCGAACGGATCGGCCTCGCGGCCGCGAAAGGCAAAACGCCTGGCGCCCGCCTGCTCCGCGGCAAGAGCGACCAGCCCGGCGCAATCCGCCATCAGGCTCTCATAGGTCTCATTGGCCCGGTACCATTCGAGCATGGTGAAGGACGGATGGTGCAGAGGCCCGCGCTCGCGGTTGCGGTAGACGGCGCCGAGGCTGAACAGGCGCTTCTCGCCGGCGGCGAGCAGCTTCTTGCAGGCGAATTCCGGCGAGGTATGGAGATAGAGCGGCTGGCGAGCACCATCCGGCCCGATCGCCTCGGTGGCGAAGGCCGACAGATGCGCCTCACTGCCGGGCGAGATTTGCAGGGCCGCCGCCTCCACCTCGACGAAATTCCGCCGCGCAAACCAGTCGCGAAAGGCGGCAGCGATCCGGTTGCGCAGGATCAGCCGCGGCCGGCGGTCGGCATGGACGTGCGGAGTCCACCAGGGCGAGGCGCCGGTCATGCGAACCGGAATTGCACAGAAGGCTGGCGGTTGAAGCCAAGATGCGCTAGGGCGACGGCTCGCGCGGCCGATTTGCGCCGATCAACCGTTTCAGGCCGGCAAGGCCAACGAACCAGTGCAGGATTGAAAATCGTGGTGAAGGTCATCGCCAGTTCCCTACGCAAAGGCAACGTCGTCGATAAGGACGGCAAGCTTTATGTGATCCTCTTTGCCGAAAACATCCACCCTGGCAAGGGCACGCCGGTGACCCAGCTCGACATGCGCCGCATCGCCGACGGGGTGAAGGTTTCGGAGCGCTACCGCACCACCGAACAGGTCGAGCGCGCTTATGTCGAGGAGCGCGAGCACACCTTCCTCTACAGCGACGCCGAAGGCTTCCATTTCATGAACCCGGAAACCTACGACCAGGTGGCGGTGCCCGAAAGCGTGGTCGGCGACATGGCGCCCTATCTCCTGGAAGGCATGGCCGTGCAGGTCTCGCAGCACAATGGCATCGCGATCTCGCTGGTGCTGCCGCAGCGCGCCACCTTCGAAGTGGTCGACACAGAGCCGGTGACCAAGGGGCAGACGGCGTCGTCCTCCTACAAGCCGGCCACGCTCTCCAACGGCGTACGCACCACGGTGCCGCCCCACATCTCAGCCGGCACGCGGGTTGTGGTGATGACGGCCGATGGGGCGTATGTGGAGCGGGCGAAGGATTAGAGAGGACCATCCTTCGGGCTGCTCTACCGGGCCGCTTCTCGGCCACCTTCCGCGATAGCTGCCCCTCCTACCCGATCGCTAAGAAAGCTGATTGTCCGGGTGATGCGTTCGTTAGCTCTTCCCATTCGATGAAAAACGAAACACCATCTTCCAAACGAATCGAGAAGATGACGGGAAAGTGGACAGTCTAACGCCGCACGAACGCAGCGAGCGAATGGCACGCATCCGTGGCAGGGATACGAAGCCTGAAATGGCCGTGCGACGCCTCCTCCATGGAATGGGCTATCGGTATCGGCTTCACAGAGCTGAATTGCCCGGCAAGCCCGACATTGTCTTTGGACAACGCAAGAAGGCGATTTTCATCCACGGGTGCTTTTGGCATCGTCACGACGATCCGGCTTGCCGCCTCGCGCGCTTGCCAAAGTCGAGGCTCGATTTTTGGGGTCCGAAACTAGCGGCGAACGCCGAACGCGACGTGCGCCATCAAGAAGCATTAAGGCGGCTTGGATGGAACGTCCTTGTTGTTTGGGAATGCGAATTGGGGCAGAGTGAACAATTAGAGAACAAGCTGCGCCAATTCGTGGGGGAATAGCATGGAATCGATCGAGCTCTTCGCGGGCGCTGGCGGGCTTGGCATGGGCGTCAGCCGTGCCGGCTTCACGCCACGGGCTGTGATTGAATGGGATCGGTGGTGCGCCGCGGTGGTGGATCACTTCAGCGACGCCATCGTGAAGAACCCCATCGTCGGCCAGACGTCCGAGAACCCGCGGCTGCGGGAATGGCACACCAAGAATCTTGACAGGCTGCCCGGCCTTAAATTCATGCGCACGCTGTGGGTTTGCGACGTTTCCGGCGGGCCGTTCAAGTTCACGGCCACCAAGCCCGGCACGACACCGCTCGGCCTTGAGCAGGCCCACCGGGACCTGCGGATCTCTCCCGCAGAATTCGATGAGGTCGCAGCGGAACTCGGAAGGACCCTGGCCTTCCTCAAGGTGCCGAAGCCCGAGACGGACGAGGTCCTGGCAGCCTTCGCCGCCCATAAGGGCGAGGTCACCGCCGGCTACGTCGCCAAGGGCGGCTGAAACCTCCAGTGTTTTCCAACGATCCCGCCCGGCTTGATGGGCTTGCGTTCCCTTTGGGATCGGCACCTCACCCCACCCGCCTTCCCAGCATCATCCCGTAATGCACCGCCAGCAAATCCAGCCCGAGCTTCAGCAGCTTCGTCACCACATCCCGCCCCTCGCCGGTCTGCTCGGCCACGCTCTTCACCGTTTCGCCCATGCAGCACACTTTCTGCACCACGCCCGCCAATTCCCAGTGCGCCAGCGCCTTGGTTGCATTGGCGTGGGCGCGGCCGGCTGAAAGGATGCGGTCGGCGACGCCGCCGCCGACGCGGCCGCCATCGACGCGCTCGGTCCAGGTCGTCGACTTGACGCCGTCCTGCTGCGAGATGCGGAAATCCTCGCGGTAGCGCAGGCCCGCCTCGCGCTGCTGGTGCGACAGCGAGGTGATGCCGGTGAGCGGATCGACATTGCGCACCCGCACGATGCCGCCGGTCGAGGTGTAGCCGTCATTGGACACCTCGTAGACGCGCCGCGCCTCGGCCGTGCCCGCCGCCAGCCGCTTGCGGCCGAACCTGTCGTCCTTCAGCGCGAAATCATGGCCGACCTCCTTGCGGATGCGCACCTGCTCGGCCTCGTCCCTGGGCAGCTTCGGCGGCTTGGTCTTGGCCTTTTGGGCGGTCTTCTTGCTCATGGATTTTGTCCCTGGTTTGATTTGACGCCCTGGCCGCGCGCCTGGCGATCGGCTCGCGCAGCCGGCGCCGATGCCGCATTCGCCAGCAGCGTGCGGCGATGGTCATAAAAGCGCGCCGCGTGATAAGCGCAGTAGCTCTTCAGCGCCCGCGTGCGCAGGCCGCAGCACAGCATCTCCGCTCCCGGCCGGGCGCCGGGCGCGTCGTTTTCGGGGTCTTCCTCGAGCGTCAGGTCGAGCGGTGCGCGGCAGCGGTTGAACAGGCAATCGATGAAGCGCATGGCCGCGACATGCGGTTGGCGCCCGGCAGGGCGCGGTACCGGCGGTTTGAGGGCCTCGCCCTTCTGCGCCGGAAGCCCGAACCGCTGCGGCGGCAGCCAAACCGGCGGTGCCAGCCTGACCGACTTGACATGGCTTGCCGGTCTCAACGGCCTGACCGTTGCAGGCCCGCCTTGCTCAGGCAGCTTCGCTTGCTCAGGCAGTTGTGCTTGCCCCGGAGATCTGGCCTGCCGTGTGCCCGGCTTTGCCGCGTTCTTTTTTGGCCGCCCGCCCGACCTGCCCCCGCCGGGATTGGCAAAACCGATGGCGCTCAAACCGGCGTTGCGGTGGACGATGCCGATGACGGCATTGCGCGAGACCGCGCTGCCGCGCAGGGCGCTCAGCCGGTCGGAGATCTTCGAGGCCGACAGTCCATCCTTCAGCCAGCGGGCGATCGCTTCCAGTTCGGTGTCGGTGTAGCCGGCCATTCTCTTGATCCATTGCAGCGTGTTGGACAGCCTCCGGCCACGCCGGGAGACGCTCGAAAGGTTTTGGTCATTCAAATCCGGCCAGAGGCCCGTCAGAGGCGCCGACCGGAGGCCGGTCAGCCTTCGGCCGGCGGTGCGGTGCTGCCTTGGCCCGCGAAGCGGCCAAGCTTCGCCTCGGCCGCATCGCGGCTGGCGCCGGACACCGCCCTGCCCGTCCGCCGGTCCAGCACAATGACCGTGCCGTCGTGGGTGCGGATGCACGATCTGCATCCCGCATCGCGCACGGGCGAACCGAAATTCGTGGCCGGAGGCGCGAGGCCTCCGGCCGTTCCGGTCGCCGGGGGAGACGGCGCCGGATCCGAGGCCTCAGCCTCGGGCTTCGTCCCGGCGGGGGAGGAGGACAGCCGGGACGGATGCGAAAGCGAAAAGGGACGCTGCGGCTTGTGCATGGCGAGATATAAGCATAACTCATAAATAAATGCAAGTCATTCTTTCATGGACGAAATCGAATCTTATGTTTCAGATGGCGCCATGACGAAAACCCCATTGTCGATCAAGGTCGGGGCGGCGATCCGCAAGGCGCGCAAGCAGCGCGGCCTGGTGATGCGCCACATCGCCGAGCACAACGACACCGATGTCGCCGCCGTCGGCAATTGGGAGACCGGCCGCAACCTGCCCAAGACCGAGAACCTGTTGAAGACAGCCGCCTTCCTGCGCGTCGACCCGGTGGCGCTGGGCAAGGGTGAGGTCGTCTTCCTCGATGACGCCGACAATGTCGCCGACGCCGAGATCGTCACCGATCCGGCTCCCCTGCCCACCGGCCCGATGGATATCAAGATTTTCGGCGCCGCCGTCGGCGGCGACGACGGCGACTTCACCTTCAACGGCGAAACGGCCGGTTATGTCCAGCGCCCGCCGGGCATAAAGCATCTGCAAAATGTGTTTGCGCTGCATGTGCTCAGCGATTCGATGGTGCCGCGCTACGAGCCCGGCGACATGATCTATTGCGGCGGCCGCGACGCCGTACCCGGCGACCATGTGGTGATCGAGACGCTGCCCGAAGAGGGCGAGCGCAACGGCAAGGCCTTCGTCAAGAAACTGGTCAAGCGCACCGCCGGCGAGCTGGTCGTCGAGCAGTACAATCCGCCGAAGACGCTGACCTTCAACCGCTACGCGATCAAGAGCATCTTCCGCGTCATCCCGCTCAAGGAACTGCTGGGGTACTAGCGCCTTTCCCTTCTCCCCTGCGGGCGGGGTTATCGCAGGCGGAAAACCGAGGCTTTCGCTCTACGACGGACCCCCACCCCTCCCCACAAGGGGAGGGAGACTTGCGCTGGCGCTGACCTCGGCAAATTGCCTGCCTTTCGGCGCCAAAGAGGGAAGTTAAGGCGCGCGGCAGCGTTCCCTCCCCCTTGTGGGGAGGGTTAGGGTGGGGGTCCTCTTCGCAAGAATCCATATGCGACCGCCCTGCCGCTGCGGGAGAAGGGACGCGCCTCTTCAAGCCCGCCTGGATCTCTCCAGCGGCATCTCGCGTTCATTACGCCTGCGCGCCGCCCTGCGCCGCCGCTCATGCTCCTCGATGAATGCCGCCTGGATCGAAACCGCCCTGCCCGGCAGGCCGTCGGCCTGGCAGGCGGAGCAGCGAAGGCGCTCCGAAAGCGCCGCCAGCGGGGTCTGTCCGTTCACGCCGTATCGCCTGAGTTCGGCCGGTTTCCACCATCGGTTTCGACCGCAATCGATACATTCGACCGCAATCGAAACGACATCGGCGATCGTCGCCTCCTTGCCCGGCAATGTCATCGTCACTTCGCCCCTTTGTTCCTGTTTTGTTCACATCATTGTCGGTTTTTCCCCAGGAGTCGAGTCGGTTCCGCTCAAAGTCACAATAAAAGTTTCGCTTGTACATATTTTTGAGTTATGCTTATATTTGCCAAGCCACCGTCGCGACCGACACCGATGGGCGGCAGGCGCGGCCGTCGGCATTGAGGAAGTGACGATGGTTTCCACCCAATTCGCCCGCGACTGCGGCTATACCGGCGACAGCCCGGCCATGCTGGCCGCGTTGACGGCCATCCGCCTCGACGGCATAGCCAGGGCCCGGCAGGGCCACGACCAGCGCAAGGCGGTGGTAGACCGGCTGAAGCAGAGCGAGGCCCTGTTCCTGGCGGCGATCTGTCCGGCGCTGTCGGCCGGGGAGGCGATCGAGGATGCCGCCCGCTTCATCGCCTGTTACCGCAACATGCCGCGCTGGCGCCAGGAAAGGCGAATGCGAGATCTGGCCCGCGCCAAACAGCAGCGGCTCCTGGCGCGCTTCTTCCGCCGCTTCGGCCAGCGCCTTTGGACACGGGAAGCCGCGTGAGCCGGGCAGGTCGGCGTTCCTCGCCTTCACGAAAGTGGGGGAGGAACCCGAGTCTTGAGCGATCAAGCTTCTTGACAATCCGCCCATTTTGTTCCCTTTATGTTCTATTCAAAATCACCTCTCAACAATGCGGCATTCCAACCGCCGCGGGCGAACGGCTCGGATGGAAGCCAACATCCTCCACGCGGATCTCGACGCCTTCTATGCCTCGGTCGAGCAATTGCTCGACCCTTCCCTGCGCGGCAGGCCGATCGCTGCTGGCGGCGGCGTGGTGCTGGCCGCCTCCTACGAGGCCAAGGCTTTCGGCGTGCGCGGCGGAATGCCGGGGCGGCGGGCGCGCGAACTCTGCCCCGGGCTGATCTTCGTTGGCGGCAACTTGAGGGAATACCAGCGGCTAGGCGATGCGGCTATTCAAGTGCTCGGCGATTTCACGCCGGTGGTCGAGCGCATTTCCATCGACGAGGCCTTCGCCGATGTCGCCGGCTGCACCCATCTGTTCGGCCCGCCGGCCGAGATCGCCGCAGCCATCCGCCGCCGCGTCAAGTCCGAGCTCGGCCTGCCGATCTCGGTCGGGGTGGCGCGCACCAAGCATCTGGCCAAGATCGCCTCGCAAGTGGCCAAGCCCGACGGGCTGGTGGTGGTCGATCCGCGCCATGAGCTGGAATTCCTGCATGATCTGCCGGTCGAGCTGATGTGGGGCGTCGGCCCGGTCACCAGGCAGCGGCTGGCCGGCATCGGCGTCAACACCATCGGTGAGCTGGCGAAGATGCCGGGATGGTCGCTGGAGCGTCTGCTCGGTCCGGCCGCGGGCGAAAAGCTCAATGCACTGGCGTGGAATCGCGATCCGCGCAAGCTCGAGACGCAGCGCCGGGCGCGATCGGCCGGCGCGCAATCGGCGCTCGGCAGGAAACCCGCAGCGGAAAAAATCTTCGTGCCGGCGCTGCTGCATCTGGCCGACAGGGTCGCCACCAGGTTGCGGGCGAAATCGCGGCCCGGCCGCACGGTGACGGTCCGCGTCCGCTTCGCCGATTTGCGCTCGGTGACGCGCTCGATCACGCTTGACCAGCCGATTTCGGCAACCGCCATGCTGGCCGAGATCGCCGAGGCGCTGGTGCGCAAGGTGCTCGTTGACCATCCGCACGAAAAGACCATCTCGCTGCTGGCCATCGCCGTCTCGCATCTGGAGCAGCAGGCGGGGCTGCAACTGGAACTGCCGCTCGGCCTCGACGATGACCGGCGCCGTCCCGGTACCCGCAAGGGTGCGGCACGCTGGACCGCCGACCGCGCCATCGACAAGATCCGCGACCGTTTCGGCTGGGAAGCGGTCGGCTATGCCTCGGTGGCGCTCGGGCCGCGGCGGTCGGTTCCCGACGCGTTCCGCGAACTGGCCGAGAAGGAATTGTGAACCGGCGCTGGCGATCCCCGGCCGCCCGGTTGACGAACCGCATCCGCCTGTGAATGATCCGCCGCGCCGGCCGGGCAGCTTCGGCGAGCCGGCGCCGAGAAAAGGATCCGTCATGACAAGCAAGCTGCGCGGCGTCATCGCCGCCATTCCAACCCCGGTCACCCAGACACTCGAACCCGACATCGGCCGTTTCGTCAGCCTGGCGGGCAGGCTGCTCGACGAAGGCTGCGACGCGCTCAACATGTGCGGCACCACCGGCGAGGCGACCTCGATGAGCCTTGCCCAGCGCAAGGCGCTGATGTCGGCCGCCGCCAACGCCCTGCCGCGCGACAGGCTGATGGTCGGCACCGGGGCCGCGTCCGTCACCGACGCGATCGAGCTCACCCGCCATGCCGGCGAACTCGGCCTCGCCGGCGCGTTGCTGCTGCCGCCCTTCTACTACAAGAACGTCGGCGACGACGGGGTGATCGCCTATTTCGACGCAGTCGCGCAGATGACCGCGGCGCAGGCGACGCCGCTCTACCTCTATCATTTCCCGGCTTTGTCGGGAGTTCCCTTCCACCCGGCGCTGGTGACGGCATTGCGGGAGCGGATCGGACCGCGCCTCAGCGGCCTCAAGGATTCATCGGGCGACCTCGCCTATTCCCGCACGGTCCCGAGCGACGAGGGATCGCTGATGGAGGCCAGGGACGGCACCTTCGCCGGCTGCATCTCCGCCACCGCCAATCTCTCCAGCAGGCTGTGCGCCGCCGCCTGGCGCGACGGCGATGCCGGCGCGCTCGCGACGGCGTCGGCCGTTCGCAAACGCGTGGCCTCGGGCCCGCTGATCCCCGGCATCAAGGCCATGGTTGCCGAAATGATGGCCGACCCGTCCTATGCCTCGCCATTGCCGCCGCTGACGGCGCTGCCTGCCGCCGAGAGCGAAAAGCTCAAGCACGATCTCGAGGGCATTCTCGGCCGCGATATCGGATTCTGAGGTGCGGGATCCGACTGGCTCCCAGCGATCAGGTCGGACAAAAAGGCAATCGCCCAGTCGTCGCGGCCCGCCCTGCTGCCGCGTCCGGATGGATCGAGGAATGGAACTATCTGTTCGCCTCGGCCAGCTGGTCGTCAGACCAGAAGTGTTGCGCCGCCCCAGGCGATCAGGGCGATGCCGGCTGCCCGGCCGACCCAGTGGCCGGCAGGAAACGCCTTTTCAACCAGCACCAGAATGGCGAGCGCGGCAACCCACACCAGGTTCATGATGCCGCCCACGAACAGCAAAGCCATCAGCATCCAGCAGCATCCGACGCAAAAGGCCCCGTGCAGTGCGCCCAAACGCAGCGCGCCAAGTGCGTGCGGACGCCAGTGGCGGGAAAGGAACGCCGTCGGTGTCCGGCAGTGCGACAGGCAGGCGTTCTTGAGCGGCGAGAGCTGATACAGGCCCGCGGTAATCAGGACGATGCCTGAAAGCCAGCGGCTCTGCGAACTCATCGTCGTCGCGGAAACGAATGCCCCGCGTTCGAGCAGCCAGTGCAGCGCGGCCGCCGCGACGGAGAACCCCAGCCAGACCAGGAGGTAGCCTGCCATGAATACGCCGGTGGGCGCGAGCTTGTCCTGGATCCGACCCTGTGCGAGCGCATGGCGATGCACGCGCGCATAGAGCAGGACAGTCGGCGCGGCGCTTGGCGACATCATGGCGACCATCATGACCCACCACATCGCGATCATCAGCGCCCAGATCGCGGCCCCCCAGACCCGCGGTTCCGTCGCCATGTCCATACCACCCATGTCCATGCCGGGCATATCGGAGGTCATGTCGGCGGTTTGCTGATAGGGGAACAGCGCGAGCCTCGACATCTCCCACGCATTTATGCCGAGCCCTGCACCGGCGACGATATAGAGCCAGGCCAGCAGGCACAGCGCCACCACGCCCGCAATCGTGAGGACGCGGTCGCGTCTGAGCAGGCGTTCCAGTGGCGACGCGCCGTCCATGCGGCGGTCAGGCGCGCACCACCCCGTGATTGTTGAGATGCAGCCGCGCGAACTGGCCGTAGCTGTCTTTCGTGTCCACCTGAACCGGCCCGCTGGTTGTGCTCGAAGCACTGCCGATCTCGGCGACCGCGTATTCGAAGCCGTTCGGCAACACGATCTGAGCGCGCGAGTCCGCGCCTGTCACCTTGTTGCGGATCGGTTCGCCGACCGTTTCGATATAGTCCTTGACGAAGATACGACCCCTGCGGCCGTCGATATCGAGGTCGAGATCGATCTTCGTGAAAACCGGTTCATTCATTTTTGTCACGGTTGAGGCGTAGACGGCGAACATCGTCGCGAACGGGTCGGTGTCCTGGCCCGTCATGATGCGCAGCAGCGCTTCGCGCTGCCGGTCGGTTGCATTCTCGTCGACAAAAGCGATGGCTTCGCCATTGCCTTCGTGGATCGCGCCAGGCCATTTGAAGATCGCCGCGATCCGCAGGCCATCGAGACCGGTCTCGCCATGATGGCCTTCATCGATCTGGATGCCGGCCACCGCATGGCAATGGCCCTTGTCGGGCAGCGCATTGAATTGACAGTTGCAGCCATATTCGCAGGTGCAATTGACGAGTTCGCGTCCCCTGATCTCCCAAGACGTCATGACGATCCTCCCTGATCTCGGAATATTAGACCATCATCATACACCTGCGCCGGCCGCACCGCCACCCTCTGTCGCCTTCGCGCGCCATCTCAGCGCCATTCCGGCCCTCAGCCTTCGATCGTGCTGATTTCCGCATCGACCAGACACCAGGGCGCGTAGCGGAAGTCGCGTATCTCGATCACCCGCTCGCCCGACCACTCGACCAGCATGAAGCCGCGCACGGGGCCGTCCGGCTGCCTTGGGTCGCGGATCAGGATCGCCGGCCGGCCGTCGACGAAGCCGGGCGACAGCGTCCAGTCGCTCGCGCGGTCGTAATTGCCGAAATAGGTCGACACTTCGGCCTTGCCGCGCATGCGGGTGCGGTTGACGACTTCGAGCTTTATATCCTCGGCGATCAGCGCCCTGACGGCGTCAAAGTCGCGCGCGTTGAACAGGTCGACATAGCGGCGCAGGCGCCGCTCGTCCTCGGCGTCGAGTTTTGGCACAGCGGCCTGTTCGGGCTCTGATGCCAAAAGGCGAAGCCGCGCCCGCCCGCGATGCAGCGCCGCCTTGGTCGCGGCCAGCGTCGCGCCAGAGACCTCGCAGGTCTCGTGCAGGGAAAGGCCGAGCACGTCGACCAGGATCACGGCGCTGCGCTGCGCCAGCGAAAGCCGCATGAAGCTGCGCAGGCCGGTGGCGGCGGCGAGCCGACTGTCGGCACCGCCTGAGGGATCCTCGATCGTGGTCATGTCGGCCTCGGTGATGCGCGACCGCTCCCGCTGGCGCCGGCGCAGATGGTCCTGCGCGGCATTGTGGGCGATGCGAAACAGCCATTGCTCGGGCCGCTCGACCGCCGCGCTGCCGTCGACCGCCTGCAGCGCCTTGAGCAGCGTCTCCTGCACGATGTCCTCGCCGTCGATCACCGAGCCGGCCATGCGGGCGCAGTAGCGGTGCAGCTTCGGGCGGAGCTCGGAGAGCATCGCCTCCAGCGCCGGCCGGTCGAGTTTCCGTGGGATCATGGCGTCCATTCTATCCGGCTTTGCCGCCCTCGAGGACATGGTAGTTGCCGATGATTTTGGCGGGCGATCGCTTGACCGGGGTCGAACGCCGCTCCGCATGGTTTTGCGTGAACGCCTCGAAGGCCGCAAGCCCGGTCAGCGCGGACGTATCATTTCCCTCGCCGACGACGTGGATGAACTCGCCGTCGTCCAGTTCGAGCACGAGATAGCGCACGGTCTGCGGCGCCGTCTCATCCAGCGCCTCGAACACCTTTGCCACCGGCCGACGAGAAGATGGGCCATAGCGGCTGGCGCTGGATCGAACTGACATTACCCGGCGCTGTCACCAACCTGCATTTCGTGAGGCGCGCCGACGACACGCCAGGCGCAGAGCCCGTGCTGGTGCTGGTCGACGAGAATGTCGAGGCCACGATCGCCGCTTTGAAGGCGGGCGGCGTCGAGATCATCACCGAACCGCAGGAGGCGCCCTGGCAGCCGGACCGCACGGTGGCGGAATTTCGCGACAGCGAGGGCAACCGTATGGTGATCGGCAGCCAATGAGCGCGGCCAGCCGGAGAGCAGGCATCTGAATTTTGACGCGGCCGTCTGAACGGCTGGAGAGAGTGACGCGCCGACTTTCAGTCGCACGGCTGAACGGCTCAAATGCGCGCCAGAAACGCGGCGCCGGCAGGGAATGGCTCGTCACTTGCATTGCGGTCGCGCGACATTTGCATCATTCTGCGCAGGTACGCGGATGGGGATTGGCATCATGCAAGACGACGAGAGCAGTCTTCGGCGCCGTTTCCGCGATGTCATCACGAGCGAAGAGCAATTACGATCGGTATTAGGGGCACCCACAGATCGAGCAGTTGCCAAGGTTGTGCGAGTAATTGACGAACATGCTCGCCGCTTCATTGCTCATGCGCCTTTTGTATTCGTAGCGTCCGCCGGCGCCGATGGCATGCTCGACATCTCGCCAAAGGGCGATCCCGCCGGCTTCGTCACGGTGCTGGATGAGAGAACTCTCGCCATCCCAGACCGACCCGGCAATCGTCGGCTCGACACCTTCCGCAACGTCCTGAGCAACCCGAATGTCGGCCTGATTTTCCTGATCCCCGGTGTGACCTATACCCTTCGCATGGCCGGCAGGGCGCTCATTGTCCGTGATGCTGAGCTGCGTGAGGCCATGGCTGTCAACGGAAAGCTCCCTGAGCACATACTCGTCATAGAGATCTCGCACGTACTTTCTCATTGCCCGAAATGCATGGTCCGCTCGGGCTTGTGGCAGCCGGAGGCGTGGCCTGATACCAGCAACCTTCCGTCGTTTGCAGAGATGTTGGTCGCCCACGGCAAACTCGCGGAGACGGTTGAGCAGATGCAAACGATCATCGACACGGGCAATCGCGACCGGCTCTACTAACTTGATGAACCACCGGTTGCCGGCTTCACGCGGGCGCGGCGTGCTACTCTGCCAACAACAGAGGGGATCATGCAGATTGTCGATCATAGCCTTCAGCCGGCAGAAGAGTGGCGTCCCGGCGTGTTGACCGGAATGCAGGTTTCTGCGGCCACCGAGGCAGCCTCGCTCTGCATATTTGAACAGTGGGTCGCACCAGGAAGTGGCACACGTACTCACACCCATCCCGTCGAGGCGTGCCGAGGGATCGGGACCCGGCTTTCCTGCCCGATGTGTCAGATCGAGCGGATGATGCCACCGTCGACGCGAATGTTCTGGCCGGTGATGTATCCGGCCCCTCCGGAGGCGAGGAAGGCAATCGTCGCGGCGATTTCATCGCTGGTGCCATAACGCTGCATCGGCACGCTGTCGCGGCGCTCCTCGGTGGCGGGAAGGCTGTCGATCCAGCCGGGAAGGACGTTGTTCATGCGAACGTTGTCGGCGGCGTATGTGTTGGCGAAGATCTTGGTGTAGGCGGCAAGCCCCGCCCGGAACACGGCCGAGGTCGGGAACATCGGGCTCGGTTCGACAACCCATGCCGTCGAGATGTTGATGATGGCGCCGGCTTTCTGCTTGACCATTTGCGGCGCGACGATGCGCGTCGGCCGGACGACGTTCATCAGGTAGATGTCGAGGCCGGTGTGCCATTGGTCGTCGGTGATTTCGAGGATCGGCGCACGCGGCCCATGACCTCCGCTATTGACCAGGACATCGATGCGACCCCAGCGATCGAGCGTGAGATCCACGAGGCGTTGCAGATCGTCGTTCGACTGGTTGGAGCCAGTCACGCCAAGCCCGCCAAGCTCCTTGGCCAACGCCTCGCCCTTGCCGGATGAGGACAGGATGGCGACCTTGAAGCCATCCTCCGCCAGACGTTTTGCGGCCGCAGCGCCCATGCCGCTGCCACCGGCAACGACAAGAGCTACTTTTTCTACACTCATCGTATCTTCCCTCTCGGGTGGCAGGAATCTGAAAGCGATGTCTTCGCGGCTGGAGCAGTGATATAACTGGTTCTCCTGGCTGGTTCGAACCAGAAAGTCTGAAATCAACCTGTAGAAAAACTCCTGGATGCCCGAAGCCTTCTATAGCTTGCCGGCGCTCAATGCGCTTCGCGCCTTCGAAGCGTCCGCGCGCCATCTCAACTTCCGCATCGCAGCCGAAGAGCTGAACGTGACGCAGGGTGCTGTGGCGCAGCATATCCGCGGGCTGGAGGCCGATCTGGGGGTCAAGCTGTTCGAGCGACTGCCGCGCGGCCTCGCGCTCACGAGTGAGGGTCGCGCCTATGTGCCGAACATTCGCCGTGCCTTTGACCTGATCTCGGATGCAACCCTGCTGCTCCGCCCCGAGCCGGCCCGGCTGACGATCAGCGTAACCCCGAGCTTTGCCACCAAATGGCTGATCCCGAAACTGCCGGAGTTCGTGGCGCACAACCCGCTTGTCGACCTGCGAATTCTGGCCAGCGAAAGCCTGTCGAGCTTCCACGCCGACGGCGTCGACATCGCGGTCAGGCAAGGCCGCCCGCCCTTCGGCGCCGGCCTCGTCGTCGATCTCTTGTTTCGGCAACAGATCATCGCCGTGTGCTGCCCCTCCTTGCTGCCTGCTGGCGCGAGCGAAATCGCGCCAGCAGAAATCAAGGATCATGTGCTGCTCCACGATGCGCACAATCTGTGGCCAGAATTCATGGAAAAGGCCGTCGGTCTAAAGATGACGACGGAGCTGAGACGCATACGCTTCAATCAGACCGCCCTTGCGATAGAAGCGGCTGTCGCGGGCCAGGGCATCGCGCTTGCCAGCCGCTTTCTTGTCGCGGCTGATCTCGCCGCCGGCCGGCTGGTCCAGCCTCTCGGCGTGGAGATGCGCGGCACGCAGGATTTCTACGTCGTGGTTCCACGCAAGCAGCGGCACCCCGAGCCGACGCAAGCCGTTCGGCAATGGCTCCTGAACGAGGGTGATGAGGCACGGCTCAACGTCAGGCGGGGCTAACGGAAACGAGCCGGTCGAAGCGGCCGTCAGTGCTTGTGGCCGTCATGTCCGCCATGGGCGTGTCCATGGGAGGGCGGAAGGTTGTGCTCTTCATGCCCGGCGGAAAACCGGATATTGGCAGCCGCGAGCGCCGGCATGTGCTCGAACAGCTCGTCTTCCAGCGCTGTCGTGATCCTGTTCGCCTCGGACAATGGCAAGGTTTCGTCCGCGGCTATGGCAATGTCGGCGTGCAGCCTGTGACCGATCCATCGCGCCTTGGCATCGACAATGCGCGCTCCCGGCACGTGCCCGGCGGCATGATGGATTTCGCCGATGACGCCCGGCTCAATACCGTCGAGCATGCGGGTCAGCACCGAGCGGGCCGACTGCCAGACGATGCCGAAGATCGCAATCGTGATGAGCAGGCCGACAATCGGGTCGGCCAGCGGAAAACCGAGCCAGACGCCAAGCGCCCCGAGGACCACGGCAAGGCTGGTCAGGCCGTCGGTACGGGCGTGGTACCCGTCGGCAATGAGGGCGGCGCTGTCGATTTCCCGGCCGACGCGGATGCGGAACACCGCGACGGCCTCGTTGCCGAGAAAACCGACAATACCTGCCGCCGTCAGCCAGCCGAGATGCGTCACCACCTGCGGATTTATCAAACGGTCGATCGCCTGGTAGCCGGCGACAATGGCGCTGAACAGGATGATGAGCACGATGATGATCCCGGCGAGGTCCTCGACCCGGCCGAGGCCGTAGGTGAACGTCCGCGATGGCTTGCGCCGGGCGAGCATGAACGCGATCCACAGCGGAATGGCGGTTGTCGCGTCACCGATGTTGTGGATCGCGTCGGCCAGCAGGGCGACGCTGCCCCCGGGCGCCGTATCGTCATGCCTCTCTTGTTGTCGCCGCTGATCGTGCCGGTGGTGATCACCGCGGTCGGCTCGTATCTGTTCTACGCCCGTGTCGGCCTTGCCAGTACCTATGCCGGCATCATCCTGGCGCATACCGCGCTTGCCAGCCCGTTCGTGGTGGTGACGGTAGCGGCGAGCCTGACCGGCTTCGACCGCAATTTGATGCGCGCCGCAGCCATCTCCGGAGCAAGACCGGTGATGGCATTCTCCAGGGTGATGCTGCCGCTGATCCTGCCTGGTGTGCTCTCGGGTGCGGCCTTCGCCTTCGTCACCTCTTTCGACGAGGTCGTCGTCGTGCAGTTCCTGGCCAGCGCCAACCAGCGCACCATGCCGCTCGAAATGTTCATCGGCCTGCGCGAAAAACTCTCCCCGGCGATCACCGCCGCCGCGACGCTGATGATGGCGCTGTCGATCATGCTGCTGGTCGTCGCCAATTTGCTGGCCCGGCGCGGTCAGCGGCGGCCACGCGCCGCTGCTTAAGCGGACCCCGTCCAGCCGCCCCGTATTATTTCGTGACCGTTTCGGACCGGAACCTTCGCTTCCACCAAGCGTTCGGGGCGCTGTATTCGCGATGCCTCATATTTAGGCAGAAAAAAGGCTGACCCGAATACAGCGGCGGCAAACAAACATGGGTTGGGGAGGAGGAGCATTATGTCGAACCGTGAAATTGGAACGTCCCACACATTGAGCCTGCGTGTCGCCAATCTCAAAGCCAGGATGCAAGACGCCGATATCTCCAGGCACGAGATGAAGACCTTTCAGAAAGTCGCGGCCATCATGGGAGGAGGTGAAGGCTCGCTGCGGCTCGATGCCGACGACTTGATCGCAGCGTCTTTCGTTGTCGAGACGCTGAACGATCCCGCGTCGAATTGACTTCTGTCGCGCTTGTCCCGCCGATCAGCCGATTGGATGTCGGCGCCGGGGCCGGGACAACGCCATGCGCAAACATAGAGCGCAGCTGAAATCTCTTCAGACGCGATGCGGCTTCTGCACCGCGTCCGAAGCCACGGTAGCCGCATGCCCAAGACTGGCGACCGCTTGCCTGACGCGCTGCAGATGCGCCTGGCGCCCGGCCGCCGAGACGGTATCCATCCGGTAGAGCGCCAGGAATTTGGTCGAGCACAGCGGATGGCAGACGGAGCGGAAGCCGCGCAGCAGGGTTCGCCGGCCGGGCTGCCCCATGATCCACGTCATCAGCGGCGTCGCGCCGCATGTGGTCATCACCATCACCCGGCGTATGTGCCGCAGTTTCGGCCGTGGGCCGCGCTGCGCCGTCGGCATGTCGAAGGCGAAGCCCGGCACCAGCACCCGCTCCAGCCAGCCCTTGAGCATGGCCGGCAGCCCGTACCACCAGGTCGGGTAGATGAAGATCACCGTCTCCGCCCACAGCAGTTCCTGCGCCCGGTCGATGACCGGTTCGAGGTTGCCTGCCTTGTCGCCATAGCCGCGCCACTCGTCGGCGCGCATGACCGGATCGAAGCCGGTCGCGTAGAGGTCGAGGAGGTGAATCGCGTGGCCCCTTTCGGCAAGTGCCTCCAGCACCGTGTCGCGCACGGCGCCGTTGAAGCTGTCTGTGCAGGGATGGCAATAGACGACGAGGACTTTCATGCTGAGCTCTGCGGCTTGTGGTGATCTTCCACGGCGCCTGCCGTGTCGAAATATTCGCGCCACGACAGGATGCGCCCGTCGCTGTCGAGATCGATGACTATGGCGTCCTCGGTCGCGCTGCGGGCGCCGTCGCGCCGCCGCGTCACTTCCCACAGCCATTCCAGCGCGATCCGCCTGCCGTCGGCGGAGGCAAAGGCGGTGGTGATGGTGACGCTGAGATCGCCATAGTCGCGATAAAAATCGGCGATGGCGCGCGCCAGCCTATGGTAGGGAATCCGGTTGCCGGGCGCCGTCAGCACCCCGTCTGGATGCCAGTCGGCGACGGCCATCGAAAAGTCGCCGGATTTCCACGCGTCCGCCTGCCGTTCGAGCATGGCAAGCGTGGCGGCATCGCAATGGATCCTGGCATCGGGGGCCGTAATAGTCGCCGCCACTATGCTCACAGCACCGAACCTCCAAATCCGAACAGCAGCCGGCCGGCCAACGCCGCGGCAAAGACGGCGAAGCAGGCGCCGATCGCCAGGATTTCGCCGGCCGACAGTTTTTCACGCGAGGGATGCAGGCTGGTGCGGTCGGCCGAGCCGCTGAACGCCTTCGCCTGCAGCGCGATTTCCATGAGCTGGGCCTTGGTCAGCGAGATCATGATCAGCGGCACCAGCATGTGGCCGAGCGCGATCAGCTTGCGCAGCATGCCGATGCCGTCGATGTCGATGCCGCGCAGGCGCTGCGCCTCCTTGATCCCTTCCAATTCCTGGAACAGCAGCGGCACGAAACGGAACGTCGTCGAAAACAGGAAGGCGATGCGGTAAGGCACGCCGATGCGCACCAGTCCGAGCACGATGTCGTTGGGCTGGCTGGTCATGAACACCAGCTGAAACGCCAGCATCGGGATCAGCACGCGGCAGCACACAACCAGGCCGAACAGCAAGCCTTCGCCATAGAAGATGTTCAGCGAGCCGAACAGCGGCACGCCGGGCGGCACGGTGAAGACCGGCGTCTTGCCGAACGGGCTCCAAAGCCCTTGGATCACCGTGATCAACACCAGCGCCGGCAACACGATCAGAACCAGCTTGCGGATGGTGGCGGCGGTGACACCGGCGGAAACCATCAGCCCGACGATCAAAGCGAGAAAGGTTGCCTGCAGCACAATGCTGTTCCAGACGAAGATCAGCGAGCTTGCCAGGAGAAGCAGCGCGAACTTCATCCGCATGTCGGCCCGGGCGAAAATGGTCTCGGCCGGCAAAAGCTGGATGGCGTAGCTGACCATCTAGGCGACCTCCAGCCGGGGGCCGAGCATTGCCGCCAGATCGTCTGGGCCAAGCGGACGGGCGACGCCAAGGGCGGGCACATGCCCGGCGAAGCGCACCGTCTGCGGCGGCACGAGGCCGGCGGCTTCCATCGCCGAATTGTCGTAGAAGACGTCCCGCAGCGCGCCATTACCGACGATCCTGCCGCCATCCATGACGACGAGGCGGTCGACATAGCCCGGCAGCAGATAGAGGTGATGGGTGATGAGCACCACCGTCTTGCCCATCCGGTTCAGGGTCCGCAGCATGTCGAGTATGGCCAGCGATCCGCGCCAGTCCTGGCCGGTGGTCGGTTCGTCGAAGATCAGTATCTCAGGTTCGAGCGCCAGCACGGCGGCGATGACGACGCGCAGCCGGTCGCCGCGGCTGAGCGACATCGGATGCTGGTCGGCGGCGCGGGCAAGGTCCATCGCCGCAAGCGAGCGGCTGACGGCGGCATCGATATCGGCTTTCGGCCGCTTCATCATCGACAATGCGAAGCCGACTTCCTTGGCGACGGTATCGCAGAAGACCTGCGCATGCGCATTTTGCGAGACATAGCCGATGCGCTGCGCAAGCTCGCTGACCTTGAGCGTCGAGATGTCGTCGCCGGCCACGCGCGCCGTGCCCGCGGACGGCGAAAGCAGATTCAGGAAATGCCGCACCAGCGTGGATTTGCCGCTGCCGTTGCGGCCGACAATGCCGAGGAATTCGCCATTGGCGACCGTCAGATCGACGCCGCGCAGCGCCTGCGTGCCATCGGGATAGATGTGGGTCAGCCCCTCGACCGCCAGCGCGACCCCGGCCTTGGAGATGTCGCGCCGCGTATCCATCGGGGCGCCGGCCGACAACGAGACGGCAGGTGGATGCGCCTTGATGGCCGCTTCCGCCGCGCCGAGCGTCACCGGCAGGACGGGCGGTTTGCGACGGCCAGGCGCGCTCGACCCATCACCGACGAGCACTTCGAAGCTGCGCACGATGTCGGGCGGCCGCACGCGATGCTCGGCCAGCATCTTCGTCGCGGCAAAGACGGTCTCGGGCCGCCCCTCGGCCGCCACCTTGCCATCGGAAATGAGCAGGACGCGGTCGGCGATTTCGGCCAACTCCTCGCTGGCGTGGCTGGCTATGACGACCGTCAGGCCGTTCTCGCGGTTCAATTTCAGCAGGATGGCGAAGACTTCCGCCGACGCGACGGGGTCGAGCTGCGAGGTCGGTTCGTCGAGCACGATGATGTCGGACGACAGCGCCAGCGCCGCGGCAATCGACAGCCGCTGCTTCTGGCCGCCCGACAGGTTGGCCGGGTGCCGGGTTTCCTGCCCGGCGAGGCCGACCGCCTTCAGCGCCTCGCCGACGCGCCGGGCGATTTCAGGCGTCGGCACTTTGAGGTTCTCCAGCGCGAAGGCCACCTCGCCTTCCACCGTGGTCGCGGTGATCTGCGTTTCGGGGTCCTCGAACACCATGCCGACGATTTCCGCCAGCCGGCTTGTCGGCGTCTCGATGGCGTCGAGGCCGGCGATATGGACGCCGCCATAGAATTCGCCGCCGAAGAATTGCGGCACGATCCCGTTCAACGCCAGGCAGAATGTCGTCTTGCCGGCCCCGGTCGGGCCGATCACGCCGACGATCTCGCCGCGGCCGATTGTCAGGCTGACCGTGTCCAGCGCCGGTCGATCGGCACCGGAATAGCGGTAGCTGACATTGTCGAAGCTTATGAGCGGCCCTTTGGGCCGTTCATCCCGGAGGATGGGTGAATGCCCATCCTCCCCCGGCACTGTGTTGGCCTGCGCCATCAGTAACCCGCCAGCTTCGCCTTTGCGATGGGAGACCGGCGAATGGCGGCGATGAGCGCGAAGGCGACCAGGGCGCCGACGGCGGTAAAGACGACGCGCTCGGCGAAGATGATGAAGATCAGCGGTGGCCACACTTCGGCCGGCCACGGATTGGTGGCGAAGGACGGTACCCAGTTGAGCTGGATACCCGCCGTCGAGCCGAAGAAGAACACGACGAAATAAGCCCAATAGAGCGACAGGCTCGCCGTGCCGTTGCGGATCTGGTCGATCGCCCGGTTCCTGATCTGCGGAATGGCGATGAGGATCAGCGCCACGTCTACCGTGAAGACATTGCTCAGCCACAGCCAGAAGCCGATGCCGAAGGACAGCGACTGCCAGAGGTAGATCAGGTTCGCGGCCAGCGTGATGACCCAGGGCACATACCAGAGCGAGCGGTTTGGTGCATCAAGACGGAACACGGTCGGCCGCGTCAAGGCCTGCTCCCCTCTGTCGATTTTTTGCCACCCGATGTAAGCGCCATGGCGTTCCCCGAGCAGCAGCACGCAAAGCTAACCGTATACTCGTATACGAGAATCCACATATCCACACAAACGGCTTTCTGCTAGGCAAGGCCGGCGTGACATAGGCCGGCCCTGCATCGGTCCGCGTGACATGGAGGCATCGATTGCGTGGTCTCGGCGAAGGCTTGGTGCAGAAACCGCTGACGGTGGCGGAACAGGTGGCGAATGTGCTGCGCGAATCGATCGCCGACGGCAGCCTGGCGGCGGGCACGCCGCTGCGCCAGGACGACCTTGCCGAGCGCTTCGGCTTCAGCCGCATGCCGGTCCGCGACGCGCTGCGCCAGCTCGAAGCCGAGGGCATCGTTTCGATCCATCCGACCAAGGGCGCGCATGTCGCCAGGATGGACGCGACCGAGATCAGGGAGATCTTCGCCGTCCGCGAACTGCTTGAGAGCGAAGCACTGCGGCTCTCGGTCCCGAACCTTACCAGGGAGAAGCTCGACGAGGCCGGCCATGTGCTCAACCAGATCGACGCCGAGCCGAATGTCGGCCGCTGGGGCACGCTGAACCGCATCTTTCATCTGGCGCTCTACAGCGCCTGCGGCAACGCCCGCCTGCTCGGCCTGATCGAAGCCCATCACAATGCCGCCGACCGCTACGTCCGCATTCTCCTGTCGAGCCTCAACTATCGCAGCCAATCGCAGGAGGAGCACCGCGACCTGTTGACGACCTGCCGCCACCGCGATGCCGCGGCGGCCGTCCGCGTCCTGCGCAAGCATCTCGGCGACGGCATGGCAACGCTCGCCCAGGCCGGGCCGACGAGAAAGCCCTGATCTTTTAGCCGGAACGACGCAAGACCATGACGCCTCGAGCGAACACAGGCCGGCCACGCCGCGAAGCCGCCTCTCAAGGGGCAAGCCCGCCGGGAGTGAGCCTTTGCCGGGCGCTGTCGAAGCTCGGCCTGTGCTCGCGCAGGCAGGCGGAAGTTCTGGTCGCCGAAGGACGCGTCAAGGTCGCGGGCAAGGTCGTGCGCAACGGCTCGATGCGCGTCGATCCCGGCCGGGACCGCATCGAGGTCGACGACAAGCGCGTCGTCGCCGAACGCAAGGTCTATCTGATGCTCAACAAGCCGCGCGGCCTGGTCACCACCCGCGACGACCCGCAGGATCGCGGCACCGTCTATGACTGCCTGGCCGGACTCGACCTGCCTTTCGTCTCGCCGGTCGGCCGCCTCGACAAGGCCAGCGAAGGCCTGCTCCTGATGACCAACGACACCCGCTTTGCCCAGCGCCTGCTCGACCCCACCTCGCACGTCGCCAAGATCTATCACGTGCAGATCGCCGCCCTGCCCGACGCGGCTATGCTGGCGCGGCTGCGCGCCGGCGTGACGGTCTATGGCGAGCAGCTGACCGCACGGTCGATCGAAATCCTGCGCAGCGGCACCAGCACCGCCTGGCTGGAAATCACCCTCGACGAAGGCCGCAACCGCCACATCCGCCGCATGCTGGACGCCTGTGACATCGAGGTGCTCCGCCTGGTGCGGGTGGCGATCGACCGATTGCAGCTCGGCGACCTCGCCAAGGGCAAGGCCCGCCATCTCACCGCGGAAGAACGGGCGATGTTTCAGGCGTGAACGAAGACGCATCGGCATCGAAGCGACCAAAAGCGGTCGGCACATGTATTTTGGCGGCCGGCAAGAGCGGCATCGCCGGACGGGCAGGCCAATCGCTTCAGGTTTGCGCTGCCCCTCACCTGCCTGCCGGCATCATCGACGGTTTCACCAATTATCAGCGCAGCAAAGAGGGGGACCAGCGTTGCGGCCAGCTTCCTTCTCCCCGTCACTATACGGGGAGAAGTGCCCGGTCCACCCTCCGCAGCTGCAGCGCAGCTGCTGCGGAGGACGGGCAGGGCGATGAGGGGCGGCGCCGACTTCGACAGCTGGCTCCCTTAACACGAAGCTTCCCGTCGCCTTACGCAGTCCCATCCGAAGTCTATGACGACCTTCACTTCGCGTCGTGGAAGATGATGCCGACGGTGTGGCGCATGCCGGAGCGAAGCCGGCTGACGCCGTGGCGGAGATTGACCCGGTAGCTGCCCTTGGTTCCCTGGACCGGACGATTGTGGACCGCGAAGGCGACCGCATCGCCTTGCCTGAGCGGCACCACCTCGGCCCGGCTCTGCATGCGCGGGCGCTGCTCTGTCAGCACGAACTCGCCGCCGGTGAAATCCTTTCCCGGCTCCGAAAGCAGGATCGCAACCTGCAGCGGAAAGGCAAGATCGCCGTAGAGATCCTGGTGCAGGCAGTTGAAGTCGCCGGGGACATATTGCAGCAGCAGCGGCGTCGGCCGCGTCTGGCCCTGCTCGTGGCACTGATCGAGGAACGCGCCATGCTCGGCCGGGTAGCGCTGGGCGATGCCCATGCGTTCGTTCCAGTCGTTGGCGACCGCGGCAAGGCGCGGATAGAGCGCGCCGCGAAAAGCCCCGATCAGGTCGGGCAAGGGATAGCGGAAATAGCGATACTCGCCCTTACCGAAGCCATGCCGCGCCATGTGGACATGGCTGCGGAAATGGCCCTCCTGCGCATAGAGCCCCGCGATCTGCCGGCATTCTTCCGGCGTCAGCAGCTTTTCCGTCACCGCGCAGCCATAGTTGCTCAGTTCGCCGGCCAGCATTTCCCAATCATATCCGGCGACACGCGCTTCCGCCGATCGGACCGCGGCTTTCGAACCTATCGAATGGATGGTCATGGCTTTGCCTCCAATGGCTTCCTCTGCCGTCAGAGATGGGTGAAACTGCACGCGCGGACCACCCGTTTCCTGCCAACCGACCGCGCCAAATGCGGGCTCACAAGCTCAAGCACCGGTGGCGCCGTTTTCGGGCGCCGGCCTGACCGTTCCGCCTCCCGAAGTGGCGAGATAGAGGACGGCGCCGAGCATGATCGTTGCCCCGAGCATCCCGACTGATGATATCCGCTCGTCCAGGAAAAGGGCTGCCCCCAGCGCGCCGAACACGCTTTCGGCGCTGACGATCACCGCCGCGTGGCTGGCCGGGCGGAAACGACGCGACAGCCAGCTCATTGACGCCGTCGAGGCGATCGCTCCGGTCGAATACTCCGGAACGGTCTGGCGCGTCGTGCGCCAGGGCCGCGGTCCGACTCACGGTCTGATCGTGCCCAGCGCGCGATATGACTGCCTGAACGTCGTCGCGTTTTGTGATCGGCTGCCGGCTGGGGCGATAACGAGAAGAACCGATCACGGGGAAATCGACTGGACTTAGCGGCGGGTCCGCCGCCGTCAGGTATGGCCGCCGACCTCGTCTATATGGCGCAACATGTCGTCGGGTCTGCACAGCCGCGGAACGTCCCCGATTGGCGGAGCTTCTCGGTGCCGTAGCCGCCGCTGAACAGGCCGACGGCCAGCAGGACCGTGCGCTGCGTCACCCGCCGCGAAGGGTCATGGATTTCGGCAAAATCCGACCCATATCCTAGATATGGAGCTTTGAGCGTGAAACTCGCGCGTGCGGTTCTGCTTGCCGCGGCTTTCGTGGCTGCCGCGGCCGTTTGTCCCTCTTCCGCCACCGGAGAGGCGAACGGCCGGGAGAAAATTGTGTTGCGCGTCGAGATAGGCGGCGCCATCGGTCCGGCGAGTGCCAGGCAACTCGAGGAAGCGCTGGCAGTGGCCGCGGACCGAAACGTCCAGGCTCTCATCCTGCAGATGGACACGCCCGGCGGGTTGGTCACCAGCATGCGCGAGATGATCGCCGGCATCCTCGCCTCGCCGGTTCCCGTCATCGGCTATGTCGCGCCCGCCGGCGGGCATGCGGCGAGCGCCGGGACCTACATCCTCTACGCCACCCATCTGGCGGCGATGGCGCCCGGCACCAATCTTGGCGCGGCAACGCCGATCGAGATGGGCGGGCCGCTGCCATCGTTTCCCGGCGGCAAGAACGATGGCCCGGAGGCGGACAAGGACAAGAAGAACGCACCGGCGGGCGATGCGATGATAGCCAAGGCGACGAACGATGCCGTTGCCCTGATCCGCAGCCTGGCTGAATTGCGCGGGCGCAATGCCGAATGGGGTGAAAAGGCCGTGCGCGAGGCGGCCAGCCTGTCGGCCGGCGCGGCGCTGCAGGAGCATGTCATCGACTTCGTCGCCCGCGACACCACCGAACTGCTTCAACTGGCCGACGGCCGGACCGTCGAGATCGCCGGCAAAAAGGAGGCATTGGCGACGAAAGGGCTGCCGGTTGAAACGCTCGAGCCAGGTTGGCTCATCCGGCTTCTCGCCGTCATCACGGACCCGAACATCGCCGTCATCCTGATGCTGGTCGGCGTCTATGGTCTCGTCTTCGAGTTCACGAGCCCGGGCGCGGTCGCGCCTGGCGTGATCGGCACGATTAGCCTTCTGCTCGGGCTCTATGCACTCAATCTCCTGCCGATCAGCTATGCCGGCCTTGCCTTGATGCTGCTTGGCATCATCTTCCTGGTCGTCGAAGCCTTTAACCCGACCGTGGTCCTTGGGCTGGGAGGCGTGGCTGCGTTTCTGCTGGGCGCTGCCATGCTGCTCAGGATCGAGGGGCCCGGCTTCGAGATGTCGTGGGCCGTTATCGGCACCGCCGCCGTCCTGACGCTCGGCCTGGCGCTGTTGACCGGCAGCTATCTGTGGGCGGCCCGCAAGAATGTTCCGCGTGTTGGCGCACAGGCCATGCAGGGGCTGCCGGCGGAGGTCCTCGACTGGCAGGGCAGCGAGGGCCACGTGCTCGTCCGGGGCGAGCGCTGGCGGGCAAAAGCCGACGAACCCCTTGCGGTAGGCGACAGCGTCGAGGTGGCCGATGTCAGGGGTCTTGTGCTGAGGATACGGCGCCGCAATGTGAGAAGCGATGGAGCAAGGCAATGATCATCGGTTATGTGGCCTATCTGGCAGCAGCGCTCGTCGTGGTCATGTTCCTATCCGCGGCCATTCGCATCCTGCGGGAATATCAGCGTGGCGTGGTCTTCACGCTCGGCCGCTTCACCGGGGTCAAGGGCCCCGGCCTTATCATCCTCATCCCGTTCGTGCAGCAGATGGTGAAGGTCGACCTGCGAGTGGTGGTCCAGGACGTCCCGCCGCAGGACGTGATCTCGCGCGACAACGTCTCGGTGAAGGTCAACGCGGTGCTGTATTTTCGTATCGTCGACGCCGAGCGGGCGGTGATACAGGTGGAAGACTTCATGACCGCCACCAACCAGCTGGCACAGACCACGTTGCGCTCGGTGCTCGGCAAGCATGAGCTCGATGAAATGCTGGCCGAACGTGACAAGCTCAACAGCGATATCCAGGAGATTCTCGACCAGCGCACCGATGCCTGGGGCATCAAGGTCTCCGATGTCGAGATCAAGCATGTCGACCTCAACGAGAACATGGTCCGCGCCATCGCCAAGCAAGCCGAGGCGGAGCGGCTGCGGCGCGCGAAAGTGATCAATGCCGACGGCGAACAGCAGGCGGCGGCAAAGCTCGTCGAGGCCGGCAAGATGCTGGCCGAAGCACCGCAGGCCATGCAGCTACGCTATTTCGAAGCTCTCCATGACATCGCCGGTGAGCGCTCGTCGACGGTGGTGTTTCCGGTGCCGATGGACCTGCTCGGTCATTTCATCAAGCAGCCGGGTGAGGAGAGGTGAGCGGGTGGAGCTCACCTCCGCCACGGCGGGACCGGCGCAAAGCGTTTGCCGATCCAGTCGGCGAAGGCACGTGTCTTGGCGGCTTGCCCCTTGGCCGAAGGCATGACGACATAGACCGCGCCTTCGTCGGCAAGCGTCCAGTCCTCCAGCACTGGCACCAGCCGGCCGTCGGCGAGCTCGCGTCCGACCAGCCAATCGGTGCTCATCATCAGGCCGACGCCCTGCACGGCGGCTTCGACCAGGACCTCGGCATCATCGGTGACCAGCGGCCCGGAAACCTCGATGGTGACGCGGCGGCCCGTGCTGTCGGTCATCTCCCAGGCCGGAAAGGTCTGGAATCCGGTGAAACCAAGGCAGCTGTGTTCAAGAAGCGCTTCCGGCGCAGCCGGCGTGCCCCGGCGGGCGAGATAGGACGGCGCGGCGCACAGCAGCCGCCGCCGTGTCGCGACCTTGCGCGCCACCAGCCGCGAGTCCTCCAGCGCGCCGAGACGGACAGCGACATCGAAATTCTCGGCAACGAGATCGACGAAACGGTTGGAGAACTCGGCCTCGATTCGGACGTCGGGAAATTGGGCCAGAAATTGCGGCAGCAGCGGGCCGATCCACATGCGTCCGAACGATCCGGGTAGCGCCAGCCGCAGCACGCCGCGCGGCTCGCCGCCGGCATGCGCCGACGCGGCAGCCTCGGCCTCGTCGACCGCGGCCAGGATGGCGCGGACGCGCACGAGGAACTCCGCTCCCGCTTCGGTTAGCGACACGCTTCGCGTCGTCCGGTGCAGCAGCGGCACGCCCAGCCGCTCTTCCAGCGATTGCAGGCGGCGCGACAGGATCGTCGGGTCGCGCCCGATGCGAGCCGCCGCCTTGCTGAAGGAGCGTGCTTCGGCAATCGCCGCGAAGGCTGCCATTTCGGCCAGTGCTGCCGGTTCATGGGATTGCTGCATAAGTCGCAGAACTCAAATGTAAAAGTCAAGGATTATATACCAATAGCGCAGCAGCTAGTTTCACTCAATCCCGGCCCGTCAATCGGCCATCAACCGGAGTGAGACATGAAAGCCATCGAACTGACTGCCCCGAGACTGGACGCGTTTCGCGCGGCCACCGTTCCCACGCCTGACCCGCAGCGCGGCGAAGTGCTGATCCGCCTGCGCGCCGCGAGCCTCAATTTCGTCGATGTCGCGGTGGCGAGCGGCAAATATCCAGGTTCCAGCTTTCCGCTCATTCCCGTCGTCGACGGCGCCGGTGAGATCGTCGGCATCGGCGAGGGCGTGTCGAGGCTCGCCCTCAACGACCGCGTTATCGCCCATGCAAAACCGCGCTGGATCGGCGGCCGTCCGCGACCCTGTGAGATGACCGAGATGCGTGGCGTGACGCTGCCCGGATCGCTCGCCGAATATGTGGCGCTGCCGGCCAACGCCGTCGTGCCGATGCCGGCGAATCTCTCCTTCGAGACGGCGGCGACGCTGCCGATCGCCGCGACCACTGCGTGGAACGCAATGCGCTCGGCCGATGTCGGACCGGGATCGGTCGTCGTCCTGCTTGGCACCGGCGGCGTCAGCATCTTCGCCTTGCAGCTCGCCAAGGCATCCGGCGGCACGGTCATCATCACCTCGTCATCGGACGAAAAGCTGGCGCGCGCAAAGGCCTTGGGCGCCGATCATCTGATCAACTACCGCACGACGCCAGACTGGGATGCGAAGGTGCTCGAACTGACGAACGGCCTCGGCGCCGACCTGATCGTCGAGACCGGCGGATCGGCCACCTTCGCCCGTTCGCTCAACGCCGCGGCCCCCGGCGGTACGGTGTTCGTCATCGGCTTCGTCACCGGCACAGAGGCCACCGCCGACCTTCTTCCGATCATCATCAAGGCGCTCAAGGTGCTGGGCAACAACACCGGATCGGTGTCCGACCTGCGCGACGCCGCGCGCGCCATCGCCGCTGCCCGGATCGAACCGGTCATCGACAAGGTGTTCACCCAAGACCAAGCGGCCGAGGCCTACGCGCATATGGCGGCCGGCGGCCGGCATTTCGGCAAGCTTGCCTTCGCGCTGGAGTGGTGAGCGGGTGGCTTAAGGCTGGAGATTGGCGAAGGCGGATGAGAGCGCAATCTCCCCCTTGTGGGGAGATCGGCAGCTCCGCCTGCCGCCCTATATCAGCTTCTCAAGCGTGATCGGCAGGTCCCGTATCCGCTTGCCGGTGGCGTGGAACACGGCGTTGGCGATCGCCGGCGCGACGCCGACGATGGCCAGTTCCCCCACCCCCTTGCCGCCGAGCGCCGAGGAATGCGGGTCGGGAATGCCGACCGAGATCACCTCGATGTCGGGAATGTCGGCATTGGTCGGCACGAGGTAGTCGGCGAGGTTGTTGTTGACGATGCGGCCATGGCGGCGGTCGACGATGCCTTCCTCCAGCAGCGCCTGGCCGATACCCATGATGATGCCGCCCTTCCACTGGCTTTCGGCGAGCTTGGGATTGTAGAGCCGGCCTGAATCCAGCGCCGACACCACGCGCGACACCCTGACCGTGCCGAAATCCTCGTCGACGCGGACCTCGATGAAATGCGCGCACCAGCTATACCTGGAATAGTCGCCCTCGGTGTGCGGCAGCGCCATGGCGATGGTGGTGTAGTTCTTGTAGCGCTCCTCGGCCGTCGAATTGGCCGGCATCGTGTCGCCCTTGGCTTCGATCCGGTCGCGCCCGACGCTGGCGAGCAGCTCGGCGATCGAGACCTCCGGGCCGTCGCCGCGCGGCGAGGCGATGCGGCCATTGGCGACGACCAGCGTGTTGGCCTGCAGCGCATGGAACGGCGAGCGCGGATCGCTGATGGCCAAGGCCACCAGTTCGTCGAGCGCGGCACTCGCCGCCTTGTGCACCGCCCCGGTCATCACGCCGGCCAAGCGCGAGCCGCCGGTGACGCCCGCGCGGGCAAAGCGGGAATCGCCGAGCTTGACCACGACATTATCCGCCGGCACGCCGAGCGTTTCGGCGGCGGTCTGCGCCAGGATCGTATAGGTGCCCTGCCCCATGTCGATCGACGAGCTTTCGACCTCGACCGAGCCGTCGGCGAGGATGCGCACCATGGCCTCGCCATAGGCGCGCCGCACCGGATAGGTGCCGGCGGCGACACCCCAGCCGATCAGCTGGTTGCCGTCGCGCATCGAGCGCGGCTGAGGGCTGCGCTTCGACCAGCCGAAGCGTTCGGCGCCGACAGCGTATGCCTCGCGCAACTGTCGCGTCGACCAGGCCTTCTTCGCGTGCGGATCCTCTTCGGCATAGTTCCGCAGGCGGATCTCCAGCGGATCGATGCCGACCTCATAGGCAAGCTCGTCGATGGCGCTTTCAATGCCGAAGGCGCTCGGATTCTCGCCAGGTGCGCGCATCGCGCCGGGCACCACCGAGTTCACCCGCACGACATTCTGCCGCGACGAGAAATTCGGCGTCGCGTACATGATCGAGGTGGTCGAGCCCAACGGCTCGACCCACATGCCGTCGATGGATGTTTCATTGACGCCGCGATGCACGATCGACTGGATTTTTCCCTCGGCGTCGGCGCCGATCGTCACCGTCTGCCGCGTCGCAGCGCGCCCGCCATAGCCGGTGAAGGTCTGCGGCCGCGTCATCACCAGCCTCACCGGCCGTTCCAGCATCCTTGCGGCAATCGCCGCCACCGCGCCATGGCCGAGCGCCAGCGCCTTGGAGCCGAAGCCGCCGCCAATATAGGGCGAGACCAGCCGCACATTCTCGAACGGCACGCCGAACCATTCGGCATAGGTGCGCGCCATGCCGTCGAGCCATTGGCTCGGCTCCCACACCGTCAGTTGGTCGCCCTGCCAGCGCGCGATCAGCCCATGCGGCTCCATCGGCGCCTGATATTCGCGCGGCGTGTTGTAGGCGGCGCAGATCCTGACCGGGGCCGCGGCGAAGGCCGCCTCGGCGTCGCCCCACTCCTTGGTCATGGCGTCGATCGGAATGCCGTCGCCGGCCTTGGCGTCGCTGAGGTCGACGATGGCCGGGGCCTCGTCGTAGCTGACCTTGACGAGTGCCGCGGCCGCAACGGCCTGCTCAAAAGTCTCGGCCACCACCGCCGCGACATGCTGGCCGCTGAAAGTGATGTCGCGCGCCAGCGGGTAGTAGGGCGCGTCCGGCGGTGGCGTGCCCAACCAGTCCGAGGCGGTTTTCAGCGGCGGAATGTTGTCCGGCGTCAGCACCCTGAGCACGCCCGGTGCACTTTCGGCGGCTTCCGTGTCGATCGAACGCACCTTGCCGGCGGCAATCGTGCTTTCGACCAGCACCGCATAGGCAAGGCCATCGAGCTGCTGCTCGACCGCGTATTTGGCGGCACCGGTGATCTTGGGCGGGCCGTCGACGCGCGACAGCCGGCCGCCGACAGCCTCCCTGCCGTCTGACGCATCGCCCCGTTTCGATTCACCATGTCTTTTCATGTGAACGGTCATGCCGTTTCTCCCAATTTCAGGATGGCGCGGGCGACGACGCGCGGCGCCAGTTCGATCTTGTAATGGTTGGCGCCGTGGTCGACGGCGCCTTCGACGGCGAGCAGGCTGGCGCGCTTGACAGCATCAGGCTCCAGCACCTTGCCCCTCAACGCTTCTTCCACGCCACGAGCCCGCCACGGTTTGGTTGCGACACCGCCCAGCGCCACGCGCAAGTCGCGGATCGTGCGGCCGTCCGCCTCGAACTCGATACCGACGGCGGCACTTGCAGCGGCGAACTCATAGGACTGCCGATCGCGGACTTTGAGATAGGTCGAGCGCCGGGCAGCAGGTGTCCCCGGAATGCTGATCGCGGTGATCACCTCGCCCGGCTGGATCGCATGTTCCCGCTCCGGCGTGGCGCCGGGCAGCAGGAAAAAGTCGTCGACCGCGACCTGACGGTCGCCGAGATGCACCAATGCATCGAAAGCGACCAGTGCCACGGCGAGATCACCCGGATAGGTGGCGATGCAAGCCTCACTTGTGCCGAGCACTGCATGGCCGCGCGTCACGCCGCCGATTGCCGAGCAGCCGCTGCCGGGCGCGCGCTTGTTGCAGGCGGGAAAGTTTTCGCCATCGCGAAAATACGGGCAGCGCGTGCGCTGCATCAGATTGCCGCCGATGGTCGCCATGTTGCGGATCTGCGCCGAGGCCGCCTGCCACAGTGCTTCCGAGACGGCGGGAAACCGGCTCTTGATGTCGGCATGGTCGGCAACGCCGCTCATCTTCGCCAGCGCGCCGATGGTGGCGCCGCGGTCGTCGACCGTGATTGCATCGAGCCCCTTGAGATGGGTGATGTCGACCAGCGTATCGGGCTCGGCAACGCCGCATTTGGCCAGGTCGACGAGTGTGGTGCCGCCGGCCAGCAGCATGGCGCCCGGCAGCGCCGAGGCCAGCTGCGCCGCATCGACCGAACTGGCGCGCAGATAGGAAAAATCCCTCATGACGCGACCTCCGCAGCTGCCTGGCGCACGGCGGCGACGATGTGCGGATAGGCGCCGCAGCGGCACAGATTGCCAGCCATGTATTCGCGGATTTCGTCATCCGACCCGGCATGGCCTTCGCGGATGCAGGCGACAGCCGACATGATCTGTCCCGGCGTGCAATAGCCGCACTGGAACGCGTCCTGTTCGAGGAAGGCAGCCTGCACCGCGTGCAGCGTGCCATCCTCCTGCGCCAGTCCTTCGATGGATGTGACCGCCCTGCCCTCGGCCTGGACGGCAAGCGTCAGGCAGGCGAGCACGCGCTCACCGTCGACATGCACGGTGCAGGCGCCGCACTGGCCGTGGTCGCAGCCCTTCTTGGTCCCGGTCAGGCCGAGATGGTCGCGCAAGGCATCAAGCAGCGTGACGCGCGGCTCGACTTCCAATTCGTGTTGACGTCCATTGATCTGAAGTTGGATGGGGATTCGGGTTTTGCTTGTCATGGTGCGTCTGGCTCCAGTTGCTTGACGCTGAGGGGGAGTGATCTGGCGCCTGGCCGGGAAGCGGCAAGGTCACCAGATGGCTAGGTGTGCGAAGGCGGCGGAGCTGCCGATCTCCCCCCTTGCGGGGGAGATGCCCGGCAGGGCAGAGGGGGGTGGGAAGGATCGCTACCTTTGCGATTTAGCCCAAATGGAAACCAGTCCGAGGCAGCGATTGTGATTGGTTGATAGGCTGGAGGGACAGCACCCCCCTCTGTCCTGCCGGACATCTCCCCCGCAAGGGGGGAGATTGCGCTCTCATTGGCCTTCGCCAATCTCCAGCGTTTGGGGAAGGCTGTGGCCTGCAGGTTCGAAGGACGTGACATACCGGGTTCCCTGATTATATGATAAGGCTGCTCCACTAAAACGGAGGAGCCTCCGTTTATTAGGTGGGGGCTGACCCGCACGGGTTCAAGCCCCATATTTCGAGAGTGGAGAAAAAATTGGCTTCGCAGCCGCCCGTTACCGTTGAAGACAACCCCGACGCCGCAGCGACAAAAAAGCTGCGCGCCGATGCGCAACGCAACCGCGATCGGCTGGTCGAGGTCGCGGCGGCGGCCTTTGCCGCGCATGGCGTCGATGCCTCGCTGGAAGAGATCGCCCGCCAGGCCGGCGTCGGCATCGGCACGCTCTACCGGCATTTTCCGACGCGCGAGCATCTGGTCGAGGTGGTTTATCGCCGCGAGGTGGAAGGGCTGTGCCAGGCGGCCGACGAGCTATCCCGCACCGAGGCGCCCGATGTCGCGCTGGAACAATGGATGCAGCGCTTCGTCGACTATATCGCCACCAAGCGCGGCCTGACGACGAGCCTGCGCATCCTGATGTCCACCAACTCGACGCTGTTTTCGGACACTTCGGGCCGGGTGACGCAGGCGCTGCGACGGCTGGTCGAGGCGGCGGTGGCAGCAGGCGCGATTCGCGACGATGTCGATAGTTCCGATGTCCTGCATGCGCTCGGCGGCATCTATTCGGCGCCCGACACCAAGGACTGGCGCGACCGCTCGCGCCGGCTGGTCAAGCTCTTGATGGATGGTTTGAGGTTTGGGGCTGGGAAGGGGTAAGGCTGGGCCGCCGAAAGCGCGGTGCTGCGACGAAGTCCGCTTTGCGCCTAATGTCGGCCATTGGGATCAGCTTTGCCACTTCTTGGAAGCAGTCATAGCCGATGATGAGCTGGAGGTCGT
The DNA here is from genome assembly GCF_000350085.1 of Mesorhizobium metallidurans STM 2683. Taxonomy (GTDB): domain Bacteria; phylum Pseudomonadota; class Alphaproteobacteria; order Rhizobiales; family Rhizobiaceae; genus Mesorhizobium; species Mesorhizobium metallidurans. The sequence continues at coordinate 63,657 of NZ_CAUM01000143.1, forward strand.
GATTGCGCAACGAGGTGCATCCAGACCACGAAGCGGCGCCGGCCGACGGGCAGCGCCGCCATTTTGGGCGCGGTTCGACGTCGCAAGATTTCAGCAGAATTTCAGAAATCTTCCGGTACGCGCCAGTTCTTTGGCTTCATTGTTCTGAAGAACGAACCGGATGAGGTCGAACATGTCACCGAATGAGAACACGCGCCAAGCCGCCCGGCAGGAACTCCTGGAATTTGCATCCACCGTCATGGCTGCGTCGCCTTGTGCGCCCATGCCTGGAACAATGTTCGAAATGCTGGAGATCATGGCCATGGAGAGGCGGATGACTTCCAGCCAAAGTAAAGGCGAACCAAATTCTCCTGATCCCTTGACGTCCGCGCCGATTGAGACCCCAATCAGGCAGCGTTTGGTCGAGCTGGTCAGATCGGCATTCAATGTCGCGAGAAAACCCAGGGAACGTACCACTGGCACTTGGCAGTTGCGAGCTTGATCTTGCCCGCGGGCTGCTGCTGCGCGACGGGAAACCTGTTGCTCTGCGCTCCAAGGCGTTTGATCTGTTGACCTATCTCAGCAGCAATGTCGGGCGTGTCGCGAGCAAGTCGGAACTGATGTCGGCGGTGTGGCCTGATGTCTTCGTGACCGAGGACTCACTGACGCAGGCGGTCAGGGAGTTGCGAAAGGCGCTGCAGGACGAAAGCCAGACCATTATCCGCACGGTTGCCAAACGCGGCTACATCCTCTCTCGTCTCGAAGCTCCAAAGCAAGAGCGCGCTGGACAGCCAAGCGTTGCGGTGCTGCGCTTCACCAATGAAGGTGCGCCTGAAGACACCCCTCTGGTGGACGGCTTTGCCGAAGATATCGTCAATGCGTTGGCTCGCTTTGGAACAGTCGTCGTGCTGGCGCGCAATTCCGGCTTTGCCTTCGTCTCGGATTCGACTTCCGATTGGCGTGCCGTTGGCGACAGCCTTGGCGCCACCTATCTGGTTCGCGGCAGGGCGACAACGCGTGCGGACGGCACGCGGGTCACCGTCAGTCTCACTGCCGCCTCGACGGGTGGAGTCCTGTGGAGCGATACGTTTTCTGCGTCTGGCGGCCAGATCTTCGACATGCAGGAAGAAATCGCCCACCGTGTAGTGAACCGGCTGGTTGCCCGGCTCGACGACGCAGGTATCAAGCAGGCATCGCCAAAGCCTCCAGACAGTCTGGCTGCATACGAGCTTCTGCTGCGCGGACTGGCCCGTCTGCGCGGTTATGGGGATGACGACAACGAGGTCGCGCGCGGTCTTTTCCAGGCGGCGGTCGCGAAGGACCCGGCCTATGCATTGGCGCATTCCTACGTAGCGCTCACCGAGCTCATAATCGGCGGTTACGCTGACGCATCAGCGCCCTTGCTTGGTTCGGTGATCGACCGCGCGGAGCATGCCGTGACGCTGGCTCCTGAAGAGCCACGCTGTCATCGCGTGCTCGCCCAGGCTCTCCTCTCGGCCCGTCGGTTCGAAGCAGCTGAACATCATCTCAAACGCGCCCTCGACCTCAATCCGTATGACGCCGATACCGTTGCCCAGATGGGCTACTTGCTGACGATGAGAGGCAGGCCGCTTGAGGCACTCGCGGCGCTTGATAATGCGATACGGATCAACCCGATCCATCCCGATTGGTATTACTTTGATCGCGCCATCGCGCAATACTCGGCTGGAGATTACAAGGCCGCGCTTGTCAGCATGTCCAAGATCCCCTCGAAGACCCCTTGGCGACTTACAAGGCTGGCGGGGTGCCACGCGCAACTCGGCGACCTGAAGGAAGCCCAGCGCATCATGGCGGAAGTCAAGCGGATAGCGCCTGACTATTCGCCACTGGAGTTTGCGCAAACCGGGCTCGCCTTCGAACATGCGAGCGACATCGAACACCTCGTTGCCGGCGTCGCCAAGGCACTTGCAGCCTATGAGGCCGAAACCTGAGGTAAACCCGGCGCCACGGTCCTGGCGCCGGCTGATGACGGCCGCCGCGTTACGATGCGGCGCGCAGGCTTGGACGGACGCGCCGCCTGCTGGTGGCGCGCGCCTTCTCCGCAACCGCGCCGGTGATCTCGACCACGGTGTCCTCGCGCGACCTGGCGTTTGTCACCTTGTGGAGCCGCTCATAGGGCAACAGCTCCTTGACCCGCGCATTGAGCACCGCGACTTCGGCGCGCAGATCCTCACACTCCTGCCTCTGGACATCGTGCTGGATCTGTTCGGATGCCTGCTGCAGGGAAAGCTGCGAAAAGTTCGCGTTCACCGTCGAAAGGCTCATCTTGTCTTGCTCATTCTCCTTGATGAGCGCGGACAATTTCTGCTCCGCGATCTGCTTTTCGGCAAAAGCATCGCTCCATTGAACCTTGAGCCTGGCGATCTCGCCGGCGGCTTCGCTGCTCTCATGCGAGGCAAGCTCCAATCGCGATTGCAGGCCCTGAATTTCAGACCGCAGGCCGCCCATCTCCGTGAGGCCGCGTTGCAGTTCGGCTTCCCTGTCGCCGTCCCTGATACGCGCCGCTTCCGCCGTTTCCGACAGCTTGGCTTGCGCGGTATCGAGCAATTTCTGCAGCCGCATTTCCTCTTTTTCGCTCTTGCCGAGCGCGGCCAGCAGGTCCGCAAGCCGCGCCGCGTCATTGGCATGCATCGTCGACAGTTCATCCAACCTGTGCCGCGCCTCGGCTTCCCGCTTCAGCGCCTTGTCGAGATCGATCGAAAGGCTGACATGCTTTTCCCGCAGCATCTCGTTCTCGCGCGAGCGCCTGTCGACCTCGACCGCCTTGGCCGAAATCGTTTTGACGAGGTCGCCGAACTCCGCTTCGCGTTTTGCGCTCGCATTGCCTGCCACGACCAGTTCCAGCCTTGCCGCGGCCAGCGCGCTACGAAGCGCCTCCTTGTCCTCGATCAGGCTTGCCTCGTGCTGCTGCAGGGTCTCGATGACGCTGTCGCGCTCGCGCTGTTTTTTGGTCGCATCGTGAAGCTGGTCCGACAGCGCCCGTTGCTGCGTGGTCAGGCTGGCATTCGTCAGTTCCAATTCGTTCGCGCGAAGAATGTCTCCGTGCAGAAGTTTCAGGTACTCGCCTGTCAAATGATGCGAGGTCGCGATCTCCGACAGCTTCGCATTGATCTCCCCCATATATTCCTGCGCATCGTGGAAGAGCTCGTCGACGGCATTCAAGGCAGCCAGTCGGGTTTGGGCGTGGGAAGTCAGCCGCAGCGCGGTTTCGCCCGAATTGTCCTCTGGCAGCGCATCGTCTTCGGACAGCGGATTGTACTCAAGCAGCGTGTTGTCATTCCTTGCCGCGAGATTCTCGTCCGAGATACCGACCGCGTCCTCCGGCGGCCACTCATCGTCCAGGTTGATACATTCATCGAACGCATCCGCCAGATCGGATTCGAGCTGCTCGAACGCTCCATCCACAACCTCGGCACGCTTTATCAGAGCTTTGAATTTCATGACCGGATCTCCCTCTCGTACAACGCCACCAGGAAGGGAGTTTTCAGGGTTTGATCCTCGCCTCCCATACAGGCCGGATACGGACTCAACCTCTTTCCCGATCGTGAGCGCATAGGGCCAAGTTAACGCTAGGCACAGGCATGGCCACTGTCCTCGTCTGTTCGAATGACACAAACGGTGACGAGGCCGTAACCTTGGCAGATGGAAGCCGGATTGAAAAATATAAGCATTCAAAACACTTAGAATGAACCCTGCCAAGCGATGTGTCTCCAGTACAACTTCCTCGCGCAGGCTCGCCCGGCTTCTATCCGGGAGAGGGCGATATTCCGGTCACGGTTGGAGACTTGAGCCTTCGAAGAGGCTCGGCAAATCATCGGGCAGTATTTCGTCGCAGCGAGGCTTACTTGCCCTCGAAGAACCTATGGATCGCGGCTTCCAGCTTTTCGATGAGGTGATGGTTACGGATGCTGCCAGCCCAGATCAGGGCGTTCAGCCTCATCTCCTTGTTGAGAAAGTTCACTTTCCCCGATTCCAGCAAATATTCCGCGATCTCGTAGTGCCGTCCCTTGATGGCCTCGATGAGTGCGTTGTTTCGTCCTGTCTTGTCCGTCAGATTTACGTCGGCACCGTTCTCCAGAAGCAACTTGACGACATCCAGATGCCCGTTCTTTGCTGCTTCAATCAGCGCCGTCCTGCCGTAGTAGTCGGCTCGCGCATTGATCTCTATCTTGGGATGTTTGACGAGGGCCGAAACAGGGGCGTAGTGGCCCCTGGCTGAAGCCAGGCTCAAAGGCGTGCTCTTCCATTTGTTCCTGGAATTCACATCGATTGCCGGATTTTCGATCAATGCTTCGACTGCCGCGGTGCGGGCATTGAGGGCTGCAAGATGAAGCGCCGACCAGCCGCCTTCGTCCATTTCGTTGATGTCGGCGCCGGCCGCCAACTCCGATCGAACGGCTTCCGCATCGCCTTTTTCCGCCGCGACCAGCAGGTTGGGCCAACCTCTCGCCTCTTCGGCTTCCAAGCTTTTGGTCAATGCAGCCGTCTCCCGGATATTCCCGCAGAGTATCATACAATCCGCGACAATGGGGAGGAACCCTAAAGTCCGTCGGGGTCAAAGCTTGAGTGATGTCTGCCCGAAATGGACATCGAGATCGGCGCCTCACGTCCGTTTCGTCACATTCTCCTGATATCGACTCGCTTTGGCGATTGGCGGGACTAGATAAGATTGGCGCGCCGGGCGGAGCGATACAGAAGGATCTCAACATGCCTGAACAGATTACCCTGAACAGACCCGAACAGATTGCCTTGAACGACGGCTCCGCCATTCCCCAGATTGGCCTTGGCGTGTGGCAGGTCGATCCCGCCATTACGGCGCAAGTCGTGGGCTGGGGGATCGAGGCTGGCTACAGGCTGATCGACACCGCCGAGGGCTACCAGAACGAGGAAGGGGTCGGACAGGCAATCCGCACGGCCGGCGTGCCGAGACGCGAGTTGTTCATCACCTCTAAGCTGCGCAACGGCGCGCATCAGCGTGACGCCGCTCTGCGGGCTTTCGACGAAACGATGAGCAAGCTCGGGATAGACCGGATCGACCTGTTCCTGATCCATTGGCCGGTGCCCAGCCAGGATAAATATGTCGAGGCATGGAAGACATTGATCGACCTCAGGCAAGCCGGCCGCATCAAGTCGATCGGCGTCTCGAATTTCAACCAGGACCATCTGGAGCGGATCATCGGCGAGACCGGCGTGACGCCCACGGTCAACCAGATCGAGTTGCACCCTCGCTTTCAGCAGCGCGACATCTGGGACTATCATACAAAACACGACATCCGCATCGAAAGCTGGAGCCCGCTGGGCAGCGGCCGGCTGCTAAGCGACCCGACCCTGGCAGGCATCGCCAGGAAGCACGGCAAGTCGGTGGCCCAGATCATCATCCGGTGGCATCTCCAGGAAGGGCTGATCGTCATTCCGAAGTCGATCCATCAGGAGCGGATCGCCGCAAATTTCAACGTCTTCGATTTCGAGCTGGGACCGAACGACCTCGAGGCCATCCGCGGCCTGGACTCGCCCGACGGCCGCACCGGACCGAACCCCGCCACGGCCGCGTTCCTGTTTTGACGAGCAAACTTGAAGGTGTGCAGCGTATCAGGTCGGATCTGCGAGCCCTGCCTCGATCGTAGCCGGCGAGTTGGGCTGTCGATTAGCCGTTGCCGATGGACGAGGGGTTGGTAGACCCCTATTGGGCCTGCCGGCCGGAAATCACCCTCAGCCAGGGTGCCAGATGGAAGGCGCTCATCAGGAGATACATCGCCGGCATTCCGGTTAGAGGCAGGCCGGTGAGCGGCGAGGCATTCGCCCCCATGCACAGCATCGCCGCATCGTCGCTGAGAATGGTGAGCAGCGCCATCAGGGCGAAGGTCGGGGCCGCGGCAAGGCACAGCCAGTCGGCAATGCCAGGGGCCGCCGCGCCAGCCGCATTTGCGTTTTCACTGGGGATAGTGCCGCTGGCATCTGTATGGGTCATGCTCATGATCTGTCTCCTGCAGCAGAGCGCGGCTGCGCCACTGGCGCGAGCCAAGGAGGAGCGGAGCGCCGGCGCCCTGGATGAACGGCGCGCCAGGCGCTCCCGCCAAATCCACCGCCCTAGTCGTCCTTGTTCCGGAATGCCGCCTCGCCGGCATCGGAGACTTCGGCCCATTTCTTGTCGGGCGCGGCCTCGTAATTGTCGTTCCAGTTCCACCATTTGTAGGTCGGGGTCTGGGGGTAGCCTTCGGGCGAATCCTCCCAAACCTCCTGGCGGCCGAGCGGCGTCGCGTCGAGATAGCTCCAGACCGTCCCCATCGCCTCGTCGCCGCGGCTGTTGATGAGATAGGTGCGGAAGATGCTTTTCCCGTCGCGGATGAACACGTTGTGGCCGTGCCACTCGTCGACGCCGAAGTCGGCGTCGAAGCTGTCGGTGATGGTGTACCAGGGCATCTCCCAGCCCATCCGCTTCTTCAGCCGCGCAATGTCGGCCTGCGGCGCGCGCGAGGCGTAGACGAGCGTGGTGTCGCGGGCGTTCAGATGAGCGAGATTGGAGACCTGATCGGCCCCGAGCGAGCAGCCGCGGCAGGCGTGCTCGGGCCAGCCATAGACCCCCGGCTCGAAGAAAGCGCGGTAGACGATAAGCTGGCGGCGGCCCTCGAACAGATCGAGCAGGCTCGCCTTCCCGTCAGGCCCCTCGAACGCATACGGCTTCTCCACCGCCATCCACGGCATGCGCCGACGCTCGGCGGCAAGCGCGTCCTTGGCGCGGAGCGTGGCCTTTTCCTTCACCAGCAGCCCTTCGCGCGCGGCCTCCCACGCTTGCTGCGAAACAACAGGTGGTGTCTTCATTGCGGTGTGCTTGGTCATTGGTCTTCTCCTTTGCCAGTCTGTCGTTGCGACGTGTTGTTGCGCGTTGATCGTGAGGTAGAGTACCGCCGCTGTGCTGGAAGGTGGGAGTTACAAGTGTGACGGGATTTGGTGTGACGGGATTTGGTGTGACGGGATTTGAATGGACTCGCTGATCACGGCCGCGGCATTGGCGCTGGCGGCGGGTGATCCGCTCGGCGCGCTCGACCGCATCGCCTTGCGCGAGGACGCGCCGGCACTCGCCTTGCGCGGCATCGCCATGGCGCAGCTCGGCGACCTCGATCGCGCCAAGGTGCTGTTGCGGCGGGCTGTGCGCGCTTTCGGCCCGAAAGAGGCGGTGGCGCGCGCCAGATGCATCGTCGCCGAGGCCGAGATCGCGCTGGTCTCGCGTGACCTCGGCTGGCCGGCCAAGGCGCTTGACGCGGCGCGGACGACGCTGGAAAAGCATGGCGACCGGCTGAACGCCGCGCATGCCGGACACCTCGAAGTGCGGCGCCTGCTGCTGATCGGCCGGCTCGACCAGGCCGAGCTTGTGCTGGCCGGACTCGACCCCGGCCCACTTCCGCCGGCCTCAAGAGCCGCGCACGAACTGGCTGTCGCCGGCATCGCCATGCGGCGCCTCAAGACGAGAAAAGCGCGCTCAGCGTTGGAGTGGGCACGCCATGCCGCGCGCCAGGCCCGCATCCCGGGCCTTATGGCGGAGGTCGACAGCGCATTCCTGGCGCTGGACACGCCGGCGGCGCGGCTGATCGCGCATGGTGAGGAGCGCCCGCTGCTGCTTGAGGAAGTCGAGGCATTGCAGGCCTCGCCGGCGCTGGTCGTCGATACCTTCCGCTATGTCGCGCGCCAGCGGGAAACCACCGTCTCGCTGGCAACACGCCCGGTGCTTTTCGCGCTGGCGCGCGCTCTGGCCGAAGCGTGGCCTGGAGATGTGTCGAGGGCGACGCTCATCGCGCGGGCCTTCGGCGGCAGGCACGCCGACGAATCGCACCGCGCGCGGCTGCGGGTCGAGATCGGCCGGCTGCGCGCCGAACTGCGGACGCTCGCCGACATCGGTGCGACGAACCGGGGCTTTGCGCTGGCGCCGCGCCAGGCCGGCGAGGTGGTGGTGCTGGCGCGGCCGATCGAAGAGCGGCACGCGGCGGTGCTTGCCTTCCTTGCCGATGGTGAATCCTGGGCGAGCTCGGCGCTGGCGCTGGCGCTTGGCGCTGGACAGCGCAGCGTGCAGCGGGCGCTGGAGCAGCTTGCGGAGTCTGGCAAGGTGCAGTCGTTCGGGCATGGGCGCGCGCGCCGCTGGATGACGCCGCCGGTGGCCGGATTCACGACCACCTTGTTACTCCCGGCGCCGCTGCCGAACGGTTAAGAAGGCAGGACATCATGGTGAGGATAGCGACATGAAACAGTCAGCGGCCGAGATCCTGCGCGAATACGGGCCCTTTCCGGGGGTGGAGAGAGTACATGGGGTGAGCTTTGACGGGAACAAAGTCTGGTTTGCCTCGGGCGACAAGCTGACCGCCTTCGACCCGGCGAGCGGTGAGACGTTGCGCTCGATCGATGTCGCGGCGCATGCCGGCACCGCCTATGACGGCCGCCACCTGTTCCAGCTCGCCAAGGACCGGATACAGAAGATCGATCCCGACACCGGCCAGGTGCTGGCCACCATCCCGGCGCCTGGCGGCGGCGGCGATTCCGGGCTCACCTGGGCCGAAGGCACGCTCTGGGTCGGGCAGAACCGCGACCGCAAGATCCACCAGATCGACCCCGAGACAGGGGAGATTCTTCGCACCATCCAGTCCAACCGCTTCGTCACCGGAGTGACATGGGTCGATGGCGAACTGTGGCACGGCACCTGGGAGGGCGACCAGAGCGATGTGCGGCGGGTCGACCCGCGGACCGGCGAAGTTCTGCAGCGGCTGGACATGCCGGCCGGCACCGGCGTGTCGGGGCTCGAATCCGATGGCGGCGATTGTTTCTTCTGCGGCAGCGGACCCGGCGGCATGGTGAGAGCGGTGCGTCGGCCAAGGTGAGCCGCGGCGGCTCGCGCCTATTGTGTGAGCTTGCCCGTTCGCCTCAAATTCCCGACCCGTCGAGCAGCGGCACGTCCTCGCCGTCCCACGGCGCCGGCATCGAGGAGGCTCGGCCCGGATTGGCTCTGGGCAGCGGCATCCAGCATTTCAGCTCCGGCTCGGCATATTCGACCACGCGTCCGGGCGAGGAGTCGGAGGCGCGCCAGCCCTCGGCGCCGAATTGATCGGCCCGCGACCAGTAGGCCAGATCGACCTCCGCCGGCCCCTGTTCGGACGGCCTGACCGTGACCAGGATCCGGCTGCCATCCCTTGGCGCACTCGTCATGTGGCGCCAGCGATCGGGCTCGTCCATTGCATTTCTCCTGCATCCTGCGCGTCGACCAGGATGGATAGTCGCTTTGCGTCCCGGAGCGGTCAACCCGAACTTTGCACTCAAGCGCGATATCGTGCCGGCCAAGGTGCCAGACGCGACGGGGTCTCGCGGTCAGCGGGCAATCTTGGCCCCGACCGCCCAGGCTCTTGCTTTCATGGGAATGGACCCGTCCTCGCCGCGCGGCAGGCTGTCGCGGAGCCTCTCCATCAATCGCTGGCGCGCTTCCGGTGCGAGACTCATGCAATAGCCGGGCGCCGGCCCCGCGCCCAGGGTGAAAGGGTGCCAATAGTCCTCGAAATCCCTGAACACGGCCGGCATCTCGATCTTGGTGCAGTCGACGGCAACGAAGCCGGCCTTGCCTGCGAGATCGGTCAACCCGTCGGGCGTGCAGAATGGAAAGCGCCTGTCCTCGGCAAGGTCGGCGGCAGCGGGGTCAAGCGCCTTCGCCGCTGTCCAGAAGGCGCGCATGAATTCCACGCCGCCGCCAGGATAGTCCCATACATAAAATCCAACCGTCGCTCCGTTGCGGGCGACCCGCCGCATTTCGGCGAGTGCCTTTTCCTTGTCCGGGATGAAGTTGAGGACGAGCGCCGACACGACCATGTCCTTGCTGCCGGATTCGACGGACAGGGCCTGCGCATCGCCTGCGACAAACGCAACGCGTTCATCCGCCACGTTGGCACGCGCCTTGGCGAGAAAGCCCTCCGACGGGTCCAGCGACACCAGACTCCTGGGGTTGCAACGCGCCAGGATGGTTGCCGAAAGCGCTCCGGTCCCGCAACCCACCTCCAGCCAGTCCAGACCCTCCGCCGGATCGAGCCAATCCAGGAACAATGGAGCGATCTGACGGCTCCATCGCCCCATGTAGAGGTCGTAGCTATCCCCGGCCCGCCAGGCGTCGTGACGCGCTGCCTCAGCCATCGCCATCTCCTTCCGAGATAAATTTCAGACCATTGGCCGGAGCAAGAATACGCCCGCCTCTCTCGCAGGAACAGAGGTCCAGGAACGTGTAACCCGGGTCGTGCTCGGATGCCTCGACTGGTTCTCCGCCCACGAGCGGTCAATCCGAACTTTGCGCAAGACAGTTGTATCGTTCGCGGTTAATCTTCTCAGGCTGCAGTCCGGGCGGTGTTCGATGAAGAGTGAAGATCTGCTGGCCAACACCACCCGTCTCGGCCCGGTTCATCTGCGTGTCATCGATATTCCAGCTGCGTTGCCGCTCTGGCGTGACGTGATCGGTCTCGCCGTACTCGCCAATGATGGCGGGACGGCCGATCTCGGCGTCGACGGCAAGTCTCTGATTGTGCTGCACGCCGGAGCGACGACTGCCCTGCCGCCAAAGTCGCGCGATCTCTTTCATGTCGCCGTCCACGTGACGACGCGCAAGGAATTGGCCCGTGTCGCCGCGCGGCTTGGGGCGGCCCGCGTCAAGCACGGCGCCCAGGACCACTTGGTATCCGAATCCCTATACGCCTCCGATCTTTCCGGCAACGGCATCGAGATCTGTTTCGATACGCCTGACCGCTTCGCATCCAGCACGGTGACGGCGGACGGTAGCGTCTCGCTTCTTGCCAGGGACGGCTCCGCGCATTCGGGCCTTGAGCCGCTGGACCTCGACCGGCTGCTGCTCGAGCTCGACACTGCGGATGGTATCGAAGCCCCGCTGGCGGCGGATGCCTTCATCGGCCATATCCATATGCGCGCACGCTCACCCGAAACGCTGATGGCGTTCTATCTGGGCGTGCTTGGTTTCAAGCCGCACATTCAGTCCACATCGTTCGGGCTGTTTGACTGCGGGACCGACGAACGCCGGCACATGGTCGCATTCAACATCTGGGCCGGCGCCGAACTGACGGAACCTCCGCCCGGCTCGGCGGGCCTCGAGCATTTCACGGCGGTGCTTCCTTCCCAGGAGGATATGGCAGCCGTCGCGCAGCGGCTGCGCCATGCCAACGTACCCGCAAGGCAGACGGAACGGACGCTGGACGTCTCCGATCCGGAAGGAAATCGCCTGCGGATGATGGCCGCAGGCGATTGATTGGTGGCTCATCGGTCCGCTAAGCGGCTTCCGGCAACCCGAGCTCGCCGACTATCGCTGCCTTGCAGTTCTGGGAAATTCCACCACATCTCCGGGCGGACGCTTGTACTGGGCTGCGACAATTGCATCGATCAGCAGATCCAGAGCCGCACAAACCTCGCTGCTTGTCTCGTCGCCGCCGCGCAGGTAATGACAGGCTCGTTCAAGGTGGAGGTGTGCGGCGGCAAAGTCGCTTTTCATTAGCTTCTCCTTTTTGCCCGCCGTCCGCGAAGGATGGCCGACCCGCTTTACCCGAAAGCAAATATCCACAGCCGGATTTGATTCAAATTGCCCGGTTAACCCGATCTTCACCAAGTCGCGGCGACCATCATTGTCGCGGCCATGTGTAGAGTTCCGCCTCAGGCAACAGACCCGCCCCGGAAAAGCGGGGCGGGTTTTGCGCGGACGGCGCTTCGGGGCGTCATCCGCCATGCTCGACGATGGCCAATGGCGATGATGCGCGATCCGAAATACTCACGCGCCAGCACCGCATGGAGCGACATAAAGCCGCTGGCGAGATCCTTATCGGTCGACCGGCTCGTGCAGGTAAAGCTCGTCCATGCTCAGCGTCGCCAGCGCGGCGAAAGGCGCCTGCTTTTTCACGCGCCCGTGGCTGAGGATCACCACGTCGTCGCAGAACGAGATCGTGCTGTGATGATGACTGATGACTATGGTCGTGCGGCGGCCGGCCCTCGACTTCAGCGTCTCGACGATCGCCGCTTCCGACAATCCGTCCACCGCGTTGGTGGCCTCGTCCAGAATGAGGATATCGGGATCGCGCACCAGTGCTCTCGCCAGTGCGATCCGCTGCCTCTGTCCCGCTGAAAGGTTGACGCCCCTGTAGCCAACCACCGTCATGTAGCCTTGCGGCAGACGTTCGATGAACTCATGCGCTTCGGCCAGCCTTGCGGCGCGCTCGGCATCGGCGGCCGAGGCCGTCTCCTGCCCATAGATTATGTTTTCAAAAATGCTGCCATCCACCAGTTCCAGCTCCTGGCTGGCCAATGCAATGTGCTTCCTCCATTGGCTGGGATCGATCTGGTTCAGCGGCGATCCGTCCACGAGAATTCTGCCGGCGTCCGGCTCGACGAAGCGGCACAGGAGATTGACGATCGTCGTCTTGCCGGCGCCCGAGCGACCGATCAGCGCCGTCGAGCGGCCGCTGCGAATGTCGAACGTCGCCGCATGCAGCACCGCCGCGCGCTGGTCCGCGCCAGAATGGGTGTCGGAATAGGTGCCAGAATAGGTAAACGTCACGTCGTCGAAGCTGATCCCCTGATGCAGGCAGTGGAACGGTCCGCTCCCTTGCGGAGGCTCGGGCTTATCGGACGGATCCAGCATCCATTGAACCTCTTCAAGCGATCCGCTCAGGCCTTGCAGCTGGCTCCAGGCCATTTGCAGGGCCCGCATATAGGGCTGCAGCCTGTAGAGCAGTATGACGAACGCGACGATCAGCGGGAAGTTCATATCCGCGAACCAGGCGCTGATCACCACCGCCAGAAAGAGCATCGCGTGCAGAACCTCGGTTAGCGGCGGCAACGCCCCCTGGCGGGTAAGCAGGACAAAACCAGCCCGGCGAACCGAGTCGGATGCCTGGTCGAATACCGCTTTCTCGCGCTCCTCCTGTCCGAAAATGCGGATCAGCCGTCCGGCATGCACGAGATGGAGCATCTGCGAGGCGAGGGCGCTGTTGCGGGAGGCGACGCTGCGGCTAGGCGCTTTCAAATTGGCCGACAGCATGGCGTGCGCGATCTGCACCAGCGCCAGCCCCAAGGTGACCAGCAATGTCATCTGCCACGAAAGCAGCAGCAGAAAAGCCAGCAGGATGATTGCCGCCGATGCGTTGACGATTGCCGCCAGCATGATCTGGATCGCATCCGATGCCCGCCAGGATTCGTTGGAGATGATGTTGAGCAGCCGGCCAGGACTTTGCTGCAGGAAGAATGGGTAACCCACCTTCAGGAGTTGCTCCGAAAGCGCACTGCGGATCGAATGACTTGCTTTGCCATGGATGAAGGTCGTCAGCAGCGTGTTGGCGAAGGCGAGAATGTTCTTCAGGACGATCGAGCCGAGGATGGCGAGCGAAATGACGATCAGCCGGTCGCGCTCGCTCAAGTCAGATCCGACGTGCTGGAAGACGGCGGAGAAGCCGGCCATTCCGGCTTGATCCTGCTGTCCCATGATGATGCCCAGCAAAGGGATGATCAAGCCTATGCCGAACCCTTCGAGGGCCGCGCTGGCAAGACCAAGCACCACCACGGCGGGAAGGAGGCGCAACTGCCTCTTTCCAAGCGCGCGGCGCAGCATCGGCAGGCTTGGCGGCATCAGTCGCATTGTGGCATATCACCTTGCCTCGGCATTTGCTTGCTGACCCAGCCGCACTTGCGGCGCCTCCGGCCGCCTCGCCGCCCAAAGAATGGCGAATTTGGCCGCGCCGAGCACATTCATGACGACAATCGGCCAGTGCGACAGCCTGAGTTCGCGGTCGAACCGGGGACCATTCGCCAATTCCCGGAACGCGCCCCTTGCGGCCCAGTAGAAATGGCGAAGCAGCCAGGGCGCGCGGCGAACATGTTTCAGGCAAAGCCCGCCATTGCCCAGGCTGTAGTCCCGGTGGAGCTTTTCGATGGCCTTGCGGTCACGCCGGCCATGATGATGGAACACCGTCATGTCGGGCACATATTCGACCGGGATGCCAAGCAGGACTGCGCGCACAAGATAATCCGTATCCTCCGCTGAGCGCAGCGGGCCGCCCGCGCCGAACCGCTCGTCGAAATGCCCGATGCGGGCCGCGACATCGCGGTGCATCGTCATGTTGCAGCCCAGCACAAAGCCACCGGGGGGAACATCGGGGGTAAGCCGCTGGCGGACCCGCGCCCGCTTGATGGTGAACGGCAAATCCCTGGCATCGCCGAGCTCGACGCGGCCTCCCCGGATGACCCTTTCTCCAGCCGCGTAGTGTCGCTGCAAATCGCTGAGATAGTCGCTGTCGATTTCGCAATCGTCGTCGACGAACACCAGCACACGGCCGCGCGCACGCTCCAACCCGGCGTTGCGGGCAGCCGCCAATCCGCGGCGTGGCTCGCAAACGGTCGTGAACGGGACGTCGGACATGTCGGCGATGCTGGCCAGCCACTCCGCCGTACGGTCGGTCGAGCCATTGTCGACAACCACGAGTTCGGCCGCGAAGGCGGCATGACGGCGGCACGCGGCCTGGATCGACTTGATACAAGGTTCGAGCACGGTAACGCGGTTGCGTGTACAGACAATGAAGCTGACCGCTGGCGCCGGTCCATTCTGCGACCGGGGATCTGCCAGGACGGGCGCAAGCATCGTCGAGCGGTTGCGTTGGGGAAGGTGGTCGGGTTTGGCAGCCATCCTAGGTCGGCCGACCGGAAGACAGAACCGTCGCGGCCGGCACGGACCGCAGATATCGCGACCAGGCATCCACCTGCCTGGTGGCCGACATCGAGACAAGGCCGAGCCACGGCGCATGGGCGCCGGCACGCAACACATATCGCTCGCGGCGCCGAATGAGGTCCCATTTTGCAGTCCGCGTCAAAAATTCATGCGTCAACAGCGGTTGCCTTTCCCCTGATATGAGTTGGTAAAGGAAGTAGAACAGGTTCAACGTGCCGGCCTCGAAGCTTGGCCGCGTTTCCGCCGGCAGTCGCGAAATCCTCTCTTCCAGCGCCAGAAGCCACCCGGCGGCCCGGCGCACCGTCTCCGTCGAGACGGCATCGCCGATGTCGCGCAACTCTCGCGTCCTTTGCGCGAGACCTTCCCGCTCGAGATTCTCGGCCACGATCTTCAAATGCGTCCTTCGCATTTCCTGCTTGTGCCGATTGGTCACGCTGTCGCCGTGGATGCGATAGGCGATCAGGTTTTCGGGGATCATGGTCGCCGGGTACCGGTCGGCAAGCCGCCTGAAGAGATCGAAATCTTCAGCATGCTTGTAGTTTTCATCATAATATAGAATATCGTCATTTATGATATTTCTGTTGTATACCACCGTCGGGTGCATGAATATCGTAAAGAACATCGACAATATGCGCAGCAGATTGCCCTCGAATACCGGGTCGGGCAGGCCTTTGACGATTCGGTTGCCGAGCAGGAAATCGACACCCGCGCCGCACAGAGCGAGGTCGGGCTGCTGCTTGAAGACGTCCACCTGGCGCGACAGGCGGCAGGGATAGGCGACATCGTCGGCGTCCATCCGGGCAACCAGTTCGCCCCGCGCCGCCGCCAACCCTTCATTCAGGGTTGCGATGAGGCCGCGGTTTTCTCGTGAGATGATGGAGATGCGATCGTCAGATTTGCGGTAATTCTGCAGGATCTGCAGCGAATTGTCCGTCGAGCCGTCATCGATCGCGATGATCTCCAGGCGATCATAGTCCTGCCGCAGGATGCTGCCGAGCGCGGCGGCCAGATAAGGTCCGGCATTGTAGATGGGCAGCAGAACGGACACCAAGGGAGCAGCCATGTCAGTTCCGATCCGTTCGTTGGAGATCGCGTGCCAAGGCCGATTTGCGGCCGTCAAGCGATATACGGGGCGATATCGGGGGATACGCTCCTGCCGCGAGCCATCCGGCATCGCTGCTGCCGCCGCTGGCCCGGACGGCGGCGCCGGCTCCCGGAGCGACATAGGGAAAGTAGCGCTTGAGGCTGTTGAGCGGTCTTTCGAAAAGCAGCCACGAGACTGAAGCGACGATGACGGTCGCCGTTCCTGCCACCAGAAACCGCCCCGGCCCTTGCTCCGAGACGTTGACAGGGATCCAGGGTTGGGACTTGACGGCAAGAGACAGGACGACGGGATGGTAGAGATAGACGCCATAGCTGACGCGGCCAAGGGCCAGCAGCGGCGGCAGTTCGGCGAGCCTCCCGCGGTAACCGCCGAGGCCCGGCGAACAGCTCGCGACGACCGCCACAAGCGGTGCGAGCGGAAGGACTTCCAGCAGCAGCCAGCGGCCCCATTCCTGCACGGAATTTGCCGGCGTCGGGATAAACCACTGCAGGACAAAGAACGCGGCCGCGAACGCCGGCCAGCCAAGTCGCAGCCACCGCGGCAATTGAGCGGTTCCGGTTCGGTGGACGGCAAGCAGCGCACCGGCTGCCAGCGCGTCCATCGATGCCGGCGGCAGCAGATCGCGCGCAAGGCTGGGAGCGCCCGTGACCGGCCAGTAGAAGCGATAGGACAGCGACAACAGGATGACGCCGATGCAGATCGACCCGAGGCGCCGGCGTGGCGCCAGCAGGACAATCAATGGCCAGACGATATAGAACTGCTCCTCGATGCTCAGGCTCCAAAGATGGGCAAGCACCCAAGGCGTCCATTCATTGCGTAGTGCGAACCAGAAATTCGACAGATAAAGCGCGTGCCAGGCCAGCGATCCCCTGGATTGCTCCAGGTCAACCAGCCAAACGAAACCCAGCACCGCAAAATAGGGAGGGAATATCCGCAGCGCCCGCCTGACATAGAAGGACTTCAGCGCGGGTGAGGCTTCGAACTCGGCGGCCGCGCGAGCCTCCAGTAGAAGGCGCGTGATCAGAAAGCCGCTCAGCACGAAGAACAGTCGCACGCCGATATGACCCCAGAAGGAAGACCCTCCCGCCGCGAAGAAATGGGAATACATCACCATCGTCACGGCGATGGCCCGCAGCGCGTCCAGTTGCGGATCGCGTCCCATCAGCCGCGCTCACCGGCGGGATATCCCCGAAATCGCCAATTGGCTTGAGCGGAGCGATCAAATGGCTCTCCGCCGTCCCCTGTCAGGAGGCCTGCCAGACGGCGGGCCAAATTGCGGACTGCGTCAACACAACGCTTCACCAGACCTCCAGGCGACCAGACCTCCAGGCGAGAGGAAATCCCTCTTCCCGCAAGTCATGCCCCCAAAGGCGAGAATAGGAGAACCATGGTGCACCGCAACACAAAATGTTAACGCCGTTGAAACAGTCGCGTGAGGCGCGGTCCGCAAAAAGCAGAAAACTGCTCAATTTGCACGGTTTTCGATAGGCTTTCGTCCAAACCTCGCCTGCTCGCTATAGATGCGAGCGTGCTGCGGTGCAGCACGCCGGTTGCTGATCAGGACAAAAAACTGGTTTCTGCATAACAGATGGATAGAGTGGGACGCCCAATTCAAGGCATCCCAATTACTCTAGGCCGCTTGCAGTTCCCTGCGTGGCAAGGGAGGAAAAGCGATGGCGACACGGCGAGACTTCTTTCGAGCTTCGTCACACCGCTTGCGTCCGAAGGACGATGTCGCTGCGTGAAATCCGACAATCCGGTTGCTTTTTTTATCCAGTGCAGGTCGCCCAAAAGTGGGCAGCGGTTTGGGATAACGACATGCACAAAAACAAGACCTAAAGCGTATCCCTCAAATTGCCTCGTTGCATTGACGGTGCATCGTCCGAAGCTAGATACCAACCTTTGCGACCAGGAAGGCATCAGTCATGGAACTTCATCGCGGCCGTCTCATCGACCACCTCCAGCTGGTGGTCAGGGATCTCCCAGCGAGTCGCCGTTTCTACGAGTCAGTTCTCAAGGTGCTCGACATTCCGATCGGTGGCAGCGCCGAGGATTATTTCTGGGCCGACGAACTGTTCGTCTCGAGCGCCGACAGCCGAGCGGCTCTGGGCAAGCTGACCGGGCGTCATCACCTGGCCTTCCAGGCCAGGGACCGCGCCATGGTCGATGCCTTCTACAGTGCCGGGCTCGACGGCGGCGGCCAGGACAATGGCGCGCCGGGCGAGCGGCCCTACCACCCCGGCTACTACGCCGCCTTCCTGCTCGATCCCGACGGCAACAACATCGAAGCGGTCTATCACGGGCCGGCAACGCGCAGCGCCGCTTCCGTGAAAATCTCGTTTTAATTGTTTTTCGCAGACGCCGCCACGATGGCTGCCTGCAGCAGGACCCGCGCACCGGTGATTGCATGAGCAGGCTCGACATATTCGGCCTCATTATGGCTGAGCCCGTCGCGGCACGGCACGAAGATCATTGCAGCCGGCGCCACGCGGGCAATGAACAGCGCGTCATGGAAAGCGCCCGATATCATCCGCTTGTGCGGCAGCCGCAGAGAATTGACGGCTTCTTCGACGACGTCGATCATATCCGGCGAAAATGCTGCCCCGGGCATATCGAACGATCGCGCGATCGCTGCCGTGCAGTTCCGGGCCTCGGCCTCCGCCCGGCAGACCTGGCGCACCTCGGCCTCAATGGCGTCGAGCCGCTCCGGTTGCGGATGCCGCAGGTCGACGGTGAAGATCACCGATTGCGGTATCGCGTTTATCGACCCTGGCTGGGCTGCGATCCGGCCCACTGTCAGCCGTGCGTCGGCATCGAGCGGCATGATCGCTGCCTGCAGCCTGTGCATCGCCGCAACGGCGGCAACCATCGGATCCCTACGGTATGCAAGGCCGGTCGTGCCGGCGTGACCGGCAGACCCCTGAATGCAGACTTCCAGCCAGCGCGTACCCTGGACGGCCGTGACGACGCCGATCGGCATCCGCTCCTTTTCCAGCGACGGTCCCTGTTCGATATGGAGTTCGATGTAGCCCGATATCGGCATGCCGATCGGCCGCTGGGCCGCCTCCGGCAATGCCGCGATCGTCGCATCGAGTTCTTCCGCGAGAGACGCGCCGTCGCTGCCGACAATCAATTTCCATGCAGCGGTATCGGCACCGGCGAATGCCATCGAGCCCATGACGCCTGGCGCGAAGCGGCTGCCCTCTTCATTGGTCCAGGCGACGACCTCGACCGGCATTCGGGTCTGCGCCTTCGCGTCCTCCAGGGCTTCGAGCGCTTCGAAGGCGGAAAGCGTGCCGAGCGCTCCGTCGAAGCGCCCTCCGGTCGGCTGACTGTCAAGATGGCTGCCGATCAGCAGCGGCGGCAGGGCGGCATCCGAGCCCTCTCTTCGGATGAAGAGGTTCGCCAGGCCGTCCTGAAAAACCGTGAAGCCGCGCTCAAGCGCCAATTCCGCCAGCAGACGCCGGGCGCTGCGATCCTCGACGCTCAACGCCTGCCGATTGACGCCCCCGGCCGGCGTCGCGCCGATCCGGGCGAACGCATCGAGCCGCCTGAGCAATCTCTCGCCGTCGATTTCCGGCTGCAAAGTCATCGCTTGAGGCCGCGGATGAAGGCGTTCACCCGCTGTGGTTCAACCTGGTTCCACCAGACCCCGTCATATTTGAGCGAGCTGGCGACAATCACGCCGTCGACGATGTCGAGAATGTCGTTGGCATTGTCGGCCGTCACACCGCTGCCGACAAGCGTCGGCAATCCGGCCGCTTCCTTGATCATCCTGATATAGCCGAGGTCGGCAGCGTGGCCGGTGCGCTGGCCGGTGGCGATCACCGCATCGGCATCGAAGAACACCAGATCCTTGACCTGTTCCTCGACCGGCCGGTCGCCGACGATCGCATGTGCGCCATGCTTGACATGGGCATCGGCGAAGATGCGGATGCCATTGGCCCGAAGCCTGGCGCGGAAGCGCATGGCACGCGCCGCTTCGCCTTCGATAAAGCCCTCATTGGCGACATAGGCGTTGGCCCATTGATTGACACGGACGAAGGAAGCACCCGAGGCGCTGGCGATCGACAGCGCCGGGATGGAGGCATTGGCCAGCACGTTGATTCCAATCGGCCTCCCGAATTCCCTGCGGATGCGGTCGGAAACGACGGACATATGGGCGGAGGTTTCCGGCCCGATATCGTCCGGCTTGGCAAACGGCACGTCGCCATGGTTCTCGACGATCACGCCATCGCAACCACCATGCAGATAGGCTTTCGCGTCGTCGAGGCCGCGTTGATAGATGGCCTCGACCGCCTCGCCACTGTAACGCGGCGCGCCCGGCAGGGGTGCGAGATGAACGACGCCGATCACCACCTTGTTCCTGCCGAAGATCGACTGCAACGCGCCATCGGCAACTTGAGCGATCGGTTTGGGGCCAACCGGTTTGGAGCCGATGGATTTGGGTGACTTTGTCATGCCGTTTCCGCTTCTGTCGTTTCCATGAGCATTTTCATCTCGTGCCCGTCTGGGCAGGACTCGAGCGTGCCGGTGCGCCCAACCGAAATGCTGGCGGCACGTACCGCGATCCGAGCCGCGGCGGCGAGGTCGATTCCAGCTGCAAGGCAGCCGGCGAGGCAGCCGCAAAAGACATCACCGGCACCGCTGGTGTCGACCACGGCCACCTTGGGCGCTGCGATCTTTTCGATCGGTCCCTTGCTGTCGGCAACCAGGCAGCCATCCGCCCCAAGCGTCACGACCGCGGCGCCGGCACCTTGACGGATCAATTCGCGGACCGCGGCCGCGGGATCGCTGGCGCCGGTCAGTTGCGCCGCCTCACCCGCATTGGCGACAACGACGCCGACGGCGCGCAAATCTGGTGCACGGCCGGCTGCGAGCGGGCTGGGATTGAAGATCGCCAAGGCTCCCGCCGCGCGCGCCGCGCGCAGACAGGCCGTCGTCGCATCGGGGCGAAGGTTGCCCTGCATCACCATGATGTCCGAGCGTTCGATCGAGCGCACGAAGCCACTGTCGGCCAAGGGGTCGAAGGCGGTGGCGCAACTGGCGCCGGTGACGACGAGGTTCTCGCCGCGCGCATCGACCATGATTGTCGAACGGTCGCTGGGCAGCGGCAGCGTCGTCAGATGACGGACATCGAGATCGCGGCTCAACTGCTCCCTAATCCAAGCGCCGGCCGCATCATTGCCGATCGCCGCACGGAAACGGACATCAGCCCCGGTGCGTGCCGCGGCCACCGCCTGGTTCGCACCTTTGCCGCCAAGTCCGTCGGAATATTCCGACGCGTTCAGCGTCTCTCCCGCCGCCGGAAAGCGGTCCAGCCGAAACGTCGTATCGACGCAGACATTGCCGATGACATGGACGCGCATGGCTAGTCCTTGGCTGTTGCCCAGCCCAGCATCTGTTCGAAGAGCGTCTTGTAGCCGCTCCAGGCGACGAAGCCAGGCGGCAGCCAGTGCGGGCCGACATCCGAGGTCCAGGCGACGGTGCGGCCCTTGCCATATTTGCCGGTCACCAGCAGCGGCAGGGAACGGTAGTCGGAAGATACGGTGGCGAGAACGTCCGCACCGTCCTTGACCGTAACCTCGTTGAAGCCGAGCAGGATCGGCCAATCCTTGCCCAGGCCCTTGAGGATCGGATGGCTCTGCGGGCCGACGACGACCGGCGCATAGCCCTCCGGAACCTCGACGCGGTCGTCCACCGGCAGACAGGAGACAGGCAGAACCTCCTCGACCGGCGTCTTGTGATAACGCGCGCCGCCATTGATGCCCTGGAAGCTGTAGTAGCCGCCGAACATCAACAGGCCGCCTCCATCGCCGACATAGTCGCGCAACAGGCGCAGCCGGTTCGGCGTCGGTTTGGAATGGATCCAGGTGTCGGGGTGAAGCAGCAGCGTGTTGGCGCCAACATCGGAAAGCACGACCGCGTCATAGGCCGAAAGCGCTTCCATGGTCTGCGGAAAATTCCGCTGCGCCTCATGCGCCGGCATGAAGGTGACGTCGAACGGACCATCCTTCAGCGCGGCCAGCAGTTCGTCGGCGCCGGTGTGATAGGTCACGGTCGGAAACTGGTCGAAGCCCTTGATATGGGTCGCGGTCGAGACCCAGGACTCGCCTGCGAGAAGAACCTTCTTCCTGGACATGTTTACTCCCTATGTCGAACTGATCCGCGGCTTAGAGGCTCGCGGCGAACACGGTCTTTGGATTGTCGACGAGCATGCGGTCGATTGCCGACTGCTCGACGCCGTGGCGCTTTAATCTCGGCACGAAATGCTTGAGAATGAAGCCGTATCCGAAGCCGCCAAAGCGCGTCAGCATGATCTTCAGAAAGACGTCCTGCGACAGCAGAATCCGGTCGATCAGGCCCATGTCGATGAGCGAGCGGATGGCCTGCGCATTCTGTTCGTCGGAAGGCGATTGCGCATCCTGGTCGGCATAATAGAAATCCATGCCGATCATGTCGTATTCCAGGAAGGCGCCACGCGCGGCGAGGCTTTTCTGATAGGTGAGATCGTTGTGGCTCGGATTCATATGGCACAGCACCGTATGCCTGAGATCGGCGCCTTCCGCCTCGACCACGTCGAGCACGTCATGCGCCAGCCGTTCCCAGCCGGGCAGATGGATGGTCAGCGGCACGCCGGTGATTTTGGCGGCACGGGCCGAAGCACGCAGCGACTTGCGCTCTTCGTCGGTGAAATCCTTGCTGACGCCAACCTCGCCGATGATGCCGGCCATGATGTCGGGCTGCGTCGTCCCGCCGCCGACATCGTTGACCAGGAATTCGGTGACGTCGTCGACGTCCATCGCCTTCAGCCAGTCGGGGTGGGTGTGCTGCAGGTAAAAGCCTGTCCCCATGACGATCCGCAGCCCCGAGGCGCGGGCGATGCGCGCCAGCTTCACCGGATCGCGGCCAATGCCGATATTGGTCGCATCGATCACGGTGTGGCCGCCGAGCGCCCGGTATTTCGCCAGTTCCGAAAGCGCCAGGTCGCTGTCGTCGAGCGAGACGTTGTCACGGTTCATGTAGGGGTTCATCCGCAACTCGCCGATGATCTCCATGCTGACCGGTTGCTCGGCGATCTTCTTCTCGTCGGGATGGCAGGGGCATTTCCACGATGTCGCGCCGTCGAGCAGGATATGCTCGTGCATCAGCGTCACGCCCATATCGGCGATCGCAACCGGGCCGGCAACGGTCATCACGGTGCCGGAGCGAACACCTATCGGCGCGCGTTCCCTTGGCTTGTCTTTGCTTGGCTTGTCGTCGAACAGATGATCCATGTCAGCGGCTCCGCGTTGCGCCCTTGAACAGGCGGAAATTCAGCCAGATGGCAACGAGGATGATTGTGCCGGTGACGATCGGCGTCAGGAAGGGCGACATATGCGCGAGGATCAGGCCATTGCCGATGACCGCGACGGTCAACGCGCCGAGCACTGTGCCGAGGATCGTGCCTCGCCCGCCGAACAGGCTGGTGCCGCCAAGCACCACGGCGGCGATGACATCGAGTTCAAAACCCTGGCCGGCATTCGACGAGCCGGAGCCGAGTCGGGCCGCGAGAATGATGCCGGCCACCGACGCCGCCATGCCGGACAGGATATAGACGAAGAGCATGATGAAGCGCGTATCGACGCCGGCGCGGCGCACGGCCTCGGCATTGGCCCCGATGCCGGTCACGTAGCGGCCGAACGGCGTCTGGTTGAAAGCGAGATAGGCGATGACCAGAACGACAAGGGCGAGCAGTGCCGGCACCGGCACGCCGAGAAACCAGGCCCTGCCGATGTTGACGAAGAAACTGGTTGGCTCGACGGGGATCGAATAGCCGCCGGTGATCAGCAGCGCCACCCCGCGGATGACGGAGAGACCGGCAAGCGTGACGATGAAGGCCGGTATCCGCTCATAGGCGATGAAGAAGCCCTGCAATGCCCCGACCGCCGCGCCGAGCGCCAGCATGGCGATGACGACCAGCGGCCACGGCAGGCCAGCCTGCAGCAAGACGGCCGACAGCGTTGCCGTCAGCGCCAGCACGGACCCGACCGAGAGATCGATGCCGCTCGTGGTGATGACGAAGGTCATCGCCGCCGCAACGATCAGCAGCGGCGCGGACTGGCGCACGATGTTCAGCAGATTGGGCGTCGTCAGGAAGGAGTTGGTGATCAGCGAGAAGACCACACAGACGACAATGAAGAACAGCGCGATGGAGACAACGCTGCCATTGGCTATCGCCACATCCTTCCAGGTGCTGTTGTGGGCGCGTTTGGGCGGAGAGGCGCCAATATCCCCAGGCGATGAGGCGACGTTCATGGCTGTGCTGCCTCACCACGGCTGGCGCGCGCCGAACGCGCGACAAATTTGCGGCCGACGATCAGGTTGACGATCTCCTCGATGCTGGTGTCGCCGATCTTGCGCTCGGCGACATTGCGGCCCTCATACATGACCTGGATACGGTCGCAGACCAGGAACAGATCCTGCAGCCGATGGGTGATGAGGATGACGCTGACGCCACGGGCGCTGACGGCGCGAATGAGATCCAGAACCGCCTCGACTTCCGCCACCGCGAGGGCGGCCGTCGGTTCGTCCATGATCAGCACCGACGGATCGAAGGAGGCGGCGCGGCCGATGGCGATCGACTGGCGCTGCCCGCCGGAGAGATTTTCGACCTTGAGCCTCGTGTCGGCAATGACAATGCCGAGCCGGTCGAGCATCTCGCGCGTCTCGTCATGCATGCGCTTGTTGTCGAGAAAGGGGATGCCAAGAACGCGGCTGCGCGGCTCGCGGCCAAGGAAGAGATTGCCTGCGACATCCACCGTGTCGCAGAGCGACAGATCCTGGTAGACCATCTCGACCCGAGCGGCTCGGGCATCGGCCGGTGAGGAGAAGGACACGACCTTGCCGTCGATCTCGATGGTGCCGGAATCCGGGATGACCGCTCCGGACAGAACCTTGCTCAAGGTCGATTTGCCGGCGCCATTGTCGCCGACAAGGCCGAGCACCTCGCCAGGCTTCAGGTTCAGCGAAACATCGTCCAGCGTCTGGATAGGGCCGTACCGTTTGCAAACACCGGTCATCCTGACGCGGTAGGTCTCGTCATCGCTCATCATGGTTCCAGTTCTCTGGACGACAAGTTCAATCGGTCTCCGGGCTGCGCGGCAACCTTCAGGTTGATGCGCAGCCCGGCGGTCGGGGAGGATATTACTTGAACATGTCCTTGAACTGACCGACATTTTCCTTGGTCACGATGGTGATCGGAACATTGATGATCGGGTCGATCTTCTCGCCCTTCTTGAGCTTGACGAAGGCTTCGATGGCTGCCTTGCCTTCACCGGCCGGATCCTGCTGGACGACGGCGACCACCCAGCCCTCTTCGAGACCCTGCACCGCCGACTTGGTCAGATCCCAGCCGAACACCTTGACGTCGCCGGTACGGCCCTGGCTGGTGACGGCGGAAACCGCGCCAAGCAGAGCCGGCTCGCCGGTCGCGTAAAGCGTCGTCATGTCGGGGTTGGCGGTCATCAGGTTTTCGGAGGCCGAAAGTGCTACGTCCTGCACGTTCTGGCCGTCGACCGTATCGAGGAAGGTGACTTTCTGGCCGCTGTCGGCGACGGCCTTCTTGAAGCCGTCGAGGCGCTGGTTCTGGATGAACGAATTAAGCGCCCCGACGACGCCGATCTTGGCGGTGCCACTCATATTGGCCTTAACGTAGTCGGCGTAGAACTTGCCGATATCCTCGCCGGCCTTGGTGTTGTCGACGCCGACGAAGGCAACGTTGTCGCCATCGGGAATTTGGGCGTCGATGGCAATCACCGGAATGCCGGCGGCCTTGGCCGCGGTGATCGCCGGCTTCACACCATTGACATCGATGGCAACGAGAATGATGCCGTCGACCTTCTGGGTAATGTAGTTTTCGATCGCGTCGTTCTGCGCGCTCGGCACGTTGTTGGCGTTGAAGATGACGAGGTCGACGCCGGCAGCCTTGGCGGCAGCCGTTGCACCGTCATTGATCTGGTTGAAGAACAGGGCCTGCTGGTTGATGGTGACGAGCGCATAGGTCTCGGCCATGGCTGAAGCGGAGCCGAGGGCGAGGGTCATGGCGATGGCTGCGGCGCAGCCTGAAAGGATCTTGGTAAGACGCATTCCGGTTCCCCTTGGTTTTGCGGAAAAGGCCCTTGATCGGGCTTACCTGGCGCCTGAGCGCAACGGTATAATTCAAGATACTTGAATTCTTGTCAAGCAACTTGAATTGGCATCGGCGAAGGGAAATGGGGCTCGCCAAATCAGAATGTCGCTGGCGTGTTCACCCAGAAAATGCTGGCGCGTTCATCGCCGACATTGCGATACCAGTGGGGCAGTTCGGAATCGAAAACGAAGGAATCGCCGGCAGACAGGCGAAACGTCTTTTCACCGACCATGAGTTCGATTGCACCTTCCAGGACATAACCGACTTCCTCGCCGGCATGCTGGATCGGGCCGGCACTTTCACCGCTCGCCTCGATATGATGGATGTTGCACTGCAAGAGGTGGCCCGGCGAATAGGGAATGACACGCTCGAGCGAAATGCCCTCGCCGCGCCGAAGTGGATCGAGTGCGATCAACGGCCGCGTTCCAGCCCGGAAGACAATGCCTTCCTCGCCGTCGGACTCCTCGAACATCCAGCCAATATTCGTGCCGAGCACCTCGACGAGCCTGTGGAGCATTGGAAGCGAGGGCGAGACCTTGCCGTTCTCGACCTTGGAAAGCAGGCTTTCCGAGCAATTGGCAGCGGCGGCGAGCGCCTTCAAGGTCAGGCCACGCGTCTGCCGGGAGAGCTTCAATCGTGTGCCGAGCCGCAAAAGGCTGGAGGTAGTCGAACGCTCGTCGCTACCCTTGTTCCTGATATCAACCTTGTTCATTGGGGCCGCGAACATCTCCGCTGGTTCAGCTCAAAGCGTAAGACCGATCAAACACGTTGTCCATCTTGTGAAAAATGGAACAACGCGTCGGACCGGAAGCATAGCTCCGGCAGGCAAGCGAGCGCCGCTGCTTCCTAAGCCGGTTCGCGCTTCAGCGCCTGGGCCATGCAGTGGATGCCGCCGCCGGTCTTGGAGATCTCGCTCATGTCGACCGCCGCCACCTCGAAGCCGCGCGCCTTGAGCTGGCCGATCAGCGTCTGGCTCGATGTCGGTGCGATCACCCTGTCCTTGCCGAGCGACATGAAGTTGCAGCCGAGCGCCATCGTGTCCTGGAACGGCACGTCGATGATCTCGTGGCCCTTGCCCTTCAGCCAGTCGACGATGCCGGGCTCGGTGCAGGCGAGGCAGACAGCCGTCAGTTTTTCGGCGATCGGCACCACCATCAGGTCGATATGGACGTAATATTCGTCGATGAAGGCGACGCGGGTCTCCCAGCCCTCCTTGTCGAACCAGGCCTGCACCTGGCGCGCGCCCTCCTCCTGCGTGCGGGCGCCGCCGCAGCCGATCAGCACCACGCCGTCCTCGATGACGTTGAAGTCGCCGCCCTCGAACGTGCCTGCGGTGACCATGTCGTAGATCGGGATGCCGAGTTTTTCGTAGGTGCGGATCGCGGCATAGTTCTCGCCGCGCCGCCACCAGTTGGCCATGGCGGTGATGAACGCGCCGTAAGGCGTCATGACGCTGGAGTCGCGCGAATAAACCTGCATCGGCAGTTCCGGCGTCGGTTCATGCCAGTGGATGTTGACGCCGAAATGCTCGTAGGCGGCGACCAGGTCCTTGTGTTGCGCCTGCGCGATCTGGATGTTGCAGGGCGCCTCGCGCAGATGCTTCCTCGACAGCGAGCTGGTCGAGAGATGGCGCAGGAAATTGGGCGAGCCGAGCAGCACGTCGGTGAGCACGTCGGTCTCGTTGGCGAAACCCCAGGCGGTCAGCGGCTTGGTGCCGCCGGCCGGGTTGCGGCGCTGCAGCGAAAACGGCTCAGTGACGATGCGGTCATGGACGGTCATGGATTTCTCCTCGTGAGGCAGCTTGGGGTGATTGGTTGCTTGGGATCCACCAGTCGCGTCCGCGCGGCGTGGTGACATATTCCGGCCAGCGAAAGCCGATTGGCGGCTCGTAGTCGCAGAGCGGCGCGATCCAGTTCGACCCGCCGACGCCGCCGCCGGTGCGGCTGACGAATTCATCCATCGCCGCCTCGCGGCCGGCGTCGTCTTCCAGCAGGCGCAACGCCGCGAGCGCGACGGTCTTCGCCGCGCAGCTGACCATCGGATCGATGGTCTCGGGAATGCCGCCCAGCGCATTCATCGCCCAGGCCGGATAGGCATGGCCGTTCTCGGAACGCAGCGCCGGGCGGGCGACATAGAAGCGGGCTGTCGGCGTATGCCAGGACATGTCGGTGTAGTCGTCGGACGTCGAATTCACCTGCGACGGCGCCAGGTCGCGGCGCAGGATCGCTTCCGCCTCCTCGGGCGCGATCAGCCGCTCCAGTTCCTCGATGAAAGGCTCTTCGCTTGCCACCCCGCCGGCATTGATCTGGATTTCGCGGGCAATTGTTTTCGCGGTCTCGTCCCAGTGCGGCGGTCCGACCGCCGACAGCGCCTCGTAGGCAATTGTTGCCATGGCATGGTTGGCGAGCCCCGGCCGCGACTTCGACACAAAGTGCCGCTCGTGGCGGCAGCCGCTCATCTTGGCGGCGGCCTCGGCGTTGCGGTCGAGCACGGCGGTCACCTGTTCGGCCATGGCAAGCGTCGGCACGCGGATCATGTACTGGATCTCAGCGAGCCCCGCCGGCAGATTGTCGGCGGTGGCCTGTCCGGCCGTCAGGATCGCCTCGCTGATCGACCAGCCGCCCTGATGCGGCAGCATGGAATCGCGCAACGACTTCGACGCCATGTACATCGTGAAAAGCGCATCATTGGCGCCGGGCGCCCGCACCGCCGAATGCGCCTGCGGGATGGGTGCTGAATCGCCAGTCGCCCTCGACCACTGTTCCGGCTCGTCACAGATGAAGCGATAGATCATCGCATAGGCGGCGCCGCAATGCGTGTCCCAGCGCGCCGTGTTGCAGAGCGGCAGCATGTAGAAAGGGTGGAAGGAGATCATACCGGCAAGGCCGTCATAATAGCCCCTGGCGGCGTGGATCGGCTTCGATCCCCGCACCTTCTCGGCGGGCTCGCCGGTGAAGCGCAGCGTGCCCGATATATCGTGGCGCTGCATCGCCGCCTTCACCGCCAGCAGGCCGCCAAGACTGGCAATGCCGAGTCCCGAATGCGGATCTGTGTGGCCGCCGGCCTCGCCGCCGAGGCCGGGGCGCGGCCGTTTCACGGTCGTCGCATCCTGGCAGTTGCCCGGCACCGCGTCATATTCGGCATACATGCCGATGGTCGGGCCGGCGCCGTTGGTCCAGTGGGCGCAGAAGGCGGTCGGCATGCCGCCGGAACCTTCCTCGACGGAAAAGCCCTCATACTTCAGCCGCTCGACATACCAGGCGGCGGACTGGTATTCACGCCAGGCGGTCTCGCCGAAGTCGAAGATGATCCGCGTCCATGCCGACAGCAGCGGCTGGATATCGTCCAGACAGGCAAGCGCGGTCGCTTGAGCCGAGGTCAACGGTTTCTCCATAACCAGAAGAAAGCAGTGAAGCGCCTCGCAAGAAAGTGATATGTTTTTCCGGCTTATGCAAATTCGGTTCACCTGAGGCCTCTTGCGAATACCCTCCACCCAGGCATTGCGCGCCCTCGACAGTTTTGCCCGCCACGGCAGTGTCTGGCGCGCCGCCGACGAACTGCGCCTGACCCGCAGCGCTGTCTCTCACCAGCTTCGCCTGCTCGAACGCGACCTCGGCTTCGATCTCTTGCAGCGCATCGGCAAGGGCGTGGCGCTGACGCCGCGCGGCCAGCGCTATGCCAGCGATGTGCGCAAGGCGCTGACCGTGCTGGGCGACGCGGTAAGCCGCCATGCCGGCACCGGTGTCGGCGGCTCGTTCAGCGTCAGTTGCACGCCGGGTTTCGCCTCGCTGTTCTTGTGCACCCATATCGGCGAGTTCCGGCAGATGTATCCCGATGTCGCGCTGCGCATCCTGACGCCAAGGCGCCTCGACGATGTCAGCAATGCCGATGCCGACGCCTTTATCGCGTTTGGCGTCGGCAACTGGCCGAACCGGGCGGCCGAACTGTTGTGCGAGATTTCCTTCACGCCGCTCTGCAGCCCGACGCTGCTCAACAAGGTCGGCGGCTTTTCCAGGCCGGCCGACGTGCTGCGCGCCAATCTCCTGCATCTCGGCGACACCGAGGACTGGGCGCGCTGGCTGGCGCTGTCCAAGGTCGAGAATCCCGATCCGGACAGCGGCATTTTCTTTTCCGACATGAACCTGGTCTTTTCGGCGGCGATCGCCGGCCAGGGCATCGCCATGGGCGACGAACTGACCAGCCGCCGGGCGCTGAGCGAAGGCCGGCTGGTCAAGCCCTTCGAAGCGTCGGTCCCCTCACCACGCTCCTATTTCCTGGTCTTCGAGCATGCCAAGGCCAGCCATCCGGTGCTTAATGCCTTCAGCGACTGGCTAAGGGCAAAGCTGTCGGAGAACAAGCTGGCGACGTATTGAGGTTAGGCAATCTCCGCAGGGGGAGATGTCCGGTAGGACAGAGGGGGGCGCGAAGGAACGCCAACCTTCGATGTTCACCGAAACAATCCTAATGGAATTGGGGCGCAGGGACTTGAGAGGCCGGCGGGACAGCGCCCCCCTTTGCCCTGCCGGGCATCTCCCCCACAAGGGGGGAGATTGGCAGCTTCGGCGTCCCACCACATCCCCAACGTCCTCCAGGCGTGAATCAAATTTGCCGATCAGGCGAAAACTATTCGGTTGCGGTGAATGCGCCCCGTGCCTACGATTTGCGCCAAGCGTGAGGAACAAGGCAGGATGCAGCAACCCGGCCGGGCCGCAGAGATCAAGGCAATCGGGATCGGCAAGAGCTTCGGCTCGTTCCGTGCGCTGGACAATCTGACGCTCGATATCGGCCGCGGCGAGTTCCTGACCCTGCTCGGGCCGTCCGGTTCGGGCAAGACCACCTTCCTGATGATCCTGGCCGGCTTCGTGCAGCCGAGCGACGGCCGCCTGTTCAGCGACGGCGTCGACATCACCGAGCGGCCGGCCGAGCAGCGCGCCGCCGGCATGGTGTTCCAGGGCTATGCGCTGTTCCCGCATATGTCGGTCGAGGCCAACATCGCCTTCCCGCTCAAGGTACGCAAGAAATCGGCCACCGAGATCAAGCGGCGCGTGAGCGAGATGATCGAGCGCGTCGGGCTGAAGGGCCACGAGAAGAAGCTGCCGGAGCAGCTTTCCGGCGGCCAGCAGCAGCGCGTCGCACTCGCCCGCGCGCTGGTGTTCGAGCCGGGCGTGCTCCTGCTCGATGAGCCGTTCTCGGCGCTGGACAAGAGCCTGCGCGGCCAGATGCAGGCCGAGATGAAGCGCCTCCACCAGGAGACCGGCACCACCTTCGTCTTCGTCACCCATGACCAGAGCGAGGCGCTGGCGCTGTCGTCGCGCGTTGCCATCTTCAATCATGGCAAATTGCTGCAGGTCGGCGCACCTGACGAGGTCTATGACCGGCCGGCCAACCGCTTCGTTGCCGAGTTCCTCGGCGAGATCAACATGCTGCCGCTGAAGGGCGTGCGCAGCGCCGACAATGGCGCCACCGGCCTTTGCGAGGACCGCGCCGTCAGCCTGCGCGGCAATGCCGACGCCGTCGGCGGCAATGCCATCCTGGCGATCCGGCCCGAGCATATGTCGATCGCGCGCGAAGCGGCGGTAGGCGAAAACGGCATCGCCGCCACGGCAATCGCCTCGACCTATCTCGGTGCTGCGACAAGGCTCGATCTGACGACGCGCCAGGGCGCCAAGGTGACCGTGTCGGTGCCGAACGAGGTCGCCGCGGCGGCGCTCAGCAAGGGCAATTCCGTCTGGCTGACCTGGCCGGCGGAAAAAGGTTTCCTCCTTCCGGATGCAGGACAGTGACGATTTGCGAATCTTCAAGTGATGAAACCGGGATTCGCGCTAACTACCGCAAACACCAACGACAAAAAGGGGAACTGACATGACAAATGAAACAAAAAAACATTCCATCGAGATGCTGTCGGCCAGAACGGCACGCGGCGAGATCTCGCGCCGGCAATTCACGCAGCTTGCCGCACTCGTGCTCGCCGGCACGCCGATGCTGCTGCGCTCGACCGGCGCCTTCGCGCAAGCCAAGGAGCTGGTGCTGGTGAACTGGGGTGGCGACGCCATCACCGCCTATGACGCCGCCTATGGCCAGGCCTTCACCAAGGACACCGGCATCACCGTCAAGATGGACGGCTCCGGCCCGACCGAAGGCGCGATCGCGGCGCAGTTCAAGAGCGGCGCGCCGACCTGGGACCTTGTCGACGTCGACCCGTTCTCGGCGATCACGCTTGGCGCGCAAGGCGCGCTCGAGCCGATCGATTATACGGTCGTCGACAAGAAGAAGATGCGCGAGGGCTTTGGCTGGGAATACGCCGCCTCGACCTATTTCTTCTCCTACGTCATCGCCTACGATTCCGAGAAATACGGCAGCAACGCTCCGACCGGCATGGCCGATTTCTTCGACGTGGCAAAATTCCCCGGCAAGCGCTCGCTCTACAAATGGGGCGTGTCGAGCTGGGAAGCTGCCCTGCTCGCCGACGGTATCGCCCCGGCCTCGCTCTACCCGCTCGACCTCAAGCGCGCGCATGACAAGATCGCCGCCTTCAAGGAGAATGTCGTGGCCTATTGGGGCGGCGGCGCGGAAAGCCAGAGCGTGCTGCTCAACGGCGAAGCCTCGATGGCGATCGTCTGGTCGACACGCGCCTCGCTGATCGAGCAGGATTCGGGCGGCAAGATCAAGTTCATCTGGGACCAGGGCCTGATCTCGCCCGGCGCGCTCGCCGTGCTCAAGAACAATCCCGGCGGCAAGGACGCGGCGATGAAGTTCATCGCCAGCGCCCAGGACCCGGAAAAACAGCTCGTCATGTTCGACAAGCTCGGCCAGGGCCCGGCGAACCCGGCAGCGGATGCGCTGATCCCCGCCGACAAGAAGCGCATCAACCCGGTCGACCCCGAAAACATGAAGAAGCAGATCGCGCTCGACATGGACTGGTACGCCAAGAACTACGGCCCGGCGCTCGACGAGTACACCAAGATCATCTCCGCCTGATCAGGGCGGGATAATCGGCCCAAGATGAGAGCATATCTCTCCGAAAGGATGGGCGCGGCGCTGCTGATGGCGCCGCTGCTCCTGTTTCTCGTCCTTGCCTATGCCTGGCCATTCCTCGGCGTCGTCAAATGGAGTTTTACCCTGCCGACGCCGGGGCTCGGGCAATACAACGCGCTGCTCACCGACGATCTGGTACAGTCGGTGTTCATCCGCACGCTGCGCATCGCGGCCATCGTCACCGTCGTTTCGGTCGCCGCGGCCTATGCCATCACCGTTGTCTGGGTGCGTGGCACGCCGGCGCAGCGCATAATCGCGGAATTCTGCATCCTGGTGCCGTTCTGGATCTCGGTGCTGACGCGCGCCTTCGGCTGGGTGGCGCTTCTGTCCAATCGCGGCCTGATCAACACCTGGCTGCAGGGAATAGGCTTCATCTCCGAACCGCTGGCACTGGTGCGCAACGAGTTCGGCGTCATCGTCGGCATGACGCATTTCCTTATTCCCTTCGCCGTCTTTCCGCTGGCCTCTTCCATGCGCAGCCTCGACGACCGCGTGCTGCTCGCGGCGCGCGGGCTGGGATCCAGCCGCATGCGCACCTTCTGGTCGGTGTTCGTGCCGATGACGCGTTCCGGCATCATCGGCTCGGCGATGATCGTCTTCGTCTTCTCGCTGGGCTTCTTCGTCACGCCGGCGATCCTCGGCGGCGGCCGCAGCGTGATGATCGCCGAGCTGATCTATCTCCGCATCTTCCAGAGCCCGGACTGGGGCCTGGGAGCGGCGATCAGTGTCGTGCTGGTGCTGTTCGTCGGCGCGCTGATGGCGCTGCTGTTCCGCTATGTCAGACCAAAGCAGTTGATCTGATGCCGACTTATCGCCCCGGTCCCGTGTCGCTGGTCCTCGCCGTCCTGGTGGCGCTGTTCCTGCTCCTGCCGCTGCTTGCCGTCATTCCGGTATCGCTGACGCCCAGCCGCATGCTGGCGATGCCGTCCGGCGAATTGTCGCTGCGCCACTATCGGGCGCTGATCGAGGATCCGCGCTGGATCCAGTCGATCCTGCTCTCGATCCGGATCGGCGTCGTCAGCAGCGCGTTCTCGACCGTGCTGGCACTCTGCTTCAGCCTCGGCGTCTGGATGTTCCAGCCGCGCTTCACCGCAGCTCTTGTCGGCTTCGTGCTGCTGCCGATGGTGGTGCCGCCGGTGGTCTCGGCGATCACGCTCTATTTCCTGCTCACCTCGATTTCGGGTTTCAGCTCGTTCTTCGGCTATGACACCTGGCTCGGCGTCGCCATGGCGCATGCGGTGATGACGGTGCCCTTCGCCACGGTGCTGATCCTGGTCTCGCTCAGCCAGCTCGACCGCCGCATCGACCTTGCCGCGCGCGGCCTCGGCGCAACCGTCTGGGAGCGCGCCACCCGCATCATCATGCCCAACATCAAGTTCGGCATCATCACCGCGGCACTTCTTTCCTTCGTGCTGTCCTGGGAAGAGATCGGCGTCACTCTGTTCATCACCTCGGTCAATGCCATCACCTTGCCCCGGCTGATGTGGATGGGCCTGCGCGACAATATCGACCCGGCGATCGCAGCGCTCTCGGTGATCCTGATCATCATCACCGTGCTGGTGCTGGCGGTTCGCAGCGTCGTGGTCAGGCTGCGCGGGGCGCAGTAAAGCCGGACGGAAGACTCGCGTTCCGAATGCGGCCACCCAGTGGTCGGCGCGACTTCACGCCGCGAAGAATTTTGAGAGCGAAGTTGCCGTATCGTCCGGGTGCTCCTCCGGAAAGAAATGTCCGGCCTTGACCGGGTGGCCTTCGACTTTGTCCGCCCATTGTCGCCAGATCGCCAGCGGTCCGCCCTCACCCGCATACCAGTGTTCCAGCCCGCCCTCGTCGCTCCACAGCGCAAGCAGCGGGCAAGCGATGCGCCGGCTCTCAGCCTGATCCACCCTGTCATGGTCGCGGTCGATGCCGGCGGCGGCGCGATACTCCTCGCAAATAGCGTGGCCATGGTCGGGATCGCACAGCGCCTCGATATAGGCCGCCCTGACCTCAGCGGAAAAAGCATCCGCAGCCGAACCCCATTGCGAAATCGCATTGTCGACGATCGCATCGGGCGCGGCCGCCATCATGCGCTCCGGCAGCGGTGCCGGCTGCGCGAGCAGGCTCCACGGCCAGAAGCCGAGCGCCAGTCTGGCATCGGCGCGATCCCAGGCAGGGGCCGTGGGGATGACATCGAGGACGGCGACCTTCGACACCTGACCGGGATGGTCGAGCGCCAGCCGATAGGCGACACGCCCGCCGCGATCATGGCCGGCAATCATGAAGCGCTCGAAGCCCAGTGTGTTCATGACTTGCACCATGTCACCAGCCATGGCTCGTTTGGAATAAGGGGTGTGATCGGGCGAGGATGCCGGACAACCGCTTTGGCCATAACCCCGGAGATCGGCGGCGACCACGGTAAAGCGCGGCGCCAGCGCCGTGGCAATATCCCTCCACATCAGATGGGTTTCGGGAAAACCATGGAGAAGCAGCAGCGGCGGGCCTTCTCCACCGACCCTGACGAAGATCGACGTGTCCGCCACCTTCACGCTGCTCGCCTCGAAGCCCGAAAACATCACGCGTCCCTGCCCTCTCCTCCTTCCTGTGGCCCCAGCGTGCCGTGGCTGGAGCGGATGCTGAGCACCTGCACGCCTGCCGGCAGTTCGATCAGGAATTCCTTGTCCCGGTCCAGATGGTGGATGCTTTTCGGATCGCCGCCGGTGAATGCGGCCATCGCTTCGACATTCTCCCAATAGGAAATCGTCATGAATTCCGCGTAAGTGGGCGTGTCTTCGCGGAATGTCTGCACCCCAAGCGCCTTGTCGATCAGCGGCTTGATGCCGGCTTCATAATTGTAGCGCTCATAGGCGTCGGCATTCTCGGGCAAGGTTCTGCCGCGCCAGATGCGGGCGATGGTCGGTGTTTTCGCTGCCATCACCGATAAACATCTGAATGCGAGCCCTGTTCCATTGCCAGTCGCAGGTCGACGAGACCGAACGCCGCGACTTGGCAGCCTACCCCATCGCGTGGCGGATGGTCTTGGACAGGCGGGTCAGGAATGCCGGCCTCGACGAGGCGTCGAGCTTCCACGACAGCACCGCCATCGCCATTTTCCGCGGCAGCATGCCGACCGACAGGAACCAGGCGGCAAGGACCGCTCGCCGGCGCAGCGACGCCGTCATTTCCAGGCTCGCGACGGCGCCCGCTGCCCCCAGCGCCAGCCGGGAATCGTCGGCCACCGGGTGTTGGCGCCGGTCCGCGCAGAGCGACGCCAGCCGCTCTTCAAGATGCACCGGATCGTGGCGGACCGTATCCAGTGGCACTACGGTCACGCCGACCTCGGACGCCTGGTCCGACAGCGCCTGCAGGCGGCGGAAATCGTGCTTCACCCGCCAGCGCGCCCGCTCGGCGAGCTTCTCACCGAAGACCGAATGGTTGGCGCCGTGGATCCGGTAGGCGCCGACGCATTCGTCGACGGATTGCACATGCCCGTAAAGCGGCGCCAGCGTCGCAAGATAGCCATCGGCGCCCTGGCGGAACTCCGGCTCCGGTATCGGCATGATCGTTTCCAGCGTCGTCCGGTCGAAGGCCAGCCCGCTGGTCACGGTCGTCTGGTAACGCCCCTTGTGCAGGAGCTTGGGCATGACATCGCCGCTGTCGAACGGCAGTTCGGGCGGCGGAAAGACATCCTTGATGCCCTCTCGCTTGATGCCCCCTCGCTTCATGCCTTGTCGTTCGTCGACGATATGCAGCCTTGATTGCACCTGTGCGGTTGCCGCATCCCAGATGTCCACGATCGTCGAGACGGCGGTCGGATAGAGATAGTCGTCGGCATCGAGGAAGAGGACGATCTTGCCTGAGCTTGCGGCAAAGCCGGTGTTGAAGGCGGCGGCATGTCCACCATTCTTCTCCCGCGGGCAGGCGAGGATCCTGTCGCCATAGGATTTCATGATTGTCGTGGAATTGTCCTGCGAGGCGTCGTCGACAACGATGACTTCGACATCGGCGTAATCCTGCTCCAGGGCGCTGTCGATGCTGCGCTTGAGGAAACGCGCATAGTTGTAGTTCGGGATGATGATGGATACCGGAATGCTCGGGACAGGCTGCATCGCATTTGACCTCGCATCTTGTTTTGGTTTCAGCAAACCCGCTCGCGGGCCTGCTCCCTCTTCAAGCGCGTCCCACGAATTCCCTAGAGAAAGCTTGTCGCCTTCCGTCAGGACGGGTCACGTCTCTTGCTTTGCGACTTCATGCTGAGGCCGCCATCGCCTTCGGGAACTGCCGCCCGGATCAGGGTCGACGGCAGCAACGCTCCGACGGTTCGGCTGGGACGACACGACAACCGAGCCCGACGGAAAAGCTTCGGTCGCGATCAGGTCGGGATCGAAGCGGACAGGCACCTTGAAGGCATGGCGGATACTGACCCCCAAATGCGGCCGGAGCAAGCCCTTCGCCAAGAACAAGGCTCACAAGCCTGTTACGTCTCAGGCGGCATGCAGCGTTGGAATGGCGCTGACATCCACTTCGCGCTCCGCGTGCCAGGCATCGTAAGCAGCCTGCATCCTGAGCCAGATCGCGGCGCCGTCGCCGAACATCTTGCCAAGGCGCGCGGCGACGGCCGGCGACACCGGCTTCTTCTCGCGGATGATGTCATAGAGCTGCTGGCGCGAGATTCCGAGCAGATTGGCGATTTCCACCTTGGTCTTTCCGGTTGCCGGGATAATGTCGTCAAGCAGCGCTCCAGGGTGGGACGGGCAGCGCTCCATCGGACGCGTCGGCTCATACACGCTCATAAATCGACTGCTCCAATCTGCCGCCTCAATGGTCTCAATGGTATTGTTCGAAATCGACTTGGGCGGCATCATTGCCGTCGAACTCGAATGTGATGTACCACGGCCCGTTAACATGCACCGTATAGCGGGTCGGGTTGAAGCCTTTCAAAGAATGGAGGTCGAAGCCCGGCATGTTCATGTCTTCCGGCTTTTCCGAGACTTCCAGACGGTCAAGCCGTACAAGGATGCGCTTGTGCATCTTGGCGTCGATCTTCCCGGTCTTCCCGGTCTTTCCGGTCTTTCCGGTTTGAAAGAGGTCCGCCAGCGCCTTGTGCTTGAACGATTTGATCATGCAATATGTAAGCATCTTGCTTACGCAAGTCAATCGGATGTAAGCAACTAATTTACAGAATAGCCCGCCATCGGCAGCCAATATGCGATCATCGGCTTGGAAGGCCAGTGCTCTATCCCGAAGCCGGCGGCGAGCCGGCTCCGGGCAATGGTCATGCAGCCCGACCGGTCAGGCCGGCTGCAGCCCGGGCAGCGACAGGTCGACTTCCTCGGGCAGGTCGCCGGCCATCGCTGCGGCGAACTGGGTCTGGTCGAGTTCTCCTTCCCAGCGCGCCACGACCACCGTCGCCACCGCGTTGCCGATGAAGTTGGTCAGCGCCCGGCACTCCGACATGAAGCGGTCGACGCCGAGGATCAGCGCCATGCCGGCGACCGGCACGGTGGGAACCACCGAGAGCGTCGCGGCAAGCGTGATGAAGCCGGCGCCGGTGATGCCGGCGGCACCCTTGGAACTCAGCATGGCGACCGCCAGCAGCAGGATCTGGTCGCCGAAGGTGAGCGGCGTGTCGGTCGCCTGCGCGATGAACAGCGCGGCCAGCGTCATGTAGATGTTGGTGCCGTCGAGGTTGAAGGAATAGCCGGTCGGGATGACCAGCC
The DNA here is from genome assembly GCF_000350085.1 of Mesorhizobium metallidurans STM 2683. Lineage (GTDB taxonomy): Bacteria > Pseudomonadota > Alphaproteobacteria > Rhizobiales > Rhizobiaceae > Mesorhizobium > Mesorhizobium metallidurans. The sequence goes on from NZ_CAUM01000143.1 coordinate 102,416, forward strand.
CGACCACCGAACGGTTGCAGCCGGCACGCTCCATCTTGGCCATCAGGCCGGGCAGTGCCGCTTCCGAGGACGAGGTGCCGAGCACCAGCAGCAGCTCTTCCTTGATGTAACGGATCAGCGCCAGGATCGAAAAGCCGTTGTAGCGGGCGACCGCGCCCAGCACGACGAGCACGAACAGCAGCGCGGTCAGGTAGAACGTGCCGATCAGCATCGCAAGATTGGCGATCGAGCCGATGCCGTATTTGCCGATGGTGAAGGCCATGGCGCCGAAGGCGCCAATGGGCGCCGCCTTCATCAGGATGGCGACGAGGCGGAAGATCGGCGTGGTCAGCGCCTGCAGGAAATCGACGACCGGACGGCCGCGATCGCCGACCATGGCCAAGGCAACGCCGAACAGCACCGAGAAGAACAGCACCTGCAGGATGTCGCCCTTCGCGAAGGCGCCGGTGATCGTGTCGGGAATGATGTTCATCAGGAAGCCGACAATGGTCGTGTCGCCCGCCTTCTCGGCGAAGGTCGCCACCTTGGTGGGATCGAGCGTGGCCGGGTTGATGTGCATGCCGGCGCCCGGCTGGACGACATTGGAGACGACAAGGCCGACGACCAGCGCCAGCGTCGAGAACACCAGGAAGTAGATCATCGCCTTGCCGGCGACGCGGCCGACCTTGTGCAGGTCGGAAACGCCGGCAATGCCGGTCGCCACCGTCAGGAAGATCACCGGTGCGATCACCATCTTGACCAGCTTGATGAAGGCGTCGCCGAGCGGCTTCAGCGCCTCACCTGTCTCGGGATAAAAATGGCCGAGCAGCACGCCGGCGGCGATCGCCGCCAGCACCTGCACATAGAGATGCCGATAGAAGGGAAGTTTGCCGCGCGGTTCGGCGGCAGCGAATGCTGTCTGCATGACGTCCTCCATGGCGCCCCGATCGAAAAGCTCGACTCCCCGGGGCAGTTGCTTTGACCTCCAGCAGCCTCGCGACTGCTGAATTCGTGCTTGCAACTGCCGTGCCAACTGCGCGGAAGAAAGCCTTTCCTTTGATTTTATTGAATATTCCAGAGCTAAGAAGGCCGCTTCACACACAGTCAGTGCGACTATCCGCATAGCTCGAATTGTGTTTTGTGCGAAATCATGCACAGATAGGCGATGCTGCAACGCCCCGCCGCTGCCCCATTTTCGACACCTGGGTCTTCGACGCCCGGAGAACTCCGCAGGCGGGCGCACCGCGCCTGGTTGCTGTTTGCCACCATCGCCCTTGCGATCGCCGCAGCAGCGTTGTACGGCGCCGGCCTTTACGGCCGCACCGCCGAGATCGGCACATTGGCGGCGCAGGGGCGCACCGACGCCAATCTGAAGGTCGCGCTGCTGCGCGCCGTGCTGGAAAGCCCACGCGCGCTTCCCTTGCTCTTGTCGGAAGACCAGCAGGTGCGTGACGCGCTGTCACAGAAAAACGCCGCTGCGAGCGATGTGCTGAACCGCAAGCTCGAAGGGCTGGTCTCCGGCACCAAGGCGGCGGTTCTCTATGTCATCGGCGCCGACGGCTTCGCGATCGCCTCCAGCAACTGGCGCGAGCCGATCAGCTTCGTCGGCAACGATTACCGGTTCCGCGATTATTTCTCGGGCGCGATGCAGGCCGGAACCGCCGAATATTTCGCGCTCGGCAGCGTCAGCAAGCGTCCGGGCCTCTACATCTCGCGCCGCGTCGGCGATGCCGCCGCACCGCTTGGCGTCGTTGTCGTCAAGATGGAGTTCGACCAGCTCGAGGCCGACTGGCACGAGGCGAACCGCCCCGCCTATGTCAGCGACGAGCATGGCGTCGTGCTGATCACCAGCGTGCCGTCCTGGCGCTTCATGACATCGGCGCCGCTGGCCGAACCGACGCTTGCCGCTATCCGGGACAGCCAGCAGTTCGGCGACGCGCCGCTGGTGCCGTTGCCGATCACGCGCCCTGAGGCGCTGAGCCCCGATGTGTCGATCGTCCATGCCGTGACGCCCGGCGGCAGCGACGCGGAATATCTGCGCCTCTCGACGCCGGTTCCTTCGACGCCCTGGCGGCTCGACTATCTCGTCCCGGCAGAAGCGCCGGTCACTGCTGCGATCCGCGAAATGCGGCTTCTGGCGCTCGCTGTCGTCATTCCGCTGCTTGGTCTCGCCGCCTATCTCCTGTGGCGGCGGCAATCGGCACAAATGCGCATCGCCGCCGAACTGGCGGCGCGCGGCGAGCTCGAACGCCGCGTGATCGAACGGACCGAGGATCTGAGCCAGGCCCGCGACCGGCTGCAGGCCGAGATATCAGGCCACCGCGGCACCGAAGCAAAACTCCAGGTGGTGCAGCAGGAGTTGGTCCAGGCCAACCGTCTCGCCATCCTCGGTCAGGTCGCCGCCGGCGTCGCTCATGAGATCAACCAGCCGGTCGCCACCATCCGCGCCTATGCCGACAATGCCCGCACCTTCCTTGACCGCAAGCAGACGGCGCCCGCCGAGGAAAACCTCGGCGCCATCGCAGCGCTGACCGAACGCATCGGCACCATCACCGAGGAGTTGAAGGCCTTTGCCCGCAAGGGCCGCACCGCTGCCGAACCGGTCGAATTGCGCGGCGTCATCGAAGGCGCTGTCATGCTTTTGAAAAGCCGCTTTGCCGGCCGGCTCGACGCGCTGGCCCTCGACCTGCCGCCACCGACACTCAAGGTCATGGGCAACCGGATCCGGCTCGAACAGGTGCTGATCAACCTCTTCCAGAACGCGCTGGAAGCGCTGGACGGCCGCGACGACGCTCATGTGCGGGTTTCGGTCGAGGAGACGGCAAACGGCGTCATCGTCAGCGTGTCCGACAACGGGCCCGGCATCCCGCCCGCGATGCTGAAGTCGCTGTTCACGCCGTTCAACACCTCGAAGGAAAAAGGCCTTGGCCTCGGCCTCGTCATCTCGAAGGACATCGTCTTCGATTATGGCGGACGCATCGAGGTTGCGAGCGGCGACAGCGGCACAAGCTTCACCATCCATCTCTTGAAAGCAGCGCGGACGGCATGACGGATCACGACGCAGCGCCGGTCATCCTGATCGATGACGACAGCGATCTTCTCAAGGCCACCGCGCAGACGCTGGAGTTGGCCGGCTTTTCAGTCTCGGCCTTTGCGGTGGCGGCCGAAGCCCTGGCCAGGCTCGACGCCGGTTTTGCCGGCGTCGTGGTGTCGGATATCCGCATGCCCGAGATCGACGGCCTGCAATTGTTCGATCGCGTGCTGCGCCTGGATGCGGATATTCCCGTCATCCTCGTCACCGGGCACGGCGACATCGCGGTTGCCGTCAAGGCGATCAAGGACGGCGCCTATGACTTCATCACCAAACCCTTCGCCGCCGACCGGCTGGTGCAGAGCGTGAGGCGGGCCGCCGAAAAGCGCCGCCTGGTGATGGAGAACCGGGCCCTGCGCGAGGCGGCAGGAGAGGCGCAGGACGGCCTGCCGCTGATCGGCCAGACGCCGGCCATGGAGCGGTTGCGCCGCATGCTGCGGCAGATCGCCGACACCGATGTCGACGTGCTGGTGACCGGCGAGACCGGCTCCGGCAAGGAGGTGGTGGCGAGCCTGCTGCATCGCTGGAGCCGCCGCGCCAGGGGCAATTTCGTCGCGCTGAATTGCGGCACGCTGCCGGAAACCGTCATCGAGAGCGAATTGTTCGGCCATGAGGCGGGCGCCTTCACCGGTGCGCAGAAGAAGCGCATCGGCCGCATCGAGCATGCCAGCGGCGGCACGCTGTTCCTCGACGAGATCGAAAGCATGCCGGTCTCGACGCAGGTGCAGATGCTGCGCGTGCTGGAAATGCGCGAGGTCACGCCGCTCGGCACCAACGAAGTGCGGCCGGTGGATCTGCGCGTCGTTGCCGCCGCCAAGGTCGATCTTGGCGATGCGCGCCAGCGCGGCTCGTTCCGCGAAGATCTCTATTACAGGCTGAATGTGGTGACGATTTCGATCCCGCCGCTGCGCGAACGCCGCGACGACATCGCCTTGCTGTTCTTCTATTTCGCCGAGCGCGCCGCCGCCCGCTTCCGGCGCCCGGTGCCGGCTGTCCCGGCTTCGGTGCATCGCCACCTCAGGGAGCATGACTGGCCGGGCAATGTCCGGGAACTCGCGCATTTTTCCGAGCGTTTCGTGCTTGGACTGGAAGAAGAAACGCAGGCGCAATCCCCTGCCCCCGTTCAGCCGGACGCCGCCATGAAGCTGCCCGAGCGGCTGGAGCGCTATGAGGCCGACATCATCCGCGAAACGCTCGGCCGCAATGAAGGCGATGTCCGGCGCACGATCGAGGCGCTGGGCATCCCGCGCAAGACCTTCTACGACAAGCTCCAGCGCCACGGTATCGTGCGCAGCGAGTTTTCCAGATAAGGGCCGACAGGCCGGCGCTGCCCCTCATCTGCCTGCCGGCATCTTCTCACCGTAGAACGGGAAGAAGGACGCCCTCACCGAAGATCTTGCCAATCATCAACGTAGCAGAAAAAGCGCCGAGGTTGCAGCCAGCCCCCTTCTCCCCGTCACTACACGGGGAGAAGGTCCTGGCAGGGGGATGAGGGGCAGCGCCAACATCGGCGACTCTTCGCCACCAAGAAGCAGCCGCCCGGCGCGAACCCGATTCCTGTGTCCGCGATCATGCGTTAGTCTGGCCCCAACCGCAAACCGGACCGCCATCGCCATGATCGTCCAGACCTGCATCAATGGGGCGCGCAGCGCCGATTTCCACCCGCAACTGCCGCTTGATCCCAAAGCCATGGCGCGCGACGGCGCGGCCTGCGTGGCCGCTGGTGCAGCCGAGCTTCATGTCCATGCGCGCGGACCGGACGGCCGCGAAAGCCTGGCGCTGGCGGCAATGGACCCGACAATGCTCGCGCTCCGCCGCGCCTGCCCGGGGACGCTGATCGGTGTCTCCATCGGCGCCTGGATCGAGAACGACGAGGAGCGCACGCTGGCCGCGATCGCCGGCTGGGGCGAATTGCCCGACTATGCCTCGGTCAATCTGTCGGAACAGGCCGCCCCCGAAGTCATGGGGTGCCTGCGGCAACGCGGTGTCGGCATCGAGGCCGGGCTCGCCTCCGTCGCCGACGCCGAGCGCCTTGTTCGCCTCGACCATGGCAATCGCGTGCTGCGCATACTCATCGAGATTTCCGAGCAGGAGCTCGCCGCGGCATGGGCGGTCAGCGACGGCATCGAGGCGGTGCTTGACCGCGCCGGGATGCATCGCGCCATCCTGCTGCATGGCGAAAACGCCACGGTCTGGCCGTTCGTGCACCGGGCAGCACGGCGGAACTTGTCGACGCGCGTCGGGCTGGAGGACGGCAAGGCGCTTCCGGACGGAAGGGTGGCATCCGGCAACGCCGCACTGACAGCTGCAGCGGTGGCGATCTTCCGGGCCGGACGCTGACGGCAGATCCAGCGCGAGCTGATGCAAGCCGGACCCAGCACTCAAGCCTGATCCGTCGCGGAAGTCCGGACTTCCTGTTTGACCATGAGCCTTCCGAACCGGTCGTTTGGCATCGAGGCCGCCGCGTCGACGACTTCGGTAGGCAAAAAGGAGTAGCCTCTTGCTATTGTAAAAAATTCTCCATAGGCTGTTTTTAGATCAGAAAGAAAAATTCTTAAATTCTTTCAACTTATGAAAGCCTGAGCCTTGCGGGAACATCTCGATCAGACCGACCGGAGATTGGTCAAATTGTTGTCGCAGGATGCCCAGCCCGGCATCAATCGGCTCGCCGAGACGATGGCGATCTCGGTGCCTACGGTGCGCACGCGGCTGCGCAACCTGTTGGACCGAAACCTGCTCAAGATCGTCGGGCTGCTGAACCTGACCGAGCGCCCCGAGCTGATTTCGGCGATCGTCGGCATCAATGCGCAGGGGCGCGGCCGTGCTCGCGAGCTGGCGCAGCGCATTTCCGAACTGCCTTTCGTGAACTCGGCCGCCGTGGTCACCGGGCGCTTCGACATCATCGTCGATGTAACCGTGGCCGGCGATGTCGCCGATCTCTATCGCGTCACCAGCGAGTTGATCCCCGGTGCCGGTGAGCCGGGCGAAGTCGTGCGCAGCGAGACCTTCGTCGTCATGGCCTCCTGCAACAAATGGGTCAGCCTGCCGGAAGGCTGCTGGTCGGAAGACGTTGCGCGCAAGGGCACGCCATGAAGATCGCGGTGCTCGGCGGCCTCGGCCTGCAAGGCCGGGCGGCAATCGCCGATCTCGTCGCCAGCGACGGCGTCCAAGAAGTAGTCTGCGTCGATACCGCGCCGGACGGGGCGACCAGGCTTGGCGGCCTGACCGACCTTGCCCGCGTGCGTTTCGTCGTGCCCGAAGGCGCGATCGGCCCGGTGCTCGCCAAAGTGCTGGCGGATGTCGACGCCGTCATCGACCTGTTGCCGCAACCGCTGATGCGCGAGGCCGTGCAGGCGGCGATCGCGACGCGCACGCCACTGGTCACCACCAATTACGGCAAGGCCATCGCCGATATGGCGCCGGCGGCGGAAAAGGCCGGCGTTTCGATCATGACCGAATGCGGGCTCGACCCCGGCATCGACCTTGTCCTCTACACCCATGCCGCCCGGCAGTTCGACGCAATCACCGCGATCGATTCCTATTGCGGCGGCATCCCCGAGCCGAAGGCGATGGCCAAACCGCTGTGCTACAAGGTGAGCTGGAACTTCGACATGGTTCTGGTCAGCCAGAACCGCGACAGCGTGCTCATCGAGGATGGCAAGCGGGTCGAGGTTTCGGCCAGCCGCCAACACGCCAACCGCTTCATCCACGAAATCGAGGTCGCCGGGCTGGGCAGGCTGGAAGCCTTCCCCAATGGCGACGCGCCACACTATGTCGAGATGCTTGCCGCCGCCAGGGGGCTGCAGCGCTCCGGCCGCTATTCGCTGCGCTGGCCTGGCTGGTCTGCCTTCTGGGCGCCGCTCAAGGAGCTCGGCTTCCTTTCCGAGGACAAGGTGCCCGGCACGGGCGCCAGCCCCCGCGAATTTCTCGGCCGGCTGCTAGGACCTCAACTGCAATATGGCGCCGACGAGAAGGACCTGTGCGTGATGCGCAATGTCTTCTCTGGCACCGAAGGCGGCCGCAGCAAGACGGTGACCTCGGACCTGATCATCGAACGCGACCTCGCCTCCGGCCTGTTCGGCATGAGCCTCGGCGTCGGCTATCCCGCAAGCATCGTGGCGCAGATGCTGGCGCGCGGCGAAATCGCCACGCCCGGCCTGCTCAACCCGCTGCTGCATGTGCCCGACCGCCGCTTCCTCGACGAATTGGCCAGGCGCGGCATCCGGGTTACCGAAACGGTCGGCTGGGACTGAGGAGACAGATTTTCGAACGGTGGTCGCCGCCGGCAACGGCGCTGCCGCTCAAAAGGAGCCCAAAAGGGCGAAATAACAAGAGATAACAAGGAGGAATGCCCAATGAAGATTGCCAGGCTTTTCATCGCAGGACTTGCGCTCGCCGGCCTCACAGCCGCAGCCGGTGCTGGAACGCTCGACGACATCACCAAGCGCGGCGAACTACGCGTTGCGGTGCAGACGCAGGGACCGCCCTTCTCGCTGGTCGGTGCGGCCGGCGAACGCACCGGCAGCTCGGTCGAACTCGCCGAACTGATGGCCAAGGAAATGGGCGTCAAGATCACCTTCCTCGATTTCGACTGGGACGGGCTGATCCCGGCGCTGCTGTCGGGCAAGGCCGATCTTCTGGTCGCCGACATGACGCCGACGCTGGCGCGTGGCATGAAGGTCGCCTTCACCAAACCTTATATGTATACGGGCAGCACCGTCTTCACCAAGGCCGACAGCAAGTTCAAGACCACCGAGGACTGCAAGGCCAAAGGCACTAAGATTGCCGTGCTGCTTGGCGCCACCGGCGAGAAGGAAGCCAAGAACGCCTTCCCGGACGCCGACATAAAGAGCTACAAGGGCGGCGGCCCGCTGCTGCTCGACGCCGTCAATAACGGCCAGGCCGATTGCGGCGTCAATGACGTCTCGGCGGTGAAGGGCCAGTCGACCGCCTATCCGGCCGGCAGCTTCACCATCATGCCGGATCTGCTGTCGAAGGAGCCGCTGGCCTTCGCCACCCGCTATGACGAGCCGGACCTGCTGGTCTGGATGAACCTGTTCCTCGATCAGGTCAGCATCGACGGCCGCTTGCAGAAGAACCTCGACTATTGGGTCAATTCCGACGCCTGGAAGAAGGACCACTAAGCAGCGATAGATCCCAGCGGTTTCGCGCGCGTCTCGGCGGCGCGAAGCCGTCCGGAGTTCGCCTCGTCTGTCTCGGAATCCCACCCAGCGATGCTCGAAAACTTCAGCTTCCGCACCATCGTCGAATATCTGCCTTTATTCGGGCAGGGCCTCGTCACGACTGTGTGGTTGTCCCTCGTCTCCTTCGCCGGTGCGCTCGCCGTCGGCATCGTGCTCAGTGCCATGAACCTGCAGCGCGGCTGGCTGTTCCGCGTTCCGGCCAAGGCCTATATCGACACGGTGCGCGCCACGCCGCTGTTGGCGCAGCTCTATTTCCTCTATTTCGGCCTGCCCCGCCTTGGCTTCGTCCTGCCCGAGCTTGTCGTCGGCATCCTCGCTTTGTCGCTGAACAGTGGCGCCTACGTCGCCGAAATCATTCGCGCCGGCATCCTGTCGATCCCGCGCGGCCAGGTGGAAGCCGGCGTCGCCTCGGGGATGACCTATGTCCAGCGCATGCGACTGGTCATCCTGCCGCAGGCGTTCAAGGTGACGATCCCGCCGCTGCTCGGCCAGGCGATCGTGCTGGTCAAGGATTCCGCCCTTTTGTCGCTGATCTCGGTCGCCGAGCTGACACGCGCCGGCCAGCTGCTCGCCTCCGACCGCTTCATGCCGGCGGAAGGCTTCATCACCATCGCTGCCTTCTATCTCCTGCTCTACTACTGTCTCAAGGGACTGGCGGCACTGTCCGGGCGCTGGATCGGCCTGCAGCCGGCAAGGAGCAGCACATGATCTGGCAGCAGCTGCAAAGCCTCGCCGGCAGCTATCCCCTCGCCTTGCGCGGCCTCGGCGTGACCGTGGTGCTGTCGCTGATCAGCCTGGTGCTGGGCACGCTGCTCGGCTTTGGCCTCGGCATCCTGCGAACCGGCGGCAACCGCCTGATCAGCAGCGTGATCGGCGCCTGGGTCGACCTGATCCGCGGCACGCCGTTCCTGGTGCAGATTTTCCTGATCTTCTTCATCCTGCCGGAACTCGGCATAGAGCTCGACGCCTTCACCGCCGGCATCATCGCGCTGACCAATCTGGCCGCCTGCTTCATCTGCGAGATCGTCGCCGCCGGCATCCGCTCTGTGCCGACCGGCCAGGTCGAGGCGGCGCTGGCGTCCGGCCTGTCGCGCTGGCAGCGCATGCGCCAGGTGGTGCTGCCGCAGGCGATGCGCATCGTGCTGCCGCCGCTGGTCGGGCAATATGTGCTGCTCATCAAGGACTCCTCGGTCGTCTCGGCCATCGGCCTCACCGACCTCACCCGCGTCGGCTGGCTGGTGGTGCAGCGTGTGCCGAACGGGCTGCTTGTCTTCTTCCTCATCGGCCTCGGCTATTTCATCGTCTGCTATCCCCTGATCATGCTGGCGAGACGGCTGGAGCAGCGCATGGGCGCGGCCCATGGCGAGGTGCAGTTGTGACATCGAACCCCAAGGGTCAGGCAATATGACCAAAACCGGCATGATCGATTTTCGCGGTGTCAACAAATGGTTCGGCGCGCTCAATGTGCTGAAGGATATCACGCTGAGCGTCGAGCCGCGCGAGGTGGTCGTCGTCTGCGGCCCGAGCGGTTCGGGCAAGAGCACCTTGATCCGCTGCATCAACGGGCTGGAGACGATCCGCGACGGCGATCTGGTGGTCGACGGCCAGCGCCTCGGCGACCCCGCCACCAACATGACGCGGCTGCGGACGGAGATCGGCTTCGTCTTCCAGTCGTTCAACCTCTATCCGCACAAGACAGCGCTGGAGAACGTCACGCTCGCTCCCATCCATGTGCGCAAGATCCCGCGCACTGAAGCCGAGCAGGCCGGGCGCGATTTGCTCGCCAAGGTCGGCCTTGCCGACAAGGTCGACGCCTATCCCGCGCAACTGTCAGGCGGCCAGCAGCAGCGCGTGGCGATCGCCCGCTGCCTCGGCATGCGCCCCAAGATCATGCTCTTCGACGAACCGACCTCGGCGCTCGATCCCGAGATGATTTCGGAAGTGCTCGACGTCATGGTCGCGGTCGCCGAGGAAGGCATGACCATGATGGTGGTGACGCACGAAATGGGCTTTGCCCGCAAGGTCGCCCAGCGCGTGGTGTTCATGGATGCCGGCGCCATCGTCGAGAGCGGCACGCCCGATGAGTTCTTCTCCAACCCGAAGACCGACCGCAGCCGCGCTTTTCTGAGCAAGATCCTGCGGCATTAGTTGCCTGGTTTCGGCACTTCAGCCGAAGGTCGCCAACGGTTCGGCACGAACCTCGACCCACTGGCAGCGTCGGCTATCATGATAGAAGGACTGGAAGGGCTGCGGGAAAGACGGATCGGCAAAGGCGCCGACCGGGATGGCGATCAGGCCGGGCTGCGTGTCAATCCGGTAGTGGACGCTGGTGCCGCAGTCCGGGCAGAAATTGTAGGTGACGCGGCCGCCCTGCTCGCCAATGCGCGTGAACTCCACCGAACGTCCCTCGATCGAGACCTTGTGCTCGGGAAACCGCGCATTGAAGCTGAACGCGCTGCCGGTGCGCCGCTTGCAAGCCAGGCAGTGGCATACCGAAACCCGTACCGGTTCACCCGAACAGGTTGCGGAAAGCTGACCGCAGGAACATTCGGCGCGGCGTGACCATGGCTGGCTCCTCCTCGAAAATATCACTGCGTATCGGCGTGTGCCCTGAGCTCTGCCCGTTTCTCATCCGAGACGACGGCAAGATCCAGCACCTTCTGCAATTCGGCTGCATGGCGGAACGACGGCTCGGCCTGAATGCCACTCTGCACCGCATCGACAAAGCGCTGGTAGTTGGTCGGCACCGAGCCGGGATCGAGGGCCTGCCATTTGGCGTTCTCGATGTCCTCGCCTGTGCACGCTTTCAGCTCCGAGCCGTTCAGATTGTGCACGACTTCGATGCCGCCTTTGTCGCCATAGATGCGCAGCCGCAATTCATTGAGATGGCCGGTCGCCCAGCGGCTGGCATGCACCATGCCGAACGCGCCGTTGGAGAAATCCAGCGCCATGGCGAAGCTGTCATTGGCGTCGAGGTCGTATTCGCCGATCCGGTTGCCGGGCGCCTTGTCGAAGGTTCTCAGCCGGCAGAACACATGATCGATGTCGAGTGCGGCGCCATAGCTGGCGAAATCGAGGATGTGGATGCCGACATCGCCCAGCACGCCATTGGAGCCGTGGCCGCGCGACAGGCGCCACAGCCATTTCGGATCGGTTCGCCAGTCGCCCCAGAACCTGGACACCAGCCAGCTCTGCAGATAGGACGCCTCGACATGTCGGACCTGGCCGATCTCGCCGGCCAGCACCATGGCGCGCGCCTTCTGCAGCGCCGCCACATTGCGATAGGTCAGGTTGACCATGTTGATGATGCCGGCCCGCTCGGCGGCATCGGCCATCTCGCTGGCCTTCTCGAAGTTTTCGGCCAGCGGCTTTTCGCACAGCACCGGCTTGCCCGCCGCGACCAGCATCATCGTGGTCGGATGGTGGATGCGATCCGGCGTCACGTTGGCCGCAGCATCGAACGCACCCCACGCCAGCGCATCCTCCAGCGAGGTGAACCGGTTGGGAATGCCGTGGCTGTCGGAAAATTCGTCGACACGCTTCTTGTCGACATCGACGGCGCCGACCAGTTCGGCGCCATCGATCTTGCCGAACTGCCGGGCGTGCTCCTGCGCCATCCAGCCGGTGCCCAGTATCAAAAGACGCATTTTCTTACCCTCAACGAAAGCCGGCTTCGCCGGCGGCATGAAGCTTGCCGCCGCGCTCGACGATCGGCTCGAGCGCCTTTTCCACCGGCACGTTCGGCGCATCGAGGATGGCCGGATTGGCGCCTTGCGGGTTGTGCGCCCATTTCACCGCATTGCGCAGCACCTTGTGGACGTTGGCGTCGTGATAGGTCGGGTAGGTCTCGTGCCCCGGCCTGAAATAAAAGATGTTGCCGGCGCCCCGGCGATATGTCAGCCCCGACCGGAACACTTCGCCGCCCTGGAACCAGGAGATGAAAACCGTCTCCAGCGGCTCCGGCACGGCGAACTGCTCGCCATACATTTCTTCGTTTTCGAGCTCGAAATATTCGCCGATCCCGGCGGCGATCGGATGGCTGGGACTGGTCACCCAGAGCCGCTCGCGCTCGCCGGCCTCGCGCCATTTCAGCGTGCACGGCGTGCCCATCAGCCTCTTGAAGATTTTTGAGAAATGGCCGGAATGGAGAATGATCAGCCCCATGCCTTCGAAGACGCGGCGCGCCACGCGCTCGACGATTTCGTCGGCGACCGCGCCATGGTCCTTATGCCCCCACCACACAAGCACATCGGTTTCCGCCAGGCGGTCGGCCGGCAGGCCGTGTTCAGGCTGCTCGAGCGTCGCGGTCGAGGCGGAGATCGCCTTGTCGGAATTCAGCGCCTTGGCGATCGTCGCGTGCATGCCCTCGGGGTAAATGCCCGCGACCACCTCGTTGGTCCGCTCATGGATATTCTCGCCCCAGACGACAGCGCGTATTGTCATGACAACCTCTTGGTGAAACCGGAGCCGACCCGCCCCGGCCAGTCATAGTCCGCCCGGCCGGGAATGAAAACGGTTTCAGTGGCGGCTGCTGACAATCGGGGGGAACGTCATACCGAAGAATGTAGTAGAACAGAATGAAAGCCGTTCTGTAGCGATCCTTCGCACCCCCTCTGTCCCCTCCGACGTTAGAGGTTTGCGCCCGGCGCCTAAGCCCCTCGCCCGTCCTGGGCGGCTCGCGTCAGCGGCTCGTTCAGGCGCGGCACCACGACCAGGCGCTTGATCTTGCCCTTCTTGTAGGCGGCGAGGAAGCGGGCATAGTCCCTGAAAACGGCGCAGCCATTGGATTCGGCCGCCCGCCGCGCAGGCAAGGTCTGGCAAGTGAACCGGATATCGCAATCGAAAACCTCAGCGGGAACGGCAACGGCAATTATTCGCGCGCCTGCGGCGGCAGTGAGTAGCACAGCTTGACCTTCCAGCTACTGGAGCCCTTAGATTAATTGGGAAGGTGGTCGGATGACACATCCATCGGCTCTGATACGGGGAGACAGCAGATGCATCGACGCGGTTTTCTAGCGGCAGGTCTTGCGACCGTTTTTGCGAGCCGGCCCGCTTTCGCTCAAATGAAGATGGATGACATGTCCGGCATGGGCCACGACATGGCCGCGCCGCCGCAGAGCGCTGTCGCGCTGCCCGAAGGAGAAGCACTTCGCGACTTGTCCCGCCTCGCTAACGAAGCCAGCACGCCTGGCCTGTTCAGGGCGAAGCTGACGGCTGAGTCCGCTACGATGCGTTTTGCGGAAGGGCTGGACACGCCGATCCTCGGCTATAACGGCACCAGCCCCGGGCCACTGATCGAGGCGGTCGAGGGCGACCGCGTCGAGATCACCTTCGCCAACCGCATCCCGGACGAGGCGAGCACCATCCATTGGCACGGCATGCCCGTGCCGGCCGATCAGGACGGCAATCCGATGGACCCGGTCGCGACGGGCATCGATCGCACCTACAGCTTCGACCTGCCCGAAGGCAGCGCCGGCTCCTACTGGTATCACCCGCATCCGCACGGCAAGACGGCCGAGCAGGTCTATCGCGGCCTTGCCGGCGCATTCGTGGTCAAGCCGAAGGTCGATCCGATTCCGGCCGCCTATGGAGATACCGTGCTGGTATTCACCGACCTACGCCTTGCGGCCGATGGCACCTTGCCCGGCAATACGATGGTTGACCTGATGAACGGGCGCGTCGGCGACCATGTGCTGGTCAACGGACAGAAGAATCCCGCGCTAACAGTCCCCTTTGGCACGAAGCGGCGTTTCCGGCTTTACAATGCGACGAACGCGCGCTTCTTGCGACTCTCCTTTGACGGCGCGCCCATCACAATCATCGGAACGGATGGCGGCCTGCTGGAGGCGCCGGTCGCAGCCGACGACATCCTGCTCAGCCCGGCGGAACGCCTCGACCTGATTGTCTCCTTCGACAAGCCCGGGCCGGTCACGCTGTACACGCTCGACTACGATCGCGGCTGGATGGGTGCCGGCCGACCTGCCGATGCCGGCCTGACACTGCTCACCGCCCATGTGTCGCAGACGCCGGCCGAACCGGTCCCGCCGCTGCCGGACATGCTGCGGCCGATCGCGCGGCTTGATGCGCCCTCGGTCAGCCGGCGCTTCGTTTTCACCGAAACCATGGCCATGAATGCCAACGGCATGGAGATGGGGTTCCTGATCAACGGCGCTACCTTCGATATGAACCGTGTCGATACCGTCGCCAAGGCAGGCGAGGTCGAGCTTTGGGAGATCGTCAACAAGGCGGACATGGACCATCCCTTCCATGTGCATGGCACGCAGTTCCAGGTGGTCGAGTACGAACGCGGCGGCAAGGTCAGGAAACCGGCCTACCGGGCCTGGAAGGACACGGTGAACGTGGCGCGCGGCGAGACGGTGCGGCTCTTGCTACGGCAGGACCGGCCGGGGCCGCGCATGTATCACTGCCATATCCTCGAGCACGAGCAGCTCGGCATGATGGGCATCGTCGACGTGCAAGCCTGAGGAGACTTTCTACCATGAACATCGGCATCGCATCCGAAAAAACCGGCCTGCCATCCAAGACGATCCGCTACTACGAGGATATAGGTCTTGTGCGCCCGGCCCGGACGGACAATGGCTATCGCGACTATTCGGCCTCCGACATTCATCGCCTGAAATTTCTACAACGCTCGCGCAGCCTTGGCTTTTCCGTCGACGAATGCCGCCAGTTGCTGTCGCTTTACCAGGACAGGGCCCGCGACAGCGCGGACGTCAAGGCCATTGCCGAAGCCAGGCTGGTGGAGATCGACAGGAAGATCGCCGAACTCAACGGCTTGCGCCATCTGCTGCATCACCTGGTCGAGCACTGCCATGGCAACGACAGGCCGGATTGCCCGATCATCGACGAGCTGGCGGGAGAAGGCCTGGTCCAGTGAAATGGGCTGCCGCGGCGCTCTCGCTTGCCTGCGCGTCTTCAGAGTCAAGGCACGCCAGGCTTCGATGAAGGAGATGGCCGCCGCCGCGAAAACCATTGCCGGAATGTTCGACGGCAGACAGGCCTATGACGCCGCGGCCTTCAAGGCGGTGGCCGAGACCATCCGCGCCCGCACCGGCCCTGCCCTGATCGCGGAATTTCCCAGCGCGACATTGGGCGCGCCTTCAGGCGCCAGGTTGGAAATTGAACAAGCCCGTGCGGAATTCGAGGCGCTGGCAAATCACATGGGGACGCTGGCCGAGGCACTGGCCGCCAAGGCCAGGCAGGCACCGGTCGGCATCACCAGCGATATGAGAATGGGTTCCGGCCCGGCGATGGGCGGCGGCAGCCTGCTCGGCAAACGGCCGGCGGCGGAGGCCGATCCCGCCAAACTTCCAGCCGAGCACCTCCTGCATCTCATCCTGCAGAATTGCTCAAGCTGTCATTCGAAGTTCCGGCAAAAGGTCCGGTAACAGCCCGCCATCCGAACCGGCCCGCGCTTCTACTGTCAGAGGCGCGGGCGTTGCATCATGCGCCCAGCCTACGCGGCCTGCAGTTTTTCCTTCGGCCGCAGATTCTGGTTCATGCGGAACAGGTTCAGCGGGTCGTAGCGCTGCTTTATCTCCACAAGCCGCCGATAGTTGCCGCCATAGGCCGCTTCGACCCGATCCGCCTCGTCCTCGGGCATGAAATTCACATAGGCCGTGCCGGCGGCATAGGGCCTGGTCGCCTCGTAGATACCGCGGGCCCAATCGATGCAGGCCTTATCCATTTTCGGTTCGCGCCAGCGCGCGTGGACATTCATGACGAAATGCGCGCTGCGTTGCGGGAACGCCGTTTCGTCGGCTTTCACCCGGCCCGCCGCACCGCCGACATGGCCGATGAATATTTCGCACTCTGGCCCCGGAAGCTTTGCTATCGCTGATGTGACGACCTCGATCGCGCTATCGGAAAGTCCGGTGAAATCATGGCTCTTCCAATAGTTGCGGGCGCCTGACGTAAGCAACGGATCGAATGCCTGCTGCCAGCCGGTGAGCGGATTGGGACCGACGACATCGACGATCGGCGTGCCGATGGCGCGAAGCCTTTTCGTCGCTCTCTTTCCCTCCTGAAGGTCGCCGCAGTAGCACATGGCCAGAACCAGAACCTCCTTGCCGTGCCATTCGGCCGGTAGGAAGGGCAGTGGCGGCGCCTGCCGCATGACCACCCAGCAGGTCAGTTCGTCCGGCGCCAACTCAAGCGCGTCACGATATTCCCGCAGCACCGCTTGGGCATCGGCGAAAGGATGAACGACAAGCCCCGACAGAACCTGGGGACCGACCCGGTGAAGCTTGAACTCAAAAGCCGTGACGATGCCGAAATTGCCGCCGCCGCCGCGCAGCGCCCAGAACATGTCCGGATTCTCGGTCTGGCTGGCGCGCAGCAGCTTGCCGTCGGCGGTCACCACATCGGCGCTGAGAAGATTGTCGATGGTCAGGCCGAATTTCCGCGTCAGCCAGCCGAAGCCGCCGCCCAGCGTCAGGCCGGATATGCCGGTGGTCGAGTTGATGCCGGTCGGTATCGCCAGTTCGAAAGCCTGTGTTTCCTGGTCGACATCGGCAAGCGTCGCCCCGGGCTCCACCCACACCCGCCGCGTCGGCGGATCGACCCGCACCGATTTCATCGGCGAAAGATCGATCATCAGGCCGCCGTCGCAGACGGCGCTGCCGGCAATGTTGTGGCCGCCGCCGCGAACCGCGACGAGAAGCCGGTTTTCCCTGGCGAAATTCACGGCCGCGATAACGTCGGCGGCGCCGGCGCAGCGCACGATCAGCCCCGGCCGCCGGTCGATCATGGCATTCCAGATGCTGCGTGCCTCGTCATAGGCGCCATCGCCCTCCCTCAGCACCGTGCCGCGTAACTGCGTCGAAAGCGCCTCCAGGGCCGCGGCATCGATCGTCGTCTTGCCGCGTTCGAGTGTAGTGAGGCTCATGCTGTTCATGATTTCCTCCCGCTTTGCTTATGAGCCATTCTCCCGCCGTCCAACTCGGAAGTGTGCGCTTATATTAGGGATATCGCAAGTTCTGGACAGCTTGCGGCTGCGGGCTCTCAGTATCCCGGCCCGGTGCCCAATTCGCTGCGGCGCCAGGCGGCCGGCGAGATTCCCACCGAGCGCTTGAACTCCCGCCCGAAATGATAGACGTCGCAGAAGCCGCAGGCCTCGGCGATTTCGGCCAGCGGCTGGTCGCTCTGCACCAGCAGCGATTGCGCCTGCATCAGCCGCTCGCGCATCAGCCATTGATGCGGGCTCGTGCGCAGATGCTTCTGGAACAGCCGCCGGATCTGCGAAGGGCCAAGGCCGGTAACAGAGAACAGATCCGGCGCGCTCCAGGCGAATCCGGGTTCGCCACGCATCGCGTCCACGGCGGCGGCCAGTGCCTTCGGCAGATCGTCGGTGCCGGTGCCGGCCAGCGCGCGGTCGACCAGAAGCACGAATTCGGCGACCAGTTGGTTGAGCCTGAGATCGAGACTGGCGTCGCGTCGCCGCAGCGCCGAAAACAGCCGCTCGAACCAGGGCACCGGGTTCACTGCGTCGGTGAACACGGTCCGCAAGCTGCCCTCGCCGAACAGCTTGCGGCGCAGGATCGCCGGGTCCGGCCCGTCGAGCCTGAACCAGAGCAGGCTCCACGGGTCGTGCTCGTCGGCGGCATGGACATGCGGCGCCTCGTTCGCCATCCACACCAGTTGACCCGGGCGTACCTCCAGCCGCTGCCCCAGCGTTTCGACGACGCCGCGGCCCGACAGGCAGTAGAGGATGTCCTGGCCGGGATAGGCCGCGCGTTCTATCCGGTAATCCGGCGCCGCGGCGACCTTGCCGGCGCGCAGAACGCTGAACGCCGTGCGCGTCCAGCCGGCGGCCGGCACATAGTGGAAACTCTCGAGAACCGACGTTCTTGCCTTCATGCGTGTTTTATACAAAAACTGCGCCCTGCTGTCCATTTTGTTCCCTGGCAAGCGGCGTTATGGTCGTCCTCAAGAGGCAGGCGAGGTCGGCATTCATCAGCCCGAAATCTCGCCTTGCTCCGGGCTTTCAAGGCGCACGGCGCCAATGACGGCCCGGTTCGCGAAGACCAGGGAGGCAAGACGATGCTCGCGATGACCAAGGCTGAAAAGGAGCGCTACGCCGGCGACGGATACATCATTCGCCAGGGGCTGCTGACCACGGCGGAGGTGAACGACTTCCGCGACCACGCCCGCAAGCAGTTGGAAGCGGAAAACAAGAGCGGCTCCGTGATGGCCAAGGGCGACAAGGAAGGCAAGACCACGCTTCTGAAGATGTGGACCAAGGCCGAGGACGACAAATACGGGCTGCTAGCACGCGACGAGCGCATGGTCGATCTTGCCGAGGCCGCGGTCGGCAAGCCGATCTATCTCTACAGCCACAAGATGACGATGAAGCAGCCCAACGAAGGTGGCGCCTGGGAATGGCATCAGGATTTCGGCTATTGGTACAATTACGGCTGTCTCGCGCCGGACATGATGAGCATCTATGTCGCGCTCGACAAGGCGACCCGCGAGAATGGCTGCCTGCAGGTGCTCAAGGGTTCGCACAAGCTCGGCCGCCTCAACCACATCCGCGAGAACGACCAGACCAATGTCGAGCAGGAGCATCTGGAAGCCGCGCTGAAGCGCTACAAGCATATCTATGTCGAGATGGAAGCCGGCGACGCGCTGATCTTCGACGGCAATCTGCTGCATCGCTCCGACGCCAACCGTTCTAATACCTATCGCTGGGGCTATATCTGCTCCTACAACGCCATCGAGAACGCGCCGTTCAAGAAGGTGCGCGAATACGGAAACTACGACGAGTTGCACAAGGTGCCGGCCGGTTCCTTCCGCAAGGCGTCCTGACAACGAAAACGAGGCGCGGGCGGTCACACCCGTCCGGACCTTGATCCCTGACCTTCGGGTTGGAAAAGATCAGGTCGAACAAAGAGATAGAGCCGCATCCTGAATCTGTTTCGGACGATCAGGCTCTCATGCATCGATCGGGGCGCGAGCTCAGCCCGGGTCGATGACGGAAGAACGGGAGAAGAGTAGCGGAGCCGGTCGCGACCGGCCTCTCGCCACACGCAGGGAGGATTGCTGTATGGCCGATGCGGTCAGGAGCGGCGCGCGCGCGCCGGCCACGGACCGATTGACGTTGGCGCGGCTGTTGCGGGCGCGCGAGGCGGGCGTGTTCATCGCGCTGCTCGTGCTGTGCCTGTTTTTGTCCTTCGCCACCGACGGATTCCTGACTTCGCTGAACCTGCTCAATGTCGGTCGCCAGATCTCCCTGCTCGGGATCATGGCGGTCGGCATGACGTTCGTGCTGATCGCCGGCGAAGTCGACCTGTCGGTCGGCTCGACCTATGCGTTCTCCGGCCTCGCCACCGGCATGCTGATCATCGCCGGCTGGGCGCTGCTGCCGGCAATCGGCGTGGGCCTCGCCACCGGCGTCGCCATCGGCCTCATCAACGGCGTGCTCTCCACCTATGGCCGCCTGCCTTCGCTGATCGCGACGCTCGGCATGCTCTCCATCGTGCGCGGTGCCGCCCTCATCCTGACCAACGGCCAGCCGGTGACCGTGAATGCCCGCAATGGCGCCCTTCCCGGCGTCCTGCAGTCTTTCGGCTTCATGGGCCAGGGCTATCTGTTCAGCATCATCCCGATGCAGCTCGTCTTTTTCGTCATCATCGCCGCACTCGCCTGGATGGTGGTGGCCTTCTCCAATTTCGGCTTCCGCGTCTACGCCGTCGGCGGCAGCGCCAAGGCGGCACGCGTCTCCGGCATCTCCGTCAATTCGGTCAAGATCTGCGCTTTCGTGCTGATCGGCGTGCTGGCCGCCTTCGCCGGCATTTTGAGCATGGCCTTCCTGCCGAGCGGCCAGGCCGGACGCACCGGGGTCGGGCTGGAGCTCGACGTCATCGCGGCCACCATCGTCGGCGGCGCTTCGCTGTCGGGCGGCGAAGGCACGATCCTCGGCACCATACTCGGTGTGCTGATCATCGGCGTCATGCGCAACGGGCTGGTGCTGATGGGCGTGTCGCCCTTCGTCCAGGAGCTGATGATCGGTCTGGTCATCATCATTGCGGTCGGCATCGACAAATGGAGCACGCGCCGGACCAACTGAAGCAGAGCAACCAACAGGTCAAATCAAGGGCCAAACAAGGGAGGACTATCCATGAAACTCAGACACGTCATTCTCGCAGCCGCACTCAGCCTGCTGCCGCTGTCGGCCCATGCCGGCGCCAAGCTCGCCGATTTCGCGCTGGCCGACCGCATCAAGGCCAAGATCGCCGCCGGTCAGCCGCTCGACATCTATGTCTCCTATCATGACGTCTCCAACGAATTCGCGCCGTTCATGAAGACCGGGGTCGAGCGCGCCGCCACGGAGGACAAGGTCAGCGCCCAGTTTATCGGTCCCGTCGGCGCCGATGCCGACGGCCAGATCAGCGAGATCGAGACGCTGATGGGCAAAATGGACGGGCTGGCGATCTCCTCGGTCTCGACCGATGCGCTGGCGCCGCTGATCGACCGCGTCATCGCCGCCGGCATCCCGGTGGTGACCTTCAACACCGACAATCCGGAGAGCAAGCGCCTCGCCTTCGCCGGCCAGGATCTCGTCCAGTCGGGCCGTGAGGCCGGCAAGCTGATGGCCAAGGTGCTGGGCGGCAAGGGCAAGGTGATGATCACCACGATCGACGCCGCCGCCCAGTGGTCGCTTGACCGCGAAAAGGGTGCGCGCGAGGCGCTCAAGGCCGAGCCCGGCATCGAGGTGGTCTCCACGCTCAACACCGGCACCGACCCGCAGAAGATCTATGCCGCGATCGAGAACGCCATGCTGGCCAATCCGGCGATATCAGGCGTGCTGTCGCTCGAATGCTGCTCGACGCCGGCCGCCGGCACCTGGGTCGAACGCAACAAGGCGGCCGACAAGGTCAAGGTGGTCGGCTTCGACCTGCTCGACCAGACGGTACAGCTCGTCCAGGACGGCAATGTCCAGGCGACGATCGACCAGGCGCCCGAAAAGCAGGGCTTTGCCGCGGTCGACCTGATCGTCCAGTTCCTGAAAGGTCAGCCGATCGAAAATCTCGACACCGGCGTCGGCGTCTACACCAAGGAAAACATCGCCGAGGTCGCCAAGAAGTAACATGCCAGCGTAACAAGAACTGCCGGCCCTGAGGTCGGCAGCTCTCCGTTCAGCCAGCCTCATGACCGAGCAACAGACGCCTGCCCCTATCGTCGAAATCTCCGGCCTGACCAAGCGGTTTCCCGGCGTGCTGGCGCTCGACCGTATTTCCGTCGACTTCCGTCCCGGTGAAGTGCATGCCGTCATCGGCGAGAACGGCGCCGGCAAGTCGACCTTGATGAACATCCTTGCCGGCGACCTGCAGCCGAACAGCGGCGAAATCCGCATCGACGGCAGACAGGCCACCATCGCCTCGCCGCTCGCCAGCCGGGCCGCCGGCATCACCGTTGTCTACCAGGAACTGGCGCTCTGCCCGACGCTGACCATCGCCGACAACATCATGATGTCGGACATGGCGGCGCGCTCCGCAGTGTCGTTGGTGCCGCGTGACAAGATGCGACGCGAGGCACGCGCGGCCTTGGCTCGCCTGGGCATGGGCAAGCTCGATCCCGATACCAGGGTCGGCCGGCTTTCCGTCGCGGAAATGCAGCTGGTCGAGATCGCCGGCGCCATACGCCAGCGCGCCCGCGTGCTCGTCCTCGACGAACCGAATTCGGCACTTTCCAAACGCGAGAGCGGGCGGCTGTTCGACATCGTCCGGCAATTGCGCGGCGAAGGCGTCACCGTCATCTACGTCTCGCATCATCTGAAGGAAGTGCTCGACCTTGCCGACCGCATCACGGTGATGCGCGACGGCCGCACCATCGAGACGCTGGACAATGACGGCCTGTCGGAAGACCGGCTGATCCGCGCCATGGTCGGCCGCGATCTCGACACGGCGGCGCAGTGGTCGCTGCAGCCCGAGGCGCGATCTGATGCCGCGCCGATCGTGCTGTCGGTCGAGGAGCTGACAGCAGATGGCCTCGATGGCTTGAGCTTTCACGCACGCGCCGGCGAAATCCTCGGCATTGGCGGCCTGCCGGATTCCGGCAAGGACACGCTTGGCGAAGCGCTGTTCGGCCTGTGCAGCCGTGACGGCCGCATCAGCATCGACGGCAAGGAATTGCGCGCCGCCGATCCGCACGCCTCGATCCGCAACGGCATGACCCTGGTGCCGGCGGACCGGCGCGGCGCCGGCGCGCTGTTGGCGATGAGCGTCGCCGACAATGTCGTCTCGGCCTCGCTGCCGCGCTTTTCGCTTGCCGGCTTCATGCGGCGCGGGGCGGTCCGCCGAGAGGCACGCGCGCAGGTTGCCCGGCTCGACGCGCGCATTTCACATCTTGGCCAGAGACTGGCGACATTGTCCGGCGGCAACCAGCAGAAGATCATCCTCGGGCGCAGCCTCGTCACCAACCCACGTGTGCTGATCCTGCACGAGCCGACGCGCGGCGTCGATGTCGGCGCCAAGGCCGAGATCTACGCCATCCTGCGCGGCATTGCCGGCGAAGGCGTGGCGGTGGTCATGATCTCGTCGGAGATTCCGGAATTGATCATGAACGCCGAACGCGTTCTGGTGCTGCGCAACGGCCGGATCTCGGGCGAGCTGACCGGCGCCGGCATCAACGAGGAAGCGATCCTGGCGCGCGCCATGGCGTCCTGAATGAGGCATTGAACGAGGCATTGATGACCACCAGACCCCAGATCACGCCCAAGATCACAATCGTCGGCAGCTTCGCGGTCGGGCTCACCATGCGGGCGCCCAAGCTGCCGATCTTCGGCGAGACGATGCTCGGCACCGATTTCGACATGGGGCCGGGCGGCAAGGGCTCCAACCAGGCTGTCGCCACGGCAAGGCTGGGTGCCGCCTCGTCGCTGGTCGCCATCATCGGCGCCGACAAGCTGGCCGGCATCGCCACCGATCTCTATGCCGAGGAAGGCGTGGATTCGAGCCTGGTCACGACGCGCACCGAGCGCGCCACCGGCGTCGGCTTCATCATCCTCAACGACAAGGGCGAGAATTTCATCATCCTCGACATGGGCGCCAACGAGCTGATGGATGCCGAGACCGTCGATACGGCAGACCAGCGCATCGCGCAAAGCGACGTCGTCATGACCGTGCTCGAAGTGCCGATCGCCGCTGCCGCCCGCGCCATGGAGCTCGGCCGCAAGCATGGCGCCCGCACCATCCTCAATCCCGCGCCGGCACGCCAGCTTCCGGACGCGATCTTCGCCTCGGTCGACTATCTGACTCCGAACGAGAGCGAACTGCGCATCCTGCTTGGCCTGCCTGCCGACGATGCGCGCTCCTCGCGCGAACTCGCCGGCGAATTGCGCCGCCGCGGTGTCCGCAACGTCGTGGTGACGCTCGGCCGCAGCGGCGCGCTGATCCTGACCGACGAGCTCGATGTGATGGTGCCGGCGGTGCCGGTCAGCGTGGTCGACACGACCGGCGCCGGCGATGCGTTCAACTCTGGCTTCGCGGTGGCGCTCGCCGAAGGCCGCGATATCGTCGAGGCGGTCCGCTTCGGAGTCGTCTGCGGCGCGATCGCCTGCACCGAACTCGGCGTCATTCCCGGCCTGCCCCAGCGGGCCAAGGCCGATGCGCTCTACGCCCAGGCCTTGAAGACAACATGGCCCCTAAAGACAACAAAGAAGGAAACGACATGAACCGAAACCGGCTGCTCAATGCCGAACTGGCGCACGCCATCGCCGCGATGGGCCATGGCGACCTGATGATCGTCTGCGATGCGGGCTTTCCGATCCCCTCAAGCGCCTGGCGCATCGACCTCGCCATCTCGCCCGACGTGCCGGACCTCGAAACGGTGCTGGCGCCGATCGCCGCCAGTTTCATCGCCGAGCGCGTCGGCTATGCCGACACGCTGCCGGTGCACAATGCGCCGCTGCTGGCCAAGCTGAAGCGGCTGTTCCCCGACGCCGACTTCGAGACGACGAAGCACGAAACCATCCTCGGCGAGATGGCGGCGAAGGCCAAGGTCATCGTGCGCACCGGCGCCTTCGATCCGTGGGGCAACATCCTGCTTTATTCAGGCGTCGACGTGCCCGCATGGTTCTCCAAGCCAGGTGTCGTCGCGCCCGACTACTACGCCAAAAAGATGAAAGGCTGAGATGCCGCGCATCTTCGATTTCGGTGGCCGCGAGGTCGAGCGCAGCGTAACCGTCGCGGATCTGCGCGCGCTCAAGGGAACCGGGCGTCATGCCGCCCAGGTGACGGCGGAGACAGCCGATGAGGCGGCGGCGGCTGAGGCCGCCGGCATTGAGATGGTGGTCTGCCGCGCCGCCAACGTCTTGCGCGTGCGCGAAGGATCGCGCCGCGTTTTCGTCACCGCTGCCCTCGGCTTCGCCGACGCCGTCACCGGCGACGAGATCCTGCGCACCGCCTTTAGCGCCATCACCTCAGGCGCCGATGCGGTGATCACCGGGCGCGGCCATGACAGCGTCCGGCTGCTCGCCAATGAACAGATACCTGTCATGGGCCATCTCGGCTTCGTGCCCCGCAAATCCACCTGGGTCGGCGGCATCAGGGCGGTCGGCAAGACCTCGGCCGAAGCGATCGAGCTGTGGGACCGCTTCCGGCGACTCGAGGATGCCGGCGCCTTCGCCGTCGAATGCGAAATCATCGCGGCTGAGGTGATGGCCGAGATCAACCGCCGCACCTCGCTCGTCACCGTCTCGCTCGGCTCGGGCACTGCCGCCGACGTCATCTTCCTGTTCACCTCGGACATTTGCGGCGAGAGCGCCCGGCTGCCGCGCCACGCGCGAGCCTGGGGCAATCTGGCCGCCTTGCACAAGGCCGTCAGGGACGCGCGGGTCGAGGCGCTGTCGGGCTTTCGCAGGGAGGTCGCTGGCGGGAGCTATCCCAGCGACGCCGAAGTCGCCGGCATCGCCGAGGCGGAGCTCGCGGAATTTCGCGCGCGTCTCGAAGCAGCGCGAAATTAGGGTCCAAAAAGCTCGCCGTCGGCGAAGCTGCCGATCTCCCCTTTTGCGGGGGAGATCGGATGTTGCTTCGGCTTTCGCCAAACCTCGAAGCGATTGACCACTGTTGTTTCCCAACAAAACTTGATAATTTCTATCATGAAATATATCAAGGCCGAGAAATCATGCCATTACAGGGAAACGAAAGTGGCCTTCGCTCCGCGCATGGAAAGTCGCATTCAGGGTTTTTCCGTCATAGGCGGCCTGAAAGGGCATGTCTGGGACGGCGTCGTCGCCGACCTCTGGGACGTTTCATGCGGGGACAAAGCGGAAGGCTATTATGTGTCTCCCGATCCCCGGCTCTTTGTCACGCTGAAGGTGGATGGCGACGGCGCCTTTTTCGTCGAAGGGGCGCGGGGCGAATTGCGCCGTCACGACCGGGCATTTTCCATGGCCTACATACCGGCGGGAGTGCCGATCAGGGGCTGGGTCGGGGGCCTGCGCCGCATCAAGCATCTCGATCTGCATTTCGACGAGGCGGCTTCCAGTTTTGCGACGATCGGATCGCAGCGCTCGCCAGCCTGATCGCGGCCGAATGCGACAGCGGCCTGCCGATGCACGATCTCTATGGCGAAGGCCTGTTGAACGCGTTGTTCGCCGGGCTTTTTGATATAGGCCGACCGGACGGACAACGGCGCCGCGCGCCGCTGTCCCGCCGCAAGCTGCGCCTGGTCACCGACTATATCGACGCGCATTGCCTGGGCAAGATTCGCCTCGCCGATCTCGCCGGCCTGACCGGCCTGTCCGAAACCGCCACCAGCCACGCCTTCAAGGCGGCCACCGGCGTGCCGCCGCATCGCTGGCAGATGCAGGCGCGGGTCAGGAAAATCCAGGCCATGATGGCGCATGAACAGGCGTCGCTCGGCGATATCGCCGAAGCCACCGGCTTTTTCGATCAGGCGCATCTGACGCGGGTGTTCAAATCAATCGTTGGGCTGACGCCGGGCGCATGGATGGCCGCCCACCGGCGCCAATGACATTTCCCCGCAAGCTCCGCCTTTTGGACAAAACCCGACAAACCGCGCAAATCCGTCCAATGATCCACACATAAGTTGAGGTAAACAGTCAGGTATATGCGTTTCGAGAACCTGGGGTTTGCCTTATGAACAGAATCTGTCGGATGAAGCTGCTTTTGGCAGGCGCCGCCATCGCCATGATCCCGCCCGTGACCGCGTTCGCGCAGGATGCGCAGACCGCCACCCAGCTCGAACCCGTGGTGGTCGAGGGCGATGCCGGCGACAGCGCGACCGGACCGGTCGACGGCGTCGTCGCCAAGAAGACCACGACCGGGTCCAAGAGCGCGACCGCACTCAAGGAGATCCCGCAATCCGTCTCGGTCATCGGCCGCCAGGAAATCGACGATCAGGGCGCCCAGAAGATCGACGAGTCGCTGCGCTACACCGCCGGCGTCTTCACGCAGCCCTTCGGGCCCGACAGCGACACCAACTGGATTTTCATCCGCGGCTTCCAGGCGACGGACACCGGCGTCTACATGGATGGGCTGCAGCTGTTCAGCTACGCATTCGGCGGCTTCTATGTCGATTCCTTCGGGCTCGAGCGCATCGAAGTGCTGAAGGGCCCGGCCTCGGTGCTCTATGGCGGCAGCAATCCGGGCGGCATCGTCAACTATGTCAGCAAGCGTCCCGACGGCAGGCAGCGCTATGTCGAGACCGGCGTCAACGATGCCGGCAATGTCTATCTCGGCTTCGACATTGGCGACGTGGCCAGCGACGGCGTGGTCAGCTACCGCGTCAACGGCCGCGTCGCCGGCGGCGATACCTATAGCGACCTGCAGGACGGCTGGCGCGGCTTCATCTCGCCCAGCATCACCTGGCAGCCCGACGAGCAGACCCGGCTGACCGTGCTCGCCAATTTCAGCCACATCGACGAGAACCACAATGGCGGCGGCTTCCTGCCTTATGAAGGAACCGTCGTCGACAGGATTTTTGGCGGTGTGAACTACGGCCGCATCGATCCCGACGCCAATTTCACAGAACCGAGTGTCGATCTCTACAAGCGCGAACAAGGGTCGATTGGCTATGAGTTCGAGCACACTTTCGACAATGACTGGACCGTGCGCTCCAACATGCGCTTCAGCGCTGCTTCCATCGACGAGGTCAACATCTACCCCAACGGCTGGGCGAGTGCGACACAGCTCAACCGCATCAACTTCGGCCACAATACCGATGCCATGACATTCCTGTCGGACCTGCAGATCGAGGGCAAGGTGGAAACCGGCCCGGTGGAACACACGCTGCTGGCCGGTATCGACTACAAATATTACAACATCGACCAGGTGCAGTCGTCAGCCCTCTTCGGGACGACCCCACCGATCGACGCCTTCGACCCTGTCTACGGCGCGCCGTTGACGCCGCGTGTCAGCTACCTCAACCAGGACCTGACGCAGAAGCAGCTCGGCTTTTATGCGCAGGACCAGCTCCGTTTCGGCGATGGCTGGCTGGTGACGCTGAACGGCCGCTACGACCGGGGCTGGCTCAGCGCCGACAACGGCCCGACATTTTACTCAGCGAGTTCCAGCACGCAGAGCAACACCGTTGGCGATTTCTCCGGCCGCGCCGGCCTTGCCTACGAGTTCGACAACGGCGTCACCCCCTATGCCAGCATCGCCACCTTCTTCAATCCGATCATCGGAACCGACGCGAATGGCGATCTGTTCAAGCCGGAAGAGGGCGTGCAATACGAGGTTGGCGTCAAATATGAGCCGACCTTCATCGATGGCCTGTTCACCTTGTCGCTCTTCGACCTGACGCGCCAGAACGTGCCTTCGAACGTCACCCTCTTCACGCAGATGCAAACCGGCGAAATGCGCTCGCGCGGCGTGGAGCTGGAAGGCAAGGTCAACGTCACCGAGGATTTCAGGGTAACGGGTGCTTTTACCGCCTACGACATCGATATCACCAAGGACACCAACCCGGCGCTCATCGGCAAGACGCCCTTCATCGTGCCGGAAGTAATGGCTTCCGCCTCTGTCGACTACACTTTCCGCGGCGATTGGTATGACGGCATCTCGATTGGCGCCGGCGTTCGTTATATCGGCCATTCATGGGCCGACAATGCGAACACAAACAAGGTGCCGGCCGTCACGCTGGCCGATCTGAAGCTCGGCTACGAGAAGGAGAATTGGGGCCTCGACCTGAACATCACCAATCTGTTCGACAAGACCTATGTCTCCAGTTGCCAGACCACCACCAGCGTCGCCTGCTCCTATGGCGAAGGCCGGTCGTTCAAGCTGAAGGCCCATACGACTTGGTAGTCATGTGTTGTAGACAATGATCCCGAAAAGTGGAAACCGGTTTTCGGGAAAGACCATGGTAAAACACGAAGATAGACCTTGGCGATAATCCCCTTCCCCAACCGGCGGCAGGTGCTTGCGCTGGCGGCCGCCGCCTTGCTGCCGCCGGTCGCCGCCAGCGCAGCGCCGTTGCGCGTCGCGGCGATCGACTGGGGCATGCTGGAAACCTTGCTGGCGCTCGGCATCGAGCCGGTCGCGGCGACCGAACTCATCCAGTTCCGCAAGATCGCGGTCGAGCCGACCGTCCCCCGATCGGTAGCCGATCTCGGCCTGCGCGGCACGCCCAACTACGAGCTGCTGCGCATCGTCGCCCCGGATCTCATCGTCATCTCCAACTTCTACGAATACCAGCGTCCCATGCTTGAGCGCATTGCGCCGGTGCTTGCGCAAGCGGTCTACGCGCCCGGCGTGCCACCTTACCCGCTGGCCGAAGCAGCAGCGCTGACGCTTGGCGAAGAGCTCGGCCGACAGGCTGAGGCGAAACGCTATGTCGACGAAACGGCCGTCGAGATCACCCGATTACGCGCCGCGCTGCCAGTCGGCTCAGGGCGGCCAGTCTTCGTCATCAGCCTTGGCGATTCACGCCATTTCCGTGCCTTTGGCCGGGATTCGATGTTTGGCGACGTGCTTCAGCGCCTCGGCATGAAGAACGCCTGGACCGACGAGACGGACTACAGCGCCGCCGCGCCGGTCGGCCTGGAGGCGCTGGCGCGCGTTCCCGATGCATCGATCCTCGTCGTCTCGCCGCTGCCGGCCGATGTCGGCCGCTCGCTACCCGCAAATGCCCTGTGGAACGCACTGCCGGCGGTCCGCGGGGCCCGTGTCGCGGTGCTGGAACCGATCAATCATTTCGGCGGCCTGCCCTCGGCGCGCCGCTTCGCACGCCTCGCCACGGCGGCACTTGCCGGGCAGGCCCATGGCTGACCGCGCCATGACCGAGCCCGCCGCGACTGGCCATGCGCTGTCGCCGATCGCGCTCTGGGGTCTTTTGGCCGGAGTGGCGGCACTCCTGTTCGCCTGGCGCGTCGGCATGCAGTGGCCAACCGCGCCGGGCGACGGCATCGACCTCGACCGTGTCATCCTTTTCTACAGCACGCTGCCGCGCGCTGCGGTCGCGGTGCTGGCTGGCACCGTTCTTGGCCTGTCCGGCCTGTTGCTGCAACACGTGCTGCGCAACCCGCTGGCCGAACCGTCGACGCTCGGCATTTCGGCGGGCGCGCAACTGGCCATGACGGCGGCCTCCGTCTACGCGCCGTTCCTGATGGGACGGTCGCAAGGACCGGTCGCCTTTGCCGGTGGCATTGTTGCGGTGCTGCTTGTGCTGTCTTTGACCTGGCGACGCGGGT
The DNA here is from genome assembly GCF_000350085.1 of Mesorhizobium metallidurans STM 2683. GTDB lineage: Bacteria > Pseudomonadota > Alphaproteobacteria > Rhizobiales > Rhizobiaceae > Mesorhizobium > Mesorhizobium metallidurans. Next base: position 132,369 of record NZ_CAUM01000143.1, read on the forward strand.
TGGAGCCCGTCTCCGTCGTGCTTGCGGGAATGATGGTGGCGCTGACCGCCAGCTCCATCAGCGCCGCTTTGATCCTCGCCAATGGCGACTATCTGTTCTCGCTGTTCATCTGGGGCGGCGGATCGCTGGTCCAGCAGGACTGGGGACCGGCCATCGCTTTGGCGGTCAGGCTTGCGATCGGCGTAGGTGCGGCGCTGCTGTTACTGCGGCCCCTGACGATCCTTGGCCTTGACGACGCCTCGGCGCGCGGTCTCGGCATCGCGCGTCACAGCAGCCGCTTTCTGGTCATCGCGCTTGCCGTGTGGATGGCCACCACCGTGGTCGCCGAGGTCGGCGTCATCGGCTTCGTCGGCCTTGCGGCGCCCGCGCTCGCCACGCTTTCGGGCGCGCGAACGCTGCGGCAAAAGCTGCTCGCCGCGCCGCTGATTGGCGCCATCCTGCTGTGGCTGACGGACGGGCTGGTGCAGTTGGCGGCCGGCACTGGTGGCGAGCGCATTCCGACCGGCGCCGGCACCGCGCTCCTGGGCGGTCCCGTTCTGCTCTGGCTGCTGCCAAGGCTGCGCATGCTCGAATGGCCGGACCTCGGCGCGCATGGCGCTTCCCCGCGCAAGGCCGGCGATCCATGGCTCATCATCCTGCTGTTGTTGCTGGCGATGCTTCTCGCGGCTTGGGTGGCGCTCGTTCTCGGGCGCGGGCCGGCCGGCTGGTCGGTCGCCGGCGGCGAGATGCTTTCTGATCTCGCCGCCTGGCGCGCGCCGCGCATCGGCGTGGCGGCGGCCGCCGGCGCCATGCTGGCAGTGGCGGGCGTGGTGATCCAGCGCATCACCGGCAATCCATTGGCAAGCCCCGAGGTGCTGGGTGTCGGCACCGGCGCCGGCGCCGGCCTGACCGCGGTGCTGGCGTTCAGCGCGGCGGCCGCGCCCGGCTGGCAATTTGCCGGCTCCGTGCTCGGCTCGCTAGCGGTGCTGATCGCCATGCTGGCAATCGGTGCGCGGGCGAAATTCGGCGCCGAGCGGCTACTGCTTGCCGGCGTCACCATGAGCGCGCTGTGCAGCGCCGTCATCACCGCGACGATCGCGATGGGAAATGCGCAGTCCTACGTCCTGCTGCGCTGGCTCAGCGGCTCGACCAGCCAGGCGACCGGCGTCGATGCCTGGCTCATGATCGCCTGCCTGGTGCTGCTGACATTGCCGCTGTTTCTCGCCGCTCGCTGGCTCGATATCCTGCCGCTCGGCGAAAACACCGCGCGTGGCCTCGGCCTGCCGGTCGCCAACGGACGGCTGACGCTGATCGTCCTCGCCGCCATCCTGACAGCACTTGCCGCGATGTTCGTCGGACCACTGAGCTTTGTCGGCCTCATCGCGCCGCACCTCGCACGGCTGGTCGGCTTTGCCCGCGCCCGCGCTCACCTCGCCGGCGCGGTGCTGATCGGTGCGCTGCTGATGATCGTGTCGGACTGGCTGTCGCGCATGGCGGCCTTTCCATACGAGCTGCCCGCCGGCCTGTTCGCCTCTTTGCTTGGCGGACCGTATCTCGTCCATCTGCTCGCAAAAGGAGTGCCGCGTCATGGCTGACATGCCGAGAAACCTCAAGGCATCCGCCGAGATCGCGCTGTCATGTCCGCAAGACATCATGCAGCGGCTTTGCGCCCATTTTGCCGATCATGGCGACGTCACCATCGACGGCGCCCGCAGCCGCATCGACACGGCCTTCGGCTCCGCCAGTCTGGAAGCCTGCCAAGGCTGCCTCAAGGTTTTCGCAGAGGGCAATGACGAGACATCCCTGGCCTACGTCAAGCTCTCCATCGCTGAGCATCTTTTGCATTTCGCTTCGGCGGAGAGCCCCGCAATTGTCTGGCAGGGCGATGGCGCGGCGGGCCAGCCACTGCCCTATTTCCGCGAGATGCGCGTCGTGCGAACCGCCAGCTTGACGCCGCATATGCGGCGGCTGACCCTCGCCGGCAGCGACCTCGGACGCTTCGCGACGGGTGGGCTTCATGTCCGTCTGCTGCTGCCAAGGGATGGCGCCGTACCCGCCTGGCCGGTCACCGGCGAGGATGGCCGCCCTTCATGGCCCGAAGCGGAACGACGGCCGGACGTGCGCATCTACACGATCCGCCGCATCGACGTCGACAAGGGAGAGGTCGATATCGACTTCGTCCTGCACGATGGCGATGGTATGCCCGGCGCACGCTTTGCCGCCAACGCACGGATCGGCGACGTCGTCGGCATGACCGGGCCGGGTGGCGGTGGCATCCCCGCAGCCGACTGGTGCCTGCTTGCCGGCGACGAGACCGCCCTGCCCGCGATCGGCCGCATCGTCGAGGCACTGCCGGCAGGCGTGCACGCCGTCATCCGCATCGAAGTTGCCGATGGCGGCGAGGAACAGGAGCTGGTTTCGCAGGCCACGCTGGACCTGAAGTGGCTGCACAGGAACGGCGCGGCCCCAGGCAAATCGACCTTGCTTCAGGATGCCGTCCGCGAGGTCCAATGGCCCGAAGACGGGCGCAGCGTCTTTGCCTGGGTCGGCTGCGAGCACAAGAACTTCCGCGCCATCCGCTCCCATCTCAGGCAGGACCGGAAGCTGGCGCGCGACGCGCATCTCGTGGTCGCCTACTGGCGCTGCGGGTACGAAGGCGACACCGCGCGGACAGACTGACCGACCGGTTCGATTTGCTTACCGCAAGCTCGGGCTGTTCGCCGACACGGTGAGGTCGAGCGCGACATGACCCTGCGGTGCGCCGAAGCGAAGGAACGCTTCCGACAGCGTCGCGAACACCGGTCCGGCGTCGCCTCTCAGTCAACGCGGCGTCGAGCCTTGCAATGGAGGTGCAGCCGCCCTCCGAACGCCCGGTCAGGCCGGCGGTCCGACCTGCCTGGCGGCGGCTTCAAGCGATCTTTCAAAGGCATCGACCATGCTGTCGACCTGCGGCTCGGTGATGATCAGCGGCGGGCAGAAGGCCAGTGCATCGCCCATGTTGCGCGAGATCACGCCGTTCTGCTGCAGGAACCCGTTGACCAGCCCGCCCAGCGCGCCGACGGCGCCCCAGGGCGTCTTGTTCGCCTTGTCGCCGACCAGTTCGACCGCCGCGATCAGGCCGACGCCGCGCACCTCGCCGACAAGCGGGTGCGAAGCCAGTTTGCGCAGTCGCTTCTGCATATGCGCACCCACCGTGCGCGCATTGCCGACAAGGTCGCGCTCCTCGATCAGGTTCAGGTTCTCGAACGCGACCGCCGCCGCGACGGGATGGCCGCCGCCGGTGAAGCCGTGCCCGAACGTACCGATGCGATTGCTTTCGTCGGCAATCGGCTCGAACACCTTTTCGTTGATCAGCAGCGCCGAGATCGGCAGGTATGACGAAGAGATCTGCTTCGACATGACCATGATGTCGGGCCTGATGCCGAACGTCTGCGAGCCGAACATCTCGCCGGTCCGGCCAAAGCCGCAGATCACCTCGTCGGCGACGAGCAGGATGTCGTATTTCGACAGCACCGCCTGGATCTTCGCCCAGTAGCCGGCCGGCGGAACGATGACGCCACCGGCGCCCATGATCGGTTCGCCGAAGAAGGCGGCGATGGTTTCCGGTCCCTCGGCCAGGATCAGCTTTTCCAGATCGTCGGCAAGCCGGCTCGAAAACTGCTCTTCGCTCTCGCCCGGCAGCGCCTCGCGCCAATAGTGTGGCGAAGAGGTGTGCAGCACATTGGCGATCGGCAGGTCGAACGAGATATGATTGTTGGGCAGCCCGGTCAGGCTCGCCGCGGCAATGGTGACGCCGTGATAGCCCCGCTTGCGGCTGATGATCTTCTTGCGCGCCGGCTGGCCAAGCGCATTCGACCGGTACCAGATCATCTTCATGGCCGTATCGTTGGCCTCGGAACCGGAATTGGTGAAATACGCCTTGCTCATCGGCACCGGCGCCATCTGCACCAGTTTTTCGGCCAGATCGATCAGCGACGAATGCGATTTCGAGCCGAAGTCGTGATAGAAGGGCAACTTGGCCATCTGCCGTGTCGCCGCCTCGACCAGCCGCTTCTCCGAAAAGCCGACCGCCACGCTCCACAGCCCAGCCATTGCCTCGATGTAACGATTGCCGGCCAGGTCCTCGACATAGATGCCGTCGCCCTTCTCGATGACGAGCGGCCCGGACTCCTGATGCCTGCGGGCATTGGTGTAGGCATGCATGTGATAGCTGATGTCGCGGGCTTCGGGGGAGTTCGATCTTGCGTCCATGAGGGTCCTGTCCTGCCTGCTTCCAGGGATATTCTCGCACTTGCCCGCCACTCGGCGCGCATTGGCGTTCCCTCTTGCACTATGCTGTTTGATGCATCATGTTTCTTATAAGATATAGCGTCAAGTCCTTTCCCAGGGGGCTGGCAGGGAGGGCGGAGACGCATGCAGACTTTCAGCTTCGAGACTCTCGAACGCGAGAACCTCGGCGAAACGGTCTATTCTCGTGTCGCCGAAGCGCTGATCGAGGGACGGTTCGCGCCGGATGCGAGGCTGACCATCCGCGACCTCGCGCAATCCCTCGGAACCAGCGTGACGCCGGTCCGCGACGCCATCCTGCGGCTGATCCAGGACGAGGCGCTGGTGCAGAAATCGGCGCGCGAGGTGCGCGTTCCCGTCATCACGCTGAGGCGCTATCGCGAAATCCGCCAGATCCGGCTGAAGCTCGAAGGGCTCGCCGCGCGGGAAGCGGCGCTCAAGGCGGCCGCCAAGGACGTCGAACATCTGCGCGGCCTTATTGCGTTGAACGAACGGGCGATCGCCGATAAAAACTGGACGGAGGCGCTGGCGCTCAACCAGACCTTTCACTTCGCGCTCGCCGACATCGCCGATATGGTGGTGCTGCGCGGCATACTGAACCGGCTCTGGCTGCAGATGGGACCGCTGATCGCGGAATCATATCATGAGGGCGGCCGTGCCATGATCGAGAACCACTATGCGGTGCTTGCCGCCGTCGAGAAACAGAATGCCGATGCCGCCGAGCGGGCGATTGTCGCCGACATAACGGAAGGTGGAAAAGTGATCCTCGAACGGCTCATCAGCAGGCACGACGTCAAGGCCGGGGCCGCCTGAGCATGGACCATGTCGACTGCATCGTCGCCGGCGCCGGCGTTGTTGGCCTTGCGATCGCGCGAGACATGGCGCGCCGCGGCATGGACACGCTGATCCTCGAGGCCGCGAACGCCATCGGCACCGGGACCAGCTCGCGCAATTCCGAGGTCATCCACGCCGGCATCTACTATCCCGTCGGATCGCTGAAGGCGCGCTTCTGCGTGGCCGGCCGGAATATGCTCTATCGCTACTGCGAGGAGCACGCGGTCCCGCATGCCCGCTGCGGCAAGCTGATCGTCGCCGCGAATGCCGACCAGGAGCCGGTGCTTGCCACCATCCGGGCCAATGCATCGGCTTGCGGCGTGGACGACCTGGTGCCTCTGACCGCCGCCGAGGCGCTCGAACTGGAGCCCAGGCTGCGCTGCAAGGCAGCATTGTTGTCGCCCTCCACCGGGATCATCGACAGCCATGCCTTGATGCTCGCCTTGCAGGGCGACGCCGAGGAGCACGGCGCGGCGCTCAGCCTCAACACCCGCATCGTCTCCGGTCGCATCGACGGTGGGCTCCCCGAGGGTGGACTGATCGTGCTCGACACGATCGACAGCACAAGCGGCGAGCGCTTTGAAATCGCGACCAAATTCTTCATCAACGCCGCAGGGCTTGATGCCACGGCGCTTGCCCGATCGATCGACGGGCTTGACCCGCAATTCGTGCCCGGACTTCGCTATGCCAAGGGCAATTATTTTTCAGTCGCCGGCCTGGCCCCCTTTTCACGGCTGATCTATCCCGTGCCCGAACCAGGCGGGCTCGGCGTGCATCTGACGCTCGACCTCGACGGCGTCGCCCGCTTTGGGCCGGACGTCGAATGGACGGATACGCTCGACTACCGCGTCGATCCGGCGCGCGGCGAACGCTTCTACAACGAGATCCGCAAATACTGGCCGGACCTGGCCGATGGCAGCCTGCAGCCGGCCTATAGCGGCATCCGCCCAAAACTCTCCGGTCCCGGCGAGGCCAATGCCGATTTCGTCATCCAGGACGCTTCGGTCCATGGCGTTGACGGCCTGGTCAATCTGTTCGGCATCGAAAGCCCCGGCCTGACCTCCAGCCTGGCGATCGCCGAATACGTCGCGCAGCGCTTAGTGCCAAGCCAAGCTCGAAACCGGGGCGCCGCCTTTGCAGCGGGGCATTGAGAGACAATTGCCGTGACCGGAACCACCCTCTCCGACATCTACCGGGACTACATTGCCTGCCTGAACAAGCAGGACTGGCCGCAGCTGGGACAGTTCGTTGATGACGACGCGATCCACAATGGCCGGCGGCTTGGCCTGTCGGGCTATCGCCAGATGCTGGAGAAAGACTTCGATGAAATTCCGGACCTCTATTTCAACGTCCGGATGCTGATTGCCGACCCGCCTTACATAGCGAGCCGGATAGATTTCGACTGTTCGCCAAAGGCAAATTTCCTCGGCCTCCCCCTAAACGGCAAGCGAGTCTCCTTCTCGGAGAACGTGATCTATGAATTCCGCGACGGGAAGATCCTGCAGGTGTGGTCTGTCGTGGACAAGGCGGCTATCGAAGCTCAGCTTTAGCTCCCATCAGATTTAGATGCCATGAGACCAGCGGTTTCTCCGCCATCGACGCTGATCACCGCGCCATTGATGAAGCTTGCGGTCGGCGACATCAGCCAGGCCAGCGCGCCCGCTGCTGGCTATAAAGCGTAGCCAAAAACGCCCGTAAGCGATCCGTAAGCCGGGGTCGCAGAACCTTGGCCCGTCGATCACAGCCGATTTTACCGGAGGCTTCGAGCTCCCCGGACCCATCGGCTCCATGACGGGGGGTCCAGATGGCTGTCACTCAAGCACTTCGCATCGAAGCCACGGGCATCGAACAGGCGACATTCTTTCAGAACAGCTGGGCCGACACGTCAGACAGGTGCCAGAGCACCGGACACCACAAGCCACCGCCGATGCACACATCGCGCGCGGCTCACCAGCAGGCAAGCCAACCGGACGATGGGCGAATGGTGTGCCATGCCTGGTGCTTGCCGGGGTGTCGTCGCAACTCATGAGGAGGATCCGATGCCGCTCGACAACATTCACGCGCCGTACCGCCGGGACGACGCGCAATCCGACCGGTGCACTGCCTCGGCGCTGGCCGATCTATTGTCCTTCGAACCGTCGAGTCTCGACGCGAAACCGGAGGCTACAGGCGCGGAGGCGGTTTCGCGATTTGCAGCGGCGATCAGGGCGCGCATGGCCGGCCCTGGCGGCTACTACAATCTTGGCAATGCGCTCGGGCTGCTGATGGGCGTCGCGCTCCATCTCGCCGCCCCTCGGGGAACCGGCACGCGCGGCGGCACTGTGCTGTTCGACTATTTCGCTGGTAGCGGCAGTGCCGTGGCGCTGACGCTGGCGACACTGGTCTTCTTCTGCAGCGGCGAGGTCTATCACCGCGCATGGGCCGGGCGGGACATCCCCGATCCCGCACTCAACCGCCTCGGCGATCTCCTGTCGGGGATCGGCGCGATCGGGCTTGGCGCCGCACTGTTCCTGCTCGGCCAGCCGGTACTGGCGGCGACCGCCGGGGGGCTGCATGCGCTCGGCAAGTTCGGCAGCGCTACCCACAGGCCGGGCGCCTACATGCCCGGATGGCCGGCTGGGTGGCCCGATCCGTTCCGCAGCGCGGTGCTGGCCAGTCGCCTGCCGGCGATGCTTGCGGCGGTACTGTCGGTGGGCGCCGCCTTGCCTGAGGTGTGGTTGGGCGGTTCCTGTGCCCTTGTTGCCGAGCCGCTGACATTGCTCGCCTGTTACCTGCTGTGGGCCAGGGCAGACCTTCTCCTGTTTACCGACCGCGCCAGCGAAAGCGCGCCTGCCCTGCCCACCACAGCGCGGTTAGACGACGCCTGATGCCGCGCCCGATCTTCAACTGTGGAGAAAGAACCATGTTCGGAAATTCAAACGATCACAGCACCCCCTCCCTGGAAGGACTGCTTTATCCGACCCAGACCCGCATCGGCACCGTCTGCGTGTTCGGTGGCGCCAAGGCCGGCAACGATCCGCGTCTCGCGCAAGCCGCCGCCGCACTGGGCGGCGAAATCGGAGCAGCCGGCGTCCGCCTCGTCTATGGCGGCGGCGGCGAAGGCTTGATGGGCGCGGTCGCCGCCGCAGCAGCCGATGCCGGCGGCGAGGTGATCGCGGTCGCACCGCAGTTTCTTCTGGAGCGAATGCGCATGCCGCGCGGCATCGCCCAGATCATTTCGGTTCCCGACATCGCAAGCGGCTGATGTTCGACTATGCCGATGCCTTCATCGCGATGCCGGGTGGCATCGGCACCATCGAGGAACTGGCTGAGGTGATGACATGGCGCAAGCTCGACCGGCACCAGAAGCCGATACTGGTTGCCAATTTCCACGGCTTCTGGTCGCCCTGGCTAAACCTGCTCGTCCATCTGGAGGACGGAGGGTTCCTAAGCGGCGAGCTTTCAACGGCTTGCCTCATCGCCGACATGCCGGCGGCCATCCTGCCCATGCTGCAGCGTGGCGTCTGCTTCACGCCGGCGCCGCTACCGCAGGGCGCGCGCCTTTCCGTCAACCCAGCCCTGGCATCTTAGACCGCCCAAGGTAACCAAGCGACCGGAACCATCGATATGAAGAACCGTTTCGAAGCCATACCGAACCCAAGCTGCCGGTTCGAGATCTGGGACAATGAGAACGGCGAGCCCGTCGTCCATCACGATCGGCTGCTAACCTTCGCCTCGGCGAAGTCGGCGGCAAGGATCACCGACTTCCTCAACGACAGCCGCAGCCCCCGCCGCCGCGTCGGCGCCGCCGAATGGCGCGTTGCGGACCGCGATCTCGGCTTGGGAGGATGATCGCCAAGCCGCTCTAGCTGTGAGCTTTCAGGAGGTTGTTCATTCGGACCGAACCGAGGAGACTGGAGTTACCACGCTTCAGCACTCACCGGAGGATCCGAACGAACATCCACAAGAATGCCCGCCTCACGCCTCTGCGTCGAGAGGAGATGGCGCTTGCGGTTATAGAAGGCAGGCTTTCCCAAGCCCAGGCGGCGTTGCAATACGCGGTGACGGCGAAGGTCGTGAAGCGGTGGGTCGAGCGCTACAAGCGCTGAAGGCCGTGCCGGCATGGCCGACCGCTCGTCGCGGCCCAGGCGCAATCCGAACGCCACGGGCCAGGCCGTGACAGAGCGCATCGTGGCGCTGCGGCGCCAGCGCTTCACCGGCAAACATATCGCGAGCCTGGCAGGCGTCTCGCCGGCGACGGTGGCGTCCTTGTCGTAAGCCTCGAAGATGCCCATGGTGAGATCGAGCCAGTGAAAGTTCTTGAGGCGCGGATCGATCGATTCCGGCGGGATCCGCTGTACGGAACTCGCCACCATCTTCAGCCCGTCACGGCGTTACTCGTCATTGGCGATCCAGACGAAAGGCTGGGCGAAGACATAGAAGCGGTTTTCGCAAAGCCTGGGATCGCGGGTTCCGTGCGGCGGCACGCCGCGCGTGCAGATCATCTGCACATAGGCGTCGCGCAGCCCGCTGCGGCGAACGCATTCCATCAGGATTTCGGCAATCTCGGCCGAGGAGTAGGGCAGGCTCATGCGCAGGCCGCGCATCGAAGCCTGGAAGCGCTCGATATGGTCGTCGAGCCGGAAGAAGCGCCCCTTCCACACATGAGTGACGTCATAGGTTGCATCGGACCGCACGAAACCGCGGTCGGTAAGCGGAATGGTGGCTTCGGCCAGCGGTACTCGCCGAGGCTGGCCATCCGGTGGTCGCCGGCACCGCCGATTTGCAGCACTCCAACGGCCTGATCGGTTTTGCCCGGCGCTTTCCCGAGCGCTTCACCCAGTTCGGCATATCCGAGCAGAACATGGTCTCGGCCGCGGCCGGCATGGCCACGACCGGCGTCATGCCCTATGTCGCGACCTTCGCCTCCTTCCTGGCGCTGCTCTGCTGCGAACAGATCCGCATGGACGTCGCCTATTGCGCGCAGCCTGTCCGCCTCATCGGCCATCACACCGGCATCTCGCTCGGCTTTTACGGCACTTCGCATCACGCCACCGAGGACATCGCCATCATGCGCTCCATTGCCGACCTGACCGTGGTGTCGCCCGCTGACGGACCGCAATTCGCAGCCGCGCTGCGCGCTTCGGTGCATCATCCCGGGCCGATCTATTTCCGCATCGCGCGCGGTCATGAATCGGTCGTCTATGCCAACGACGCGCCCTTCGAATTCGGCAAGGCCGTCATCCACGGCATCGGCTCCGATCTCACGCGCCTGATGCATGTCGCCCAAAAGTGCGGAGCGGTTTTTTGGGATAACGACATGCACAAAGACAAAACTTAAAGCGCGTCTCTTCAGAGGCGACGCGCTTTAACAGGAAAACAACACCGCGAAGGAAAAAAGGAAAAAACGCATCTATTGGCTGTATCTTGTCGAATCAGCGCCGATGCCTAAAACAAAGATGTCGAGGAGAACGACGCCGTGAACATTCAGCCGCTCGAGCAGGGCAATCTTTCGGCGCGCGCCTATGTTGCGCTTCGCGAAGGATTGATCGCTGGCCAGTTTCGTCCCGGCCAGAGGCTGGTGATGCAGGATCTGGCCGACCGGCTCGGCACCAGCGTCACCCCTGCCCGCGAGGCTTGCCTGCGGCTGGTCAGCGAACGCGGCCTCGAATTGCGCTCGGGCCGTTTCGTCACCGTTCCGGCCCTGACGCTGGCGCGCTACATGGAAGTACGCACCATCCGGCTCTCGCTGGAGGGCCTGGCGGCCGGCCTTGCCGCCGAGCATGTCACCTCTGAGGATATCGACAAGCTGACCGGCATCCAGAAGCTGTTCGAAAAGGCCGATCGGGCCGGCGACCCCGACCAGTCCTTTCGCTACAACAGGGACTTCCATTTCACCGTCTACCGGCTTTCCCAGATGGAAATGCTGGTCGCCCACATAGAGAGCCTGTGGGTCTCGATGGGACCGATGCTCACCGTCTTCTTCAACGAAGGCGAGCACAAATATGTCGGTGCGGCCGAGCATGAGCACGTGATCGAGGGGCTGCGCGACAAGGATTCCGCCAAGGCCCGCACCGCCATGGAGCGAGACCTGATCCTCGGTGGCGAGGATTTCCTGCGCTTTCTGCGCACCCACGAGGAATTCGTCGTGGCCTAGGGCCTGTTGATATTCAAGTAGTTCCAGCCTGCATAAGGTTCCCTGCGCTTGCGCCAGCCGGATTGCCGAGAAAGGACGCGTGCCATGACCGACGAGCCGAGCCGCGAGCCGGCGCGTGATCCCCAGGATCTGGAGCGCCTGCTGATTTCCCGGCAATGGGCAGGAGACATCGACGGAATGGCGGCCCTGTTCGAACAGCATGCCGTCGTCGATAGCGGTGGAGGCCAATTGACGCTTGGCCGCGAAGCGATCCGGGCACTCTTTGCCGACATCACCGCAACGGGCCGGAAATTTGCTGCCGGAGATCAGGCACCGGCTGTCATCAACGGAGACCTGGCGCTCACGTCAACCCATCTGCCCGACGGCACCATCACCGCCGAGGTCGCCCGCCGCCAATCCGACGGCACATGGCTATGGGTTATCGACCGCTTCTCCGTCGCGTAGCGTCGGGGCCGCTCCTGCCGCAAACTGCCTCCTCTGACGATCGCTCGCGGCATAGCGGGAACCATCGCCCGCCCCATCCGTTGGCGTGGCAAGCGCCTGACCGGTAGCCAAACCCCAATCGCACACCTATCGCACACCTCCAGCACATGAAAGGACCGATCCATGCTTCTCGATCGCAGAGCTATGCTCATTTTGACCGGTGCCGCGGCGACCGCGACAGTGATGTCCGGCCGCGCTTTCGCCGCCGCGCCCTTCGAGCAGCCACGCCTGCCTTATGATGAAGATGCGCTGGCGCCGACCATTTCGGCCCGCACAGTCAGGCTTCACTACGGCAAGCACCACAAAGGTTATTTTGAGAAACTGAATCAGCTTGTCGACAACACGCCCTACGCCGCGCTTTCACTGGAAGAGGTGATCAGGAAAGCCAAGAACGACGGCGATCAGGCGATCTTCAACAATGCCGGACAGGCGTGGAACCATAATTTCTACTGGCAGCAGTTCAAAGCCGGCCCCGCCGGTCCGCAAGGGGCATTGCTGCAGGCAATCGAACGGGATTTCGGTGGCCTCGACGGCCTGAAGGACAAGATGGTCGCCGAGTCCGAAAAGGTCTTCGGCACCGGGTGGGTCTGGCTGGTCAGGGACGGCGAAAAGCTGGCGATACTCAGTCTCCAGGATGCAGGCAATCCGATCGGCGAGCGCAAAACACCCGTCGTCGGCATCGATGTCTGGGAGCATGCCTACTATCTCGACTACGAGAACCGGCGCTCCGACCATGTCCGCGCGACGCTGAGCGACCGGGTGAACTGGCAATTCGCTAGCGAGCAGTTCTCCGCCTAGAAACGGCAGGGTCAGGCCGCCGGTCCTCACCCTGCGAAGGAATGTGATCCGTCAGTGCGCCGTCTGCGAGTGATCGCCGCCCGGCTGCGAAATGTCGCCCAGCGCTTCGCCGGCCGAAGCTGCCTCGCCATTGGTCGCGAGATCGCCGATCGAGACGATGCCGACCAACCGCCGGTCGCGGCTGATCACCGGCATTCGCCGCAGTTTGAGATTGCCCATATTCTGAAGCACCTCGCCGACCTCCTGGTCGTCGAAGCAGAATTTCACCTCCGCGCTCATCACGTCCCTGATCTTGGCATCGGGACCTTTGCCCTTCGCGATGCCGCGGATGGCAATGTCGCGGTCCGTGATCATTCCGACCAGCCGGTCATTCTCACCGACCGGCAGAACACCGGCGTCGAGGCTGGCCATGGTGCGTGCGGCATCCCGCAAGGTCTGGTCCGGATTGGCGACCCGAACGTTTTGCGTCATGCAATCGCTAATTCTCATGATCTTCTCCTTGAGTTTCAGCGCCCCGCCGGTCCTGTGATCAAGGAGGAATGAACGCCTGTCGGAAACGTTCCATCTTTCGACCACCCGATGACAGGTCGAGCGGCCGTCATGAACCCTATGTCCGTTATGGCAGAGCCTTCACTGATGGCCTTTTCCGCGACGGAAAGGAACCATAGTCCGGCATGGTGGTTGTGTGGTCACCAAGATGGCCCTCCTCGAGCAAAACGGAAGGAAAGATCATGCGCATGTTGACGACGATCGCCGCCCTTTCGGGACTGGCCCTGGCTCAGCCGATCCACGCGCAAACCATCGACCCGCTCCCGCAAATCGACCCCCCTGCGCAAGGAATCCTGCCTGATCAGACCCTGCCTGATCAAACATCACCTGACCAAGGTTTTTCCGATCAGAATTTTACCGGTGTGGCGATCATCGCCCTTGAGGATCTGCCTCCGGATCTCAAGACGCAAGCAGAGGCGGTGATTACCCAGACCAGCGCCGAGGATCTGCATGTCCTGCAAAGCTCTATCGACGCATCGCCGCAGGCAACATCGGCGCTGGCGGCCAACGGGCTCAACTCCTCGCAGGTTGTCGCTGCCAACGTCGATGGCGACGGCACCCTGACGCTGATCATTCAGACAACTACCTGACAGGCAGTCCCGGGAGCGGCGGACAGGATCCTTCGGCTTCGGCCGTGAAAACATGCAGCATCGCGGAGGACCGCCATGACCGAGGCCGCAGTTCGCAACTTCACCCTCAACTTCGGACCGCAGCACCCTTCTGCTCACGGCGTTCTGCGGCTGGTGCTCGAACTGGACGGCGAGATCGTCGACCGCGCCGATCCCCATATCGGCCTGCTCCACCGCGGCACGGAGAAACTCATCGAGTACAAGAACTATCTGCAGGCCCTGCCCTATTTCGACCGGCTCGATTATGTCGCGCCGATGAACCAGGAGCATGCGTTCTGCCTTGCCGCCGAGAAGCTGCTCGAAATATCGGTTCCCCGGCGAGGGCAGCTTATCCGTGTCCTGTTCTGCGAGATCGGCCGGCTTCTGTCGCATCTGCTCAACGTCACGACGCAGGCCATGGATATCGGCGCGCTGACCCCGCCGCTGTGGGGCTTCGCCGAGCGCGAAAAACTGATGGTCTTCTACGAGCGTGCCTCCGGCGCTCGCATGCATGCCAATTATTTCAGGGTCGGCGGCGTGCATCAGGACCTGCCCCCCAAGCTTCTCGACGATATCTGGGATTTCTGCGACCCGTTCCTCAAGGTCTGCGACAACCTTGAGGGCCTGCTCACCGGCAACCGCATTTTCAAGCAGCGCAATGTCGATGTCGGCGTCATCGCTCTCGACGACGCCTGGGCCTGGGGATTCTCCGGCCCGATGGTGCGCGGATCGGGTGCACCGTGGGATTTGCGCAAGGCGCAGCCCTATGAATGCTACCCCGAGATGGATTTCGACATTCCCATCGGCAAGAACGGCGACTGCTACGACCGCTACCTCGTCCGCATGGAGGAAATGCGCCAGTCGGTCCGCATCATGAAGCAATGTCTGGAGAAATTGCGCTCGCCGGAAGGCAGCGGACCGGTTGCGATCCCGAACCAGAAGATCACGCCACCGCCGCGCGCGACGATGAAACGTTCGATGGAGGCGACCATCCACCATTTCAAACTCTATACGGAGGGTGTTCGTGTGCCCGCCGGAGAGGTCTACGCCGCGGTGGAGGCGCCGAAGGGAGAATTCGGCGTCTATCTGGTTTCGAACGGAAGCAATACTCCCTATCGATGCAAGATACGTGCGCCGTCCTTTGCCCATCTGCAGGCGATGGATTTTCTGTCGCGCGGGCATATGATCGCCGATGTCGCGGCGATCATCGGATCGCTTGATATCGTGTTCGGCGAGATCGACCGCTGACCGACACTACGGAGGCGACCATGGGCGAAGAGCGCAAGGCCATCCGCGTCAGGATCGGCGGCAGGGTGCAAGGCGTCTCCTTTCGCGTATGGACACGCATCGAGGCCGAACGGTTGGGCCTTGCCGGATGGGTTCGCAACGAGGACGACGGATCCGTAACAGCCCTGATCGTCGGGACCGAGGGCGCGGTTTCGACGATGATGGACCGGTTCTGGACAGGGCCGAACGGGGCGTCGGTCTCCAGTGTGACATCCCAGGACATCGATCCCGGCCAGGAGCCTGACGGCTTCAGGGTCATCGGCTAGATTTCGCCCTCGGCGCGCTGGCGGACCTCCACCACGCCTTCCCGTCGCGAGGATCGGCGCCCAGCTTCTTGACGGCGAAAACCGGTCCTCACATATTTTTCCGAAGGCCCCGCTGCTATCGGCGTTGGCCGCTTTCCCTGGTCGAGACCTCGCTCAAAAGATTGGAGGAAATGATGAACGACAAGACCTTCGACAACCCTGTTTTCGTGAAGGATGGGCAATTTATCGCGCTGGAGATCGCTTGCGTTGCGGACGCTCTCGATTTTCTCGACGAATGGCCCAGGAACCGCCGCGGACCCATCTACGATACGGCAAAGCGAGCCTGCCATCGCGCCCATGACGGCCTTGTGCCTGTCTCGGTTGCGCGCGACGCCTTCGCCGGCTTTGCACGGTCGGTCAATATCCTCGAAGACGTTTCGGGCGTTCTGCCGTGGATGACGGCGCCAAACACCGGCCGCGGCGGCATACCGGTCTGAGCGTTCACAAGTTGGAGAGGTCGCGGAACCCTGACAGGCAAGCGACGTTCGGGCAGCGTTGCAACTCCAAATGGAGGCTCAAATGCGCGCCATGAACATCATCACCCTGATCCTGATCATCCTAGGCGGGCTGAACTGGCTTTCCGTCGGACTCTCCGGTTACGACATCGTTGCTGGAGTTTTCGGAGGTGCAAGCGTCGCCGCAGCCCGCATCGCCTATGTGATCGTGGGCCTGTCAGCACTTTGGCAGCTCATGCCGATGGTATCGAGCTTCACCGATGGCGAGATCGCCGCCGAACGGCATATCCGCCATCAATGACTATTGATGCGAGGCGGTGGAATCATTTCGCCGCCTCCATCATCCGAACAAGCCGACCTTACGCAGCAGCGTCAATACGCGAACGTTCCCCGCAACCAGGCGAAGAAGCCATGCCTCTCGGACATCGCCGCACGCACGCGAGAGGCAGCCCATCGCGCTCTTATCGTGGCGCCGACATGGCAATGGCAGACGATGTCGTGCAACTGCCAGTCGGTTAGTTCGAAGAAGCGCCTGGCTTCACCGTAGGTGTCATCCTTCAAGCCTTGCGCGCGAAAAATCGGATCCTCGAAGGCCACAGTGATCGGCGAGCCTTCGTAGCGCATCATTTCGCGAATTTCCGCGGGTTTGTATTCGGTACCCGGGAGCGCTTCGAGGCGCCGATCGGGATTCTGCTCCAGAAGCTTCGCCCAGCGTTCGAGACGTTGGCTCCTGGTTTCTACGAGATATGTTGCTTCAGCGTGAACGTCGGCAACGGCATGCAGTTGGTCAAGTGTCTGGTGCTTCACGGCCGCCTCCTATTCAGCAGGTGAATTTGCCCGGGCCCTCAATGAAATTATGGCGCTGCGTGACGTCGGCAAGGCCCGCATGCGCGGACTTTTCGATCACACTTTGCTGAATTTGCCGACCTGCCACGAGCGCGCCCAATCCGTGCAGGATCGTCAGAGGCTCACATCGGAACCATAGGCAGGCGCGGTCGTTCTGCCTGCATCAGCCGCAGAGCGAACACCTGGTGTGGCGAATCCGAAAATTCGCGTTCTGCCGATGTCGATGACACGCCAAGGCAGAGAGCGCCGAGCGGAAGGAAATCATCCCATGGCCATTCTTCCAACTCCCGAACCAACGCCCACGCCTGTGCCCACGCCACCGCCGCTTCCCGAGCCGAAACCGATGCGTGAACCAGACCCGGAGCGGCTCCCGGACGAGGACCCCGTCCCCAATCCGGATGAAAACGACGCGCCGCCCAAGCACGGCCTGTAGTCCTTGCTGGCCGTCGTGATCATTCTCCCCAAGGCACCGGCCCCGGCAACTTCTCAACCAGTTACGCGGGTATCTCGACAACAGCATGGTCTGGGCGGTCGCCGTCGTCCCGGTGCTGCCGCCGGTCGCCGCGCTTTGCAATCGACTTTCACCAAGCGGGAACTCGGCCGGCCGCACATGATGTGCATTCGGCCCCGCGCGCCTCTATGCCAACTGACAACAGGCCTCGGTCGGGCATATCCTTCGCGTCTTCCTGATCGACGAGGCAGGGCTGGTCCGCAACATCTACAGCATGGATTTCCTCGATCCCGACCTCGTGCTGACGGATATCCGCACATTGACCACCGAAGCCGAGTGAGCCTGCCGCTCAGCCGGCCTCCACGCGCAACGGCATGCAGCTTTCGCCGACGATCAGCGCCGGCTGAAAAACGATGTTGCGCACGGGCTCGGACCCCCTCTCCTCGATGCGGTCCACGAGCAGGCGCAGCGCTTCGTTGGTCATGTCGGCAATGGGGTGCTCCGTTCTCGTCAGCCGCGGTTTCAGGCCGCCGGCGCCGGCGACCGTATCCGTCGAGGCGATCGAGACGTCCTGCGGACAGCGCAGGCCAAGATCGGCGATGGCGCGCATCACGCCGATCGCCATGACACCGTTGGCGACATAGATCGCGGTCGGGCGATCGGGCGAGCCCATCATGTCGCGGGCAACCGAATAGGCGGCTTCTTCGCGAAATTCGCCGGACCTGACATGGCCGGGCTGCGGCGCAAGCCCACGCGCCGCCATCGCGTCGATCATGCCGTCGAGCCTGCCCTTGCTGGTCGACAATTGCATCGGACCGGTGACCGAGCCGATACGGCGATGCCCGAGATCGAGCAGATAATCGACCGCCTGCCGGCCGGCCGCCTGGTTGTCTATGGTCACCGTATCGGCGCTGTTGCCTTCGATCGAGCGGCCGAGAAGCACGGTCGCGATGCCCTCGAACTCATGTGGCTGATATTGATTTGCCGCGCCCACGGGAACCAGAACCATGCCGTCGCAGCCAAGGGTGCGAATCCGCGACAGGATGCGCCGTTCGGTGTCGGGCTTTTCATCGCTGTTGAAGAGAACCAGCGAATAGCCCCATGCCGCGACGGCCGCCTCCGCCGACCAGACGATGCGTGCGTAGAACGGGTTCGAAAGATCGGCCACCGCCAGGGCGATCAACTGGCTGCGGTTGCGGCGCAGATTGCGGGCGGCCTGCGACGGTTCATAGCGCAGTTCGCGAATGGCGGTGACGACGCGGGCCCTCAACTCGGGGCTGACAAAGGCAGAATCGTTCATGACGGCCGAGACTGTCGCGGTCGACACGCCTGCCTTTCTGGCAACGTCTTTGATAGTGGCCATTTTGCCCTGATAGCTAATCGTTTCGCCAAAGTCTGGTTTAGATTTATGGCCGTGTCCAGCGGATTCATGCTTGCATTGGGTCGCATTTTGCGGGACGTTAGCGAAACGGTTTGCTGTCAATGAGGCTCTGACGGCAGATAGGCGAAGGGAGGAAAATCATGAAGAAAATTGCCTACATCATCGCGCTTGCAGCGCTCTCGCTGGCGACTTCTGGTGCTGCCGCGCAGGACAAGCCGCTTCTCGGCATCGTGTCGATCAGCGCCACCGAAGCGAACAATGTCCGCTACATCCAGGGCGCCACGAAAGCCGCCGACGAGCTTGGCTGGCAGACCAATGTCGTCGATGCAGCCGGCAGCGCCGATCAGGCCAACTCGGCGATCCAGAATTTCGCGCAGCTCAAGGCGCATGCGATCATCGACATGGTGTTCCCCTATTCGTCGATCGGCGCCGGCCTGGCTGCCGCCGGCGACGCTGGAATACCTGTCGTGACCTGGGGCGGCGGGCTTGGCTCGACGGTTGCCGCCACCAACGGCTCGGGCGGCCCGATGGCGATCCCGGTCGTGGATCTGATGGTCAAGAAAATGGAGGGAAAGGGTTCGATACTCGCCCTCACCTACCGGACCGGCGAAGTCTGCCGGAACCGTGAAGTCGTCATGGACGAGATCGTCGCCAAAAATCCCGGTATCACCGTCACCAAGAACGAAGTGCGCATTCCCGGCTATTTCGAGGACGGCGCCCAATACGCCAATGCCTGGCTGGCCTCGCATCCGGCCGGCCAGGAAAATCTGGCGATCTGGGGATGCTGGGACGACCCGGCGATCGGCGCCATCGGTTCGCTGCGCGCGCAAGGCCGCGACGACGTCCTCGTCTACGGCATCAACGGCAATGCCCAGGCGCTGGAGAACATCAAGAACGGCTTCATGACCGCGACGGCCTGGCAGGACAGCTTCACCGAGGGCTACAACATGGTCAAGATGCTGAAGGACATCAAGGACGCAGGCAGCGCATGGCAAGCCAAGGCTGCCGAAGTCCCGGCCGTGCTGGTGACCAAGGAAACCGTCGACGCCTTTCTCAAGGACCATCCGGAAGCCATAAAGTAGGACTTGGTTTGCAGACGGCGTTCACAAGGGGTGCGCCGCAGCAGGCGGCGCCGATGACAACTCCGTTCCTGGTCGCACACGATATCGCCAAGGCCTTTGGCGGCGCACAGGCGCTGAAGGGTGTGTCGCTCGACATTGCACCAGGTGAAATCCATGGACTTGTCGGCGCCAATGGCGCCGGCAAGTCGACCTTCATTCGCATCCTCGCCGGACTGAACCATCCCGATGCCGGCCGTATCGAAATCGACGGCCAAACTCGAGAGATCGCCACGCCGCAGCGTGCGACCGAACTCGGCATGAGCTTCATTCACCAGGAGCTGGCATTTGTGCCGGGCATGACCGTGCTGCAGAACATCATGCTGGGCGTACCGAAGAAATCGCGCTTCGGCCTGACCGACTGGCGGGCGATCGCGCGCGACGTAGCACCCATCGCCAGGCGCGTCGGCATATCGGCACCGCTCAATGCCAGCGTGAAGGGCCTCTCGACGGCCGAGATATGGCTGATCAACATTTGCCGCGCCCTGGTGCGCAAGGCGCGGCTGATCGTCATGGACGAGCCGACGGCATCGCTTGCCGCGAGCGAGGCGGAACGGCTCTTTGCGATCGTGCGCGATCTCTCCGCGTCAGGAGTGGCGGTGCTCTATATTTCGCACCGGCTGGATGAGGTCCTCAATCTTTGCTCGCGCGTGTCGGTGTTTCGCGACGGCCGCTCCGTGGCCGAACTCGCCGGGAAAGGACTCAACCGGCCCGCGCTGGTCGAGGCGATTGTCGGCGGCGCCATTCGCGACTCGCAACGGACAGCCGCAACAAGGCCGCGCGGCGATGTCGTGATGGAAGCGAGCAAGCTGACGCGGGCGCCGAAGGTTCGCGGTGTCAGCCTCAAACTCCACGCCGGCGAAGTGCTGGGCATTGGCGGCCTTGTCGGCGCCGGGCGGACCGAACTCGCCCGGCTGCTTTTTGGGGCGGACCGGCCTGACAGCGGCGAGATGAGGCTGGCGGGCCAGCCCTATCAGCCCGCCTCCCCCGCGGCCGCTGTCCGGGCCGGACTTGGATTGATCCCCGAGGAGCGCCGGGCCGAAGCGCTGTTCCTGTCCAAGAGCATCGCCTTCAATCTCAGCATCGCCAATCTCGACAAGCTTGTGCACGGCCGATACCTGCCGCTGATGAACCGCCGCGCCCGCACCTTAATGGCCGGCGAGATGATCCGGTCGTTGTCGATAAAGGCGCGCAACGCCAGCACGCCCGTTGGCCGCCTCAGCGGCGGCAATCAGCAGAAGGTCGCGATCGGCCGCTGGCTCCAGCGCACGCCGAAGGTGCTGATCCTCGACGAACCGACGCGAGGCGTCGATATCGGCGCGCGCGCAGAGATCCACCGGCTGATCCGCCAGCAGGCAGACTCCGGAATGGCGGTTCTGGTGATCTCGTCGGAACCGGATGAACTGCCCGATCTATGCGACCGCGTGCTGGTGATGGCGGAAGGCCGCATCGTTCGCGAACTGACCGGCCAGGCAGTGTCGCGAAAGGCGATCGTCGAGGCAAGTTACGTCGACCCGCAAGCATTGATGGAGGATCATGTGGCATGAGCGATGTTGCGATTAGCGCCCGGCGTCTGTCGCCCGGAACCAAGGCGGTGCTCGGCATCTTTGCCCGCTACGGGACAATCATCGGACTTCTGGCGATGATCGTCACCTTTTCGATCCTGTCGCCGCACGCCTTTCCCACCGTCAACAATTTCACCAATGTGCTGAACCAGGCCTCGCTGGCCATGATCATTGCCGGCGGGCTGACGCTCGCCGTGGTCGTCGGCGAACTCGACCTGTCCATCGGCTTCGCCGCCAGCCTGCACGGCATTCTGATCACCGGGCTTGTGGTCCACGACAAGCTGCCGATCCCGCTTGCGGTGGTCATCGTCATCGCATTGGGCGCGGTGATCGGCCTCGTCAACGGCTTCATCGTCACCAAGGTCAAGGTCAATTCCGTCATCGCGACGCTCGGCGTCGGCACGATCCTGACTGGTCTCGCCTTCGCCTATTCCGCCGGCGTTCCCATTGTCGCCGGCGTGCCGGAGGCGTTCCTCCAGCTCTCGCTTGGCCGCTGGCTGTTCGGCATCCCCAACAACATCATCGTCATGATCCTCGTTCTCGGCGGGCTTTGGCTGCTGGTCGAGCGGACGCCACTCGGCCAGGAGATCCAGGCGGTCGGCGGCAACGCCGTGGCGGCCCGCCTTGCCGGGGTGAATGTCGACCGCATCAAGATCCTCGGCTTCGTCATTTCGGGAATGTGCGCGGCACTCACCGGGATACTGCTTGCCTCGCGGCTCGGCAGCGGCACGGCGAGTGCGGCCGACTCCTATCTGCTCACCGCCTTCGCCGCCGTCTTCCTTGGCTCGGCAACGCTGCGCGACGGCGAATTCCATGTGCTGGGCACGCTGGTCGGCGCCCTCATCATCGCCTTCGGCTTCAACGGCCTCAACATTTTCGGCGCCCCGACTTTCTCGCAATATGTGCTGCAGGGCGCCATTCTGATCATTGCCGTGGGCATGGCCAGTCTCGGCCGCTCGCTGGCGGAACGCTGAGGAGGAAACGATGACAAGCGATAACAAGCCCTGGGAGGTCTACGTCATCGAGTTCGCCCGATCCAAGCAGCAGCCCTGGGTGGATCTCGTCGCCGGCATGTATGACGATGGCAAGGTCGATCTGCCTTTCTCCTTCGTCCTGCTGCGGCGCGGCGACCGCAACGTGCTGGTCGACACCGGCTTCATTCAGGAATCGAGCGACGCCTTCTCGCTGAGATTCGGCATTCCCTACTGGGTCTCGCCGGTTCGCATGCTGGCTGAGCTTGGCATTGGACCCGGCGCAATCACCGACATTTTTGTCACCCATGCGCATTTCGATCACATGGGATCGATCGCCGAGTTTCCGAACGCCAATCTGCACATCCAGAAAAGCGAATTGCTCTCCTGGTATGAGGCGATCGCATTGCCTCCCCGCTTCGGCTATCTGACCGCCATCATCGATCCCGATACGCTGCGCGCCGCCCTCGATGCATCGGTCGAACACCGCGTCTCGCTGATCGACGGCGACAAGGACGATGTGCTGCCGGGCATCCATGTCCGCCTGGGAAGCGGCCACACGATCGGACAGCAATTCGTCATCGTCCAGTCCGCGCGCGGCAGGCTGGTCATCTCCGGCGACTGCGTCTATTCGAGCCGGCAGCTCACCGGACACAAGCACGACGGCGTCTACGCGCCGCTGAACAATGCCGTCGGCAGCGTCTGGGAACAGCTCAAGACCATCGACCGCATCAACACCGAGATCGGCGGCGATCTTGGGCAACTGATCATCCTGCACGACATCGAGCGATGGAAGGGTCTGCCCATCGTGGCCGAGCTCGAAGGATTTCGTATCGTCAGGGCCGGATAAGTCTAGGACGTAGATTCAGTCATGCGCGGTTTGACGAGCGGACAGGCCCGAGCCGACGAGAATGGACCCGATGGCGACCTCATGCCTATAGTTTGTCAACGACAGCTTTGCACGCATAGCGGCCATGGGGCGACTTTGCCTCCGCCTGGAAACAGACATTGCAGTTGACCACGCTGGAGGTTTCAGACGAAGCCGGTCTCCGAGAGCGCCCTCAGCGGCATGGAACCGACAGCTGCCACGGCCTCGTGAGTTGCGATGGCGACCGCAGCAACATTCGGAAGTCGTCGCTGCCTTGGGACCTTGGTCCTAAGATAAAATCCACGCCGGAACCGTGCTAGGATGGCCGCTGCACGCGCCTTGTCGTGCTTCAAAGCGGTCAGGAACGATTGTCATGCTCAATCCAATCTCCATCATGGCCGACCGGCTTGGCGACAATCTGTCAGAACTCTATCTCCAGTATTTCTCGCATCGCAATCCGGAATATGCGAGCTACATAGGCGGGGCGGCCCGCCTTGTCCTGGAGCGCATCGGCAATTCGAACGCCCTCTATCACAACATCGAGCACACGCTGATGGTTACGCTCGCTGGCCAGCAGATCATCCGCGGCCGGCTGCTTTCGGAATCCCTGACCCCCGATGACTGGCTGCATTATACCTGCGCGCTGCTTGTCCACGACATTGGCATGGTGCACGGCGTGTGCGAGGGCGACACCGAGGACAGCTTCGTCATTAACGAGGCCGGCGACCGCCATACGCCACCGCGCGGCGCCTCCGACGCTGTGCTTGCGCCCTATCATATCGAGCGCGCCAAGATCTATGCGCGCCAACGTTTTGCTTCCTCGAAGTTCATCAACGAGGAGCGCATTGTCGAGGCGATCGAGATGACGCGCTTTCCGGTACCGAACGATCCGGCCTACCAGTTAACCAACACCGAGCCGGCGCTGGTCAGGGCCGCGGATCTGATCGGCCAGCTCGCTGATCCCTTCTACCACCGCAAGCTGCCGGCGCTGTTTGCCGAGTTCTCCGAGATCGGGATGGTGGAAAAGCTCGGCTGCAAGACCGCCGCCGATCTCGGCGCCATCTTCACCGATTTCTTCACGCTGCAGGTCGAGCCCTATATCGGCGACGCGATCCGCTATCTGGAGCTGACGACCGAAGGCAAGCAGTGGATCGCCAACCTCCACAGCAACCTCTTCCAGTCCGGGCATCGCCCGGCCAGGATCGGGCCATTCCCAGGCGTGTTGCAGCCGACCTCGGCGAGCCTTTCGGTGGTAACTTAAGAGGCGGGGATTGTTTCCTTTTTCCGCCGGTGCCAGGCCGGCAGAGCTTGCATGCTGCGGCTGTCGACGAAGATGGAGCATCTCGCTAACGCCGGGTGCGGAATAGAGCGCCTCGGAAATGCGGACCTGTCAGGCTTCTGACAAGGACTGCACGCGGGTGCGGAAGCGGGCATGCTATTGGATTTTCACGATGTCTTTGTTGCGGTTGCCATCATGCGAATGATGCAGGCCAAGCATAACAGGCGGCGGCGCGGTGACCTCGCCCTTTGCTAACGCACCGACCGCGCCCTTGGCCGGCGTGACGCCTCCATCGGCCAGCCAGACGGCGCCAGTAACGTAGCTCGCTTCGTCCGAGGCCAAGAACGCATAGACGTTGGCAACTTCCTCCGGCGTACCGCGACGGCCGAAAGGCACGGCCGTGACCAGCGCCTTCTCGACTTCTTCATCGACTGCACCGGTTTGCCCCGAACTGTCGAAGAGTTGCGACATCAGGGATGGATTCGCCGCGGTCAACCGGTCGACCAGTTCCTGTGCCCTGCCGTCGTTCCACAAGATTCCGGCCGCACCACCTGCTGGCAATGCCGACCGCTGCCATCAACTCGCGGCAGGCCGCGCAAGCGGCGTCGAAAAGCTCGTCAGGCTCCATCTCGTACCAGCCGGCATGCGGCGAAAGAACGGCCGTGCGCAGCGATGTCGCCGCCAGTTTGCGACCGGCCCGGTCGAACAGCGCGGCCTTCGTCACCGACGTTCCGACATCCAGGCCAATGATGTATCGATCGCCCATGGAAGGTCACTTGTCTCTTTGAGTCAACAAGTAGACATGCCGCTCGCCGCGACTGCCGTCAAGCAAGTTCGCCGATGCGGATTCCTACCGGGCAGACACATGGTAAGACTCGCGCCTCAACTCACACGGTACTGGTCATTCCGCCATCGACATAGATGATCTGGCCGGTGACGAAACTCGATGCATTGGAAGCCAGGAAGATCGCCGCGCCGCCCAATTCGTCGACCTCGCCCCACCTGGCCAGCGGCGTCCGGCCAGTCAGCCAGCGCGAGAACTCGGCATCTTTCACCAGCGCCTCGTTCAGATCCGTCCGGAAATAGCCGGGCGCCAAACCATTGACCCGAATGCCGTGCGGACCAAGTTCCGCCGCAAGGCCCTTGGTCAGCATTTTCATTGCGCCCTTCGATGCGGTGTATGGCACGATCGAGGGACGCCCGAGTTCGCTCTGCACCGAGCATATGTTGATGATCGAACCCTGTTTGCGGCCTATCATCGACCGGACGACCGGCTGGGTGAGATGGAACGCGCTGTAGAGATTCGTCCGCATCAATTTGTCGAACATATCGGCCGGGAAGTCGGCGAAGGGCGCCCGGTGCTGCATGCCGGCATTGTTGACGAGGATGTCGATAGGCCTGAATTCCGCTGCGAGCCTGCCGATTTCGCGCTCGACATCTTCGGCCACGGTGACGTCGAAAGTGGAACCGATCGCTTCGATTCCCGATGCGCTCAACGATTCCAGGGCCTTTTGAACCTGATCTTCATCGCGCCCGTTGATGATGACGGCGGCACCCGCCTTGCCGAGGGCCTTGGCAAGCGCCAGGCCGATGCCCCGGCTCGATCCTGAAATGAAGGCGGTTTTGCCGGCAAGGCCGAACAGGTCCGATAGGTCGGTCAAAGCGTCTTTCCCAAATGGCGGCCACCGTCAGGCGGTCAAGATTGCAGTTGAACCTCATGCGCCGGCACTTGTCGGCAGCCAGATCGAAGGCCTGCCGCACATCGTAGGCGCTGACGACCGCCGTCAGCAATGGTGAGACATCGACAAGGCCGTCGGCAATGAACGATACCGCGGTCCTGAATTCCTCGTGGAAGCGGAAGGCGCCGCTCAACTCGATCTCCTTGGTGACGATCGTCGAGACAGGGAATGTCGCTTCCGCACCTTCCCTGCACCTCGATGATCTTCGCCTTGTCGCCGAAGCGCTTCTCCTCGAATGGAACCCGGCGGCGAATTGCCGGTTTAGGCAATGACTTCATCGGACAAGGTGAGGAATGAATGAGCGTGCTTTATCGTGCGGCAAAGATTGCCGAACAGGCTCATGCCGGGCAGAAAGACAAGACCGGAGAGCCGTATATCGAGCATTGCCGCCGCGTCGTTGATGCCGTGGACACGCTTGATGGCAAGGCTATCGCCTACCTTCACGACGTTCTTGAGAAAGGCGACGGATGGAGCCGCGATCGGCTGGAGGCGGCCGGCTTCGGAACGTCCATAGTCTCGGCAGTCGATGCCATGACCCGCCGGCCCGACGAAGATGAGCTTGCTTTCGTGCGCAGAGCGGCGTCCAATCCCCTGGCGCTGCCGGTCAAACGCGCGGATCTCGCCGACAATATCTGGCAGGCACGACAGATCGGCGCTTCAACATCAAAATACGAGAAAGGCCTTCGGCTCCTTGACGAGGAGTTCCCTAATTGAAGGCCTGTTTGGGCCTGGCGAAATGCCGCACTTGTTCGAGGCATGTACGGCGTTCCGACTTGCCCCGCATCGGCAAGGTCGATCACCCCTCGGCCTTGAAATTCTTCGCTTCCTTCTCTGCCTTCTTGCGGTCGCCGTGGTGCTTTTCGAGCAACTCCTTTGCCTGTCTGGGCGACACGTCGGCAAGATGGAGAGCATCCTTGTCGACGCTTTTGCTCTTTCTTCCGGCTGTAGCTTTCTCAACCATGCTTTCACCTGACCTTGCCTGTGGAGACTGTGGCTACCCGCAACTTCACAACGATGGCTGGGCGGAGTGGGTTCCGCACTGCCAAAGGAATGACGCATCGTAAACCTTTTCGCCGGACATGCGTTGTTCCCAGGCAACCCTTGGGCAGCGTGATTTGTAATTGGCGCAAATGGCGATGCCTGACATGAAAGGCCCGGATATGTATTTCATAGCCTTGGCAACGGACTATGACGGCACGCTCGCGCACAACGGCATCGTTTCCGAAAAGACGTTTTCAGCACTCGAACGGATTAAGAAGACCGGCCGCAAGCTTATCCTGGTCACCGGCCGCGAATTGCCCGACCTTAAGCAGATTTTTCCCGAACTTGGCATCTTCGACAAGGTGGTCGCAGAAAATGGCGCCCTGATCTACACCCCTGCCAGCGAGGAAGAGCGCACCATTTCGCCATCGCCATCGCCCGATCTCGTCGCCAGGCTGAAGAAGCGCGGGGTCAAGCCGCTTTCGGTCGGGCGCTCGATCGTCGCCACCTGGGAACCTCATCAGGTGACTGTGCTCGATGTCATCAAGAAACTGGGACTGGAACTGGAGATCATCTTCAACAAGGGCGCCGTGATGATCCTGCCGAGCGGCATCAACAAGGCGGCGGGTCTGGCCGCCGCGCTCCAGGATCTTCGCCTCTCACCGCGCAATGTGGTCGGCATTGGCGATGCGGAAAACGACCATGCCTTCCTGCGGGCCTGCGGTTGCAGTGTCGCCGTCGACAACGCGTTGCCGGCAGTCAAGGACACCGCCGATCTTGTCACGCGCGGCGCCCGCGGCAAGGGCGTCGAGGAACTGATCGGCAAGCTGATCAAGCATGATCGCGAGCTTGTGCGGGAGCCGCGCGACGGCATCCTGCTTGGCACCACGGCCGGAAAGGAGACATATCTGTCGCCGACCGATACCGTTCTGATCGCCGGAAGCTCCGGCATCGGCAAGTCCACGCTGGCCACCGCGCTGACGGAGCGCTTCGTGGAGACCGGCTTTCAGTTTTGCATCTTCGATCCGGAAGGGGATTATGATGGGCTGCAAGGCGCCGTCCGACTTGGCGACGGTTCGAGCGTGCCGACAAAGGAACAGTTGCTTGACCTGATCGAAAAGGTGGACACCAATGTTGTCGTCAACGGACTGTCTCTGAGGGTCAACGAGCGACCAGACTTCTTTGCCGACCTGCTGCCCGGCCTGGGCAATTTCCGTTACCGCACGGCGCGACCGCATTTTCTGGTCATCGACGAAGCGCATCACCTTCTGCCCAAGCGGCGCGACGACACCCGTGCGGTCCTGTCTTTGGAATTGCCGGGCACGATCCTGATCACGGTGCATCCGGAAGCAATCTCGACCGACGCCCTGCGCCTGGTGACGGCCGTCATCGCGCTTGGCCCCAAGGCGAAGAGCGTCATCAAGACATTCTGCCAGGAAACCGGAATGGAAGCGCCAAGGGAGATGTCATCGCCAAAGGGCGAACGCGTGCTTTTCTGGCGGCCGCACGCGAACAAGAAACCTGCGACAATCAAAGCGATCGAGCCGCGCCAGTCCCTCAAGCGGCACAGTCGCAAATATGCCGAAGGCCAGCTCGATGAGGCCGGCAGCTTCTATTTCAAAGGCCCCGACAATGCTATGAATCTGAGGGCGCACAATCTGATGATTTTCGCGCAGATGGCGGAGGGCATCGACGACAAGACCTGGGAGCACCATCTGCGGAGCGGCGACTATTCCGAATGGTTCCGCCACCAGATCAGGGACAAGGAACTGGCCCGTGAAACCGCGGCCGCGGAAAAGGACAAGACATTGTCGGCGCAGGAGAGCCGCCAACTGGTTCTTGATGCGGTGCGTCGCCGTTACACGGCTCCCGCCACTGCTCCTACGGAATAGGCCGATGAGAAAGACCCGCGGATGCCTGTCACAAGTGCCGGACTGTTGATCTATTGCCGCAGCTCGGGCCTGCTGCAGGTTCTGCTGGTGCACCCGGGCGGGCCATTCTGGGCAAGGAAGGACGAAGCCGCGTGGTCGATCCCGAAGGGCCTCATCGAGTCGGACGAGGACGAGTTGGCTGCGGCGCGGCGTGAGACCGAAGAGGAGTTGGGCGTGCGCATCGACGGACGCTTCCAGCCTCTCGGCCGCTATAAGCAGCCGGGAGGCAAGATCGTGCTGGCCTGGTGCGTGGAAACGAATGTCGATGCGGCCGCCGCGAGGAGCAACAATTTCCTGATGGAATGGCCGCCAAGGTCCGGCTCGATGCGGGAGTTTCCGGAGGTCGACAAGGTGGGATGGTTCAGCTTGCCCGAGGCCGAAACCAAGATCCTGAAAGGCCAGCGCCCAATACTGAAGGATTTTGCCGAACTGCATGACGCAGGATGACCGCAACCGGGGCGTAGGCGCCCTGCAGCCATCTCATGGTCACTCGAAATGAGGGCGGGCAAAGACGTTGAGGCCGTTGCGTCAGAGCGCACCGTCATCTCGACGCGCGGCAACTGCCGCCGATAGCCAGCCCTGCGGCAACACTGGTAAACCGTTCAATCATCGAATAGTCAGATTTGCACGGATGCCCTGATTATAGGCGCAGGAGGAGAAATGCCGCATTCATTGCCGCTGGTCATCAGCGCGCCGGAACCGCGCACGCTCGACCTCATTTTCACGCCGCCGCAGCTGGCGCGCTTCAGGGCGAAATATCGCATCGTCGAAACGACGCCCGAGGGCGTCGCCGCGCTTCCGGCAGATGTGATCGCCAAGGCGCGCTACATTGTCGGCCAGCCGTCGATCGCACCCGAAACGCTGGACAAGATGAAGGCGCTGCGCTGCGTCTTCAATGTCGAGAGCAACCTGATCAACAACATGCCCTATGAGACGCTGTTTGCGCGCGGCATCCATGTCGTCACCACCGGCCTGGTGTTTGCCGAGCCGGTGGCAGAACTCGGCCTCGCCATGGCGCTCAACCTCGCCCGCGGCATCGTCGATGCCGACCTCGCTTTTCGGCAGGGCAAGGAGCTGTGGGGCGGCGACGGCAATAAGACGGCGCGGCTGCTTTCCGGCGCCGATGTCGGCATCATCGGCTTCGGCGATCTCGGCCGCGCGCTCAACCGGCTGCTGTCCGGCTTTCGCACGCGGACCAAGGTCTTCGATCCGTGGCTGCCACCGTCGATCCTGATCGAGAACGGCGTCGAACCTGCATCGCTCGATACGGTCCTGTCGGAGAGCGATTTCGTTTTCGTCGTCGCTTCCGTGACCAGCGAAAACCAGGGATTCCTTGGCGCGGAAGCCTTCGCCAAAATGCGCAAGGGAGCGGCCTTCATCCTGCTCAGCCGCGCCGGTGTCGTCGATTTTCCGGCGCTTATGGACGCCGTTCGCAGCGGCCACATCGTCGCCGCCAGCGATGTCTTCCCGGACGAGCCGCTGGCCAAGGACCATCCCGTGCGCGCGCTGCCCGGCTTCCTGCGCTCCGCCCATCGTGCCGGCGCGCTCGACATCGCCTTCAAGCGCATGGGCGACATGGTGCTGGAGGACATGGACCTGATCGACCGCGGCCTGCCGCCGATGCGCTCCAAGCGGGCCGAACGCGAGACCGTTTCGCGAATGCGCTCGAAGCCGGTCGACAAGAACTAGGGTCGGAAAAGCACACACAGGCTCAGAGCGAATCCAGCCGAAGCGCGTTGCGGGCAATCCGCCAGGCGGATTCGACATGCCGCCGTGCCGCCGCTTCCGCCGCCTCCGGCTCGCGCGACCGGATGGCGTCCATGATGGCGTGCATTTCGGCGATCGCCGGCTCGCGGCGGTTCTCCGAGGCGATGGTCATCGAACGCAGCTGGTTGATGCGAACATTCAGCCCGGTGACGATCTCCCAGGCAATGCGCTTGTCGGCCGCATCGAACAGCGCCTCGTAGAATTTGGTCGTCGCCCGCATCACTTCGACCGGCGCACCCGACGCCCAGGCTTCGAGAAGTTTTTTCAGGGCACCGTCGAGTACAGCGATCTGCGCGTCGGTAGCCGAGCTCGCGCAAGCCCGCGCCGCTATGCCTTCCAGCAAGGCGCGCAACTCGTAGATCTCGTCGGTGCGGCCGAGATCGGGCTTCGCCACGGCAGGCCCATGGCCCGGTATCATCTGCACGAGGCCTTCCGCCTCCAATTGCCGCAGGACTTCGCGCACGACCGAACGGCTGACGCCGAGCTGATCGCAAAGCGGCCGCTCGACCAGCCTTTCGCCGGGCTGGAAATGGAAGTCCATGATCGCCTCGCGCATGCGTTCAAGCGCCAGCGTCCGCAGCGTCTTGGCAGAGCGGTCGATCCGAAGCGTATCGTCAGCCATTTTTCTCCGCTCCTCGCCCGACCACAAAAACAGATTCCACAGTTGGTTGACAAGGTTCGTGGTTCTCCGTAGCATGGTATACCATAATACGCTATAGGAATGGCGGAGCCTTTTGCACCATTTCGACCGAGGATTTGCATGAAGCCGGCCATTCGCAAGATCGTGACCTATGTCGAGAACACCTTGATCGAAGGTGGCAAGACAGCACCCCGGCCGTTGCGCCTGATCGGCGTCGCCGCGGTGCTGACGAACCCCTGGGCTGGCCGCGGTTTCACCGACGATCTTTCGCCGGAGATCCGGGCCATCGCTCCCGTCCTCGGCGAAACGCTGACCCGCGAGATCGTCGCGATCGCCGGTTCGGGCGAGGCGATAGAAGGCTATGGCAAGGCCGCCATCTCAGGCACGTCAGGCGAGATCGAGCATGCCTCGGCGCTGATCCACACGCTGCATTTCGGCAATCATTATCGCCGCGCCGTCGGCGCCAAGACGTATCTCGCCTTCACCAATCTGCGCGGCGGACCGAACACGCCGATCATGATCCCGCTTATGGACAAGAACGACGAGGGCCGCCGCTCGCATTATCTGACCGTGCATTTCCAGATCGGCGATGCGCCCGCTCCCGACGAACTGGTGGTGGCGCTCGGCGCCTCCATCGGTGGCCGCCCGCATCACCGCATCGGCGACCGCTATCAGGATTTGAAGGAGGTCGGAGATCTGGATGGCTGACACCGCCGCCTCCGCATGGGGCCGCGACACGGCTCCGGACGGCACCGGCTTCATCCGGGCCGGTTCCGGTGCGCCGGTTCTGCTCATCCACGGCGTCGGCATGAGTGCTTCGATCTGGCAGCCGCAAATCGAGATGATGAAGGATAGCCACGACCTGATCGCCATCGACATGCTTGGCCATGGCGCCTCGCCCTTGCCGCCGGAGAATGCCGAACTTCGGGACTTCGCCGATCAGGCGATCCGCCTGCTCGACCATCTTGGTCTCGATAGCGTATCGGTGGTCGGTCATTCCATGGGCGCGTTGATCGCTCAGGAAATTGCGCTTCGCGCGCCTTCGCGTGTCAGCTCCGTTGTCTGCCTCAACGCGGTCTTCCGCCGCCCTCCGGCGCAGGCGCAGGCGGTGCGCGAACGCGCGGCGGCGCTGGGTCGTCACCGCGATCGTTCAGCCATTGCCGCAACGATTGCCCGCTGGTTCGGCGAGCCGATCCCGGCCGATCTGGCCGGAGCCGCCGCAACGGCGCGCGCCGCGCTCGAAAGCGTCGACGCGCAAGGCTATGCCCGCACCTACCGTCTCTTTGCCCGCGCCGACGCCGAGCACGGCGACCGCCTTGCCGGACTTAGCCAGCCGGCACTGTTCATGACCGGGTCGGAAGACAGGAATTCGACACCCGCAATGTCGGCCGCGATGGCACGGCTTGCACCGAACGGCCAATGCCTGGTCCTGAGCGGCGAAAAGCATATGATGACAATAGCTTCGCCGGAAAAAGTGACTCAGCATATCAACACTTTTCTCGAAAACCCCACGCATGCCGCAAGCGCCGGCATCGATCCCGCATTCGACGTCACCGAATTCCGGCGGGCGCTTGGTTCCTTCCTGACCGGCGTCACCATCGTCACGACGATCGGCGCCGAAGGCGAACCGCGCGGCTTCACCGCCAACTCCTTCACCTCGGTCTCGCTCGAGCCGCCGCTGGTGCTTGTCTGCATCGCCAAGAAGGCTTTGGGACACAGCGCCTTCTCGACATCCAGAGGTTTCGCCATCAACATCCTGTCCGAAAGTCAGAAGACCGAATCCGGCATCTTCGCATCCAAGGCCGTGGACAAATTCGCCGCCGTCGCCTGGCAACCCGGCCAGACCGGCAATCCCCTGATCGACGGTTCCGTTGCAGTGTTCGATTGCGGCATGGAGCAACTGGTCGATGCCGGCGACCATTCGATCCTCATCGGCCGCGTCCGCGACTTCAGCCACAATGGCGCACAGCCGCTTGGTTATTGCCGGGGCGCCTATGTCACGCCCGGCCTCAGCCAGGAAGCCCTGGCGGCGGCGCCGCCTGAGACCGAAGTCGGCGCCATCCTGGAAAATGAGGGCCGTGTGCTGTTCTTCGAAACCGCCGACGGGTTTCACGAATTGCCGGCCGGGCGTGGGCTGGGCACACCCGGTGACGCACGTAGTCTCAAGGGACGCCTTGCCGCCAGGGCCATCGACGCGCAGCTCGGCTTCCTGTTCGCGGTATGGGACGATGCAGCCGACCCTTCGCGCACCCATGTCTACTATCGCGGCACGGTTGACGGCCCCTACTCCGACGATCGCCGGGTCAGGCTTGTCGACATCGAGCATATCGCCGGTCTGAAGATCGCCGACCCGGCGGTGCGTTCGATGCTTGACCGCTATGCGCGCGAACGCGCCGAGGATCAATTCGGCGTCTATGTCGGCAATGAGGTCGAAGGCGAAGTCCGGCCGCTTGCCAAACCAGCGCCTGCCGCAGCTCTTCATTCCGGCCACAGGTGAGACCGATGAGATTTTCGCTTTTCGTCCACATGGAGCG
This sequence comes from Mesorhizobium metallidurans STM 2683, assembly GCF_000350085.1. Taxonomy (GTDB): domain Bacteria; phylum Pseudomonadota; class Alphaproteobacteria; order Rhizobiales; family Rhizobiaceae; genus Mesorhizobium; species Mesorhizobium metallidurans. The sequence continues at coordinate 166,161 of NZ_CAUM01000143.1, forward strand.
CTCGGATCTGGCGAAGCCGCATTCCGAACTGCTGGCGGAGTTGGAGGAGCTTGTGCTGCTCGCGGAGCAGGCAGGGTTCGAGACCGCATGGATCGGCGAGCACCACGGCATGGAATTCACCATCTCGCCGAACCCATTCATCAACATCGCCTATCTCGGCGCGAGGACGACAAGCATCCGCCTGGGCACCGGCACCATCGTGGCGCCGTTCTGGCATCCCATCAAGCTCGCCGGCGAGGCGGCGATGGCCGACGTCATCACCGGCGGCAGGCTCGATATCGGCATTGCGCGCGGCGCCTACAGCTATGAGTACCAGCGGCTCTTCCCCGGGCTCGAAGCCTGGGGCGCGGGCCAGCGCATGCGTGAGATGGTCCCGGCGATCCGAGGCCTTTGGGATGGCGATTTCGAACTCTCCGGCGAGTTCTGGTCATTCCCGTCGACCACCTCCTCGCCCAAGCCGCTGCAAAAACCTTATCCACCGATCTGGGTGGCGGCACGTGATCCGAATTCGCACGACTTCGCCGTGGCCAGCAAATGCAATGTGCAGGTGACGCCGCTTGCCTCCGGCGACGGCGAGGTGGCGAGCCTGATGGAGCGCTTCAATGCAGCTTGTGCCGCTCATCCGGAAACGCCGCGGCCGGAAATCATGCTTCTGATGCACACATTCGTGGCCGAGGACGCGGCCGACGCCGACCGTCTGGCACAGGATCTGTCGCAATTCTACTGCCAGTTCGGCGCCTGGTTCCAGAACAAGAAGCCGGTGCATCAGGGCATTCTGGAGCCGCTGACGGAAGCAGAGATTGCGGCCATGCCGCAGTATGCGCCGGACAAGATCAGGCAGAATCTGGTTATCGGTGAAGCCGACGAGGTGATCGCCCGGCTGAAGACCTATGAAGCGCAGGGCTACGACCAGTATTCGATCTGGATCGACAGCGGCCTCTCCCACCAGCGCAAGAAGAAATCGCTGCAGCTCTTCATCGACAAGGTGATACCGGCTTTTTCTGAGCCGCAAATGGGGCCGCGATGAGCACCACCGAATTCAGGAATTACATAGACGGAAGCTTCGTGGACGCCGCGGCGACCTTCGACAGCATCGATCCGTCGACTGGTGCGCCATGGGCCAAAATGCCCGCGGCATCCGTGGCCGATGTCGACCGGGCCGTCGAAGCCGCTCACCATGCGCTGCGCTCCGGCCCGTGGGCGTCAATGACGGCGAGCGCGCGCGGCAAGCTCTTGGTCAAGCTCGGCGATCTTGTCGTTGCCAATGCCGATCGGCTGGCCGAACTCGAGACGCGCGATACCGGCAAGATCATCCGCGAGACCCGCGCCCAGATCGCCTATGTCGGCGACTACTACCGCTACTATGGCGGGCTGGCGGACAAGCACGAAGGCTCGTTTGTTCCGATCGACAAGGCGGATATGGAGGTGACGATCCGGCCGGAGCCGATAGGCGTCGTTGCCGCTCTCGTGCCGTGGAATTCGCAGCTGTTCCTGTCGGCCGTCAAACTCGGCCCGGCGCTGGCAGCGGGCTGCACCGTCGTTCTAAAGGCGTCCGAGGACGGCCCGGCACCGCTGCTCGCCTTCGCCGAACTCGTGCACGAAGCCGGTTTTCCTGCCGGGACCGTGAACATCCTGACCGGCTTCGGCCACGACTGCGGACACCGCCTGACCAGCCATCCGCTCGTCGCCCGCGTCGCCTTCACCGGCGGGCCGGCGACCGCCCGGCGGATCGTCGTCAACACGGCGGAGAACCTCGCCTATACGACGCTCGAACTCGGCGGCAAAAGCCCGGTCGTGGTCTTTTCCGACGCCGATCTGGACAGCGCCGCCAACGCCGTGGTCGCCGGCATCTTCGCCGCCACCGGCCAAAGCTGCGTCGCCGGCTCGCGGCTGCTCATCGAGCGTTCGGTAAAGGACGAATTCCTCGACAGGCTGAAGCGGAAGGCTGAATCCATCAGGATCGGCGACCCGCAAGACCCTGCAACGGAAATGGGACCCCTAGCGACCTCGCGCCAGCGCGAACGGATCGAACGAATTGTTGCAGAAAGCCTCACCGCCGGCGGTCGCCTGATCACTGGCGGCGCGCGGCCCAAGGAAAAGACAGACGGTTTCTATTTTGCGCCGACGATCATCGAGGCATCGGATCAGAGTCTCGTTTGTGTGCGTGAAGAACTGTTCGGCCCCGTGCTGAGCGCGCTGGCCTTCGACACCGAGGCGCAGGCGCTGTCGCTCGCCAACGATACAGAGTTCGGGTTGGCGTCCGGCGTCTTCACCACCAATCTCGCCAGGGCGCACCGCATGGCTCGCGGTATCCGCGCCGGCGTGGTCTGGATTAACACCTACCGCGCCGTCTCGCCTCTGGTGCCATTCGGTGGCTACGGCCAGTCCGGGCTCGGCCGCGAAGGCGGTCTCGATGCCATCCGCGATTACACGCGCTCGAAATCGGTGTGGATCCGCACCTCGGACGAGCCGATCCCCGATCCCTTCGTCATGCGGTAGGCGCCGCGGGCGAGGAATGACGGTCAGGGCGAAAACGACCCGGCCGTGAAATGCCGACAACGACAACAAACAGAGGAGAACGACATGAAACTGATCTTCGCCGGCATCCTTGCCGGACTTCTGACCACGACGGCCGCCAAGGCCGAGGACATGGTATTCACCAGCTGGGGTGGAACGACCCAGGAGGCCCAGACCAGGTCATGGGCGGAGCCTTTCACGGCCGCGTCCGGCATCAAGGTGTTGCAGGACGGCCCGACCGACTACGGCAAGCTGAAGGCCATGGTCGACGCCGGCAATGTGAGCTGGGATGTGGTCGACGTCGAGATGGATTTCGCTATCAAGGCGGCCAAGGACGGCCTGCTGGAGCCAATCGACTTCAATGCCGTGCCGAAGGCCGACCTCGACCCCCGCTTCACCACCGACCATGCGGTCGGCAGCTTCTACTATTCCTTCGTGCTCGCCTGGAACAAGGGCGCCGTTTCAGGCGAACCGGCCGGCTGGGCCGACATGTTCGACCTGAAGAAATTCCCGGGCAAGCGCACCTTCTACAAATGGTCGGCGCCCGGCGTCATCGAAATCGCGCTGCTGGCCGACGGCGTGCCTGCCGACAAGCTCTATCCGCTTGATCTCGACCGCGCCTTCAAGAAGCTCGACACCATCAAGTCGGACATCGTCTGGTGGAGCGGCGGCGCGGAATCGCAGCAATTGATCGCTTCCGGCGAGGCAGCGTTCGGCCAGTTGTGGAACGGCCGCGTCTTTGCGCTGGAGAAAGACGGCGCCGATGTCGGCGCATCCTGGAGCCAGAACCTGACGGCCGCCGACGTTCTGGTCGTGCCGAAAGGCGCCAGGAACAAGGACGCGGCCATGAAGTTCCTGGCAGTGGCCAGCAGTGCTGCCGGCCAGGCCAAGTTCGCCGAAGCCAGCGGCTACGCGCCGATCAACACCAAGGCCAAGGCCGAAATGCCCGCCGATGCGGTCAAGGCCCTGCCCGATGCCCATGTCGACGGGCAGATCAATCTCGACATGAACTACTGGGCCGAGCACCGCGACGAGATCGCCACGCGCTGGTATGCGTGGCAGGCGAAATAGAGCAATTCCAGGAAAAGTGTGAAACGGTTTTCCGTCCGGAATTGCGTCAAAACAAAGAGATAGAGCGGCTCTGCGTTTCCGTGAAACGATGAACCGCTCTAGCGCCAGCCATTCCATGACAAGGAGCGGGACGGCATGCTCGTCCCGCTCCGCAACCAAGGTGTCGCCATGTCGGTGGAAACGCAGCGGAGCATCGCAACAATGCGTATGCCGGGAGGCCTCGGCGGCCTGCTGCCGGCGCTGATCCTGATCGGGCTGTTCTTTGTCGTCCCGGTGTTGGCGCTTCTGCTGCGCAGCGTCACCGACCCTGCCCCCGGCCTGCAGAATTATGCAGCCCTTCTGGGCGACGGCACCTATGCGCGGGTGTTCTTCAACACCTTCCTGGTCGCCGCGGTCGTGACCATCGTCACCATACTCGTCGCCTTCCCGGTCGCCTGGATGCTAGCGATCATGCCGCCGGCGCTCGCCTCGATCGTCTTCGGCATCATCATCCTGTCGATGTGGACCAATCTCTTGACCCGCACCTATGCCTGGATGGTGCTGCTGCAGCGCACCGGCGTCATCAACCGGGCGCTGATGGCGACAGGTGTCATCGACCAGCCGCTGCCTCTCATCAACAACCTCACCGGCGTCACCATCGGCATGGTCTACATCATGCTGCCCTTCATGATCCTGCCGCTGGTCGGCACCTTGCGGGCAATCGATCCGATGACGCTTCGCGCCGCGGCACTTTGTGGCGCAAGCCCTTTCCAGGCCTTCCGCCGCATTCTGTTGCCGCTCTCGCTTCCCGGCGTCGCCGCCGGTGGCCTGATGGTGTTCGTCATGTCGCTCGGTTATTTCGTCACGCCCGCGCTGCTTGGTGGCACCGCGAACATGATGCTTGCCGAAATGATCGCGCAGATGATCCAGTCGCTGCTCAATTGGGGGCTGGGCAGCGCCGCCGCCTTCATCCTGCTCGTCGTCACCATGGCGCTCTACGCGCTGCAACTGCGCCTCGTCGGCGCCAGACGCGCGACGGGAGGCGTCTGAGATGCTGCTCGACTATGACCGCATGGGATGGCTGAAAGTCGCGCTGCTTGGCTTCACAGCGCTCGTCGCCGCCTTCCTGCTGCTGCCGGTGGTCTTCATCGTGCTGCTCTCGTTCGGCTCGTCGCGCTGGCTGGCCTTTCCGCCGCCCGGCTGGACGCTCAAATGGTATCAGGAGCTTTTCGCCGATCCGTCATGGCTCGAAGCAGCACTCACCAGCGCCAGGATCGCCACCATGACAGCGCTGCTTGCCGTCCTGATCGGCATTCTTGCCTCCTTCGCGCTGGTTCGCGGACGTTTTCGCGGGCGCGAAATCCTGCGTGGCCTGCTGCTGACGCCGATGGTGTTGCCGGTCGTGGTCTTCGCCATCGCCATCTATGCATTCTTCCTTCGCCTTGGTCTCGGCGGCACCACCATCGGCTTCGTCATCGCCCACACCGTCCTTGCCCTGCCCTTCGCCATCATCCCGATCGCCACGGCGCTCGAAGGCTTCGACAAGTCGATCGAGGACGCTGCCATCGTCTGCGGCGCCAGCCCGCTCGAAGCCAAGCTCAGGATCACCTTGCCGTCGATCCGGATCGGCATCTTCTCCGCCGCGATCTTTTCCTTCCTCGCATCGTGGGACGAGGTTGTCGTGGCGATCTTCATGGCCAGTCCCACCTTGCAGACCTTGCCCGTCAAGATCTGGGGCAGCCTCAGGGCCGACCTCAGCCCGGTGATCGCCGCGGCCTCCAGCCTGCTGGTCGGTTTGACGCTTGCCCTGATGATCGTGACGGCACTGCTGCGCCGAAGGTTCCAGACATGACCCAGCCCTTCCTCTCCATACGCAAATTGCGCAAGGCGTTCGGCGCCTTCACGGCCGTGCACGATGTGACGCTGGATATCCCCAGGGGCGAGTTCCTGACCTTCCTCGGCCCATCGGGTTCGGGAAAGTCGACGACGCTCTATGCGATCGCCGGATTCCAGGACCCGAGTTCAGGCGATGTCCTGCTGGAAGGCAAGTCGCTGCTCGCGGTGCCGCCGCATAAACGCAACATCGGCATGGTCTTCCAGCGCTACACGCTGTTTCCGCATCTGAGCGTCGCCGAAAACGTCGCCTTTCCGCTTCGCGTTCGTCGCCGTCCCGAAGCCGAGGTCAAGCGCAAGGTCGCCGACATGCTTGGCCTTGTCAGGCTCGAAAGCTTCGCCGAAAGGCTACCGGGCGCGCTGTCAGGCGGCCAGCAGCAGCGCGTCGCACTTGCCCGCGCGCTGGCCTACGACCCGCCGATCCTTTTGATGGACGAGCCGCTGTCGGCGCTCGACAAGAAATTGCGCGAGGAGATCCAGGCCGAAATCCGCCGCATCCATCGCGAGACCGGCGTCACCATTCTCTACGTCACCCACGATCAGGAAGAGGCGCTGCATCTGTCGGACCGGATCGCCCTGTTCAGGGACGGCCGCATCGAGCAGACCGGCACCGGCGAGGACCTGTATCTGCGGCCGGCGACCGATTTCGTCGCAGGCTTCATCGGCAATTCGAACTTTCTGGCCGCCGAACATCTGGAAACCGTCGGCGGTGCGGCAACCATCCGTCTCGGCGACGGCTCGCTCGTTTCAGGCATAAGCGCCAACGGCAGCTTCGAACGGGGACAAAAGACCAGGCTGATGATCCGACCGGAAGCGTTTCGTCTCGAGCGCGGCCCGACAAGCGCGGAACTCGCCGTTGAGATCGTCGATGTTGCCTTCTACGGCGAGCGCCGGCGGATCGTTGCGCGCACCGCCGCCGGACAGGAGATCGACATCAGGCCGACTTCAGCCGCCATGGCGTCGCAAGATGCAGCGCCGCGCCACAGGCAGGTCTTTTTCGATCCGGGCGCCGCCTTCCTCTTTCCGGCCTAGTCGACAGCGACGGCACGCTGAAGAGTTTACATGCGCGCGCCGTTTTGCCTGTCGAAGATGTGGACCCGGCGCGGGTCGATCTTCAGCCTTACTTCTTCACCGGGGCGGACGGTGAGTCGGTCCTTGACAATGGCGTCAATAGGATCCTCGCCAAACTTGGCGAAGATCTGCGTCTCGGAGCCGGTCGGCTCCAGTACCGAAACCGTTGCCGGCAAGCCGTCGGGCGCGATGTCGATATGCTCGGGGCGTATGCCGTAGATGGCGGGCTGGCCATCCTGGGCGCGGCCCGCCTCGACCGGCAGCACGGATCCGGTATCCGACACAAAGACCTGCCTGCCGTCCTTCGAACCGATCTTGCCCTTGATGAAATTCATCGCCGGCGAGCCGATGAAACCGGCGACGAAGACATTGCCCGGATTGTCGTAGAGATCGAGCGGTGCGCCGACCTGCTCCACCTTGCCGTCCCGCATCACCACGATCTTGTCGGCCATCGTCATCGCCTCGATCTGATCGTGGGTGACATAGACGATCGTCGTGCCGAGGCGCTGATGCAATTCCTTGATCTCGACCCGCATCGCGACACGCAGCTTGGCGTCGAGATTGGACAGCGGCTCGTCGAACAGGAAGACCTGCGGGTCGCGCACGATGGCGCGCCCCATGGCCACACGCTGGCGCTGACCGCCGGACAGCTGTTTGGGAAACCGGTCGAGCAGCTTGCCGAGATCGAGGATTTCGGCCGCCTTCTTCACCTTGGCTTCGATCTCGGCCTTCGGCCTGCCCTTGATCTTGAGCGAGAAGCCCATGTTGTCGGCGACGTTCTTGTGCGGATAGAGCGCATAGTTCTGGAACACCATCGCTATGTCGCGGTCTTTCGGCAGGACATCGTTCACCACCCGGCCGCCAATGCTGATCTCGCCGCCCGATATGGCTTCGAGACCGGCGATCATGCGCAGCAAAGTGGATTTGCCACAGCCCGACGGGCCGACGAGGATGACGAACTCGCCATCGGCGATATCGACATTCACACCGTGAATGACCTGGACGCTTCCATAACGCTTGACGATGTTCTGACGGTGACTTCAGCCAACTCGCATCCCCTTCATTGCGGCAAGGCAATCTGCATCTTCACTTCGCCTTTTGGGGCGGATGCGGCGATTTCAAACGCTCGAACGCTGTCCTCGAACTCGAACGTGCGCGTGATCAGCGGCTTCACGTCGATCGCTCCCGAAGACAGCATGGCAACGCAGCGCGGAAAAACATGCGCGTAGCGGAACACGTGCTCGACGCGCGCTTCGCGCACCATCGCCTTGCCGACATCGTAGTTGATGTCATGCATCTGCACGCCGATGAACACCACCCGGCCAGCAGGACAGAGCGGATCGAAAATACCTTCCGCGGCGCGTGGGCTGCCCGAGCATTCGAACACGATCTCCACGCCCCAGCCATCGGTTGCGGCGAGAATTTCCTTGGCCACATCCTGACGCGCGACATTGATCGGCGTGATGGCGCCGAGTTTCGCCGCGAGCTCGAGCTTGGTGTCGTCGATATCAGATACGAAGACTCGCGCGCAGCCTGCCGCCAGCGCCGACAGCGCCGTGACCAGACCGATCGGCCCCGCGCCCATGACCAGAGCGACGTCGCCCGGTTTCACCTGCGCCTTGGTGGCGGCATGGACGCCGACGGCGAGTGGCTCGACCATGGCCGCCTCCGCGAACGAGACGTTGTCGGAGAGCTTGAAGGTGAAATTCTCCGGATGGACAACGGTCGGCCGCAGAACGCCGTGGATCGGCGGCGTCGCCCAGAAGCGAACCGCCGGATCGACATTGTACAGGCCCATGCGCGTCGCACGGCTGTTCGGGTCGGGAATGCCCGGCTCCATGCACACCCGGTCGCCGACCTTCAGCGACGTCACCTCGGCGCCTGTCTCCACGACGATGCCTGACGCCTCATGGCCAAGGATCATCGGCGCCTTCACCTGGAAGATGCCGGCACCGCCATGGGTATAGTAGTGCACATCCGAGCCGCAGATGCCGACGGTGTGCAATTTGATGCGCACGTCGCGAACGCCGAGCACCTCCTCGCGCTCGATCGGGAAATCCCGCAGCGACAGTTTCATCTTTTCTTCCAGCACCAATGACTTCATGAGCCTGCTTCCCGTCCTCTTCTCTCTCGATCGTCGTTGCGCGCTAGCCACGCCAAACGATCAACGCACCCAATGCGATCGCCAGGACATGACAAACCGACAACGGTATCGATTGTTCGAGGAACCTCATCCAGAACAGTTCGAGCGCAACGAACAGATAGATGGCCACAAAAACCCGGTCGAACCAGTTGGTAACGATCGGCAGGAAACCGGTGCGTTGCGGGCTCGCAATGATGGTGCTGGCTTCGTCATCCACTGCATCGAGATCGACCATGTGCTCCATGGAGCTACTCCTTGACCGCGCCGAAGGTCAGACCGGCCACAATGTGCCGCTGGACGACCGAGAAGATCAACAGGGCCGGGATAAGCGTGATGATCGCGATGGACGCCATCGTGCCCCATTCGGTCCCGGTCGTGGTGACATATTCCGACAGGCCGGTGGTGATGGTGCGCGCATTGAAGCTGGTCAGCGTCGCTGCGAGCAGGAACTCGTTCCAGGCGAACACCCAGGTCAGGATCAGGGTGACGGCAAGGCCTGGCCGCGCAAGCGGAAAGATCACTTCGCGGATCACTTGCCACGTCGTGGCACCGTCGACTGTAGCTGCCTCGTCCAATTCCTTGGGAATTGCATCGATCGTCGGCCTCAGCGTCCAGATGGCGAAAGGCAGGTTGAACGTACAGTAGAGCAGGATCATACCCGTGCGCGTGTCGTAAAGCTTCCACTCCCCTATGACGAAGACCTGCGTGAAGAGCAGGAAGAAGGGCAGCAGGAACACGGCGGCCGGCGCCATGCGGTTGGTGATCGTCCAGAAGAAGATGTTCTCCTTTCCCGGCAGATCGAAGCGCGACAGCGCATAGCAGGCCATGAACGCCAGAACGGTCACCAGCACCGCATTGCCGGTCGAGATCACGATGGAGTTGAACATGTAGCGGCGCAACGTGTCGTCGCCGAGAACCTTGACGTAGTTCTTCCAGTATACGGTATCGAGCAGCACGCTGGGGGTGGTGAACAGCTCGACGGCCGGCTTTACCGAGATCACGAACAGCCAATAGATCGGAAACAGGGTCACCAGGCTGAGCAAGGTCCACAGCAGTATCGAAAGAATGGGGCGGTTGGCGCGCATCAGGAAGCTCTCTTCTGGCCGCGGCGGGCGACAAGGGCGACGTAAAGCAGCCAGCACATCACCAGAGTGAGGTACAGGACGATGACCGAAGTGGCGGAGCCGTAGCCGTAGTCGGTCTTGGGAAACACGATCTTCCATATGTGCAGGCCGAGATAGCGCGTCGCCGCACCTGGGCCGCCACCGGTCAGCATCCACACTTCGTCGACGGTGCGCAGCGCATCCATGAGGCGAATGAAGACCGTCGCCAGGATTGCCGGGCGGATCATCGGCAAGGTGACGTGCCAGAATATCTGCCATCGGTTGGCGCCGTCGATCTGGGCCTGCTCGAACGGCTCCTTGGGCAGCGAGACGAGTGCCGCAAGCAGCGTCAGCGTCACCAGCGGCGTCCAGTGCCAGATATCCATGATGACGGTCAGCGCAAAGGCCATGGTGGCGTCACGACCGATATTGAGGTCGTAGCCGAACCAGGATTTCAGAAGGTACGGGATGATGCCGATGCTGGGCGTTGTCATCAGCCGCCAGACCGATCCGACGACGATCGGCGCCACGATCAGCGGCAGCGTGTGGATCGTGCGGAACAGACCCCGGCCGGGAAACTCCTTCATGAACAGCTGGGCCAGAAAGTAGCCAAGGACGACCTCGCTCAGAACGGCGAAGAAGGCAAATTTCAGCGTGAACGCGATGGAGGTCAGGAACTCGTTGTCGAACACGAGGCGGCGGAAATTGTTGGCGCCATTGTAGATCATGTAGGGATTTGCGCCGAACGGGTTCCATTGATGGAAGGCCACGTAGAGCACGTACAGGAATGGGACGATGCCGAAGATCCCCAGGATCGCAATCGTCGGGGCGAGCAGCAGCCATCCCACTCTGTTTGATCGCATGAAACCACTCCCAGAAAGGCGCTTCACGATATTCCCGGAATGTCGTGAAGCGGCAAAAAGCGTAATCGGGCCGCCGCTTCAGGGCGGCCCGAGATCTGGGTTCGCTCCGCTACTTGCGGTAGCCGAGATTCGTCAATTCCGCCTCGGCTGCGGCAGCCATCTGGTCGAGCCCATCGTCGGGCGAGACCTCACCCAGGAGTATCTTGTAGAAGATCGGCGCCGTTGCTTCACGCACCTGCGCATGGAACGGATAGGGCGGAGCGCCGGCAAACAGCTTTCCGTCGTTCTTGAGCATGGTATAGTAGCCATTGAGCTTCTTATCCATCTCGATGACTTTCGGATCGTCATAGGTTGCCGTGTTGGTGATGCGGGGTGCCGCCACCGCCCAATCGCCCTGGACCGAATCCTGGCCGATATATTGCAGGAACAGCAGCGACGCTTCCTTGTTTTTCGACGTGACCGGAAGGCCGAAGGCGCCGCCGTCATAGTAGCCGATATAGCCCTTGCCGGCTTCTGTGTCCTCCATGACGCCGGGCTCCAGCGGCGGCAGCGCAACGCCGACATTGCCCACGACCTTCGATTTCTCCGCGTCGGCGGCAATCCATGCCGCGTTCTCGCCATAGACCAGGCCCTGTGCCGCGCGGCCCGCCGCGAAGGTGGTGCCGACTTCGGTCCAGGTGCTGGCCGGCGATTCCGGCGGGGCGATGTCGCGCAGATGCAGCCAGTATTTGAGCGCTGCCTTTGCCTTGTCGCTGTTCATCGTGCCGCCATTGGCGACGGACGCAGAGTAGTTTTTCGAGGCGTCGATACCCCAGTTGTAGACGCCGAAAGTGGGCGCGATCGACTCGAAGAACTCATACCATGAAGCGGGGTGGCCGGTATGCGCCTGCGCGGTGGTGCCCCACAGTTCCAGATTGTGGTCCTTGCCCCATTTGGTGAAGAATTCCGCGATCTGCGTGTATTCCTCATGGGTCTTTGCCGGCGCCAGGTCTTTGCCGGTTTCCTTCTTGAAGGCTTCCTTGATCGCCGGATCGTTGAAGAGATCGGTCCGGTACAAATAAACCTTGATGAAGGCTTCCATCGGAATGCCGAAAAGATCGCCGTCGGCATTTTTGAAATAGTTCGCAAATGTCGTGAAACGCGTTTCGTCGTAATCCGGCGCTTTCAGCGATGGGTCGTCCTTGAGGGATTTCGTGATATCGACCAGGAAGTCCCGGGCAAGGTAGGCGTAGATGATGTCCTGCTCGATATAGACCATGTCATAGATGCCGGTCTTGGCCTCCATGTCCTTGATCGCCTTGTCGTACATCTGGTCCCAGGACGTGGTCTCGATTTCCACCTTGATACCCGTCGCTTTCTCGAAAGCGGGGGCAAGAACGTCCTTGATATAATTCGAAGGTGGGGTGCTTTCGGTCACGCCGTGCAGCGTGACACCCTTGTATTTTGCACCGGCGTCCGACCAGAAATCGGCCTTTGCAGGCATTACGCTGGTCATCAGGCCGACTGCCAATGCGGCAAGACTCATTCCAAGTTCATGTTTCATTTTTCACTCCTCCAACAAAACGTTGACTGTCAGTCATCCACTCTGCGATCGCTGTGTTCGTGCCCTTCAGAACGGCACCTCTTGGCCCACCTGGCCACAACTGAAAATCCGTTTCAGGCTGGAGAGAGACCAGGTCCACGCGCTCGAAATGCAGGGGCCCATCGCGCCTCCGACCAACCGATCGTGGCGCCACTTGCCATCCCTCCCGATAGCGCGGTTGCCACACCCTCAAGACAATGAAACTGCGGCCGTGGTTTCCGCCAGATACCTCCTCCCCCGACCTGCATTCGCAGTGTCTTCCGCAGCCTCGCTCCCGTGGGCATTCCGATCAACTTAGTGCGGGGGACATCCCCCCTGCCACGCGTGGTTTGCAGGCGATCTATACTTTTTCGCCGACTGCGCGGGCGACGCCCGACCAGGTGCGGATTTCCCTGAACGGATCGGCGCGCGCCTCAGTCCCGATCTTGTGGGCACTACGCCGGTAGTCCGATGGCGTGCGCCCGCAGATCTTGAAGAACTGCCTGTTGAAATTGGCGATGTTGTTGAACCCGACTTCGAAGCAGATGTCGGTAATCGGCCGATAAGTCTGCGTCAGCAGTGAGCAGGCGGCATATATGCGCGCGAGGATGACGTAACGGGCGAAGGTATGGCCTGTCTGCCGCTTGAAGAAACGTGAAAATGCTTGCGGTTCCAGGTCGCAGAGCCTTGCAACGAACGGCAGGTCGATATCGTCGCTGTAGTGGTCCAGAACATAGCGCATCGCGACGTCCAGTTCCGGCGGCAATTCCGCCTGAGCGGAGGTGGGTGCCAGCCGCGAGAGCCTGCGGCGGTCGCCGGGATTGCGGGCCAGCGTGATCATCAATTGCAGAAAGAGCACAACGCGCTCGGCGCCATGGGCGGCGCCGATCTGTGCGAGCAGCCGCTGCCCGGCGAGAGCGGTGTCACCGCGAAACTCTACTCCGTAGACGGCGTCATCGTAGAGCGGCCGGATGGTTCCGAGTTCGGGACAGAAGCCGGTGACACGGTCGGCCCATTCGCGGCTGAACTGGATCAGCATGTCGCGATTGCGAACCAGCTTCCCGGGTTCAATATCGCTGACCCAATTGTGCGGGACGTTCGGCCCGGTCAGGACCAGGCAACCTGGAGCGAACTTGCCGATATGATCTCCCACCATCATGACGCCCGAAGTCGTCCGCGTCAGGTGCAACTCGTATTCCGGGTGATAATGCCACTTGGCCTTGAAAAATGGATAGTCGTGCATGTTCCAGCGGAACGACTCCGCCGGCGGACATATGATCATTTCGAAGTCCGGAACGATCTTCTGAGCGGGCTTCATTGAATGGCTCCTTCCCGATAACGTCGCGCTTCGCTCTCCTTGATCCGCAGCCTCCCACAGCCCGCAAGCCTCTACCCTCGGTGATAGCCAACGTCTCCTTTGCCCATTTGCCCGGAGTTCTCGAAAACCGTCGTGTACCGGGCCAAAGGCCACAAGCATTGTGGATCATTGAGCGTGCCCAAGCCATCGAACATGTACGTCACCGAACACTGAACGACGCCATAGGGCGAAACATAAAGCTGAACTACCGCGCATCCAAGCGCGGCTCGATGGTCCTCCTCCTCTGCGCCTGGTGCTTTGCCAAACTTATATGTTGCTTAACGAGACAAATTAGGGCTTTCCGTTAGGCTGTCAATCTTTTTTGTTCAAACGGCAAGATTCGACCAAACTATTTCATATTCCGCATGACCTTGACATGAGGCAAGTTTGGATATTTTGTTGTGCTATGCAACATAGATTGCGTTTCTAGGAGGAGGTCGGCATGCGCAGATTGGGCATTCATTCATTCGTTTGGACCGGGGGCGGCACCCAGGCCATGCTCGAAGAGGCGATGGAGAATTCGGCCGCGTGCGGTTACCAGCTGATCGAGTTCGCGTATCTTCGGCCCGAAAAGTTCGATCTCGACCGCCTCGCAAGGAAGGCTCAGTCGCTGGGTCTCGAAATCGCCGTCACGATGGGTCTTCCGTTGAGCGCCGATGTGTCGAGCGAGGATGCTGACGTCGTCAAGGCCGGCGAGGAACTGCTGGCGGGTGCTGTCGCGGCCGTTCGAGATATCGGCGGCACGAAACTTGGCGGCATTCTCTATTCCGCCCATACGAAATATTCGACCATGCCAAGCGATCGCGGCCGCAAGAACAGCGTTGCAGCCATCGCCAGGACGGCCGAAACAGCAAAGAAGGCCAAGGTCGACCTGGTCCTGGAGGTCGTCAACAGGTTCGAGACGAACCTGTTGAACACGACGGCTCAGGGCCTCGATTTCATCAAGGCGACCGGCTCCGATCACGTTACCCTCCATCTCGACACGTTTCATATGAACATCGAGGAAGCGAACCCAGCGGCGGCCATTCGCCTGGCCGGCGACAAGATCGGCTATTTTCACATCGGCGAAAGCAATCGCGGCTATCTCGGCGACGGGGTTATCGACTTCGATCGCATCTTCGATGCCTTGCTCGACATCGGCTACAAGCGCGACATCACCTTCGAATCGTTCTCCAGCGCCGTGGTCGATGAGAGTCTTTCGCTGGCATGCGCCATCTGGCGCGATACCTGGACCGACAATATGCCGCTGGCCAAGCATGCCAAGGCCTTCATCGACCTGAAAATGGACGAGGCGGTTCGCCGGCGAACGACGAACGCCCGTCCGTAGTCGAGGATCTGATTGTGCGGCAGTGTGGACCTGTCGAAAAGACTGCGTCTGTCGCCGCACGCTTGAAACGGCGTATACCAAAATGGGGACCTGCGGATCGGCTTTCGACTGGCGGATCGCAGGTGGCCTGGAGAGACCTACGTGAATGACCCGGCGCTGACCGCCAGTTCGCATCGCAGAATTCGACAAAGCAATGAAGTGGCGGCCCTCAAAGCCCTTCATCAGTTCGGGCGTCTCAGCCGAGCCGAACTCGCGCGCAAATTGCGTCTTAACCGCTCTTCGTCGGGGCATATCATCGCCAGCCTGACGGCTGACGGCCTGGTGCGCGAAGCGATTGAGGATCCGCCTGAACTACCGGGCTATGCCCGGGCCGGTCGCCCGGGCATCATGCTCGAACTCGTGCCGGATGCCATATTTTTCCTTGGGGTCGAGATCGGTGTCGAACATATCAGCACGGTCGAGATCGATCTCGGGACCAACATCGTTTCGACGAATGTAGAACCGTTCGATGGGCCCTCGATCAGCGTCGAGGCGGCGGTCGACCGCGCGGTGAGCCTGGCTCTTCAATCCATTCCGGCGTCAAAGCTGGAGCGCTGCGAAGGCATTGGCGTATCGACGCCGGCGCAGATGGACAAGCATGGCCTGATCCGCCTGGCGCCGCTTCTGGGCTGGCGAAATGTTCACCTCGCCGACCTGGTCAGGGACGCCTTGCCGCTGCGCGTTCCGGTCCTTGCCGAAAACGACGCCAACGCATTCGCCATCGGCGCGACCTACGGGCGCAGCGAGGCGCATTCAGGCGTGACGCTCTTTCTCGTGATGGAGAGTGGCGTCGGCGGCGGCATCATCATTGACGGCAATCTCTTTCGCGGCGCCAACGGGCTGGCTGGCGAGATCGGGCACTTGATCATCGGCGACGCGCCAGGCCCGCGCCGCAATCTGGAACAACTGATCGGCCTTGAGACCATCATGGGGGAGTACCGGAAGACCTCCGCCCTCGATCATCCGACATTTGGCAACTTCCTCGCCGATGTCCAGGATCGGCTGCCCAGCGCCGTCTCTATTGCCGAGCAGTGGGCAAAGGCCTTGGCAATTGGGCTTGTGCAGGCTTGCCGGATCATCGACGCCGACCGGATCGTGCTGGGCGGTTCGGTCGCCGCGCTCTATCCCTTGATGACCGCCAGGGTGGCTGCACACATCCATGCCATACAGGAATCCAGTTTCCCATTCCCATCAATCACGGTGAACGATGAAGGAACTCTCGGTTCCGCCTTCGGTGCGGCCTGTATGTTGCACCAGCGTTATTTGTCTTTGGAAAGCCAGCGTTTCGCCGATGACACGGCGGAACTCGAAGAGCTGGAATAAGACGAAGGCTGACTTGATGTGAAGTCGCTTTTGCAAGCGATTTCACAATGGCGGCAAATCCCCGCATAGTCTCGGTCGATTAATATGTTGCATAAACCTACAAACACTCATAGTGTGCCTTCTGGAGGAGTAATCGCGCATTCCTAACCGTAGCCGTCCCGGGCTGTCGTTCGCTGCCGAAAAGGACTGGCGCCCGGCGGCCACGAGACCTGCGGCTGGCGCGTGTTCCGATGTTGAAAGTGCCCAATAGCCGAGCCATGCGATGCCTGCAGATGCGATTCTAAGTCAGACCAAGCTCGCAGCGGATGCACTGGGGCCAACCGTCGTTATCGGTGAGATCCTGGTGGAGATCATGGCGAAGAGCCGTGGCGACGGTTTCCTCGAACCGATCGAACTCATCGGCCCCTACCCCAGCGGCGCGCCGGCGATTTTCATCGACCAGTGCGCGAAGATCGGCGGCTCGGCGGCAATTGTTGCTTCGGTCGGCGATGATGATTTCGGCCGCATCAACATCGAACGGCTCCGGTCCGACGGCGCGGATGTATCGGCCATCTCGGTCAGCCCGGATTATCCGACCGGAAGCGCGTTCGTTCGCTATCGCGACGATGGCTCGCGCGACTTCGTCTACAACATCGGAAAATCCGCGGCCGCGCTGGTGAGCCTGACGGCTGAGGCGAAAGCGCTTTTCGCGCGGGCCGGGCACCTCCATGTCATGGGTACCGCCTTTGCCATCCCGGGGGCCTGGGAGATGATGGACCACGCCATCGGTGTCATCAAGCAGCGCGGCGGTTCCGTTTCACTCGACCCGAATTTGCGCAAGGAACTGCTCGGGCTCGGGCAGACGCAGGAACGCTTCGCCAAGCTTGTGGATGTCGCCGACCTTATCCTGCCCTCGGGCGACGAATTGTTCATGGCAGCTGGAGTTGATGGTGAATCCGCAGCGGTCACCGCGCTCCTGGCCCGCGGCGTGACGGAGATAGCTCTCAAACGCGGCGAACATGGATCGACATTCTTCGGCCCCGACGGCTCACGTGTCGACTGTCGGGCGTTCAAGGTTGTGGAAGTCGATCCGACAGGCGCGGGCGATTGCTTCGGCGGCGCTTACGTTGCTTGCCGCCGTCTCGGCATGCCGGTATTCAAAGCTCTGGAATATGCCAATGCCGCGGGAGCTCGCAACGTCACCGTCCAAGGTCCGATGGAAGGCGCCGCCTCACGCCCGCAGCTTGACGAATTCATCGCCGTGACCCCGAGAAGCCTGCCATGACCGGCCTCCTCAGAAGCCTGGCGGTGGCGCGGCGCAAGGGTTCGCCGATAGGCGTCACGTCGGTCTGCTCGGCACACCCATTGGTCATCCGGGCGGCAGCGCGCAACGCCGCACGCTTCTCCGACACGCTGGTGATCGAGGCAACCTGCAACCAGGTCAATCAGTTCGGTGGTTACACCGGAATGTTGCCCAGCGATTTCGTTCGTCTCGTCCAGCTTATATCGGCGGAGGAAAAACTCCCGACGGAAAGGATCATCTTTGGTGGCGATCACCTAGGGCCAAATCCGTGGCGCAAGGAAGATGCCGGCGCAGCGATGGCGAAAGCGGAAGAGATGGTCACGGCATACGTGTCTGCCGGCTTCCGAAAGATCCACCTCGATGCTTCGATGGGATGCGCCGGCGAGCCTGCCGCGCTCGACGACGCCACGACGGCGGAGCGTGCAGCACGGCTGGCCTTGGCGGCAGAGCGCGCGGCGCGCGCCGCTGGAGGTGAAGCGCCGGTCTATATCATCGGCACCGAAGTGCCGGCGCCCGGCGGCGCCAACCATGCGATCAACGACATCGAGCCAACCAGCATGGCGGCGGCGACCCATACGATCGATGTTCATCGCGACCTGTTCCTCAGCCAGGGCCTGGCCGATGCGTTCTCACGCGTCATCGCACTGGTGGTCCAGCCGGGCGTCGAGTTCGGCAATGAGAATGTGGTCCTCTACGATCGCGCCAAGGCACGGGGGCTGACGCAACTGCTTGAGCAGGAGCCGAGCCTTGTCTTCGAGGCGCATTCGACCGATTACCAGGGACAGGTATCTCTGCGCCAGTTGGTCGAGGACGGCTTTCCGATCCTCAAGGTAGGGCCGGAATTGACCTTCGTCCTACGCGAAGCGCTCTACGGGCTGGACCTAATCGCAACCGATCTTTTGCCGGACTACGGAGCCCGTCCGCTCTATCAGGCCATGGAGCGGCTGATGCTGGCCGAACCCGCCAATTGGCAGGGCCACTATCACGGCTCGGGAGCCGAACAGCGCCTGCAGCGTCACTACTCTTTCTCGGACCGCATCCGCTATTACTGGAACCAGCCGGAGGCGGAAGCAGCGGTTGCGAAGCTGACAGCGGCCCTGCGCGGCAAGACGGTGCCGCTCACGCTGTTCCGGCAGCATCTGCCTGCATTCGAGGCGTTTGCAGGCAGACCGCTCGAGCCGACCTCGTTACTGATCGCCTCGATCCAGCGCAGCCTGGACGAGTACCGCTTCGCCTGCACGGGCGAGGCGCCCAATACCGAAAGCAATTCGACGGATGGAGGACGAGGATGAGCGGACAACTCTCTGGAAAGGTCATCGCAATCACCGGTGCGGCATCGGGCATCGGCCTTGCCTGTGTCCGCGGTTGTCTCGATGCGGGTGCACGCGTGGTTCTGATCGACTATGCGGACGACAAACTGCGCAGCCTGGCTGCTGAGCTCGGCGAGAATGCAATTCCCTTGCGGGTGGATCTCACCAATCCGGAAAGCGTGGCGGGGATGATGCCCGGCATTCTGGACAAGGTCGGTCATCTCGATGCCTTCCATGCCAATGCCGGCGCCTATATCGGCGGCGATTTCATCGATGGCGACCCGGACGCCTTTGACCGGATGCTGGACCTGAACGTCAATGCCGTGTTCCGAACGGTCCATGCGGTCCTGCCGCACATGATCGAGCGGGGCACTGGAGACATTGTCGTCACCAGTTCCGTCGCCGGCCACACCGCTGTGCCGTGGGAGCCAATCTACACGGCTTCCAAGCACGCAGTTCAGGCGTTCGTCCACGCACTGAGGCGGCAGGTCGCCAAACACGGCATCCGCGTCGGCGCGATCGCCCCCGGCCCGGTGCTGACGCCCCTTGTCGCCAACTGGCCGAAGGAGAACCTTGACCGGGCGATGGCGTCCGGAAATCTGTTCGATCCAAAGGAAATCGCCGAAGTCCTGCTGTTCATGCTGACGCGGCCGCGGACGGTAACGATCAGAGACATCGTCATTCTGCCGGCCAACTTCGACATCTGAAACGCAGCACCTCGGCGCGGAGGTTCAGGGAGGTTGACCATGTACCAGGCGCGTTTCAGGGTGGACGACGAGGTCGCCGTGGTGACCGGCGGAGGCAGAGGTATCGGCCTCGCATGCGCGGAAGCGTTGGGCGAGGCCGGAGCCTTGCTGGTGATCATCGAACCGGATGAGCAGATCGGCAGGGCCGGGACGGACGCGCTGATCGCGAAAGGCCACAAGGCCGAACTGGTGATCGGTGATGTGACATCATCGGCAGGAATGACCGAGATCGCCGACATGCTGGCTGCCCGAGGCACTCCCGCTTCGATCCTCGTCAACAATGCCGGCATCGGCAACAGCGGCATTTCGTCGGAGGACGTGGACGACGAACTGTGGCTGCGCATGATGAACGTCAACGTCAACGGCGTCTTCTGGTGCTCCCGCGCATTCGGCAGGCACATGATAGCCGCCCGGCGTGGCTCGATCGTCAATCTCGGATCGATGTCCGGCACGGTCTGCAATCGACCGCAACCGCAGACGCCCTACAACGTCTCGAAAGCAGCCGTCCATCACATGACGCGCTCGATCGCCGCCGAGTGGGCGCCGCATGGGGTGCGCGTCAACGCGGTTGCACCAACCTACATCGAAACGCCGATGGTTCTGGCAAACCCGGAAAACAGCACGCGGATCGAGACCTGGTTGAACGACACGCCGATGGGCCGAATGGGGCAGGCATATGAAGTCGCCAGCGCCGTGCTGTTCCTCGCTTCCGACGCGGCCAGCCTGATGACCGGGGCCGTCGTGCCTGTCGATGGCGGTTTTACGTGCTGGTAGGACGAGAGCGACCGGGAATTTCCTCGCGCGACGGCCCGAGCGAGATCGGCCGCCACATCCTTCATCGGGCATGCATTGCGGTTGCCGCGGCACTCTCAAGTACAAATCCCTCGCGTGCCCGGTGCACGTACAGCCCATCGGTCAATCGCGCCGCGTCGATGGCCGCGGGAGCCACGCTGTTGAACCCGAACAATCCGTAGTGATGGGCAACCATGTCGCCGCAACCGACTGCCCGGGCGATGGCAATGGCTTCCATCAGGTCAAAGTTTCCAGCCACGCCATTGGTGGACAGATCCGCCCTGCGGCCATTGACGGGCAGCAGCGCGATGTCCGGCCGCAGCATGCCGACCTCTTCCTCCAGCCCCAAGAAATCTGGCCCAGGCCGGGAAGACTTTCATGATCGAGCTTTTGCCGGTGGTCACGCCGATGAAATAGAGCGTCGGCCTGGTCGCTGGTTCGTAGGCGGTCACGCGCTTGCCTCCAGAGCCGGCCCTGACGGCCGCGGCGTTCCTCGCCGGCACAACGCCGAGCCTTGCGATCAGGTCGATTGGGTCGTTCATGAATGATCCTTTGCTAAGGCCAGAACGGTTCATCGTTTCACGGAAACGCCGGACCGCTCCATCTCTTTGTTTTTGGCGCAATTCCGGGCGGAAAACCGTTTCACACTTTTCCTGGAATTGCTCTCGGCTCGTCAGGCGTATTTCTTCATCAGCGCATCCGCCTGCTCGCCGGTGCGCGGCTTATAGACCGCGTTGTCGATGAGACTCCAGCCGCCGTCCGCGGACGCGATCACACGATGGCGCATGCCGTTCGAGGCTTCGATGATGGCATAATCCTGGCCGCTGTCGGACGGATATACGAAGACCATGACGAGATCCTCGGCGCCGGTGTTGATGGTCCGCCATGTTCCCGATCCGGCAACGACCGCAATGGCCGCGAAATTGCTGCTCGCATACCGCCAGGCTGCAAATCAGCAAAGAGAGATTGCACCGTTGCTCGCCGAAATCCGCGGCTCCAGCCCAATCCAGAAGCCACGGAATTGAAATCGGAATTTGCTCATTTCCGCCCAATGTACATGGCGCAAAAGTGCACAGCGGTTTTGCGACGCTTCAGTCAGCGAGCGCCGGTAACGTCGGCCGAGTGGCCTGCATGGCGCATCATGCGGCGGAAACTCATGGAGATATGCGCCCGCCTGATGTGCCCGATTGAGTCCCAGTCGCCGATTTCCGCGGCGGCAAGGACTTCCTCCATCTCGCGGCGGAAGGCGGTGAACTCGTCCACCAGGCCGAGTTGGGGCATCATCTTGATGACGACGCGCGAGACCTGGAAATAGAGCCGTTCGCTGATCTCGCGCAGTGGCTGGTTCCCCGTCATGGCGCTGAGTTCGTAAAAGAAATCCATGTTGAGGCGCAGGAAGGCGCGCTGATCCGGCTCGCGCATATCGGCATCGCATCGCTCGATCAAAGCCCGGATCCGTTCGAGATCCGCAGCCGTGCGCGGGATCGGCGAGAGCTTGCCGATCAGCAGCGCCAATTCCAGACGCAAATGGTAGACCTGCTGGAGCTCCTCGACATCGGCGTCGGTGACGATCGTGCCGACGCCATGGACGGATTGGACGAGACCTTCCGATTCGAGGCGCGTGAGCACACGTCGAACCGGCGTGCGGCTGATCTCGAACTCCTGGGCGAGCTCTTCTTCCGAAAGATGGCTACCGGGTGCGTATTCGAGCAGGCAGATGCGGTCGCGCAATATCAGGTAGATGCGTTCGAACCGCTCCCGTGCCGAAGGCGGACGCGGGGCCGCAGAAGCCGCCGCGATCACCGTGTCGTCCGCTTCAAGCGTCATCCAGCCTCCAGAACGGCACGGAGGAACTGCTGCGTGCGCTCATTCTTCGGCGCTCCGAACAATTCCTTCGGCGGACCCTGTTCGCAGATCTTGCCCGCATGGAAAAAGCAGACACGATCGGAAAATTCCTTCGCGAAGCCCATCTGGTGGGTAACCATCAGCATGGTCAAATCGTGCTCTCTGCCGAGCTTGCGAATAACCTCCAGCACTTCGCCGACAAGTTCGGGATCGAGCGCCGAGGTCACCTCGTCGAACAGCATGATCTTGGGCCGCATGGCGAGCGCGCGGGCGATGGCGACACGCTGCTGCTGGCCTCCGGAAAGCTGCGAGGGGTAGTGGCCCTTTTTCTGCCCGAGCCCTACCATCTCCAGCAGATCGGCCGCGCGCGCCTCCGCGTCCGCGCGCTTCATGCCGAGCACCGTGATCGGCGCCTCGATGCAGTTCGCCATCGCGGTCATGTGCGGGAAGAGGTTGAACGACTGGAACACCATGCCGATCTTGGCGCGGATCTTGCGGATGTGATTGATATCGGCCGGCACCAGCTTGCCGTTCCGGTGCATATGCGTCAGCGGCTCGCCCTCGACCCAGATCACGCCGTCATTGATCGTTTCCAGCGTCATCAGCATGCGCAGCACCGTGGTCTTGCCCGACCCGGACGGGCCGATGACCGAGACCTTCTCGCCGCGCTTTATCTCGAGATCGAGGCCGTCGAGCACGGTCAGCGCGCCATAGCGTTTGGAGACGTTTTCGAAGCGAACCATCGGTTGTTCGGTCATCGCATGGTCCTCCGGTTGAGCACCCCTTCGAGGGAGCGGATGAGGGCGGCCGAAACCAGGCTCATCGCAAGAAAGAACAGGCCGACCAGCGTGATCGGCTCGGTGTAGCGGAACGTCTCGGAGCCGATGATCTTGGCGGTCTGCATCAGCTCCAGGACCGCGATCGCCGAAAGCAGCGGCGTCTCCTTGAACAGCGCGACGAGATAGTTGCCCAGTGCCGGCACGATCGGCGGGATGGCCTGCGGGATGATGATGTCCTTGAACGTCGTCCACGACGAGAGGTTGAGCGCGATCGCGGCTTCCCATTGGCCACGATGAATATTGTCGAAGCCGGCGCGGTAAACCTCCGAGCAATAGGCGGCGTAGTGGATGCCGATGGCGAGCACGCCGGCCGTGAAGGCGTCGAGCACGACGCCGAATTTCGGCAGCACGAAATAGAGGAAGAATATCTGGATCAGCAGGGGCGTCGAGCGGATCAGCTCGACCAGCACCGAGATCGTCCAGCCTGTCCACGGCACCGCTATGCGCACCACAGCCAGGACGAGGCCCAGCAACGCGGCGATTATGAAGCCAAGCAGCGTCGCCTCGATGGTGACGATCGCCGCGCGGCCAAGCACGGGCAGGATTTCGAAGGCGAATGCCCAGTCCCAGATCATGCCGCCCTCCCCCGTGCAAGGCCCAGCGAGGCGCGCCTTTCAAGAAGCCGCATACCGATCGTCAGCACCAGCGACATGGCCAGGTACATCAGCAGGACGAGAGTAAAGATCGGGATGGTCTTGAACGTGTTCTGATTCATCTGCTGCGCCTTGAAGGCCAGGTCCGAAAGGGTGATCAGCGAAACCAGGGCGGTCGATTTCAACAGCTCGATGAAGAGGTTGCCCCAGGGCGGGATCATGGCGACGAACGCCTGCGGCAGGATGATCCGCCGCAGCATCTGGGCGCGGCTCATGTTGAGCGCGGTTGCCGCCTCCCATTGACCGCGCGCGACGGACTGGATCGCGCCGCGAACCACCTCCGAGCCATAGGCCCCGACATTGAGGCCAAGGGCAAGCACGGCAACAAGAAATGCGTCGAGCGAGACGCCGAATTGCGGCAGCACAAAAAACAGCCAGAACAGCTGCACCAGCGCCGAAGTGCCGCGGAAGATCTCGACATAGACCGTCGCCAGCCAGCGGAGCGGCGCCGGGCCGTACATCCGCGCCAGCGCGGCGAGCACGCCCATGACGACGGCGAGCAGGCTGCCCAGAAGGGCGATCTCGATCGTCAGAACCGCGCCTTGCAGCAGTCCCGGCAGGAAGAGGCTATAGGCCTCCTGCGTCGCCAGCACGCCGATGACGGCGAGTGCTGCGACAAGCATGCCGACCAGCGTACGGATTCCCATCTACCCCTCCTTGCAAAGGGGGCGGCGCGTTTTGCGCCGCCCAGCGGTAGGGGAAACTATTCGCCCGCGCAAAGCTGCGCGGTGGTCTTGTTCGGTAGGTAATCCTTGCCAAAGCCTAACGGCTCGACCAGCGCGATATGCTCAGGCGACCCCAGGAAGGTTTTCAGTTCGGCGTTGAACGCCTCCAGCAGGTCGGTGTCTTCCTTGCGGAAGCCGAACCCGCCATGGCCCTTGACCGACTTGCCGGCGACTTCACCGAACGGTGTCGTGGATTCGACCCCATCGGCCTTCTTTGCCATGTCGGCGATCGACAGCGCAGTCAGCGCCGCCGCGTCGGCCCGGCCTGCCTGAACGGCGGCGACCAGGCTGGACTGATCGGGCAGCGAGACGATCTGGTCAGCGGCTACGCCGGCGTCCTTGGCGTAGCCGCCCTCGACGGCGCCAGCCATCACGGCGAGCTTCAGGTCGGGATTGTCCTTGATGCTCGAATAGTCCTTCACGCCTTTCGGATTGCCCTTGAGCACGAGCATGGCTTGGCCAATGCCATAAGACGGCTCGGAGAAATTGATCTCCGCACAGCGCTTGGGGTTGATGAACATGCCGGCGGCGATGATGTCGAACCGGCCTGCCTTGAGGCCGGGAATGAGCGAGCCGAATTCGGTGAGAACGCCATCCACCTGCTTGATGCCCATCTTGGCGAGCACCGCTTTGGCGACTTCCGGCGCCTCGCCGGTCAGCTTGCCGTCTGGCGTGGCGAAGCCGAACGGCGCCTCGTTGGCAAAACCGACGCGAATGTAGCCATCCGCCTTTGCGCGCTCGAGAGTCGTCTGTGCCTGAGCCGGCAGCGATGTGAATGCCGTAGCCGTGAGCGCGATAAAAGCAGCGGCTCTCACCACCGCGCGACGTGATGTCGTTGATTTGAACATGCTTTCCCCTTTTCTTTTTCAATGGCTGGCCAAGCGGATCGATGTTTCTCCCACATCGTCGATTGGTGCATAAGACGTATACAACTGATCTGGACTTGCTGCAAGCGGCGTTGTAACAATCCATAAATTGCTGAGTGCGCATTGCTAATTTAGCGCACCCACTCTCTTTGTTGTGCACAATTAAGCGTCGTCGGCCGTGTTGGTGTACCCAGAAAAAATGCTTGGAAAGAGACCCCATGGACCGCAATCCGTTTTCCGAAGCCGAGCTGGCTGAACGTCTTGCGAAGCTTCGCGCAGCGCTGATTGAAAGTGGGCTCGAAGCAGCGATCATCGTCTCGCCGGAGAATGTTTTCTACCTCACCGGCCTCGATCACTGGGGTTACTTCGCGCCGCATTTCCTTATCGTTCCACCCGATCGAAAACCGATCCTGATCACGCGTTCGATGGAGCGCGTGACCATCGAGAACCAGGTCAAGGCGACAGAATTTCGCGGCCATTCCGACAGCGAGACCGCAGCCGATCTCGCTGCCCGTGTGCTGTCCGAACTCGGCCTCGCGGACAAGCCGATCGGGCTCGAATACTGGACGTCCGGACTGAGCCACGGCCTCGCTCTCAAGCTCAAGGCGCAAGTTGGTGCCAGTTGGAGCGATATCTCCGGTCTGGTCGACACGATGCGGCGTGTGAAAAGTGCCGAGGAACAGGCCCTCATGCGCCGCGCCGCCAAGGTGACGGACGCCGCCGCCGCCGCCGCGATCGAAGCGATTTCGGATGGCGCGGCCGAGCAGGATGTCGCCGCGCAATGCGTGGCGGCAATGATCAGGGCCGGCGGCCACGCTCCGGGCTTCGGCCCATTCATCCGCCCGGCCGCCCGGCTTGGCGAAGAGCACACCACCTGGGGCGACAAGAACTACAGATCCGGCGAGCCTGTGTTCCTCGAACTGTCCGGCTGCGTCTCGCGCTATCACGCGCCGCTCGGACGGCTTGTCCGTATCGGCGGCATCAGCGATGCGGACGCGGCGATGGCCGAGACGACCGCCAAGGCCTTCGACGCTGTGGTCGCTGCGCTCAAACCGGGCGTCAAGGCGCGCGATGTCTACGCGGCCTGGCAGGACGTCGTCGATGACGCAGGTCTCTCGCACTACCGGCGGCACCATTGCGGCTATCTGGTCGGCGCTGGCCAGCCGCCCTCCTGGACCGGCGGCAATTCGGTGACGGGGCTCCGCCACGATTCCGATATCGAAATCGAGGCCGGCATGAGTTTTCACATCCTGTCCTGGCTGATGGGCACGGGCCGCGGCGACGATTTCATCTCCAACACCGTGCTTCTGACCGGTAGCGGGGCGGAAGTGCTCACCCGCACTCCCACCGGCCCGATTGTCCGCTGATATGACGCGCTATTCCGCACTCTCGATTTTCCGCAACGCATCTCTCGATCGACCGCCGATCGCGGCCACCGCCGAGCAGCGGGTATTCCAATGAAGCCGGTCACGCTCAGCGATATCCAGGCCGCGCGGCTGCGGATCGCCGACAAGATCGAGCGGACCGCGACAGTCCGTTCCGCGTCGCTTTCGGAGATTGCCGGAGTGCCGGTGTCCCTGAAGTTGGAGCATCGCCAGACGACCGGCAGTTTCAAGCTGCGTGGCGCCTCCAACGCGGTCGCCCTGCTCTCTCCTGACGAAAAGTCGCGCGGCGTGGTCGCTGCCTCCACCGGCAATCATGGGCGCGCGCTGGCGCATGCGGCAAAGCTCGAAGGCGTGCGCGCCGTCATCTGCATGTCGCGCCTGGTTCCCGACAACAAGCTTGCCGAAATCCGCCGCCTTGGCGCCGACATACGCATTGTCGGCGACAGCCAGGACGACGCGCAGCAAGAGGTCGATCGGCTGGTCCGCGATGAGAACATGACCATGGTTCCGCCCTTCGACCATCCCGCCGTGATTGCCGGACAAGGCACAATCGGCCTCGAGATGATCGAAGCGGTACCTACCGCCGGGACGGTGCTGGTCCAGCTTTCCGGCGGCGGGCTCGCGGCCGGTATAGCTGCCGCGGTAAAAAGCATCTCGCCGGCAACACGGATCATCGGCGTTTCGATGCAACGCGGTGCTGCTATGAAAGCCAGCATCGATGCTGGTAAGCCAATCCCGGTGACGGAGCTGCCGACGCTCGCGGACTCGCTGGGCGGCGGCATCGGTCTGGCCAATGAATACACTTTCCGGATGTGCAGCGACCTGCTCGACGAGGTGGTTCTGCTGACCGAGGCCGAGATCGCCGCGGGTATCCGGCACACCTACGCCGTCGAGCGCGAGATTGTTGAAGGAGCCGGCGCCGTTGGGATCGCCGCAATCCTGGCCGGCAAGGTCAGGCTGGAAGGCGAAACCGTCGTCCTGCTGTCGGGCCGCAACATCGGCATGGGCCTGCACCGCAGCATCATCTGCGCAACATGGACGAATGACGAGGAGATCAATCCATGAGCCGCATGACCATCTTGACCGAGGTCGAACTTAGAAAGGTCGTCAAACTTGATCTTGCAGCGGTGGCCTGCGTCGAGCACGCCTTTCGGGCACTGGCCACCTTGCCGGTTGCGATGCCGCCGATCCTGCGCCTCGACATTCCCGAGCATCGCGGCGAAGTTGACGTGAAGACGGCATACATTCCCGGCGTCGATGGCTTCGCCATCAAGATCAGCCCTGGCTTCTTCGACAATCCCAAGCTCGGGTTGCCCAGCCTCAACGGCATGATGGTGTTGTTGTCAGCCAGAACGGGTTTGGTCGAAGCCCTCTTGCTGGACAATGGCTACCTCACCGATGTCCGCACGGCGGCCGCCGGCGCAGTCGCCGCCAAACATCTGTCGCGGCCGGACTCGTCCGTGGCCGCTGTCTACGGCGCTGGCGCCCAGGCGCGGCTGCAACTCGAAGCGCTGCTTTTGGTGCGGCCGATCCGGCAGGCGCGCATCTGGGCGCGTAACGGGGCCAAGGCCGAGGCCACCGCGGCCGATCTGAGCCGGTCGCTCGGCATCAACGTCGCTGCCGTGTCAGATCCCCGCCAAGCAGCCGCCGAAGCCGATATCATCGTCACGACGACGCCGTCCGAGAAGCCGGTGCTGATGGCGCAATGGCTGAAGAGCGGCCAGCACGTCACGGCCATGGGGTCGGACTCCGAGCACAAGAACGAGATCGATCCGGCGGTGTTCGAAAAAGCCGTCTACGTCGCCGACAGCCTCAAGCAGACGCGGCGGCTTGGCGAACTGCACCACGCCATCGCCGCCGGCGTCGCCGCCCCAGAACAAGCGTTCCCGGAGCTTGGCGCAGTCATCGCCGGTACGTCGCCTGGACGCACATCGCCCTCCGACACAACCCTGGCCGATCTCACCGGCACCGGCGTACAGGACACCGCGATCGCCACGCTTGCTCGCGATCGCGCCAATGCGGCCAAGGCCGGCACATCCTTCGAAAGCTAGAGCATGATCCCGAAAAGTTGCAGACTTTTCGGACAAGATCATGCGAACAAACAAAGACCTAGAACCGGGACAAATGAAAATGACCACTGCAAATCTGAGGTTCTCCCGGCAGGAATATTCCGAGCGCCTGGCCAAGACGCGCCGTGCCATGGAGGCCAAAGGCATCGACCTGCTGATCGTCAGCGATCCGTCCAACATGCACTGGCTGACCGGCTATGATGGCTGGTCCTTCTACGTCCACCAGGCGGTCATCGTACCGCCCGACGGAGAACCTGTCTGGTACGGCCGCGGCCAGGACGCCAACGGCGCCAGGCGCACCAGCTATCTCACCGATGACAACATCGTGCCCTACGCGGACCACTATGTGCAGTCGACCGAGCGGCATCCGATGGACTATCTCGCGCAGATTCTCGGCGAGCGGCGTTGGGACAAGCTCGCCATCGGGGTCGAGTTGGACAATTACTGGTTTTCCGCCGCGGCCTTTTTGTCTCTGCAAAAGCATCTGCCAAACGCGCGCCTAGTCGACGCGACGGGGCTCGTGAACTGGCAGCGCGCCGTCAAGACCGAAACCGAAATCGGTTACATGCGCAACGCCGCCCGCATCGTCGAGGCCATGCACAAGCGCATCGTCGACAAGGTTGAGGTCGGCATGCGCAAATGCGATCTCGTCGCCGAGATCTATGATGCCGGAACGCGCGGCGTCGACGGCATTGGCGGCGACTACCCGGCGCTTGTGCCCCTGCTCCCCTCGGGCGAGGATGCGTCGGCGCCGCACCTCACCTGGGACGACAAGCCCATGAAGCCGAATGAAGGCACGTTCTTCGAGATCGCCGGTTGCTACAACCGCTACCACTGCCCGCTGTCGCGCACCGTATTTCTTGGCAAGCCGACACCAGCCTTTCTCGACGCGGAGAAGGCCACGCTGGAAGGTATGGAAGCAGGCCTCGCCGCCGCCAGGCCAGGCAATGCCTGCGAAGACATCGCCAATGCGTTTTTCGCGGTCTTGAAGCGATACGGCATCGTCAAGGACAGCCGCACCGGCTATTCGATCGGCCTTTCCTACCCGCCGGACTGGGGCGAGCGCACGATGAGCCTGCGGCCCGGCGACCGCACCGAACTCAAGCCGGGCATGACCTTCCATTTCATGACCGGTCTCTGGCTGGAAACGATGGGGCTGGAGATCACCGAGTCGATCCTGATCACCGAGACAGGCGTCGAATGCCTGGCCAACGTGCCTCGCCAGCTCTTCGTCAAGGATTGATCATGCCGACAGCTCACCAGCGACCCTCGTCGATCACCCCGACCATCGACCTCGACAAGTCAGGGGTCCAGCATGGCCATCTTCGCTTGCCCTACAGCCGTGACGACTCGGCCTGGGGCTCGGTGATGATTCCAATCGCCATGATCCGGAATGGCAACGGGCCGACCGCCCTTCTGACCGGTGGCAATCACGGCGACGAGTATGAGGGGCCGCTTGCCTTGTTCGAGCTTGCGCGTACCCTGTCCCCGAAGGACGTCAACGGCACGGTCATCATCGTGCCGGCCATGAACTACCCGGCGTTTCGCGCCGGCACGCGCACCTCGCCGATCGATAAGGGCAACATGAACCGATCCTTTCCCGGACGCCCTGACGGCACGGTGACGGAGAAAATCGCCGACTACTTCCAGCGCCAACTCTTGCCGCGCGCGGACATCGTGCTCGACTTCCACTCCGGCGGCAAAACCCTTGATTTCATTCCCTATTGCGCCGCGCACGCTGTTCCCGACCAGGCGCTGTCCACAAAGACCTTCGCAGCCGTCGCGGCATTCTCGGCGCCATGGTCGATGAAGATGCTCGAAATCGACGCGGTCGGCATGTACGACACCGCCGCCGAAGATCTCGGCAAGATCTTCGTCACCACCGAGCTCGGCGGCGGGGGCACGTCGACCGCGTATACGGTCGGCATTGCCCGGCGTGGTGTTTTGAACGTGCTCAAACACGCCGGCATCGTCGCCGGCGCTGTCGATCAGCGGCCGACGCGCTGGCTGGACATGCCGTCAGGCGATTGCTTCTGCTTCGCCGAGGACGACGGTATGATCGAGACGATGGTTGATCTTGGCGAACCAGTCACAGCCGGACAGGTCGTTGCCCGCATTCACCCCATCAGCCGAACCGGGGTGGCGCCGCAGGAGATTGTGGCAAGGATGTCTGGCCTTCTCGTCGCGCGACACTTTCCCGGTCTCGTCAAGGCCGGCGATTGCGCCAGCGTCATTGCGATTACCGTCGAATGAGGTCCGCCCGCCACAATGCGATTCCGGGCCTGCGGAGTTGCCCGCCATGACATCCGCGCGACTCGATTCCATCGATCTCAAAATACTGGATGCCGTTCAGCGCGACGGCCGCATCACCAAGCTTGCCCTGGCGCAAAAGGTTGGCCTGTCGCCGACGCCCTGCTGGATGCGGCTGCGCAAGCTGGAAAAGGCCGGCATCATCTCCGGCTATCACGCAAGGGTGGCGATCCGTGCGCTGGCGCCAATCGCCACCGTATTGATGGAAGTGACACTTGCCAGCCACCGGCAAGCCGATTTCGACCGCTTTGAACGCGCCATTCGCGACATCGTCGAGATCGTCGCCTGCTGGTCGGTGGGTGGCGGCGTCGACTATGTGCTGAAAGTGATGGCGCGCGATATCGACGCCTATCAACGGCTTGTCGATGGCTTGCTCGAACGCGAAATCGGCATCGACCGTTATTTCACCTACATCGTCACCAAGACGGTCAAGGAAGAGATCGTGCTGCCCGTGGCCGATCTGTTGCCGGAGCAGCCATAGCGACGCCAGAGAGATCGTCTGGCAGGGCAGTGCAATAAAGACAATCTCTCTATATCGGGACATGCAAACAGCCTCTCTGTCCGTGCCGCGCGGATAGTCTTGCCCGTATCACCTGAACCGGGAGGCTCGATCATGTCCGCGCATTTTGCCCGCTCGCACCGTCACGAAGCGCTCGACCAGCTGGCCGATCGGCGCCTGCTGCGCGAGCTTGCCTATGTCGATGGGCGCTGGACGGCGAGCGAGGCGGGAAAGAGTTTCGAAGTCACCGATCCGGCGACCGGCACGACTGTCGCCTGGGTCGCCGCGCTCGACGCCGGGCAGACGGCGAGGGCCATCGATGCGGCCTCCCGGGCCTTTCCGGCCTGGCGCGGCCTGCTGCCGCAGGAGCGGTCGAGAATCCTGCGCCAATGGTTCGATCTGATCGTCGCCGCCAAGGCCGACCTTGCGTTGCTGATGACGCTCGAACAGGGCAAGCCGCTTAGGGAATCGCTGGGCGAGATCGACTATGCCGCGTCTTTCGTCGAATGGTATGCGGAAGAAACAAAACGCCTCAACGCCGAAAGCGTCACCAGCCATCTGCCGGACGCCGAGATGATAGTGCGGCGCGAACCGCTCGGCATCGTCGGCGTCGTCACGCCGTGGAATTTTCCGTCGGCCATGCTGACCCGCAAGGCGGCGGCAGCGCTTGCCGCCGGCTGCACCATCGTCGCGCACCCCTCCTCCGAAACACCGCTGTCGGCGCTGGCGCTGGCCGAACTCGGCGAACGCGCCGGCTTGCCGGCAGGCGTCTTCAACGTCATCACCGGCAGTGCTTCGGCGATCGTCGGGCGGATATGCGAAGACCCACGCGTCCGCGCCATGAGCTTCACCGGCTCGACCGAGGTCGGCCGGCTGATCGCGGCGCAGTGCGCACCGACCATGAAACGCCTGGTGATGGAGCTTGGCGGCCACGCGCCGCTGATCGTCTTCGACGACGCCGATCTCGACAAGGCGGTAACGATTGCGCTCGATGCGAAATTCGCCACCTCCGGGCAAGATTGCCTTGCGGCCAACCGCATCCTTGTCCAGCGCGGCATTTACGATCGTTTCTGTGCGGCCTTTGCCACGCGCATTTCGGCCTTGAAGACCGGCCACGGCCTTGCCGCGGATGTCGATATCGGGCCCCTGATGCACGAACGCGCGGTGAGGAAGGTCGAGGAACAGGTCGCCGATGCTCTAGCCCATGGCGCACGCTGCCTCACCGGCGGCGGCCGCCACCAGGCCGGACTATTGTTCTACCAGCCCACGCTGCTGGTTGACGTGCCGGACGATGCGTTGATCATGCGGGAAGAAACGTTTGGGCCGGTCACGGCAGTGGCCGCCTTTGATACGGAGGACGAGGTCGTCGCCCGCGCCAATGCCACCGAATACGGT
This sequence comes from Mesorhizobium metallidurans STM 2683, assembly GCF_000350085.1. Lineage (GTDB taxonomy): Bacteria > Pseudomonadota > Alphaproteobacteria > Rhizobiales > Rhizobiaceae > Mesorhizobium > Mesorhizobium metallidurans. Next base: position 199,124 of record NZ_CAUM01000143.1, read on the forward strand.
CTGGTCGCTTATGTCGTGACCGAGAACGGCGCCCGGCAGTCGCGTTTGGGCCGTGCGCTCGACTACGGCATGGTGGCGATCAACCGCGTCAAGATCACCGGCGCGCCGATCCCCTTCGGCGGCGTCAAGCAATCGGGCGTCGGCCGCGAAGGCTCGCGCCACGGGCTGGAAGCCTTCACCGATCTCAAATACCTTTGTCTCGACGTGGGCTAAGCCGCGCTGGGTTCTTCGTTTTTCGTCAGGAGTCAAAAATGCTCGACCAGTCCAATGAACTCGCCGCCTGGGATCGCGACCACTTCTTCCATCCCTCGACCCATATGGGCACGCACGCGCGCGGCGAATCGCCGACCCGCGTGATGGCAGGTGGTGAAGGCGTCACTGTCTGGGACAACAATGGCAAGAAGAGCATCGATGCCTTTGCCGGGCTCTATTGCGTCAATGTCGGCTATGGCCGCCAGAAGATCGCTGACGCCATCGCCGCGCAGGCGAAGAACCTCGCCTACTACCACGCCTATGTCGGCCACGGCACCGAGGCCTCGATCACGCTGGCCAAGATGATCATCGACCGCGCGCCGAAAGGCATGAGCCGCGTCTATTTCGGCCTGTCGGGTTCCGACGCCAACGAGACCAACATCAAGCTGATCTGGTACTACAACAATGTTCTCGGACGGCCGGAGAAGAAGAAGATCATCTCGCGCTGGCGCGGCTATCATGGTTCCGGCGTCATGACGGGATCGCTGACCGGGCTCGGCCTGTTCCACAACGCCTTCGACCTGCCGCGCGCGCCGATCCTGCACACCGAGGCGCCCTATTATTTCCGCCGCGCCGACCGCTCGATGAGCGAGGAACAGTTCTCGCAATATTGCGCCGACAAGCTCGAGCAGATGATCCTGGCCGAAGGGCCGGAGACCGTCGCCGCCTTCATCGGCGAGCCGATCCTCGGCACCGGTGGCATCGTGCCACCGCCGGCCGGCTATTGGGAGAAGATCCAGGCAGTGCTGAAGAAATACGACGTGCTCCTGGTCGCCGACGAGGTCGTCACCGGCTTCGGCCGGCTGGGCACGATGTTCGGCTCCGACCACTGCGGCATCAAGCCCGACCTCATCACCATCGCCAAGGGCCTGACCTCGGCCTACGCGCCGCTGTCGGGCGTCATCGTTTCGGACAAGGTCTGGCAGGTGCTGGTGCAGGGCTCCGACAAGCTTGGTTCGCTCGGCCATGGCTGGACCTATTCGGCGCATCCGATCTGCGTTGCCGCCGGCGTCGCCAATCTCGAATTGATCGACGAGATGGACCTGGTCAGGAACGCCGGCGAGACCGGCGCCTATTTCCGCGCCGAACTGGCGAAAGCCGTTGGCGGCCACAAAAATGTCGGCGAGGTGCGCGGCGACGGCATGCTGGCGGCGGTCGAGTTCGTCGCCGACAAGGACGACCGGGTGTTCTTCGACGCCGCGCAGAAGATCGGGCCGCAGGTAGCGACCGCGCTCGCCGCAAGCGGTGTCATCGGCCGGGCCATGCCGCAGGGCGACATCCTCGGCTTCGCGCCGCCGCTCTGCCTGACGCGCAAGGAAGCCGACATCGTGGTGTCGAAGACGGCGGACGCTGTGAAGAGCGTGTTCGCCAACATCTGAAGACCGACATGAATGCCATGACCAAGACCCTCCCCACCACAATGGCCGCCGTGCTTTTGACCGGGCACGGCGGACCGGAGAAGCTTGTCTATCGCACCGACGTCAAAGTGCCCTCGCCAGTGCCGGGTGAAGTGCTGATACGGGTCACCGCTTGCGGGATGAACAACACCGATGTCTGGGTGCGCCAGGGCGCCTATGGCACGGAGGAAGATGCAGCAGCGGTGTCGACCTGGCGCCGCCAGGGCAACACGCTGACCTTCCCGCGCATCCAGGGCGCCGATACTGTGGGCCAAATCGTTGCCGTAGGCGACGGCGTTTCGCCCGATCGTATCGGCGAACGCGTGATGGTCGACTTCTCGATCTACAACCGCGATGACGATTCGCTCGCCGACATCGACTATATGGGCCATGGGCGCGACGGCGGTTATGCCGAATACCAGACCGTGCCGGTCGAGAACGCTCATGTCGTCGACACCGATCTCAGCGACATCGAACTCGCCACCTTCTGCTGCGCCTATCTGACCGGCGAACAGATGCTGGAGCGCGCCGCGCTCAAGGCCGGCGAACGGGTGCTGGTCACCGGCGCTTCCGGCGGCGTCGGCTCAGGCATGGTGCAGCTGGCGAGGGCACGTGATGCCATCCCCTATGCTATCGTCGGCAAGGGCAAGGAACCGGCTGTGCTCGACATCGGCGCCGAAGCGGTGATCACCCGCGGCGTCGCCGATCTACCGGCTGCGGTGAACGAGGCAACCGACGGCCGGCCGATCGACGTGGTCGCGGATCTGGTCGGCGGCGCAATCTTCAACGACCTCTTACGCATTCTCCGGCCTGAAGGGCGCTACACCACGGCGGGCGCCATTGCCGGGCCAGTCGTGCAGCTTGATCTCCGCACCATATACCTCAAGCAGCTGCAGCTGCATGGTTCGAGCCAGGGCACGCGGGCGGACTTCCTCCGCGTCGTGCGCTACATCGAGGAAAAGAAGATCCGGCCGCTGGTCGGCGGCGTCTACAAGCTCTCCGATTTCCATCGGGCACAGGCGGATTTCATCGCCAAGGACTTTGTCGGCAAGCTGGTGGTGGTGCCGGACGCGATGTGGAAGGGCTAGCATGGCGGAGCTGAAACGAGCATTCGTTGGCTCGATCCAGACTGCATGTCAAGAAGCGCGACCCTTTGAATCGGCCGCTTCCTTGTGAAGCATCCCGATATTGAGCTCGAAATCCTTGTTGATGATCTTCACCTTGATCTGATGGAACACCGCATCGACGCGGGCATTCAGGTCGGAGAACGCATCGAGAAGGATATGATCGCCGTCCGGATCGCCGAACCCTTCAACGAAGTTCTTTTTGCTGCGAAAGACTACCTCGTGGATTGTCAGTGTTCGGGTCCATTTCGGCTCGCGCGTCCACCTTGATTTAGATGATGAATCGGATCTCATTGATCCGAGATATTTGGCATGGAGGTGACCCGCAGATCGTTGAAGCGCCCGCGGGTCGACCAACCTTAGTTTTTCTTCTCGGGGGCTACCGACCTGTCATTGGGCTTACTCGAACCATGATCCTTATTCATGGAGATCTGCATCATCTTGTTGCAGCTCTCTATCATCTGGTTCATCTGCGCCACCATGTTCATCATCCCCATCGTCTGATTCATCTGCGCCATCATATTCATCATCCCCATCATGTTGTCCCCACCCATCATGTTGTCCCCACCCATCATGTTGTTCCCGCCCATCATGTTGTTACCACTCATCATGTCGCTCCCGCCCATCATCTCGGTGTCCTTAGAGGGGCCGGGCGATGGCGAGGTTTCCTGCGCATAGAGGGTTGAGGTAATGGCGACGAGGCCAGCGAAGGCCGAGGCCAGAACGAAGGCTTGTACGGGTTTACGCATCGTGGTTTCTCCATTTATCGAGGACTGTGACAGCAACTCTTGTCCGACTGCGCCGAGGCGGCGACAGCCGGCAGAGACGGGCCGCACCCGAAGCAGTACGTCTCACTGAGGGCGAGTGTCAGATTCGTGTCTCGTCGTATCGAGTCCGGAACCCGCTCCATCGTCGGCGCTCCCCTGAGGGGGCACACCTTTCTTGCCGCTGCCCATCGTGCAAAGACCGAGCGCGCACATTGCGGCGCATGGCGCCATGGCGAGCAGGAGCGGCGCAACGCCGATCGCCACCAGCCATCCCCAATTGAACGTCGCGGCAGCGACGAGAACGACCGCGGCAATGCCGATCAGGACTCGCCGGTCCCGCAATGAATGGCGTATGTAGAGAAGGATATCCCGGCCCAGGGAGCCGTCCGACGCAACGAATGCTTTGGATGGCGCGTCGCCGGTAGCAGCTACCGAAGAGCTTTCACCACAACAGGAGTTGCTCACTTTTGTCGGTTTCTCTATGTAATTCATCTCATATCTCCATTCAGATTTTGGATTGTTGACTAAACGTGGATTTCTACTCAGCCAGTAAGGATGGCTCCTAGGTTTCTTGCTGACGCGGTTATGACTCATTTCTGCTCTAGCTTTCGGTCTTCCTTGACGGCATCGTTGGAACGATCATCTTCGATATCGCGTGGCTCCTCGGGGTTTTGCCTTCTCAGCCTCTCGATTAGCGGCCCGATTTTTTCCCGATAGATTTCCGGCGTGACAGGCCCGACCTGTTTGAAGGCGATCCGGCCTTCGGCGTCGATCACGAATGTCTCCGGAACCGGTAGACGCCCCAATCGATCGAGACCCGGCCATCAAGATCCGCACCGGTCCGAGTGTAAGGATCGCCCATTGTGTTCAGCCATTTTTCCGCATCCTGGGGACGGTCCTTGTAGTTGATGCCATGGATCGGCACCGTGTTGATTTGGCGCAATCCCATGAACACCGGATGCTCCTGACGGCAGGCCACGCACCAGGACGCAAAGACGTTGACGAGCGAGACCTCTCCCTTGAGATCCGTGCTCGACAGGCCGAGTGGTCTCCCCTGCACTGGCGGCAGCGTGAACGTGGGTACCGCGTGGCCGATCAGAACCGAAGGCAGGACGCTCGGATCGCGTCCCAGTCCCCACCAGAAGAGCCAAAAAATGCCCACCGGCAGCAGCAGAAGAGCCCATCGAGGTCGAACGGAGGGCGCATCGATCCTGTCCATCGCTTCGCTGGCGAAGGACGGAAGATTGCTCGCATCAAGGCGAGTTCTTTGAGAACTGGTGAACATCCCATCCTCCGGGCTTGGCCTTCCGCACGGAACATGGCTGCGGATGACGTCCAGAATGCTGCCGAGACGCAAAAGCGCACCGGCTCGGACAAGGGACAGAATCAGCCGCGACGTGCGGCCAGACCCGCCCTAAGCGAGGATGGAAGGTTTGGGGGGAAAGGGTTCGGGCGAACCGCTGAAGCCGCCGATGTGCTCAGCAAAATACACAAGGGAAATGTTACCTGGCAGCCGCACAGTAGGTCCGATCGTGGCAATCATGCCCTGCACGCAGGTTCCCATGGACGAACATGCGGATGTCATCATCATCGCCATGTCTCCGCCGCCGCAGTCACTACAACCGTTTAGTGTCATTTGATGTGCGGAGGTTACAGTGACGGGCTGAGCCATTTGGCCCGCCTGCGCTGAAAGCACAGGCGTTCCTGCCCCCAGAACGACGAGCAGCAGACCAATAACAAGGCGACGAGCGTAGTTCATCGTTCCCTTAGTATAGGTGATTTGAAGCCGCATGCAATCACCCTCCGAAGTGACCGAACGCCACACAAAGGAACGACACGAGCAGAATTGGTTGCCGGTTCAATGCTGAGGGTGTTCGCAACCGGGCTCGCTTCCGTGAATGTTCTTTCCGGCGCGGCCGAGGCTGGATCGCATCGGCATGCAGATGAGCTGGCAAATCCAGTTCGGGCGCACGAATGAGCTCTACACAATGAGCCCGGTCGGCACCAATTTGAGCCTCCTCAAATATGGAACTTGCTGCCGCCCGTGTCGGGTGCACCGAGGGGCATCCCGGGAAGCATGATAGCCTCAACGAAAGAAGACGCATTTGATGAGGGCCGCAATGATCAGCAGCACGACGACGACCAGGAGCAAGCCTGCGGCCCATGCCCCACATCATCCCGCTCCCTATCGTCTCGTTCATCATTGCGGCCTCCCATCATTCGGCAGCGAGGTCAAACCTTGCAGGTTCCGTGAGTGCAACCTTGTCGATCGTCGATGCAAAGCCCTTCGGCAACCGCCATCCCTTGACCAATCCGTAGATCGCTGGGATCACAACCAGGGTCAGGAGGGTAGACGAGATCATACCACCGATCATCGGCACGGCGATGCGCTGCATCACTTCCGAGCCGGCGCCAGTGCTCCAGAGGATCGGGATCAGACCGGCCATGATGGCAACGACAGTCATCATCTTCGGCCGGACGCGCTCCACTGCGCCAAGCATGATCGCCTCATGGAGATCTGCCCGGTTGAACGGCCGCTTGTGTACGGCCCGCTCCGCCTTCACTTCGGCCATGGCCTGCTCCAAATAGATCAGCATGACGACACCCGTCTCCGCGGCGACGCCGGCGAGCGCGATGAAGCCGACCGCCACCGCCACCGACATGTTGAAGCCTAGCCACCACATCAGCCAAATCCCGCCGACAAGGGCAAAGGGCAAGGACAGCATGACAATCAAGGTCTCGGTGAGCGCCCGGAAGTTCAGATAGAGCAGCAGGAAGATGATGAGCAGCGTGACGGGCACGACGATCTTCATCCGCGCCGCGGCTCGCTCCAGATATTCGAACTGCCCGCTCCAGGCGACCGAATAGCCTGGCGGCAGCTTGACCGTCGCCGCGACGGCCTTCTGGGCATCGGCGACATAGCCGCCGAGATCCCGGCCGTTGATGTCGACGAAGATGTAGGTCGCGAGTTGACCGTTCTCGGTACGGATCGAGGTCGCGCCGCGTGTGAGTTGAACTTTCGCCACCTCACCGAGTGGAATGGCGCCGCCGCCGGGCAACGGCACTTCGACGTCGGTAGCGATCGACTGAGGGCTAGAGCGCAGATCACGGGGATAGCGGATATTCACCCCATATCGCTCGCGTCCCTCGACGGTCGTCGTCACGGTCTCGCCGCCGAGCGCCGTCGCGATGACGTCCTGGACGTCGCCGACGCCAAGGCCATACCGGCCGAGCGCCTCGCGATCCGGGACGATATCGAGATAATATCCGCCGATCACCCGCTCGGCATAGGCACTCGATGTGCCCGGAACCGATTTTAGGGTTGCTTCGATCTGGCGCGCGATCTGTTCCATCTGCGCCAGGTCGGTGCCGAACACCTTGACGCCGACCGGCGTCCGGATGCCGGTCGAAAGCATGTCGATGCGGGCGCGGATCGGCATGGTCCAGGCGTTGGAGACACCTGGGAACTGCAGAGCCTTGTCCATCTCGGCCTTCAAGCTGTCGATGGTAACACCAGTCCGCCATTGATCCTTCGGTTTCAGATTGATGATGGTCTCGAACATCTCGGTCGGGGCCGGGTCGGTCGCGGTCATCGCCCTCCCCGCCTTGCCATAGACCGAATCCACTTCCGGAAAGGCCTTGATGATCCGGTCCTGCATTTGCAGGAGTTCCGCCGCCTTGGTGACGGAGATCCCAGGCAGGGTCGTCGGCATGTACATCAGCGTGCCTTCGTTCAAACTCGGCATGAATTCAGAGCCGATCTGGCTCACCGGCCAGACTGAGACGCCAAGCACGACAAGCGCGAGCGCGATGGTGAGGGTCTTTGCCTTCAGGACGCCGCGAATGACAGGACGGTAGATCCAGATCAGAAAGCGGTTGATCGGGTTCTTGTGCTCCGGAATGATCCGGCCGCGCACGAAGACCACCATCAGAGCCGGCACCAGCGTCACCGACAGGATTGCCGCGGCCGCCATGGAGAAGGTCTTGGTGAAAGCGAGGGGACCGAACATCCGACCCTCCTGCGACTCGAGCGTAAAGATCGGCAGAAAGGATACTGTTATGACGAGGAGGCTGAAGAACAGCGCCGGGCCGACCTCGCTCGCCGCGTCGATCAGGATCTGGACTCGCGGCTTGCCGGGCGGAGCACGCTCCAGATGCTTGTGGGCATTCTCGATCATGACGATCGCGGCATCGATCATGGCGCCGACGGCGATGGCGATGCCGCCGAGGCTCATGATGTTGGAGCCGAGCCCGATCGCCTTCATGGCGCCGAACGCCATCAGGATGCCGACCGGCAGCATCAGGATGGCGACCAGCGCGCTGCGCAGGTGAAGAAGGAATACGACGCAGACCAGGGCGACGATGACGCTTTCCTCGGCCAGCGTGCGCTTCAACGTCTCGATGGCCGCCTCGATGAGCTGCGAGCGGTCGTAGACCGGCACGATTTCGGCACCCTTGGGAAGGCTCCCGGCGATGTCGGAGAGCCGCTGCTTCACGTTCTCGATCACGGTCAGGGCGTTGGCCCCGAACCTCTGCAGGACGATGCCGCTGGCGACCTCACCTTCGCCATTGAGCTCGGTAATGCCGCGCCGTTCGTCGGGGCCGATCTCGACCTTGGCGACGTCCTTGAGGCGCAGAGGCACGCCCTGGTCCGTCTTCAGGACGATGTCTTCGATATCGGCAATCGACTTGATGTAGCCGCGACCGCGCACCATGAACTCGAATTCGGAAAGTTCCAGCGTGCGTCCGCCGACATCCCGATTGCTGGCGCGCACGGCGTCGCGGACCGTCGACAGCGATATGCCCTGGGCGCGCAGCCGCAATGGATCGACGACGATGTTGTACTGCTTGACGAAACCGCCGACGCTCGCGACCTCCGCGACCCCTTCCGCCTTGGAGGCGGCGTATCGCACCACCCAGTCCTGCAGCGACCGCAGCTCGGCCAGCGTCATGTCCTTGGCGACGACGGCGTACTGGTAGACCCAACCAACGCCTGTGGCATCGGGGCCGAGGCCCGGCGTGACGCCAGCCGGCAGGCGCTGCGCGGCAGCGTTGAGGTATTCGAGCACGCGGCTGCGCGCCCAATAGGGATCGGTGCCGTCCTCGAAGATGACATAGACGAAGGACACGCCGAAGAAGGAGAACCCGCGCACCACCTTGGACTTCGGCACGGTGAGCATGGCCGTCGTCAGGGGATAGGTGACCTGGTCCTCGACCACCTGCGGCGCCTGGCCGGGATACTCGGTGTAGACAATGACCTGGACATCCGAAAGGTCCGGAATGGCGTCGAGCGGAAGCGTCTTCAGCGCGTAGGCTCCGGCGGCCACCGCGAAGGCCGTGGCGACGAAGATCAGGACGAGATTGCGTGCGGACCACGCGATGAGCCGGGCAATCATGGCGCAGTCTCCGGGTTCGTCATGCCGCTCAGCGCGGCCTTCAGGTTGCTCTCGGCGTCGATCAGGAAATTCGCCGCGACCACGACCCGATCGCCGGCGGCAACGCCGTTGCGGATTTCCGTGAAGCCGCCGCCTTGAAGGCCGATCTTGACTTCCCGCGGCTCGAAGCGGCCCTCGCCCTTGTCCACGATCACCACTTGCCGCGTGCCGGTGTCGATCACGGCGCTGTCGGGGACGGCGACCACCGGGGCATTGCTGCCGCTGCCGACCTCAACGTCGGCATACATGTCCGGCAGCAAGAGACCTTCGGGATTGGGGAGTTCGATCCGCACCTTGGTCGTGCGCGTTTCCTTGGTGACCTGCGGATAGATCAGGGCAACGCGGCCGCTGAAAGTCTGGCCCGGCAGGCTTCGCACCCGGATCGTGGCGGCGGCCCCGACCTTCACGGCTCCCAGCTCATATTCGGGTACGTCGGCGACGATCCAGACGGTCGAGACGTCGGCGAGGCGGAACAGCACATCGCCGGGCGACGCCTTCATGCCCTCGACTGCATTGCGCTCGAGGATCACGCCATCGCGCGGGGCGGTCCAGGTGATGGACGTCTGAACCTGGCGGGTGCGGTCGATTGCGGCGATGACATCTGGTGGGACCGCGAGATTATCGAGGCGCTGGCGTGCGCCGGCCGAGCCGCGGCCACTTCCGTTCAGATCCGTAAGGTACTGGGCGCTCGCCGTGGCGATCTCGGCCGAATACAGCCGCATCAGCGGTTCGCCTTTTTTGACCCGATCGCCGGTGGTAACGTCCGCTACCTTGTCGATGAAGGCATCGGAGCGCGTCGCGACCACCGTGATGCGCCGCTCATCGAGTTGCACGGTGCCGGGCACCCGCACCGGGCGAAATATCAACTGCTCGGTGGCGATCTGTGACCTGACGCCGGTGCGCTGCAGTTTGCCTGTCGCGACCTTGACGGTCGAGCCGTCTTCATCCTCGCCCGCGTACACGGGGATGTAATCCATCCCCATCGAATCCTTCTTCGGCGTCGGCGAGGTGTCCGGAAGGCCCATCGGATTGCGGTAGTACAAGACCCGCTTCGGTTCACGGTTCGCGGGAGTCGCGGCAACGGTCGTAGCTGCGGCAACGGCCGCAGCGGCGGCCGGCGGTTTGTCCTCGAAGCTCAGGTCCTCCCCCGCCGATACGGGCAGGAAATCCCGCCCGTCGCCGGTCTTCTTCGGAGTTGCCGCATAGGCCGGGAGGCCGTCCGGATCTCGGTAGTAGATCACGGGTCCGGTGGGCGCAGGGTTGGCGCTCGCCGGGCCCGCTGCAGTGCCTTCGAGCCAGGCGACAGCTTGCAGCCACGGAACGGCAGGCAGCGCTAGATCGCGATGCCCCGCCCAATAGCCTCCGGCCCCCGCCGCCAAGATGGCGGCGAGGGTGAGGCCAGTACGGCCTGCGCGTTTCATGGCGTGGCCTTGAATTCGAGCTTGTTTTCGAGAGAGCCGGTTTCGCCCTGGACCTTGGCGCCGAGCGACAGGCGCCAGCCGCCTGGCGTCATCAGATTGGCCTTGAAACGATAGATGCCGGGCTCCGTCGAGGGCAGAGGCTCGATTGGCGCCGTCATCATCTCCATGCCGTCCGGCGCCATGTCGACGCGCTGGGCAAAGATCACCGCGTCGGAAACCGCCTTGCCGGAGCGCTTGTCAATGAGGCGGACCGCGACAATCGCGGCATCGCCTTGTTTGATCGTGCTTTGAACGAGTTGAAACTCGTAATCCTCGATCCCGGCCCAGGCCTTCGAATTGGCACCGCCGAGAGCAAGACCGATCAGCGCCGCGGCTGCGACGTGCTTCACATTGCAAAAGTTCATTGTCAGATTTTCCCAAAGTTCATCATTCGGCCGCGCGGAGTGCACGGCAGGTTGGTGGCCAGGCTCATGCCAAAGCCACGGACTCTCGCCACAAGGCCGTCAGACCTGCGGCGACAAACGGCCCCGCTGGAGCTGTCGATGAACTCAGGTTCGTGGAGGTCTGGGAGGCGGCGGACTAGGCAGGAGGTTCCGTCCGACGTCACTGCCAGGCGCGATCACGTCAGCCGCGGATAACCGGGTCAGCGTGATTGCAGCGGCCGTCGACGCGCTCGGAAGGCATTTGGCGACGCATAGGGTCGCGGGGGGACAAGACTTCTGGCAGTCAGGCAGTTGCTGCCTCTGGTCCGAAGGGCACGGCATACCGTCCGCCATATCCGCCATTGTCGCCGTAGGATCGACAACCATCATCATCGCAGCGGATGGAGTCACCATCGGCGCGGTCAGAAGGCTTACGACAGCCATGATCGACAGCAATTGGGGGAATAGGGTCCAGAATTTCACACAGGCTACATGGCATTTGGTGCAGCGCAAGAAAAGCCCCTAAGCCCTCACATTTCCGTCAGGTGATTGTCTGAACGGTTGCTTTCGGCGGCTGCCAGCGCGGTCTTACTGTTACATACCGCCGCCGCAGCCGTCGGAGAGGTCCCACACATCGACGATCTGCTTGCCGGTGAAGCCGCGTTCATGGATCAGGTATTTCGCCAGCCCGCCATACATCTTCCAGCGCCAGCATTGGCAGCAACACGGACCTTTCTCTTCGGAATTGGCCATCGCATAGTCGTAGGCCTTCTGTTCGGCGCTGGTGAGTTTCACATCGTAGTAAGGCATCACCTTCTGCGCGATGCCCGACGGGATATCGTATGGATCGCGCGGGATCATAGCGATGTCGCGGTATTTGGTCAGGCCATTCAGCTGCTCGACATAGCGCTTCATTTCCATCGGGCTGCAACATGACCCCTTGATCCGCGACGTGCTCGGCATTGTTGCGATCGACTCCGTGAATTTGGCTGAGCAGGTGCTGTTGCCATTCTGGCTGAGATCCTTGAAACGAGTTGCCAGGTCGCCTGCGGCCATCGCCTCGTCTTCGAATAGGCCAAGGGCCGTGGCAGCGCCGATTGCGCCGAGAACGACCGTTCGCCGGTTTGGGGTCGTCGTCATTTGCCGCTCCTTGCCTGGTCTAGGAGTTTCTTCAGGGTCGCAAGATCTGTCGCACCGGGAAAAATCTGGTCCCCCGCGACAAAACCCGGCGTACCGGTGATCCTCAGCGCCTGAGCCAGTTCCGTATTGCGGTCGATCAGTGCCTGGATGTCGGGCTTCTGCATATCGCTCTTCATACGCTCGACGTCGAGCCCGGTCTCACCGGCGATTTTCAGCACGACAGCCTCGGTCACCCTGGTTCGGGCACCGAACAGCGCCTTGTGAAAAGCGCCGTACTTGCCTTGCAGTTGCGCCGCCAGCGCCGCCTTGGCCGCAAACAGCGAATCCGGGCCGAGGATGGGGAATTCCTTGTAGACGATCCTGAGTTGCGGATCGTCGGCTACCGCCTGTTCCATGATCGGCGCCATCTGCCGGCAATAGGGGCAATTGTAGTCGAAGAATTCGACCAGGGTGACGTTGCCCTCGGCATTGCCGCCTACCGGACTCTGCTTGTCGCGGAAGATGTCGTCCGCACGTGATGCCAACACCTGTTTGGCCTCGGCAGCCTGCGCCTCGCGCTGGCGAGCGTCCAGGCTCTGCAAGGCTTGCATGATGATTTCGGGGTTGGCGAGAATATAGTCTCGCACGCGCTTGTCGAACTGGTCCTGGGACATTTCACCAGCGGCGTGCGCCGATTGCTGCACCCCCTGGAGGCCTGGATTGAGCAGGAACCATCCCGTCAGCCCAACAAGCAGAAGGGCGCCGAGAACCCCGCCGCTATGTCGGTTGATCTGTTTTGCAGCTGTACTCATGTTCGTCTCCCCTTGCCATCTGTTGGGGGCCGCCCGATGCGGGCGTGCCGGCGGTATAAAAATGGTTCAAAAAAGGCCCTTCAATTTTGCCAGCCAGCCTTCGTCCGGTTCATCGTGCGGACGCTCGATGTTGTTGGTGAGCGCGTTGACCAAAGTGACGAGATTGACCGGCGCGAAATTCAGGCCGTAGAAATTCGCCCGCCAGCGGCCCTCCTTGTCGATCACATGCGTGACGATGCCGTGCATCTGATAGCCGTCATCCGTCAGGGTGAACTTGTGGCCGAAGGCTTTCGCCAGCTTGCGGGTCGTGTCCTCCGGCTGACCTTGGATGGTGGTCAGGAACAGCCAGTTCACGGGATCGAGCCCGTGCGCTGGTCCGTAGTCGCGCAGCACGTCCGGCGTGTCCCGCGTCGGGTCGGTGGTGATGGTCACGAAGGTAACCCGATCCTTCATCGGCGTGGCGTTCACCATTTTCTGGATCTCGGCGATCTTCTCGGCATGCAGCGGGCACACGTCCGGGCACGATGTGTAGATGAAGTGGAGGACGACGACCTTGCCGCGGAGATCGACAGGCCGCACGATGCGCCCGTCCGCGGCACGCAGCGTGAAATCAGGCGCCGGCTTGTCGATCTGCTGGAAGTATTTCTCGTCGCCCTGCAGCATGGTGTCGACTTCGTCGAGCGAATGCGCCCACGCGCCACGCGCGAAGGCCGCTACCAGCACCGCGATGGCGATCAGGCTGCCAAGCAGGCGCGTCCACTCACGCCAGGTCGATGCAACACGCCGGGCGTCCGGCCCGTTTTGCGCGGTGACAGACATCAGCCATTGCCTTTCATGTCCGCGGACGGTGTCTTCGGGCTGTCGGCGCCGTCCTCCCGGGCAACGTTTTCAGCAGAACATGATCCACTCGTCATCCGATTCATGCACAGGCCAAGCGCGCACATCGCAGCGCATGGCAGCAGGCCGAGCAGCACCGGCGCGATGCCGGCGGCGACCAGCCACGACCAGTTGAAGGCAAGGCCGGCGGCGGCAATGGCCGCGCCGGCGGCTATGAGGCCGCGCCGGCCACCGAGAGCGCGTCGAAAAGACTGGACATCGCGGCTTGGCAATGCCTGCCGGGCCTGGGTCAGTTCAGTGGTGGTCATGTCGTTTCCTTTCTCATTTTGCGGCGATGCGGCCGCGGATGAAGTCGACCATCTCGGGAGAGTCCCATTCGGCGGGGCCGATCAGGCGGCCGATTTCGTTGCCGTCACGGTCGATCAGTAAGGTCGTCGGCAGGCCCACAGCGCCGAGCGCGAACATGGCCTTGGCCGATGTGTCGATGTTGAGGGCAAGGTGCTGGATGCCGATCTCGGTGAAGAACTTCTTCACCGCGTCGGGGCCATTCCGGTCCATCGACAGCGCGATCACCTCGAAATCCGGCCCGCCAAGCTCCGCCTGGAGCCGGTCGAGCGTCGGCATTTCCTTGCGGCAGGGCGCGCACCAGGTCGCCCAGATGTTGAGCAGCACGACCTTGCCGGAGAAATCGGCGAGCGTTTTCGGCTGGCCGGCGCCGTCCACGAAGGTGATCTCCGGCACCGCTGCCGGCGTGTCGAGAACGGCGAAATTCTCGGGCGCCTCCGCCGCCGCTGCGGGCAGCGCCACGGCGAGCAATGCGCCGAACAGGGCGAGAGCGAATGTCTTCATGGCTGCTGTTCCTTTGCTTCTGCCCTCAACCGCTCGACCAGCGGCAGGATCGTCTTCCGAAGCGTCTCTTCCGTCACCGCGCCGATGTGTTTGTAAGCGATGCGTCCGTCGGCGCTCACGACGAAGGTCTCCGGCACGCCGTAGACGCCCCAGTCGATAGCGACGCGGCCGTTCAGGTCCGCGCCGGTGCGCTTATAGGGATCGCCCATCGTGTCGAGCCATCGCGCGGCGTCGTCGGGCCTGTCCTTGTAGTTGAGCCCATGCAGCGGCACCGTCCCGCTAGCCGCCAGTTGCATGAACACGGGATGCTCCTCGCGGCAGGCCAGGCACCAGGACGCGAAGACGTTGACCAGCGAGACCTCGCCGCGCAGATCGCCGCTCGACAGGCCAAGCGTGCGGCCCTGGACCGGCGGCAGGTTGAATTCTGGCACCGGCTTGTCGATCAGCGCCGACGGAATATCCGATGCGTTGCGCGTGAGCCCCCAGCCGAGCAAGACGGCCATGCCGCCGAAAATTATCGCCGGCAGGAAGACGGCAAGCCGTCGCAGCATGGCGCGCCGGGCGGCCGGCGGGTCCGCGTCGGACTGAATGATGTTATCGCTGGTCATGATGCACCCGCTGATCCAACAGGAACGTCATAGAAAGCCAGATTCTTGCAGGGCAATCAGACACGTTGGCCAACATGGCGGTCGCCTTTCACTCCGTCGCGTAGACAGTCGGCGCCTTGCCGTCCTTGGTGAAGGCGTAGATCGTCCATGTGCCATCCTTTTCGCCGCCCATACCCGGTGCCCCTGCCGGCATGCCGGCCAGCGTGATGCCGGATATGGCGGGCCGTTCGGTCAATAGCTTCTTGACGACATCGACAGGCACCAGACCGTCGACGACATAGCCGTCGACCATCATCGTGTGGCAGCCTTCGAGGTCGGCGGGCACGCCGGCATCGCTGCTGATCTGCGAGAGGTTGTTGACCGGCTTGATGTCGACCTTGAAGCCGTTCTGTTCGAGATAAGCCGCATAGGCCTCGCAGCAGCTGCATTGCGGGTTCTTGTACATTACGGCGCTGATCGTCGCGGCAACCGCCGGCAGAGGCGTCGCGACCAGCAGGGACAGGGCGACAAGGCGATAGGTCAGTTTCATTGAAATCTCCATTGGTTGCAGAAGTCCGGGGGGCGGCCGTTATTCCGTCGCGTAGACGGTCGGCGCCTTGCCATCCTTGGTGAAAGCGTAAATTTTCCAGCTCTCGGTTTTCTGGCCGCCCATTCCCGGCGAGCCCATCGGCATGCCGGGCATGGCTATGCCGGAAATCGCGGGACGTTCGGTCAGCATCTTCTTGACAAGGTCGACCGGCACAAAGCCGTCGACCACATAGTCGCCGATCACCACCGAATGGCAGCCCTGGAGCTGCGCCGGAACGCCGAATCCAGCGCTTATCCGTGACAGGTCGTTGGTCGCCTTGATCTCGACCTTGAAGCCGTTCTGCTCGAGATAGGCAGCGTAGGACTCGCAGCAACTGCAACTTGGGTTCTTGTACATCACCGCCTGGATCGTTGCGGCGAACGCGGGCATGGGCACTGCGATTGCGACCGCGAGGGCGGCGAGGGCGTAAGTCGGTTTCATTTTGCGGTTGTCCTTTGTGGTTGGTTGGTCCGGTTGATGCAGAAGTTCAAAAAGTCGGTCGAACGGATCAGGTCACGCGGAAGACGGTCATCAGGCCGGCCATCTGGTGATCGACGACGTGGCAATGCAGCATCCAGTCGCCGGGATTGTCGGCGACGAAGGCGCATTCGACCGTGTCCTTGGGTGCCATCAGCACCGTGTCCTGCCAGGTCCGGTTGGGCACCGGCGAACCGTTGCGAGAAAGCACCGACAGACTGAAGCCATGGATGTGCATCGGGTGCCACCAGGCCGTTTCGTTGCGCATGGTGAGGTGACAGGTGGCGCCGCGCCGCAAGGTGAACAACGGCGGCATGCCCGCCATGCCGTCGCCGGTCATCGACATGCCATTGATCGCCCAGGCAGCGCCGCCGTTCATGCCGGGCATCCCCATTCCCATCATGCCGCCGACGCCGGCGAGCTTGCCGCCGCCCATCATGCCGCCCTGCAGCACGATCTCCTGGCGCACGGCCCTGGTGAGATCGGGGACCGGGAGCGGATTGGCCGGCAAGCGCAGGGGCGCGTCGAAAGGATGGGCACGCAGTGGGGGCGCGTTGTCATAGGCGAGCGTGGTAAGCCGGTAGGCCAGGCCGTCATAGTAGTCGTCGATCACCTGATGGCGGCTGCCCGGATCGCCCTGCAGGTCGAGCACGATGTCGATGCGCATGGCCGGCGCCAGCACCAGGCGGCCGTCCTCCGGCTCATGCGGGTCGCAAGGCTGGCCGTCGATCGCGACGATGACTGGGCGGTGGCCTTCGAAGCGCAGCGCCATGATGCGCGCGAGCGATGCATTGGCAAGCCGCAGCCTGACGCGTTCGCCGGCGCGCACCGGCTGATCGGCCAAGGATGCACCGTTGATGGTGACGGCGTTGCCGACGCGGCCGGACATCGACGCATCCATCATGCTGCCGAAGCCGGCAGCGATCTGCCCGTCGGCGGCGAGCCGCCAGTCCTGCAGCAGCCAGAGAAGGTCGCGGTCGACGGCGACGGGCTCGGCCTCCTCGACGGTCAGCAGGCCGGCAAGTCCATGACCGAGCTGCACGAGACTGTTGGCATGCGGGTGATACCAGAAGGTGCCGGCATCCGGCGGCGCGAACTCGTAGACGAAATTCTCGCCCGGCTTGATGGGTGGCTGGGTCAGGCCCGGCACGCCGTCCATGGCGTTTGGCAGGCGGATGCCGTGCCAGTGGACCGTGGTGTCCTCGTCCAGCCCGTTCTCGACAGTGATGCGGACGGGCTGGCCCTGCCGCAGGCGCAGCACCGGGCCGGGGATGGTGCCGTCATAGGCCCAGACAGCGGTGGAAGGACCGTCGGGGCCGCCGAACCGCGCCTGGCCCGGCGCGGCCCTGATCCGGCGTTCGTCCACGGCGGCGGCGCGTGCGGGCCGCAGTGAAGCGGACATGGCAGCGCCCGCCGCCGCGACGAGAAAACCGCGGCGCGACATGGTGTAATGAAAATCGTGACTCACCCTTCTATCCCTTTGCGATCTCGATCGATGGCGAGCGGCTCGACATCGAATTGCCATGCGCACCCGCGGCGCAATGCGCGACGCAGGCGATCAGGCGCCGGGTATCAGCCGTGTTACGGCTGATACGGCGTCAGGCGCTGGGTCTGGGAGGGTATGGGTCGGGCAGGAAACTTCGCCCGCGCGGGAATGGCGCGCGCAGCGCCGACGGCTGCCGCAAGCCGGGAGCTGTCGTCACGGCGAGGCCTTGTGGCAGGACCGCCACCACGGGCGCAATGCAGCTCGGCGGGCAACGCACAGGATTGTCGCTGCCGGCGGCATCCTTGAGGCATGCCTTGCAATCGCCGTTCATGGTGGCATCGGCCATCTTGGCCCTGCTGGTAT
This sequence comes from Mesorhizobium metallidurans STM 2683, assembly GCF_000350085.1. GTDB lineage: Bacteria > Pseudomonadota > Alphaproteobacteria > Rhizobiales > Rhizobiaceae > Mesorhizobium > Mesorhizobium metallidurans. Next base: position 217,061 of record NZ_CAUM01000143.1, read on the forward strand.
TGGCGGGCATCGTCATACCTTTGTCGGCCGCCATTGTCATCCTTGCCGACATGACGTTGGCCTGGGCGGCAGACAGGCTGAACCCGGTGGTCAGGAAGACCGCCAGCAGCAGAACAAGGACGTGTTTTGGCGACCAACGTGCCATCATCGGTATAGGCTGGCCCTAAAAGGCGATGTTTGCAAGCCAAAACGCTGAACCGCGACGTTCAGACGCCTGCTCTGGCTGCTTCATGAGTTGTCATCCCGATTGAACCTTTGCCTTGCCGCGTCGTTGAATCGGATGCCGCGCTACTACTTCGATTTCCAGCCCGATGGCGAACTCTGTCCCGATGATAAAGGGATGGACCTGTCCGGGCTTGTGGCGGCCAAAGACCAAGCCATAAGGATACTGGCCGAAATCAGCCGGGACGCGCTGCCACATGCTGGCCGCCGAGAGTTGGCGATCAAGGTTCGAGACAGTTCTGAGCATTTGGCTGCGCGGTGGATTTCACGGCCCAGAGCGCGGGAAATCCACCACCGTCTCAACCGTGTCGAGCCGCTTAAAAGCGGTGGCATCCAAAATAAACTTTGCCAGCCCCTTGAACCTCTAGGTGGCAGAGGTTCTAAGTCAGATGTCCTAGCGGACAATGGTCTGGCCGCAGATTGCATACAGGAGCGAAACATGACAGATGTAGCAAGCACGAGCAGTGGCGCCAAAGGTCACGGGCTTCTTTGTCCTGCTTGCAGGGTCGATCTTGTGATGAGCGAACGTCAAGGCATCGAGATCGACTACTGCCCCAAATGCCGCGGCGTTTGGTTGGATAGGGGCGAACTCGACAAGATCATCGAGCGCAGCGCGAGCGAAGAGGTTCAGGGCGCGCAGGCGCAGCCCTCCAGGCCGCAGCCCGCGCCGCAGGGGCAACCCTATCCGTCCGAAGGCTACTATGACAGCGGTCATGGTTCGAGGCACGGTGGCGGACATGGTGGCGGCCACGGTCAAAGCCGCAGGCACGGATCATTCCTCGGGCGGCTGTTCGATTAACGACGTTCGCTCGTGATACAGGCGGCTTTCGCAGCGCCGGATCTTCACTGACAACGAGGGTTTACACGTGGGCGCAGGACATTCACACGCAGCGGCTGCTTCGTCGGGGACCGCTGCGGACCGACAGGGAACCGCTGCGGGCCGACACAAGAGCAGGCTCGCAGGAGCTCTTGCTCTCACCACGACTTTCATGGCCGTCGAGGTTATCGGTGGTCTGTGGACGGGCAGCCTCGCGCTTCTCGCCGATGCGGCGCACATGCTGACGGATGCAGGAGGTTTGGCCCTGGCGCTGATCGCCATCCGTTTCGCCGAACGTCCAGCGACCCCGCAAAAAACCTATGGCTATGTCCGTATGGAGGTTCTGTCCGCGCTGACGAATGCTGTAGTCCTTTTGCTGCTGACGATTTACATCTTCTACGAAGCTTACAAGCGCTTCCTCAATCCACCGGAAATTCTGGGGGGGGCCGATGCTGGCGGTGGCTGTGGCTGGCCTTGTGGTCAACCTGGTCAGCATGAAGCTTCTCTCCGCCGGATCGTCGGAAAGCCTTAATGTGAAGGGCGCCTATTTCGAGGTGCTGAGCGATATGCTCGGCTCCCTCGGCGTCATAATCGCCGCGGCCGTCGTCATGCTTACCGGCTGGACGCTCGCCGATCCTATCATCGGCGCCGCGATCGGCCTGTTCATCGTTCCGCGCACATGGATTCTATTGAGACAGGCAATCCACATCCTCATGGAGGGTACGCCGCCCGAAGTCGACATCACGCTGCTTGAGCGAAAACTGCTCGACATTCCTGGCGTTGTCGCCGTCCACGATCTCCACGTCTGGACCATCACCTCCGGCATAGACGCCATGAGCTGCCATCTCGTCGTGGCCGACATGGGCCAGGCTCGGGCGACGCTTGTCGGCGCCAATGAGGCGATGAAGAGCGGTTTTGGCCTCACGCACACCACGATGCAGATCGAGGACCAGAGCCTGCGTGAAGCCGAAGGCGAGTTGAAGCTATAGCCGGCATCGCAAAACTCGCGGGCAATAGATCTATGCAGCATTTTCAAATGCAGCAGCCGAAGCCGCGTCGGACGCGGCGAGCGGCAGGCATGCCTAATCAGTGACAGTCCTGGCCGATCCCTGGCGGATCGCGCCCCAGGTCAGACGAAGGAGGCCGACATGGGCAGACATAGGCGAAACACTCATGGCGAGCAGCAGTTTTCCGGCCGAGAGATACCAGATGGTGTATCGGACAGGCGTCCAGCGTCGCAAGCATTGAAGCTGTTCTCCTGGACCATCGCAATCGCCGGTCTCGCGGTGTGGTCGCTGATCGCCTGGATCGGTTACGTCTTGGTCGATCCCGTCCTCGGTTGGGTCGCAGCCAATGCCGGCCTTCTGGTGGATAGCGGGAAAGGTCTCGCAACGGCGACCGGCGTCGGAAAGGAAGCGAGCAGCATTGTCGACGGTCTCGACGTCAGCGGCTTCATGGGACAGGCTATCGCCTTGCTGCGAGCGATCTTGAAGCCCGCGATTGTTGTTCTCTGGGCGATCGGCGCTCTCGCACTCTTGGCTGCGCCGATGCTCCTGCCGCGTATCGGCCGGCTGCTCGCCCGGCGCCGGCATTGACGGGCGCACATTTGCACTCAGTCCAGCAGACTGTTCTGCGGTTCTCGACCTGT
>NZ_CAUM01000142.1 GCF_000350085.1 Mesorhizobium metallidurans STM 2683
TCGAAACGACCATTTTTGATTAGGCAGTCTTATCCGAGTTCTCTGTTCGGAAAATTGGACGGCGGCGATGCGCATCGACGAGATCATCGTATTCATCCGTGTTCTTGAATCAGGCAGCTTCAGGAGCGCCGCACGCTTGCTGGCGATGTCGACGGCCACTGTCAGCGCCAAGATCTCGGCGCTGGAGCAGAGGCTCGGCGCGACGCTCATTCAGCGCACCACAAGGCAGCTCAAGGCGACGGCGAGCGCTATCTTGCCCGCTGCAAGGCGGCGCTGAGCGAGCTCGAGGCCGCCGAAGCCGAGCTCGCCCCGGAAATCGGGCAGCCGACCGGCACGCTCCGCATGACCGCGCCGGCCGGTTTCAGCCGGCATGCCCTGCCGCAACTGGTTGCCGCCTATCGGGATGCGTTTCCTTCGGTGAAGGTCGAGGTAACCTTCACCAACCGCGAAATCGATCTCGTCGCCGAGGGCATCGATCTGGCGCTGCGCGTTGGACCGCTGAAGGATTCCAGCATGATCGCGCGAAAGCTCGCCGATGGTTTCGGCGGCCTGTTTGCCAGCCGCGCCTATCTCGATCGCCAAGGGGTGCCGAAGACAATCGAGGACCTCACCGGTCACCGCCTCATCGGCTTCGGCAGAGCCACCTCGGCAAAGATGCGCAGAGGCGGCAAGCTGGTCGACGTGCCGTTCGACGCTCCAATCATGTCCAACGATTTCCACATGACGCGCGCCATGATCGATCTCGATCTCGGCATCGGCTATCTGCCGGCGCTGATGGCAGAAGCCGGGTCTTATGATCCGCCACTCATACGCGTGCTGCCCGAATACTCCTCGGTCAAGACGGCGCTTTACTTCGCCTATCCCCGACAGAAATTCGTGCCGGCGCGCGTCAAGAGTTTTGTCGCCTTCGCGACGGCGCGCGCGGCCGATTTCAAGTCGTAAATCGAGATGCGGTTTCACTGGCGAAATTCCCGGTTGGCGATCAGGGCTGCCGGCCCTGCATCGGATCTCGGCGTTATCAGGCGTTTGCTCTTCTTGAAGCCAGTGACATGATTTCAACGATGCACTGAATGAAATTGATCACACTCAAGCCGATCCCGGATCGAACTCCACAGCTCCGCCCTGGCTGGCCGGAACATTCAAGTCGCGGCCAAAGTCACAGGCTCGGACGAATTCGTCCGCAATGGTTCATCGATCGGTTGGGGCGCTTCCGGGCAGGCCGGCGGCGCGGTCGTCTCAGCCCGGCTTCAGCGGAAGGCCCGCCCTATCCCCGCAACCCCGGCGCTTCCTGGCCCGTTCTCTCGACATATTCGGTATAGCCGCCGCCATAGGTGTGGACGCCCTCGGGCGTCAGCTCCAGCACGCGGTTGGAGAGCGCGGCGAGAAAATGCCGGTCGTGCGAGACGAACAGCATCGTTCCCTCATATTGCGAGAGTGCGTTGATCAGCATCTCCTTGGTGGCGATGTCGAGGTGGTTGGTCGGCTCGTCCAGCACCAGGAGATTGGGCGGGTCGAACAGCATCAATGCCATCACCAGCCGCGCCTTCTCGCCGCCTGACAGCACCCGGCACTTCTTCTCAATCTCGTCGCCGGAAAAGCCGAAGCAGCCGGCGAGCGCCCGCAGCGGCGCCTGGCCCGCCTGCGGAAAGGCGTCCTCCAGCGTCTGGAACACGGTGCGCTCGCCCTCCAGCACTTCCATGGCATGCTGGGCGAAATAGCCCATCTTGACGCTCGGGCCTCGCGCCACCGTGCCATTGTCGGGGTCGGAGGCGCCTGCCACCAGCTTCAACAGCGTCGACTTGCCGGCGCCGTTGACGCCCATGATGCACCAGCGCTCGCGCCGGCGTACCTGGAAGTCCAGCCCGGCATAGATGGTGCGGCTGCCATAGCCCTTGTGCACATTCTTCAGCGTCACCACGTCCTCGCCGCAACGCGGTGCCGGCTGGAACTCGAAATTCACGATCTGGCGGCGCTTGGGCGGCTCGACGCGGTCGATCTTGTCCAGCTTCTTTACCCGGCTCTGCACCTGGGCGGCGTGCGAGGCGCGCGCCTTGAAGCGCTCGATGAAGGCGATCTCCTTGGCCAGCATCGCCTGCTGGCGCTCGAACTGCGCCTGCAGCTGCTTGTCGGCGACCGCCCGCTGCTGCTGGTAGAATTCGTAGTTTCCCGAGTAGGCGGTGAGCGAACCGGCGTCTATCTCCACCACCTTGTTGACGATGCGGTTCATGAACTCGCGGTCGTGCGAGGTCATCAGCAGCGCGCCCTCAAAGCCTTTCAGGAACTGCTCCAGCCAGATCAAGCTTTCGAGGTCGAGATGGTTGCTCGGCTCGTCGAGCAGCATCACGTCGGGCCGCATCAACAGGATGCGCGCCAGCGCCACCCGCATCTTCCAGCCGCCGGATAGCTTGCCGACGTCTCCGTCCATCATCTCCTGCGAAAAGCCGAGACCGTCGAGCACTTCGCGGGCGCGGCCGTCAAGCGCATAGCCGTCGAGTTCCTCGAAGCGATGCTGCGCCTCGCCATATCTGGCGATGATGTCGTCCATCTGGTCGGCCTGGTCAGGGTCGCCCATGGCGTGTTCGAGCTCGCGCATCTCGGCCGCCACCTCGCTCACCGGCCCGGCGCCGTTCATCACTTCGGCGACCGCGCTTAGGTCCGCCATGTCGCCGACATCCTGGCTGAAATAGCCGATGGTGACGCCGCGATCGACCGACACCTGGCCCTCGTCGGGCTGCTCCTGCCCGTTGATCATGCGAAACAGCGTCGTCTTGCCGGCGCCGTTGGGGCCGACGAGGCCGACCTTCTCGCCCTTCTGCAAGGCGGCGGAGGCCTCGATGAAGACGATCTGCCGGCCGTTCTGTTTGCTGATATTTTCGAGACGTATCATGCTTCCACGCGAGGCTTCAGGGGAATTTCCCCGCGCCTTACGCGATCGGCCGCGCGAGAGGAAGCCCGCAAATCATGAATGCCTGCGCCAAATCGCCCGAAGCTGGACAGGTCAGCCGCCAGCGTTGCCAACACCGCCAAAGCTGCCGGCAAATTCGGTGATCAGCTTCTCGTACTCTTCCATCGCCGGCAACGCCTCGTAGCTGTGCACGGCCGGCGTGCTGGCCCAGGGCAGTTTCTCGCTTGTCCACGTCTCGATGAACGGCGTGAACCAGCTCGGGTCATCGAGCATGGTCGCGCGCAGATTGACGAACCAGTCCAGCCCCTCCGACCGCGTGAACATCCAACTCATGCAATAGCGGCAGAAGAAGTGGCGCGAGGCGCCGTGCAGCCCGCCGATCACCGGCTCGCCCTGCGTGACCGCGAACGCTTCGGACGGAATGGCGGCACTCAGCGAGTAGGCGCTGGCCGACATAAGCTGGCAGCCCGTGCAATGACAGGCCATGGTCAGCAGTGGCGGTGCGGAAATCCTCAGGCGCACGCGTCCGCAGCGGCACCCGCCTTCGGCAGGCAAGGTCAGGTTTTTCACGGGACGCTCCTCCAGGTCTCGCTTGCGAAACTCAGCCGCCGGTCAGCGCCTTCGTCGTCACCAGATTGACGCCGGCATCGGCGAAGGCGGCATTGTGCCGGGCGATGATCTGCGGCGCGGTCTCGCTGGCGGAGTCTACCGTGCTGTGGGCATCGGAAACCACGGTGACGCCTAAGCCCGCGGCAAAGGCGCCCTTGACCGTTGCCGCCACGCAAAAATCGCTCTGTGCGCCGATGAGCACGACCTCACCGGCGCCCTGCCCGGCCACCCACTCGCCAAGTGCCGCATTGCTGAAGGCGTCACCGACGCTCTTGGCAAAGGTCGGCTCGTCGCCAGCCTGGCCAAGCGCCGGCCAAACCGGCCAGCCCGGCTCGCCCGGCGCCAGCGGATCGCCCGCCGGCCCGTCATGCCTGACGAAGGCGATTTTCCGCCCGCCACGCCGTGCCCAATCGATCAGCGCCCGGGCGCGAGCGGCGATGCCTGACGCATCATGGATCGGCGGCTCGGCGACGCCGTCGAACATGCCGGTCTGCAGGTCGATGACGATGAGCGGCGCGGTGGCAACAGGGCTGATCTTTGACATGGTTTTTACATAGCACGGGAGGCGGGCCGATCAAGGATCAGGCAGCGTGGGCATGGCGATCGCAAGAGGCTGGCGTTCGAGATACGTAGAAATCCGCCTGCAACAGCGCTAGCTTGGCCTGCTATTGGCAAAGGGGCGAGTGCATGAACGAAGAACATACCGTATTCCTGATCGGCGGCGGCACGGGCGGCGACGAGCAGGCAACATTTACGCTGTATGATATGGGAACAAAATGCCGGCTCACCTGCAGTTATCGAAACAAGATGATCGAGGCCGAGGAGGACGACTATTTCGAAGCCTTGTTCCAGATTCGTCAGGAACTCGAAGTCGATGGGCTGCTGCCCTTCTGTTACGGCGCCAGCGCAAATGTCTATCCCGAAGGCGTGATGGAGATGGGCCGCGGATTGACCGTCTGCAAGGTAAAAATGGGGCAGCCGCCTCAAAGAACTGATCTGGTCAACATATTCGACGAGAGCTACGACGTGGCGCCTGTGTTCGCCCACATGCAACAGCAATTTTGGGACGCGTGGCTGGCCTCGCTGCCGTCATAGCCGAAAGCGACTTTGTCCTGCACGACCCTGCCCTTCCTTCAAATCCTCACCCAATGCCGCCCGTCACCGTATAGGCACCAGCGGCGCGCCCGTCATCCAGCCGCACGATTGCAGTGACGATCGAGCCATAGGAGTCGCGCCAGACGCTGTGGATTCTCCGATGCTCCTCGACCGGAACGAACGCCCGACCGGTGAAGCGCGCGCCGGTCCGTTGCAGTTCGACGGGCTCGCCGTTGACATGGATCTTCACGCTCGCGGCTGCGGCCTCAGCCGCGTTGCCATCCAGGTCGAGCGTGATGGAAATCTCGTCCTGATTGTCTCTGTGCCGCGTCTCGGCAGCAAGGGTGATGGTGAGCGGCGGCGGCTCGCCTAGGCTGATGCCACCGGGCCGCGCCACAAACACATCATCGGGCAATTCCGGCGTACGCGGCGGGCTGGTGCGGCGCCGGCCAGCGCGCTCGAAATCGCCGGCGAGGCAAAGCAACCTGGTGTCGTGATAGGCTTTGCCAGCGAAGGTCAGCCCCACCGGCATGCCGATATCGGCCATCGTGCCCATCGGCACTGTGACGGTCGGGATGCCCAGATGCCGCCACACCAGATTACCATTGGCGACCCAGGTGCCGTTACGCCAGGCAAGCCTAGCAGAGGCTTCGTTGACATCCGCATCGGCCGGCCCCACATCGGCGACGGCAGGCAACACCACCGCGTCGAGCCCAAGCGCGTCCAGCCAGTCCTCGAAATTGATCCGCCGCGTCGCCTCCAGGCCCTTCAGTCCCTCTGCCAATGTAGGAATATCGGCAAGCGGTGTGACGCCCAGCTTCGCCCGCTCGACATACTCCGCCAGGTCGAACCCATCGTCGCCATAGCAGTCCGGCAGCGCGCCCGGCGGCGGCGGAAAGATCTTTGGACCGTCGACCGAGGCGAGATCGGGGATGGCCGGGTCGGCATTGGCGCGCAGAAAGTCGTCCCAGGCAAAGACGCAGAGATCCCAGATTTCGCGCTCGGCGAACTCTTTCGGCACCAGCCCGCGATCGACCATATTTTGGGTGCCGGGCCGGTCGCGCTCATAGTTGGAGACGACTGAAAAATCGACTTCGACGACATCGGCGCCAAGCCGCCTCAGATCCGCAGCCGCCTCTTCCCACAGCGCCAGCACCGACGCGCGGGTTTCGATCGGTGTGGTCGCTTCCGTATCGTGGCCAATATACATGCGGGGCACGCCGAGCCGCGTGCCTTTGAGCGAGCCCTCCAACGTCAGGTCGATATAGCGCGGCGGCCGCACGCCCGAACTCTGCGGCAAAGCCACCCACGGCTGCGCGCGCCAGAAATCGCCTCTGGTTTCAGGATCATCCGCCACGATCACGTCGAGCAATTCCAGCATGTCGGCCACGCTGCGCGTATGCGGCACCACCACATCCATGGTCGGGACCAGCGGCCAGTTGCCGCGCACCGAAATGACGCCGCGCGACGGCGTGTAGGCGACCAGCGCATTGTTCGAAGCCGGCGCCCGGCCGGACGACCATGTCTCCTCGCCGAGCCCGAAGGCGGCGAAACCGGCGGCGGTCGCGGTGCCCGAACCATTGGACGATCCCGAAGCGAAGGCCGCGGTCAGATAATCGGCATTGTAAGGGCTTTCCGCCCGACCGTAGACGCCGCGCTGCATACCGCCATTGGCCATCGGCGGCATGTTGGTCCGCCCGATCAGCACCGCGCCGCCAGCCTTCAGCCGCGCGATGGTGAAGGCGTCCTCATTGGCGATCAGATGCTCGAAGGCCGGCGAGCCGGCTGCCACCGTCAGGCCCGTGACCTTGTAGCTGTCCTTGGCGGTATAGGGGATGCCGTCGAGCGGCCCGAGCACGGCACCTTTCTGGCGGCGGCGGTCGGATGCCGCAGCCTCCTCGAACATATCGGGGTTGAGCAAGGGAACGGCGTTCAGCGCGATGCCGTGCCGGTCGTAATGCGCGATTCGCCTGAGATAGGCGCCGACCAGCTCGACGCTGGTGACGATGCCATTCTCCAGCGCTTGCCGCAGCTCGGCGATCGAGGCTTCGACGATGTGAAGATCGGTCATCGCTCCGGCCCGCTCAATCCGGCGCGCCAGCGAAAAGCATCACGCCGCCGCCCGTAGCCGGCCAGTCCCTGATGGTGCGGTCGTCGCCGCCGGTCAGCACCGTGCCGTCGGCGGCGAAGGCCACTGCGTAGATCGGGACGGTCTGGCTGTCGAACATGGCGATCTCGTTGCCGCTGTCCATGTCCCACAGCCGCGCCGTACCGTGCGGCAACCGCAGAGACGATGCCCGCGGCACAGAAGACAGCCAGACGCACGGGCGCGAAAGCTTCGCCGGCAGCCTCGCCGCCATGCACCAGATACGCCGTGGCAAAGCATGCCGCGCCGATCGCCAGGAAGAGAACTGCAAGCAGCCTGTCGACAACCCTGTTCATTGGTTCCTCCCCCAGGCCGGCAGTGGCGATCGTCCTCCTTGCTGGAGCTATTTCAATATCTTAGCCGAGTTCTTTGCCAAGCTAAGTACTGAAACGACAAGAGGCGACAATATATTTTCATCAAGGATCTGGCCTCTCGGCCTAGAGAACAAACCGCGATGGCGAATCTACACAGTGGCACGCGAATATCCGGATACACAAAGCGCAATTTCGGAGACTTTCGCATGGCGCGGCACTGGTCGGTGAGTGGCATAAAAGTCGAATTCCTCAAGAATAGAATGCAAGCATCGGTCGGCAAGGTTGACCGGAAACCGGATTCTGGCATTATCCCAACGAGATATATTGGAGAGCTTGACATGAAAAAGATTTATGAAAAGCCGACGTTAGTCAGGAAAGGCAAGCTGTCGGCGGTCACGGCCGCCAACGGTGCATCGGGTCCCATCATCCTCGAATGAGCCTGATCTAAGTTTGCCAGATTATCCGGTGGAGGCCGCCGATGATGTTTCGGCGGTAGGCTAAGGACAGTCGTCA
>NZ_CAUM01000141.1 GCF_000350085.1 Mesorhizobium metallidurans STM 2683
AGCGGGGAGGGGTTAGGGTGGGGGTACATCGTAGAGCGAAAGCCTCGACTTCCGATCTGCGATAGTCCTGCCCTCGTGGGAGAGATCGGCAGCTTTGTCAGGCGCCCTCTCTACTGCCGACATCCATAGCCGGTCGATATCGGCGAGATATGTCTCGTCGATCTCATCGAGATGCTTCCAGTACATACCGTCCTCGTAGAAATAGCCGAGATCCTGTTCGATTTCCTCGGCCCTGTCGGCCTTGTCGAGCTCGATGCCGGCAAGGATCTTCGCCTTCATTGCGGCAATCCTCGAATGGGAAAGGCCGCTCAATTCATCGACTGTCAACTTAGGCAGGATCAGCCGGCTGCGTGGCAGGTTGGACAGGTTGACGCACAGGCAGCCCCGCTTGAGCGCCTGGATGAGCAGGCGCGCCGACTTGGCCTCGAGATTGCGCAGCGTCGGGTCGTCACGCAGCGGATCGGCACGGCCGATGCCGTAGAAATGCGTGTTGCCGGGCTGGTCGTAGATCATGTCGCAGCCGAGGAACGCCAGCACGTCGGGCTTCTGGCTGTGGATCGTCCAGTAGGCGGCCGTCATCGCCATGGTGCCGCCGGCATAGACGAAGCCGCCAAAGGCGTTTTGCGCAGGCACGTAATGCGCGGCGCTGAAAATCTCAGCCTGCCGCAGGACGTCGCCCCGGGGCAGCCGGTCCGGCGGAAAATCGCCGGCATGGACGAGGAAATCCCAGTCGGGCCGAACGCGCCAGGCATTGTTGATGGCGACGATCTTGCTGAAGCTCTGCTTTGGCCAGGTCTCGCAGCGCACCACATCGGGCGCGCTGCCAAGCAAAAGGATCACGCGTGGCGGTCCGGAAGCGTCGAGAGCCATGGCATTCCTCATTCGACGACATTTCGACCGTATCTCGATGGTGCCTTGCCGCCTGTCGTCGGACGGCTTTTACATCCCCAGGCTGCCATCGGCCAGTGTCCATATGAACCACCAACCGGCGCGGCCAGGAGCATCGGCATTCCACCGGGACGAGGTCGGCAAGCCGCGGGCAACGTTTTACATCGGCCCTCCCCTAGCCCATAAGTATCAGAGCGATATATATTGTTTGACTAAAGTAACGGAACGTCCAATGCACGTTCCCAGAACCTAACAAGTCCGCGCCTAACTACGCGCATCAGGTCTAGACCATCAGGTCTATTGGTTAACGGGCCTGAAGACATTTCAACAATTCCTAATGATTCGTGGCATTCGCCGGTCGCGACGCTCCCTGGCTTCCGCTGGCCCACTCAAAAAAGCAGCAAAATCTGTTACGGGCCGAGATGATGGAAATTCGTTGCGCGCCGACGCGTCTGGGCGCACCATAATCGCCGTGGACTGACATAAAAGAGTACGAGTCCATCGCATCTGCCCCGAAATCGGAATCGGTTTTCGAAAGCACGATGCGGCTTCAAGGTGCGGAGCGCCCTTTGCGCGTCCAGGACGCGAGGCGCTCCGATTGGGGTACAGGGAATGACGCTAAAGCTTATCGGCGCCGGTTTCGGCCGCACCGGCACATGGTCGACCTTTGCCGCGCTAAATCGGCTCGGCCTGCCCTGCTATCACATGCAGGAAGTGATCCTGAACAAGGCCAACAAGGGCCATCTCGACTTCTGGCGCTTGGTGGCGAACAGCCCGCCGGGCAGCAAGCATGACTGGAACCGGGTGTTTGCCAACTACGCGGCGACGGTCGACAATCCGGGCTGCTGCGTGTGGAAGGAATTGCTGGCCGCAAATCCCGATGCCAAGGTGCTGCTGACGCTGCATCCGCGCGGCGCCGAAGCCTGGTACGACAGCACGATCGACACGATCTATTTCACCGAGAATGTCTGGCAGTTCAAGATCCTGGAATGGCTGACGCCGTTCGGCGCAAAATTCGGCGACATGTCGGGCAAGCTGATCTGGGGCCGCGCGCTGGCCGGCGTGATGGGCGACCGCGACAAGGCGGTCGCGCGCTACAACGCCTACACCGAGGAGGTGAAGGCAGCCGTGCCGCCGGAGAAACTTCTGGTGTTCAAGGTGACCGATGGCTGGGGGCCGCTGTGCCGGTTTGTCGGAGTGGCGGAACCGGCCGAGCCGTTCCCGAACCTCAATGACCGCGAAAGCGTCAAGAAGATCATCCGCGACGTCATCAAGGGCGCCTACATCATGCTGGGCCTGTCGGTGGCAGGGGTGGTGGCGGTGCTTGGCTTGCTCTGGTGGTGGCTGGGATAGCGGCGCGGAAGGCCGGCGCCGCTCCACCAAGGCAACAGTGCTGCCATTCGGATCGGCAGAGGCGGGGCCGGTAAGGCACCGCCTCCCCGCCCAAGATCAGGCGCGAGTGGGCAGTTTACCCCGCCATCGCCAGCGGGGTTGCGCTCTTGTTGGGGATCTGGATGTCGATCTCCAGCGTCGACATCGTCTGGCCGCGATCCATCGAGACCTTGAGGTAATCCTGGTCGATCTGCACGTGCTTGGCGATGACCGCCATGATCTCCTCGCGCAGGATGGAAACCAGATCTGGCTGGCTGCGGTTGCGGCGCTCATAGGCGAGCAGCACCTGCAGCCGCTCGCGCGCCACCGGCGCGCTGCCGCGCCGCCTGAAGAGTTCGAGCAGGTTCATGCCGCCCTCCTTCCCAACAGCCGGTCGAGGAAGCCTTTGCGCTCGAACGGCACGACGACCGGCAAGTCCTCGCCCTCGAGCCTTTTGGCCGCGTCGATATAGGCGCGGGCGGCGGAATTCAGGGGTTCGCTGAGCGTCACCGGCGAACCGAGGTTGGAGGCCCGGAGCACGTCCTGGCTCTCGGGAATGATGCCCAGGAGAGGCGTCGACAGGATTTCCAGCACATCGTCGATGTTGAGCATTTCGCCGCGCGCGGCGCGTCCCGCGTCGTAGCGGGTGACCAGCACATGCTTGGCGATCTGCTCGCCCTGCTCGGCCTTCATGGTGCGGGCGTCGAGCAGGCCGATGATGCGGTCGGAATCGCGCACCGAGCTGACTTCCGGGTTGGTGACGATGACCGCCTCGTCGGCAAAGCGCATGGCCAGCTGCGCGCCGCGCTCGATGCCGGCCGGGCTGTCGCAGAAGACATAGTCGAACACCGAGCGCAGCCGCTCGATCACCTCGCCGACGCCCTCCTCGGTCAGCGCGTCCTTGTCGCGCGTCTGCGAGGCCGGCAGCAGGAACAGCGTCTCGACCCGCTTGTCGCGGATCAGCGCCTGCGAAAGTTTTGCCGAACCCTGGATGACGTTGACCAGGTCGAACACCACGCGCCGCTCGGCGCCCATGATCAAATCGAGATTCCTCAAGCCGACGTCGAAGTCGACGAGGGCCACCTTCTTGCCGGTCTTGGCGACCGCGGCGCCCAGTGCCGCCGTCGAGGTCGTCTTGCCGACGCCCCCCTTGCCCGACGTGACCACCACTACCTTGCCCATGAAAAATGCCTCCTTTGTTGTTGTCTTGTCAGCCGAGCGCCGCGATGCGCAGCGTGTCATTGTCGAGAAATGCCTGGACCGCCTTGCCGCGCACCGAAGCTTCCATCTCCTCGGCGGTGCAATACCAGCCATCCACCGAGAGCAATTCGGCTTCGTTCCTGCGGCAGAAGATGCGCGCCGCTGAATTGCCCAGCACGCCGGCCGAAGCGCGTCCGCGCAGCGTGCCGTAGACATGGATGGAGCCGGAGGCGACGATCTCTGACCCGGAGGCGACGGAACCCAGCACGATGACATCGCCATGCGCGTGGAAGATCGATTGGCCCGAGCGGATCGGCGTCTTGACCATCAGCGTATCGCCGCCCAGCCGCGTCTCCTTGGCCTCGTCCGCCTTCGCCTCTTCCGGCTTGCCCGCGGCAGCCTTGGCGCCGGCCAGCAGACCGTCCGATGTCGCCTCCTTGGCGCCGATCAGCGCCGGCGGCAGGTGCGACCCAAGTGCCGCGCCGCCGTCGAGCTCGATGGCGTAGATGCGGATGCCGCGATGGCCGAGCTCGACGACCAGCGTTTCGATCTGGCTCACCTCGGGCTTCAGCGTGTTGAGATCGAGCACCACCGGGCGGCCGGTGAAATAGCCCGGCGAATTGCCGATCCAGCGATCGAGGCTCTCCAGCCACTCCGAAAGCGGCGCCTCCGGCGTCAGCGTGAAGGCGACGAAGGAGCGGGCGCGAAAGCGAATGGATTTGGCCTCGAGGGGGGCGGCAAAGGTCACTGGCGGCGAATCCTTACTGAGTGGTTAAACGCTAGTGAGCCATGGTTAACGAAAGGTTAACGGAGGGGTTTTGCGAACCGCGAAATTCGCGCCTGCGAGAGGCTCGACGCGGAGGCTCGAAAGTCCGCAGTTCCCACCTGCCCGCATTGGACCGCAATGTCGGCGGGGCTGCCATCTGGTCATGCCGTTCGCCCTGGGATATCCGGCTGCAACCCGTCACATGAGTTCAGCCGTGAAGACATCGAGCCTGACAGGCGCCCCGACGATCCCGGTGCTCATATGCGCGCTCGCGATCTTCCTTTTGTCCGCGATGGATGTGGCGATGAAGGTCCTGGTTATCGCCGTGGGCGTCTACAACACTGTGCTGTGGCGCAGTATGCTGGCGACTTTGGTCGCGTGCGCGGGTTGGTCTGCGGGGCCGCGCTCGCTGCCAACCGTTCCGGTGCTGGGGCTGCATGCGCTGCGCGCCGTGATCGTTGGCATCGTCATACTATGTTTCTTCTGGGGTCTTGCCAGGCTGCCACTGGCGGAAGCGATCGGGCTAAGCTTCATCGCACCCTTATTCGCCCTCTTCCTCGCCGCGCTGTTGCTGGGCGAACGCATCCGGCGGCAGGCGATCTGGGCCTCGATGGCCGGCATCGCCGGCGTCGTGATCATAATGGCCGGCCAGTTTGGACGGGCAAGCTATTCGCAGGATGCCGTGCTTGGCACGGCCGCCGTGCTCGTATCGACTGTGTTCTACGCCTACAATCTGGTGCTCGCCCGGCAACAGGCGCTGCTGGCCAAGCCAATCGAGATCATGTTCTTCCAGAACCTCGCCATTGCAATCATCCTCGGCCTCGCCGCGCCATGGCTCGCCGTCGCGCTGCCGGCCAATCTCTGGCTTCCCCTGGCCGGTGTGACGGCGCTGTCGCTTATCGGCCAATTCCTGATGAGCTGGTCCTACGCCCGCGCCGAAGCGCAATATCTGATCCCAACGGAATATTCGGCCTTCATCTGGGCGGTGGCGCTTGGCTGGCTCATCTTCGACGAGGCGGTTACCTGGACCACGCTGGCAGGGGCATGCCTGATCATCGCCGGCTGCCTGATCGCGATGCGTGCGAACCCCAAACTTGCCGAGCCGATCGAGGCGACAATCTGAGGAAAGTCTCGCCGCACCGGGCTGTCTTCACGCCGCTGACGTCCTGGGTCTAGACAAAAAGGACTGACCCCCGCCCGCTTGAATTTATCCATGACCCGTCTAGGCTGGACAAATTCGCCGGTGCTTGCTGCGAATTCTCGACTTGAGGGGGCGGGAATAATGGACAGACGCGGATTCTGGGTTGGCCTTGCGGCCTACGATCTTCACCGGTGCGGGCCTGTACTGACGTACCCATACCCGACCCACAAGACAGGGTAATCGCATAGGGGGCAAGTGCCCCCTCACCCGGATTGCCAACCGAATTGCGAAGGGCAATTCAGGGCAATCGGACCTCTTCCCAAGGGGAGAGGAGTTCGCCAGTGGCGACGCCCGTCTCTTCTCCCCTCGGGGAGAAGGTGGCCGCGAAGCGGCCGGATGAGGGGGCCCGCGCGAGAAGCTCTAATTCCCCCGTTTGGCCTCATGCGCCAGATACTGGTGGACGAAGGCGATCGCCATGCTGCCCTCGCCGACGGCCGAGGCCACCCGCTTGACCGGGCTTAGCCGCACGTCGCCGCAGGCGAAGATGCCCGGCGCGCTGGTCTCCAGCAGATAGGGGTCGCGCGCCTGCGACCAGCCGCCGGCCTTCTTCACGTCGTCGCCGGTCAGTACATAGCCGCGTTGATCGCGCAGCACATCGGCCGGCAGCCATTCGGTCTCCGCATTGGCGCCGATGAACACGAACAGCCCGCCGCATTCGTGCCGGCTCACCTCATTGCCGGTCTTGTCGAGCCCAGCCTTGTCCAAGATGTCGATCGCCGTCAGGTGGGTCTCGCCATGCACGGCCTGGACTTCCGCGCGCAGCCGGACCTTGACGTTCGATTTCGCCCGGAGCTGCTCGATCAGATAATGCGACATGCTGTCGGCAAGCGATGGGCCGCGCACCAGCAGCGTCACGTTGCGCGCATGGCCGGAAAAATGCAGCGCCGCCTGGCCGGCCGAATTGCCGGCACCGATCAGATAGACGTCCTGTCCGTGGGTGGCGTTGGCCTCGCTGCGCGCCGCGCCATAATAGACGCCCTTGCCGATCAGCCGGTCGAACCCTTCTATGCCGAGCCTGCGCCACGTCACGCCGGTGGCCAGGATGAGGCTGCGCGCCCGCACCACATCGGTGCAGTCGAGATGAAGATCATGCGTGGCCGTATCGATGCCGGCGACCGCGCGGGTGACCAGGATCTCGGCGCCCAGCCGCCGTGCCTGCTGCAGCGCGCGGCTGGCCAGCTCGTCGCCGGAAATGCCGCTGGGAAAACCGAGATAGTTCTCGATGCGCGACGAAGTGCCCGCCTGCCCGCCGGGCGCCTCGCGCTCGACGACGATGGTGCGCAGCCCCTCCGACGCGCCATACACCGCCGCGGCAAGGCCGGCCGGCCCGCCGCCGATGATGGCGACATCATATTCGGTGCCGCGCGGCCGCGTCTGCAACCCCAGGCGAATGGCAAGATCGCGCACGGCCGGATTTTCCATGATCTTGCCGTCCGCCAGTCGGGCGACGGGCCCATCGAACGCCGGCCGGCCCGCCCAGAACGCCTCGGCATCCGCCGTATCGGGCAGCAGCCAGTTGAACGAGATCTGGTTGCGGGCCAGGAACCGGCGCAGCTCCCCGCACGCCGTGTCCCAGCGATGGCCGACCAGCGTGACGCGCGGCTTCTGCGGCTCGGCGGTGATGCTCTGCAGCCCGCCCATCCGCTCGCGCGCCAGCGCGCTGACCTTCTGCGCCACGTCCTTCGAGACCGCGGCGAGGGAATAATATTGCTGCAGCTCGAGGCGCATGACGCGCGACGGTTCGGCGGCGCGATAGCCGCCCGGAAACCCCGAGCCCAGCGCAATCGGCACCTCGCCGAAGATCGTGCCCGGCAGCCGCCAGCCCAGCGTCCGCTCGATGCCGTCGAAAGTCTTCACCACCTCGATCTTGCCGGCCAGAACCGCAAACAGCGCGGCCTCGCCGCCCTCATGCACGGCGAACCCCCCGGCGCTGAGATGCAGATCCGCCGCCATCCGCGCCAGCCGCTCCAACTCACCCGCCGGCAACCCCGAAAACAACGGGATCGCTCCCACTTCATCAACAGTCAGCATGGCACCCCTCGCGGCAGGCAATTAGCGGGTTTTTGCGGGTGTGATCAACTGGAAATGGGAGGGGGCGGCTTTTGGCGGATGGAGGCAGGCGTAGCGGTCCTATTTCGGCTTTTCCGCCCCGACAAAGGCCAGCAGCGGGGCGATGTCGTGCTTGTCGGCTGCCTTGAGGGCCGCGATATAGGCCGCGCGCCGTTCGTTCATTCGTTGAAGGTCCAAGCCCAAGGTCCAGTCTATTGAAGCGGTTCCGTAGATCTTCTCAAGCGCGATGTCGGCCATGATGCGGGCGTGGCGGCCATTGCCGTTGACAAAGGGATGGACCCACACAAGGCGGTGGTGCAGCCGCGCCGCCATCTCGACAGGCCGATAGGTTCCATGCTCCGCCCAGTAGCGCGCATCGTCCATCACGGCACGCAACTGCATGGCGATCCGCGCGGGATCGGCACCGATATTCTTGCCGGTCTTCCTGAAGTCGCCGGCCCAACTCCAGACCTCGCCAAAGAGGCGGCGGTGAAGTTCGATCGCGAAACCGTCGGTGAGGATATCCCTGCGCCGCATCCGGGCCAGCCAGCGCAGCCCGGAGGCGATGTTCGCCTGCTCCAGCTCGTCCAATTCGCCTTGGGTGGTGATGTGCCTGTGCTTCAACCCGGCAAGCTCGTTCGGATCGAGCGGCGTCGCGCCTTCGGGATAGTCGAGCTTGATGATCATGTGTGGACGTCACTTGTCCTGCCAGAAATCGGCCGGCATTTCATGGATCAACTCGCGCATCAGCCGCGACACTTCCTGCTCCGTCCGGCTGTCGGATACGGTCTGGTCCTCCAGCGCCATGTGCCTGGCTGCCGCGCCGACGATCGCCTCCGCCTTTTTTCGCGCCTGCGCGACGATGATGGTCTCGATGGCAGCGGGTGGCTCGAAAGCGTAGACGAAGCGGCAGCCCATGGCTTCGGCGGTGGCCTGCATGGACTTTAGCGTGACGCCGCCATCGAGCTCGGCCCGTTCCGCCTGCGCGATACGGGCGCGCGTCACCCCCATCCGCTGCGCAAGCTGCGCTCCGGACATGCCGAGCGCCTTGCGCACCGTACGGATCCAGCCTTCCGCAGGCAGATGAATAGTGCCGACGGGGACGCGGTTCACCGTCGCCTGATATTGTTCGCGGACAGCCTGTTTGACGCTCATTGTAAACTCATATATTGACTTAATTACTTAAAATGTCAATTTTTATATATACAAAAATTCCTAAAGTGTCAATATTTATATTGACTGAACGGCGCTCCAACCACCTCCCTATACACCCTCACCGCCCCATCCTGCCCGCGTATCCGCCACGCCTCCCCGTCCCGCCCCTCGACATAACCCGGCCCGATCGGCACCTTGCCGCCGCCGTCCGGCAGATCCAGCACATAGACGGGGTTGCAGATACCCGACAGGCGCTGGCGCAGCGCGGCGGCCAGCGCCTGGCCTTCGGCAATCGTCGTGCGCCGGTGCGCCATGCCGCGTGCGAGGTCGCCATGGTGCAGGTAATAGGGTTTGACGCCCAGCCGATACATCAGCTCGCGGCACAGCTCCTCCAGCGCCTCGACCGTGTCGTTGACGCCTTTCAAGAGAACGCTCTGGTTGAGCAGCACGAAGCCGCCTTGCCGCAAGGTGCGGCAGGCCTGCTCGGTGGCATCGGTGATCTCGCGCGCGTGGTTGAAATGGGTGACGACGCTGACCATCAGCCGGCCCTGCAGGGAGCGGACCAGCCCCGCCGTGATGCGCGAGGGCAGCGCCACCGGCACGCGCGTGTGGATGCGCAGCAGCCGCACATGCGCGATGGCCTCGATGCGGCCGCGGATTTCCGCCAGCGCCTTGTCCGGCAGGGAGAGCGGATCGCCGCCGGTCAGGATCACCTCGCGAATCTCCGGGTGGGCCTCGATATAGGCGAAGGCCGGCTCCAGCGCCTCGCGCGAATAGCCCCGGCCGATCGAGGTCAGCGTTTCCTTGCGGAAGCAGAACCGGCAATAGACCGCGCATTGATAGGTCGGGAACAGCAGCACCCGGTCGGCATGGCGATGCGTAAGGCGCGGCACCGGGCTGAATTCATGGTCGGCGATCGGATCGTCGAGCTCGCCCTCCGATTCCACCAGCTCATCCGGCGACGGGATGACCTGCGCCCTGATCGGATCGGCGGGGTCGTTCCAGTCGATCAGGTCAAGATAGGTTTTTGGGATGCGCACCTTGTGGCGGGTGGCCGCGATTTCCGCTGCCGTGCGCTCGGCGGGTGAGAGCGGCAGGCGGGCGAGATCGCGGACATGGCGCACGCCCTGGCGGACGTCGTCCTGCCAGGCGGCGTCGCCGCTGCGGGCGCGCTCGGTTGCGTCGTGAAGGTTGGCGTTTGAAGTCATTTGGATTTCTCAGGATAATTTCTGGCGGAGCTATCGACCGGATGGCCAGGCCGGTCAACCATCGGCTTGCTGCGGACTGGCACCCGTCGCATTCCTTCACGCCCCCTCTGTCCTGCCGGACATCTCCCCCTCGAGGGTCCCTCGAGGGGGGAGATCGGATGTCGCCTCGGCTTTCGCTAATCGGCAACGTTGCAAGATGAGCCCGATGGGTGAAGCTGCCAATCTCCCCCCTTGCGGGCAGGGCAATCGCATATGGCAGCGCCTGTCCCCCACTCCGGCCGCTGCGCGGCCACCTCTCCCCCATGACATGGGGGAGAGGAAACCCAGGCCTTTCAAGGCCGCGACCACGGCGATTGGCGTTTCCTCTGCCCCACTTTGTGGGGGAGAGGTGGCTCGGCGAAGCCGAGATGGAGTGGGGGAGCGCCATATGCGTTTGCCCTGCCCCTTGAGGGGGAAATGGCCGGCAGGACAGAGGGTGGGCGCGACGGAATGCCAGCTCGCAGAACAATCGCGCCATCGCCCGCGAACCCATAGGCGTTCACGCACAATGGTACTAGTCTGCCCTCAGGGCGCGGGCTTCAGGGGGGACTCGGCAAAACAATGAATTTCAACGCGGGCCATGGCTACCTGCTCATCGGCGGCCTTATCCTGGTGGGCGCGGGGCTGCTGGTCCTGTCGCTGATCGTCAACCTTCGCGTGGCCCACAGCGTGCGCGACGATGTGCGCCATCGTGAAAAGCTGCTGGAATACTATCGCAACATCTTCTCGCAGCTCGGCGTCATCCTGATCGGCATCGGCGTTTCCCTGTTCATCTTCTTTTTCCAGCAGAATTATCAGGACCAGCGCAGGCGCGAGACCGAGCTGCAGCAGGTTCTGGCCAAGCTGGCGGCGCGCATTGCCAGGGGCAGCGCCGTCGCCGGATCGCTTGGCGAATTCGACGAACTGCTGGATCAAGGCAGCCCATATGTCAGCCCGGAAATTGGCGGCAACAACGCCGCGGTCAGCGCCCAAGGTGCTGCGCTCGCCAGACAGGTCTCGCAGATTCTTCTGGTGGAGCGTGATGTCGATGTTCAGGGGTTTGATATCCTCAATTTGTCACGCGATTTCGAATCGTCTTTCGTCGTCAATGAGCTCAACCCGACGCTGTGGTTCAACCTCGTGCGCGACGAGAGCGACATCAAATATGCCACCACGCAGATCGCCCTCGACTACAAGGACCTGCAGGACGCCATCGGCGGCGAGCCGATCGAGGTCGCGATCGCCAATCCCGAAAAGGCGCGCAAGATCAAGCAGGAGGTGCTCGACATATTCTACGACGCCGACCTGCTGCGCCAGCGCAGCAGGCGGTTTCTCGCCCGCGCCTGC
Source organism: Mesorhizobium metallidurans STM 2683 (assembly GCF_000350085.1). Taxonomy (GTDB): domain Bacteria; phylum Pseudomonadota; class Alphaproteobacteria; order Rhizobiales; family Rhizobiaceae; genus Mesorhizobium; species Mesorhizobium metallidurans. The sequence continues at coordinate 11,204 of NZ_CAUM01000141.1, forward strand.
TGGCTGTTCAGCAACGGGCGCGGCTTCGTCAAGCTGGCGCCGGTCGAGACGATCGAGGCCGATGCCAAGTCGCATCAGGAATGGATCGACCGGTCGAAACCCGTGCTGACGCAAATGACGTCAGGCAGCGGCGACTGCTTCAAATTGCTCCAGTTCGGCCCGGCGACCTGAACCGGCCGCCCAGAGCATTTTGCAGCCAAGTGGATCACTTGGCGTCCAAGATGCATCTCGCTCTATCTGTGGCTAATCGCCGACGCGCGCGAGCGTGCCGAGATGATTGCCGTCGAGAAACTCTATCGTCACGGCCGACGCCTTGCCGTCGGGGCCGAGGACAAAGCTTACGGCTGAGGGCCTGTCCGGCATTTCGGCATCGGGGAAGGTCAGGAAGAGGTCGCGGTCGAAATGCTTCAGTGAATAGGACCGCGCACCGGCGGGCCCGACCTTGAGGACCAGAGCGTCTCCTTCGCCCGACACGACCGCATCGCCGATGAAGTCGTTGGAGTAACGGCCCGCATAGGCACTGGCCGGCCTGGCCGGGCTTGCTGGAGAAGGCGGCGCGGCATAGGTGGCCTTGGCCGCCGCGATCACCGGGCCGAACATACTTCCATAGATATCGTTCCATGCTTTTACCTTATCCTTCTTCCCCAGCGTTCCGTCGAAGACGAGGTCGGCGAAGCTGTCGGACAGGCCCTCCGGCACGCCTGTCGGAAAAGCGTTGGCGATGACAACGATGCCAAGCTTCTCCTCGGGAAAGAGCATCACCAGACTGCGCGCGCCGACACTGAAGGCGCCCGCGTGACCCCAGATCAGCCCGTGCCGCCCGAATTCGATATTCCAGCCGAGGCCGTAGAAGGCCTCGCCTCCGGAGACGGGGTTCTTGCCGCGAGGTGTCAAGGGAATATGTGTCTGGTCAAGCGCATCGGCGGCAATGAGTGTCTTGCCGTCATAGACCCCGTTGCCGAGCACAAGGCGCATCCATTGCGAGAGATCGCGCGCGGTGGAGCTGACGCCGCCTGCCGGCGCCTGCGCATCCGGATAGCGCTGGACCTTCGCGGCCCAGGCGCCATTGATTTTGGCGTGGAGTTCGGCGCGGTTGGCTTGCTTGATGAAGTCCGAGTGCCGCGAACTGGTCGAGGCCATGCCAAGCGGACGGTAGAGCTTCTCTTCGGCGACCTCTTCCCACGGCTTGCCCGTCGGCTTCGCGGCAGCGACGGCACCCTCGGTCAGTCCGAAATTGCTGTAGGAATAGCCGGCACGAAAGCTCGATGACGGCGGCACGAACCGCAAGCGGCGCAGGATCTCCGCCCGGTCATAGCCAATGTCCTCGAGGTCGTCGCCCGCGGTGCCGGGAAGCCCGCTGCGGTGCGCGAACAGGTCGCGGACCGTCAGCTCAATGGTCGGATAGGGCTGGGACAGCCGGAAGGCCGGATCGAGGTCGGCGATCTTCGAATCCCACGAAGCAATCCCGTCGCTGACCAATGCCGCTACAACGGTGGCGGAGACCGGCTTGGAGAGCGAGGCGATCTGGAACACTGTGTCGGCGTCGACGGTCTCCGGCTTGCCGGCCTCGCGATGCCCGAACCCTTTGAGGAAGATCACCTTGTCGTCATGGACGACGCCGATGGCGAGACCCGGCACCCCGCCATCCGCAACGACGCCTTCGGCGAGCGCCTCGAGCTTTGACAAGGCCGCTTCCATGCGATCGGGCGCGATGTCGCCGGCCGACGCCGCATACGGCCAAAGCGCCACGGCGGCGATGAAGGCCCAAATCCGCCATGGGCGGAGATTCCGGTTCAGTCGCATGCTCAAGCCCCCCTCGGATCGCCTGCATGCATTCGACCATACCCGGCCTGACGCAGGGGAACCTAACCTGACAACAGGCTTGCCATCCGTCAATGGATGACGATGGGCCGAAGCGGTCGCCGGCTTCACCTCGCGAATACATGGATCAGCATCGCCATGGTGACAGCAGCCTGGAGCGTTATCGAGGCCGTGCGCGGCCAGTTGTAGCGGATCAGTTCGTCGATCGTCTCGTCGTTCTTGCCGGTCTTTTCGAGGACGCCATGCCGCGGGATTTCCAGCAGCACCGTCACCAGCAGCCCGGCAATGCCGAGCGCGATGTTGGCGGCCGTCATCCAGGCCGGCACGGCCGGTCCGTAAAAGGCCAGCGCGATCGGCAGCAGGAAGCTGGCGAAGCCGGGCAGGATGATCGGCAGCGGGATGCGGCTCGAATAGAAGCGGTGGTAGCGCACATAGTCCGGCGCGCCGACCTTGGCGAAGAGCGGATAGACGACAATCTGGATGAGCCAGATCTGGCCGAGCCCCCAGAACGAGATCACCGTCCAGGTCAGGAGGTAGAGTTCAGCTTGCATGGCAAATTCCATTCGAACGAATTGTCAGAGCGTGCGTTTGTATGCGGTGACCAGGATGTCCCCGCCGGCGGGATCGATGTTGAGGATGTCCGAGGCCCACAGATCATATTGCGGGCAGCGTCCGAAGCTGAGCGCCCGATAGAGGGCGACGGCATGCTTCATGAACTCAGCGGTGTGCAGTCCGATGGTCCCGTGGCCCTCCCGGCGCGCGCGATCGATGCAATATTCGATCAGACTGCGCCCGAAGCCGCGGCCACGTGCTGACGGATGCACGGCGAGCGTGCGGATGCCTGCCCAGCCCGCCGGCAGTCCAAGCCCTTCGTCGCCGGCCTTCGGGTAGTAGACGACGCTGCCGACGATCTTGCCGGCGCTTTCAAGCACCATGATGTCGCCGCGGCCCTTGTGCTGTTCGAGATCGGCGGAGAGGGCGATGTATTCGAAGAGTGCCCGGTCCGGGATCGCACCCCGATAGGTCTCGAACGCCTTGGCAATGATGACCGAAAGATCGGGAAGTTCCTTGCCGGTTGCCGGCCGGATGATGGTGGTCTTCCTGTCGAGCAGGTTTGGGTCAAGCATGGTCATGTCAAGCATGTCTGGGTCCTCGTCCCGGTTTCAGTTCTGGGTGAGCCTCGGCCTGATCAGCTCGATCAGCCGCCAAGCGTTGATCGGCAGCAGCGTCAGCTCCATCAGGATGAGCGGCAGGCTGCCGATCAGCGTGCCATAGGTCACGAACGCAAGGCAGCTCAGGAGCGCCGCAACGCGCAGCCACAGCATTTCCTTCATCGAATAGGTGAGCACGGTGAACAGGCTTCCGAGGAAGCCGATCGCTTCGATCCACGATGTCATGTCGCATCTCTCTCGTTGTTCGTCGGCGCTCGCCGCCGGGCCAAGCCGCCATCAAGGTGCGGCGTATCTAGTGG
>NZ_CAUM01000140.1 GCF_000350085.1 Mesorhizobium metallidurans STM 2683
CCTTAGTGGAGATCCACCGGGTCTACAGCGCCCATGTCGATGCGCACTATTTGCGCGGCATCCATGAGGCCAATGACCGCTTCCACCTTACCATGCTGTCGGCATGCGGCAACGACTACCTGGTGTCGTCGATCGACCACTACATGCGGCTCAGCCTGCCGGTGCGGGCCAACTCGCTGGCCGACCGCGAGGAGCTCGAAGTGTCGCGCCAGCACCACCGGTTCATGATCGAGGCGATGAAGCGCAGGGACAATTGGGTGCTGGCCCACCTCTGCGTCGATCACCTGCAGCCGAGCAAGATCTTCTATCTCAAGGAAATCGAGAAGACGGGCGACGACGTGTAGGGCCCAGCGTCTCGCTCCGCCCCCTCTGTCGCCTTCGGCGAGGACCTCCCCCTCGTGAGATGCTCAAAGAGGAGATCGGCGTTCACCAGGGAAGCAGCGTTCCTCTCAGGCTTAAACCGGCAAAGTCAACTGCGAAGCCTTAGCCTTTCCTGAAACCAGGTCGTAAGGATTTGCTGCCTTTGTCTTATCGGCAAACTTTGCCCGTAGGTCAGCAATCGTGTCTCCGGCGACATAGTAGCGACCGCGCTTCTCGCCAACCGGCTTGAGCAGACCTTGGTCACAAAGTTCTTTGAGGTCGCGACTGGCTACCACCTCAGAAATGTCGTTTTCTGTGCGATGCCGCAGATTTCTAACCTTATAGCCAAAGGCCGCATCCATCAAAGGCAGTTGGACACGTTCGTTGAGTTTCAAAGCTGTTGTCATTTTGTCGATAGCCTCCCAAAGCCTTCCGATCTGAGCGTTCCGCTTCTTTAAGGTGATGGCCTGTTGATAGTGAGCTATTAGGCAGAATCGAACCCATGGCAGGGCGTCGTTTTGCGGGCTCCATTTGCCTTTGCCAGTCTCAGCTAGGATTTTATAGTAAGATTCAGTGTTTCGTCCGAGCCATTCTTCAATGCTACAGAATACCGGTGCAACGACACCTTTTCTGGCCAGTATCAACGTTTGAAGCGCTCTGGCCATTCTTCCATTTCCATCCTTGAAAGGATGGATCATCGCCAAATTCAAATGAATCATAGCGCCGAGGACCATCGACGAATCGACGTCAGGCAAACTGTTGGCTTGGGCCACCAGTTCCTCGATCAGCCCCGGGACCAACTCGGCATCCGGCCCCTCATATACGGTTTCATCGGACGGCTCATGCACAACATAAATAGGACCATTGCGCCATTGCCCTGGCAATTTGGTCATGTCGTAGTTGAGCATCATGAAATGAAGGCTTCGGATCAACTGCGCATTGATCACCAAATGCGGGTCGTCATGCAGCCGCAAAACGTAAGTCATCGCAGTCCGATACCCGTTGAGCGCCCGGATCGTTTCCTCTTCCAAAGTTTCGGGTCGTTCATCGTCAACGATTGCGACGGCTTCGGCCAGATTGGCGTTTATTCCCTCAATGCTGTTCGAACCTTGAAGTGCACGCGCAAAAGTGTTTCGTCGCAAAAATCCCGTCCAGCGAATGGGATTTATGCTCACTTGGTATTTTAGCTCAGTTCGCAACGAACGGATCAGCCCCAATACGTCCTGATCCGACGAATCAAGTTTTGGATAAGCGTGTATCATGTCGGTTATCCTGTTTCTTACCGTCGTAACGACGATATATAATTGACTTATCGACGAAGTCAAATTACATACCCGACATAAGCAGGATGCCCAACCGCTCCCAGACCCTCGCCAGTCCTCGCGAGAGGCCTACTATGTGGCGATCTCCCACATTCCAATCAACACGGACACTGTTTGTCGACCTCGGCAAGTACCGCGGGGATTTGCGACGGCAGCCAGAATCAGGCCTTGTCGCGGTCGCTGCCGGCTTCAGCCGGCGAAAGCCACCGCGCATAGAGTTCGCCGACGATGCCGCGGCGGAAGATGAGCACGCAGACCATGAAGATCAGGCCGGTGGCGATGGTCACCGGAAAGCCCGAAGTGGCAAGCGTGTTTTCCAGGCCGACGACGAGGCCGGCGCCGACAACCGGCCCGACCATGGTGCCGATGCCGCCGAGCAAGTTCATCAGGATCACCCCGCCCGACATCTGCCAGGTCACGTCGGTGAGCGTGGCGAACTGGAACACGATCGCCTTGGTAGCACCCGCAAGCCCTGCCAGCGCCGCCGACATGACGAAGGCGGCGAGCTTGTAGCGGCCGACCGAATAGCCGAGCGAGATGGCGCGATTCTCGTTCTCGCGGATCGAGCGCAGGATCATGCCGAAGGGCGAGTTGACGATCCGCCAGATGGCGAACACGCCGATGAGGAAGATGGTGAGCACGACATAGTACATGTTCATCGTGACATTCAGGTCGACGATGCCGAACAGGCTGCCGCGCGGCACGCCCTGGATGCCGTCCTCGCCTTCGGTGAAGGGCGCCTGCACGCAGAAGAAATAGAACATCTGCGCCAGCGCCAGCGTGATCATGGCGAAATAGATGCCCTGCCGGCGGATGGCGAGGAACCCCATGACCAGGCCGAGCACCGCCGCGCCGCCCATGCCGAGCAGAATGCCTGCCTCCGGCGGCCAGCCCCATGCCTTGACGGCGTAGGCGCAGAAATAGGCGGCACCCCCGAAGAAGGTTGCGTGGCCGAAGGAGAGCAGCCCGGTGTAGCCGAGCAGCAGGTTGAAGGCGCAGGCAAACAGCGCAAAGCACAGCATCTTCATGACGAAGATCGGGTAGATGAAGAAGGGCGCGGCGATGAGCGCCACTATGCCCAGCGCCACCAGGCCCCATTCCAGCCGCACGGAGGCAGCAGCGCGCCTTTCCTGAAGTGTCAGCTCGCTCATCTCAGGCATCCCTTCCGAACAGGCCGGCCGGCCGCAGCAGAAGCACGATCGCCATGATGACGAAGACGACGAGGTTCGACGCCTCGGGATAGAACACCTTGGTCAGGCCCTCGGCGAGACCGAGCATGTAGCCGGTGACGATGGCGCCCAGGATCGAGCCCATGCCGCCGATCACGACGACGGCGAAGACGACGATGATGAGATCCGAGCCCATCAGCGGGCTGACCTGGTAGACCGGCGCGGCCAGAATGCCGGCCAGCCCGGCAAGTGCCGCGCCAAGCCCGTAGGTGAGCGTCAGGAGCAGCGGCACGTTGACGCCGAAAGCCTGGACGAGCTCGGGATTCTCGGTCGCGGCGCGCAGGTAGGAGCCAAGCCTGGTCTTCTCGATCAACAGCCAGGTGCCGATGCAGACGATCAGCGAAGCCAGCACCACCCAGCCGCGATAGTTGGGCAGGAACATGAAGCCGAGATTGGTGCCTCCCGCAAGCAGCGGCGGCACGGCATAGGGATTTCCCGACACGCCGTAGTAGAACCGGAACGCGCCTTCGATGACCAGCGCCATGCCGAAGGTGAAGAGCAGGCCGTAGAGCGGATCGAGACGGTAGAGCCGCGACAGCGCCGCGCGTTCGACCGCCATGCCGAAGACGCCGACTGCGATCGGCACCAGGACGAGCGCCGGCCAGTAGCCGATGCCGAGATGGACAAGCAAGAGGTAGCCGATGAAGGCGCCAAGCATGTAGAGCGCGCCGTGGGCGAAATTGATGATGCGCAGCAGGCCGAAGATGACGGCCAGCCCAAGGCTCAGCATGGCGTAGAACGAGCCGTTGATGAGCCCGACTAAGAGCTGCCCGAGCAGGGCCTGGATGGGAATGCCGAAAATCATCGTCATGGCGCCATCATACTCCCAGCACCTCATGCAGCTTTTCGGTGTGCGCGGCGAGTTCCGCCACCGGGAAGCCCTCCAGCACCTTGCCGTGCTCCATCAAATAGAAGCGGTCGGCAATGCGGGCGGCGAAACGGAAATTCTGCTCGACAAGCAGGATCGTCATGCCACGCTTCTTCAATGTCGCCAGCAATTCGCCGATGCGCTGCACGATGACCGGCGCGAGGCCCTCGGTCGGTTCGTCGAGCAGCAGCATCTGCACGCCCGTCCGCAAGATGCGGGCGATCGCCAGCATCTGCTGTTCGCCGCCGGACAACCTGGTACCCGGACTGTTGCGGCGCTCTTTGAGATTGGGGAAGAGGTCGAATATCTCGTCGACGCTCATGCCGCCCTTGGCCACCACCGGCGGCAGGATCAGGTTCTCGTCGACGGTCAGCGTGGCGAAGATGCCGCGCTCCTCGGGAACGTAGCCGATGCCCTGACGGGCGACGCGGTGCAACGGCAGGCCGATCAGGTCGCTGCCGTTGAAGACGACGCTGCCGCTGCGCTCGCGGACCAGCCCCACGATGGCGCGCAACGTGGTGGTCTTGCCGACGCCGTTGCGGCCAAGCAAAGTCACGGTCTCGCCGCGCAAGACATCGAGGTTGACGCCGTGCAGCGCATGGCCCTCGCCATACCAGGCGTGGAGATCGCGCACGGCAAGCAGCGGCTCACTCATGCTCCGTCCCCATATAGGCGACCTTGACGCGCTCGTCCTGGCTGACGGTCGCATAGTCGCCGGCGGCGAGCACCTGCCCGCGCTGCATCACGGTGATCCAGTCGCAGAGATCGGCGACGACGGTCAGATTGTGCTCGACCATCAGCACGGCCCGATCGCGGGCGAGCGAACGGATGATCCCGGAGATCGTGCCGACATCCTCGTGTCCCATGCCGGCCATCGGCTCGTCGAGCAACAGCACCTTCGGATCGAGCGCCAGCGTGGTGGCGATCTCCAGCACGCGCTTCCTGCCATAGGAGAGATCGCCGGCGAGCCGGTGTGCGGCATCGTCGAGACCGACGATGCCGAGAAGCTCCCGCGCCCGCGGCGTGAGTTGGTCGAGCGCCGCCAGCGAGCGCCAGAACTGGAAGCCCAGCCCACCCGGGCGCTGCAACGCGACGCGCACATTGTCGAGCACGCTGAGATGCGGAAAGATCGCCGATATCTGGAACGACCGCACCAGGCCCATCCGCGCCACTTTGGCCGGCGGGGTGCGGGTGATGTCGTTGCCCAGCAATTCGATCCTGCCGCTGGTCGGCTGCAGGAATTTTGTCAGCAGGTTGAAGACGGTTGTCTTGCCGGCGCCGTTCGGTCCGATCAGGGCGTGGATCCTGCCGTGATGAACGTCGAGGTCGACGTCCTTCACCGCGACGAAACCGGCGAAGTCGCGCCGGAGGCCGCGGGCGGAAAGCACCACCCGCGGCATGTCCCGATCGCCGTCCGGCCGGACGGCCGCGGCGGCTGCCGTCGTCACTTGGTGACGAGCGGGCAGCCGCTATCCTCGGCCTTCATGAAGGCCTGATCGCCCGGAATGGTGGCAAGGTAGGTGTAGTAATCCCAGTCCCTCTTGCTCTCTTCAGGCTTCTTGACCTGATAGAGATACATGTCGTGCACCATCGAGCCGTCGGCCTGCACCTTGCCGTTGGCGGTGAAGACGTCGTTGACCGGCATCTCATGCAGTTGCTTGGCCACCGCCTCGGTCTCGTCGGTGCCGGCCTTGTCGATGGCCTTCAGATATTGCGACACCGCCGAATAGGTGCCGGCCTGGATCATGTTCGGCATCCTGTTGGTGCGCTTGAAGAAACGGTTGGCGAAGTCGCGGCTCTTGTCGTCGCGGTCCCAGTAGTAGCCTTCGGTCAGCACGACGCCCTGGGCTGCCTGCAGGCCAAGCCCGTTCACCTCGGCCAGCGTGAACAGCAGCGCCGCGAGCCGCTGGCCGCCGGCGACGATGCCGAACTCGGCCGCTTGCTTGATCGAGTTCGAGGTGTCGAGACCGGCATTGGCCAGCCCGATCACCTTGGCGCCGGAGGACTGCGCCTGCAGCAGGAAGGAGGAATAGTCGGTGGAGCCGAGCGGATAACGCACCTGGCCGAGCACCTGGCCGCCGCGATCCTTGACCAGCTTGGCGGTCTGCTCTTCGAGCGAATAGCCGAAGGCGTAATCGACGGTGATGAAATACCAGCTGTCGCCGCCTTGCTGCACCAGCGCCCCGCCGGTGCCGACCGCCTGGGAATGGGTGTCGTAGGCCCAGTGGAAACCATAGGGCGAGCACTGCTTGCCGGTGAGGTCGGTCGAAGCGGCGCCGGTGACGATGTCGATCTTCTTCTTTTCCTTGGAGAGCCCCTGTACGGCCAGCGCCACCGAGGACGTCGTCAGTTCCATGATCGCGTCGACTTGCTCGGTGTCGTACCACTGGCGCGCTATGTTGGAGGCAATGTCCGGCTTGTTCTGGTGGTCGGCGCTGATGACCTCGATCGGCGCACCCTGGACCTTGCCGCCAAAATCCTCGACGGCCATCTTGGCTGCCTCGACCGACCATTTGCCGCCGAAATCGGCATAAACGCCCGACTGGTCGTTGAGGATGCCGATCTTGACCTTGCCGTCGGAAATTTCGCCCGCTGCCGCGGGCATCGCCGTCGCCGCAAGCAGCGCGACCGAAACGAGATAGGACGCTTTCACCGGTATTTTCCTCCCTTGTGGCCAACCACGGCAAACGCGGCAGCCTCACCATGGTTCAACTTGACCGTCCGATTTCTTGAGAATACGGGCAGCGTCCCGCTCGCCATTCCTCCATTTTGCGGGACCACGCCGCTGCGTGCCTGGGATGCACGGGCAGCGACCCTAGCATCCACCCCCAGGTGCGAGAATGCTATTTTCGTAGCATGCCGCGCCTCGCTCCGGCCTGGCGGCTAGTTCACTTCTTCCCCTGCGGATAGATCGTCTCGCCGCGCTTCAGCATCTCGACAAAAGTCTCGATCTTCTTCCTGCGTCCGGCCTCGGTCTTCATGTTGTGGGTGCGGAAGGCAAGCGCGAAGCGGTTCTGCGCGCTGAGTTTCGCCAGCATCTCCCTCGCCTTCGGCTCGGCGTCGATCGCCGCCTGGAGATCGCTCGGGATCTGCATATCCTTGCTTCTGTAGGCGCGGTCCCAGCGGCCGTCGGCCTTGGCCGCCTCGACCTGTTTCAGCCCATGGTCGGTCATCCGCCCCTCCCCGATCAGCCGGGCGACATTGTCGATGTTGATCTGGCTCCAGATGCTCTTCCTGCCGCGCGGCGTGTAGCGCTGCAGATAGCTTTTCTCATCGAGCCCCTTGCGCACGGCATCGATCCAGCCAAAGCACAGCACCACGTCGATCGCTTCCTTCGGCGTGATCGACGCCAATCCCGAATCCACCTTGTGGATCTTGATCCAGACTTCGGTTTCCGTGTCGTGGTGCTTGTCGAGCCAGGCATGGAAGCTCCCGGCGTCCCTGAACTCGTGCACCTTGGCGGGATCGACCTTGACTGGGGCCATCGTCTCTTGCTTCCCTCGCCGGCGACCAACTTTGCACAGGTCGCGTTTCTTCCCACCCCCTCTGCCCTGCAGGACAGAGGGGGTGTTCAAGCGCCGAGATGGCGCGCCTGTCAATCAGCGGTCGGGCGTCTCCGCTCATCCCCCAGGAATCTTGAACACCACATCGGCGCGGCCGTAGCCGCCGTCGGCGACCTCCTCGATCAGCACCATTGTGTAGGGGCGCACGCCTTCGCCGAACATCTCGACGAACAGGGCCGTGGTCTTGTGGACGAGGTCCTCCTTCTGTCCGGCGGACAGCGCGCGCTCCGGCACTTTGAAGTTTGCAAACGGCATGATGTCATTCCCTGTGGTTATTGGAGGTAAAGTCAGATCGTGCCGCCATTGGCGCGCAGCACCTGGCCGTTGACCCAGCCGCTGTCCGGTCCGGCGAGGAACGACACCACGCCGGCGATGTCGGCGGGCTGACCGAGCCGTCCCAGCGGGATCATCCTGGTGATCGTCTCGACCAGCGCCTCGGACTTGCCGCCGAGGAACAACTCGGTGGCCACCGGCCCCGGCGCCACGACATTGACGGTGATGCCGCGCGGGCCGAGTTCCTTGGCCAGCACATGCGTCATCGCCTCGATGCCGGCCTTGGTGGCGGCATAGACGCCGTAGGTCGGCTGGTAGAGCCCGACCACGCTGGACGAGAAGCTGACGATGCGGCCACCGTCGCGCAGCCTTCTTGCGCCCTCGCGCATGCCGCGGAAAACGCCGCCGAGGTTCACCGCGACCTGCTGCTCGAAACCGGCGTCGTCCATCTGGGCGATCGGCGCGAGCTTCATGATGCCGGCATTGTTGACCAGCACATCGAGACCGCCAAAGGCCTGCTCGGCTGCGTCGAACAAACGCACCACGCCCTTGGGATCGCCGATATCGGCCTGAACGGCGATCGCCGTGCCGCCCGCCGCCTCGATCTCGCGCACCACGCCTTCGGCTGCTTCAGCGCCCCTGGCATAATTGACGACGACCGAAAAGCGGTCGCGTGCCAGCCGCCTGGCGATTTCAGCACCGATCCCTTTCGATGCGCCGGTCACCAGCGCCACCTTTCCATTCTGCATGGTCATGTCAGCTCTCCATTCCTTGTGGACTGAAGGTAGGCGATAAATCCTGCGGGATAATCGCCCGGGACTTGCCAACACCATTCGGATATGGCGAACAATTGACATGGACAGTCTCGACCGGATGCGCCTCCTTGCCCGCGTGATCGAGCGCGGCAGCTTCACCGCGGCCGCCGCCGATCTCGGCCTGTCGCGATCGACCGCCACCGAGGCGATCAGGGAGCTGGAGGCTCGGCTCGGGGTGAGGCTGCTCGAACGCACCACGCGTCACGTCACCCCGACGCTGGACGGCCAAGCCTATTACCAGCGCTGTCTCGCCATCCTCGCCGATGTCGAGGATGCCGAGGCCGGCTTCCAGGCGGCGCAGCCGCAGGGCCTTTTGAGGATCGACGTGCACGGTTTCATGGCCCGCCATTTCATCCTGCCGCGGCTCTCCGAATTCCTCGACCGCTATCCCAGGATCGACCTGCATATCGGCGATGGCGACCGGCTGGTCGACCTGGTGCGCGAAGGCGTCGACTGCGTGCTGCGTTCCGGCGAACAAGCCGACAGCGGCATGATCGCGCGCCGGGTGGCAACATTGCGCGAAGTCACCTGCGCCAGCCCTGCCTATCTCGAAAAGCACGGCATGCCGGCAACCCCCGACGATCTCGACGGCCATCTGATGGTCGGCTTCCGCTCGTCGCGGACGGGCGAGGTCATGCCGCTCGAATTCACCGTTGGCGGCGCCTTGCGCTATGTCACGCTGCCCAGCCGGGTGACGGTCAACGGTTCCGATACGATGGCGGAACTGGCGCGCCTCGGCTTCGGCCTGGTGCAGGCGCCGCATTACCGCTTCGCCGCGGATTTCGCCAAGGGCACGCTTGTCGAAGTGCTGCCTGGCCACCCGCCGGCGCCGACGCCGCTGTCAGCACTCTATCCGCAGAACCGTCAGCTCGCGCCGCGCGTGCGCGTGTTCATCGACTGGGTGATCGGGATTTTTGGCGAGGATGGGAAATGACCGGTACCCCTCCAGGGCAATCGCATATGGCAGCGCCCTGCCCCCCACTCCGGCCGCTGCGCGGCCACCTCTCCCCCATGACATGGGGGAGAGGAAACCCAGGCCTTTCAAGGCCGCGACCACGGCGATTGGCGTTTCCTCTGCCCCACTTTGTGGGGGAGAGGTGGCTCGGCGAAGCCGAGACGGAGTGGGGGAGCGCCATATGCGATTGCCCTGGGTACCCCTCGTCCAAGCCTGTAAAATTCGCTATATACAGCGTATGGCCAAGACAAGTGCAGCATCAACCCTGACAATCCGCAATGCGAAGACGGGAAAACTCGTGACCGTCCGCGGCGCGGAGTCGCTGAAGGGCAGCAAGTTCGCGATCAAGAAGAGTGTGGACCTGACCAAGCCTATCGCTGAACAGGCCCTCAAAGGCAGAACCCAGGCCCCGAAGCACGCGGCCAAAGGGTTGATCCTTGCCGGGCGTCCTGCTCGACACCCATGTTCTCTACTGGCTGGTGAGCGGAACAGAGCCGCTTTCTGATGATGCGCTAATAACAATTGGCGAGAATCAAGAGGCCGGCACTGTCACGGCATGGGAACTAGCGATCGCGGCGCGAAAGCCTGCCCACAAGGACCCACCTGACTTCGGTACCAATTCTCCCGCTCGCTGGTTTTCAGCCGCAGTCGAGGCAACAGCAGCGAAGATCATTCCGATAAAACAGCGGATCGCGATAGAGGCGGCGGCGGCGGTCACGGCGACTGGGCACAAAGACCCGGCGATTGCTATCTGATCGCCACCGCCCGGGTTTGCAGGATTCCGATCATGACGCGGGATGGCGTGATGCGAAAGTTGGCAACACCCGGCTACCTGCAGGTAGTCGGTTGCTGATTTGTCCGACGAAACAGCGCCCATGGCGGATCATGCTGCAGTGATGTAACTTCCGCAAAATCTTCTATCGTCCTGTTCTGCTTCGCACATTCACGCTCACCTCGGGATATGCGATGCAATCGATGCTTGTCGGCCTTGCCTTGCTGCTGGCAATTTTCTGCTTTCCGGCGCGGCCCCGGCCGAACCGATCGAAAGCCAGAAGATCATCACCGCACTCACCGGCGAACTTCAACGAAGACGGCGCTACCGATATGGCGATGATCGTCGAGACCGAACCCTCCGACCCGATGGACATGTATTTCTTCCTCAGGGACAAGGAGCACAACTTTCTCAAGCCCGCCGGCATCGTGCGTGGGCAGATCTATGGCGAATGGAACGGCTACGACCGGCCGGGCTACGAAGCCTCCGACACTGAAACGGAACTGACCGCGCTGCCCAACGGCTCGATCAGGTTCTATCTGCCGGCGATGCCAACGGGAAGCGAGCGCACCAACGAGACGCTGACGATAGCCTGACGCAATGGCGCCTTTATCGTCGCCGGCTATGCCTATGACCATCACGACTATCTGAAGGACAATGTCGAAAGCGCCTGCGACTACAATGTGCTGACCGGCAAGGGCAAAAGCAGCAAGAAGCAACCGGACGGCGCGACCGTGCACAAGACCGTGTCGGCCGAGGGCAAGGTTATCCCCTTCGCGGATTGGAATACGGGAACTGGCTTTGCCGCTTGCGGTGAGTGATCGTCGGAAGGTGAAGGCCGGGCAGTCCCTGCGCCTCACCTATTGCAAATGCGGCTTCTTCAGAAAACTGTTGCGGTCGGCGGATTTCACGCGCAGCCAGGTTTCGCGGCCGTCGCGCACCACGCGCAAGGGAATCTCCGCGCCGGCCGGGTTCTGCCACAGCTTGCGATAGAAATCGGCCAGACCGTCGACCTCGCCGTCGCGAACGTCCGAGATGATGTCGCCCTGGCGCAGGCCGGCCTGGGCCGCCGGGCCGCCATCGGCGACGCTCATCACAACGACCTCGCCATTGCTCTCGGCCGAGAAGGCGCCGAGCCAGGGACGCGGCGGCTTGGCGACCTGGCCGCGCGTCAGGAGATCGTCGAGAATCGGCGGCAGAAGGTTGATCGGCACGACCATGTTGATGTCGGCGATCTCGCCATTGCGGCTCATCTGCAGCAGCAGCGAACCGATGCCGAGCAGGCTGCCGTCCTGTCCGATCAGGGCGGCACCACCCCAGGACGGATGCGCCGGCGCGGTGAAGATCGCCTCGTCCAGCAGATATTCCCAATAGCCGGCGAATTCCTGCTTGGTGACGATATGCGCCTTGACCGAGCGGCCGACGCCGTCGGCGAGCACGACCGGATCGCCGACGCCGGCCTTGGCCGCGTCGCCGAGAGCCACCGCGGGCAGGCCGAGCGGGGCCAGCGCCTGCACCAGGCCGAAGCCGGTTTCCTGGTCGTAGGCGAGCGCATGCGCCGGCACCACGCGACCGTCATGGCTGGTCAGCCAGACCTCTTCCGCCTCGGTGATGAGATAGCCGATGGTGAGCACCAGCCCGTCATCGCGGATGACCACGCCGCTGCCTTCCCGGCTGGTGCCCAGCGCATTGGCTGTGAAGGCATCGTCCGGGATTGAGGCGCGCACAGCCACGATGGACCGCAAGATAGTATCGATAGGCATGCTTTTGTCCCGGCAATGATCATGAGGACCGGCTAGGCCCGGTATCTTCTATAGGTATGGCGCGCATGGTCAGGCGCAAGGGCAGTTTTCCCTTCTCCCCCTTTTCGGAAAGGGTGGAACCTGCGCCGGCTTCTACAATAGTTCAACGCAAGTTGAACTTTCTGCTGTCCGCGCTATCTGTAGCTACATGCAGACCAACTCTGCCCTGTCCAACCTCCCATCGCGCAAGCTGCCTCCCAAGACCCCTCCCCGCCAAAAAAGGCCTCCCGAGATGACCGAATACACTCCGCCGAAAGTATGGACCTGGAACAAGCCGAGTGGCGGCGCCTTCGCCAGCATCAACCGGCCGATATCAGGCCCGACGCATGACAAGGAATTGCCGGTCGGCAAGCATCCGCTGCAGCTCTACTCCCTGGCGACGCCCAACGGCGTCAAGGTGACGATCATGCTGGAGGAGCTCCTGGCGCTCGGCCACAGCGGCGCCGAATACGACGCCTGGCTGATCCGCATCAATGACGGCGACCAGTTCGGCAGCGGCTTCGTCGGGGTCAATCCCAATTCCAAGATCCCGGCGCTGATGGACCGCAGCGGCAAGCAGCCGATCCGCGTCTTCGAATCCGGCTCGATCCTGCTCCATCTCGCCGAGAAATTCGGCGAGTTCCTGCCGACCGAGCAGCCGGCGCGCGCCGAGACCTTGTCATGGCTGTTCTGGCAGATGGGCTCCGCCCCCTATCTCGGCGGCGGCTTCGGCCATTTCTACGCCTATGCCCCGGAAAAGATCGAATATGCCATCGACCGCTTCGCCATGGAGGTGAAGCGCCAGATGGACGTGCTCGACCGGCGACTGGCGGAAAGCGAATATCTCGGCGGCGCCGACTACACCATCGCCGACATGGCGGTGTGGCCCTGGTATGGCGGTCTGGCCAAGAGCCGCATGTACAATGACTCAGGCGAGTTCCTGTCGGTGCAGGAATACAAACACGTCCAACGCTGGGCCGACGCCATCGACGCGCGGCCGGCCGTGCGGCGCGGCCGTATGGTCAATCGCGCCTTCGGCGAACCAGCGATGCAGTTGCACGAGCGCCACGACGCCAGCGATTTCGAGACGAAAACGCAGGACAAGCTGGCGGCTGAATGACCTGAGGGAATGACGCGCCAATCTCCCTTGTGGGCAGAGCAATCGCATATGGATTCTTGCGAAGATGTACCCCCACCCTAACCCTCCCCACAAGAGGGGAGGGAACGCTGCCGCGCGCCCTTACCTCCTCCTTGGCACCAAAAGGCAGGCAATTTGCCGAGATCAGCGCTGACGAAAGTCT
>NZ_CAUM01000139.1 GCF_000350085.1 Mesorhizobium metallidurans STM 2683
CGCCATGGAAGTCATCGACGGCGCCCGGCCATGGTGAAGCCCGCCGGCTGGGCTGATGCCAGGAACTTGCAGCAATGCTTTTTCTTGCCTGCCACGGCGGAAGGAGCGACTTTGCGTTGGCCAGTATCCAAAAATGGAGAAACTCCATGACATCCGACGTTGCAGTTATCGCAGGCGCAGGACCGGGGCTGGGCGCCTCGCTCGCCCGCCTTCTCGCCAAGGAGGACTTTCGGGTGGTTCTGGCTGCCCGCAACGTCGGCAAGCTCGCCGCGCTGGTCGATGAGACTGGCGCGCTGGTGGTCGAGACGGACGTTGCCGACGCCGCTTCGGTCGCAAACCTGTTCGATGTAGTCGACAAGGCCGGTCCGCTGTCGCTTGCGGTGTTCAACGCCAGCGGCCGCACCCGCGGGTCGATCGCCGATCTCGATCCCGAAGCGGTGAGGCAGGCATTGCTGGTCGGCGCTTATGGCGGGTTCCTGGTCGGCCAGCAGGCGGCCCGCCGGTTGCTTTTCCGTGGCTCGGGCTCGATCCTGTTCACTGGTGCCACCGCGAGCGTCAAAGGGTTTTCGGGCTCGGCCGGATTTGCGATGCCAAAGTTTGGCCTGCGCGGGCTGGCGCAATCCATGGCCCGCGAACTTGCGCCGAAAAACATCCATGTCGCGCATTTCATCATCGACGGTTCGATCGCATCGAACGGGCCCGGACAGACCGGCGAACCCGACCAGCAGGATCGCCGGCTGTCCCCGGATGCGATCGCCGAAGCCTATCTTGCCGTCCATCGTCAGCACCGCAGTGCATGGAGCTCGGAGCTCGAATTGCGGCCATGGGTCGAGAGTTTTTGACCATTAGTCGCACGGTAATTCGCGCGCAGAGCCAATAACGCCGTTCGGACATTATTTGCCCGCCGGCCATCAAATGCAGCGCTGACTTTCTTCCATTCGTGTCGAGATTGGATCGGACGTTGCTTTGATCGCGGCGTCCTGCGTGCCACCGTAGGGGATGTGATCCAAGCGGAAGGAGCCTGACCATGGCCAGGATTGTACCTGTGCTCGATCTCAGCCGTCTCGAACAGGGCGCATCGGAGCAGCGGACCTTTCTGTTCGACCTGCGCACCGCAGCCCGCGATGTCGGTTTCTTCTATCTCAGCGGCCATGGCATATCAGCTGCGGAGATCGAGGAAGTGCTCGACGCCTCGCGGCGGTTCTTTGCCTTGGCCGAAGCCGACAAGCTGGCGATCGAAATGGTCAAGTCCTCGCAATTCCGGGGCTATACGCGCGCCGGCGGTGAGTTGACCAAGGGCAAGGCCGACTGGCGCGAACAGCTCGATATCGGCGTTGAGCGTCCGCCCATACCGCAAGGTCCAGGCGTTCCCGCCTGGACGCGGCTGCAAGGGCCGAACCAGTGGCCAGCTTCATTGCCGGAGCTGAAGCCGGCGCTGCTGGCATGGCAGGCCAAGGCAACGGCGGTGGCGATCCGCCTGCTGAAGGCCTTCGCGCTGTCGCTCGACCAGAGCGAGGACGCGTTCGACCCGATCTATCGCGGTGAGCCCAACCACCGCATGAAGATCGTGCGCTATCCCGGCCGGCATTCGACCGGCGACGACCAGGGCGTCGGCGCGCACAAGGATGGCGGCTTCCTGACACTCCTGCTGCAGGACGACAACAAGGGGCTGCAGGTCGACTATGACCGCAGCTGGGTGAATGTGGATCCGCTCCCCGGAACGCTGGTGGTCAATATAGGCGAACTTCTCGAACTGGCGTCGAACGGCTATCTCAGGGCGACAATCCATCGTGTCGTGACGCCGCCGGCCGGCGCCGAGAGGATTTCCATCCCCTTCTTCTTCAGCGCCCGGCTCGATGCGACGATCCCGCTGCTTGCCTTGCCCGAGGAACTGGCGACCGAGACACGCGGGCCGGCGAGCGACCCCGACAATCCGTTGTTTCGCGATGTCGGAACCAATGTGTTGAAAAGCCGCCTGCGCTCCCATCCCGACGTGGCGCGCCGCCACTATTCGGACCTGCTTGCAACCGGTGCGGCGCCGGTTTGAATCGGGGGACGGGAATTTCACGTTTGCTTAAGGTTTTGGAATTTTATCCGTCGCCAACGCGCCCAAATCAGCTCATAAAGGTAAAATCGTTCGGCGGTTTCCTCCCATTCCGCTGAACGGTGTTCCCCTCTGAAGGTTGTAAACCTTCTTTCTTGGCCGGGCCGTATTCGAGCCCGGCCATTTTTCCGCACTCCTTGCAAATCGCCTTCGATGAAGGCAGGAGTTTCCCTCGCGTCCCGGCAGCGACCGACCAGCGGCGCCCAGAACTCGAGGATATTTCATGCAGCTTTCGATGTGGACCTATCCCTGGGATATCCAGGATCTGGGCCTGGAGACGGTCGAACGCGACCTTGTCGAGCGCGCCGGGCTGAACATGATCAGCCTCGCCACCTCCTATCATGCCGGCCGCTTCCTGCAGCCGCGCAGTCCGCGCCGGAAGGCCTATTTCCCCGAAGACGGCACCATCTATTTCAAACCGACGGCGGCGCGCTGGGTCAGCCTCGCCATCCAGCCCAAGGTCGCGGACGTGATCACCGAGGGTGGCGACGTGCTTGGCAACCTTGTCCGCAGGCGCGATGCGGGCGGGCTCAGGGTTTCCTGCTGGACGGTCTGCCTGCACAATACCCGCCTCGGCATGCTGCATCCGCAGGCCGTCACCCGCAACGCCTTCGGCGATCCCAACTATTACAACCTCTGTCCGTCGCATCCGGATGCGCGGGCCTATGTCCGCGCGCTGGTCGCCGATGTCACGCACAGCTACAGGCCGGACAGGATCGAGCTTGAAAGCCCGTCCTTCATGGGTTTTGCCCATGAGTACCACCACGAGAAGGATGGCGTCGGCCTGACGCCGGAGGACGACTTTCTCCTGTCGCTGTGCTTCTGCCCGTCCTGCCTCGCCCGTGCGGCCGGCGCCGGCGTCGACGGCGAGGCGGCGCGCAAGCGCGTCGGCCAATGGATCGCCGAGACCTGCGAGCGCGCGGTGCCGGAACGGCGCTTTCCGGACTTTCCCGCCGGCGGCCTCGAAGTATTTCTGCCCTGGCCGGAACTCCACGCCTATCTCATATGGCGCTTCGAGCCGGTGACCAGCCTGGTCGCCGAACTGCGCGAAGTGGCCCACCCCGCAACGAAGGTCGTCATCATCGACCTGAAAGACGGCTGGCTCGGCGGCTGCGATCTGGCGGCGCTCGGCAAGGTCTGCGACGGGGCGATCCTGTGCGCCTACGACATGCAGGCCGGCGATGTCGCAAGCCTGATGGCGGCCGGCCGCGCCACGCTAGGCGCGGAGAAATTCCTCGGCGCCGGTTACCGGCTTTTCTACCCGGAAATGGCAGGCCCCGACATCCTTGCCGCCAAGGTCAGGCCGGCTCTGGCGCCCGATGTCGACGGCATCAATTTCTATAATTACGGCCTCGTCCCCGCCGCGCGTCTGGACTGGATAGGCGCCACACTGCCTGTTTGAACAAATCGATCGTTGCGCCAGGCCTGAACTCCCGAGGCGTGACCTGAAAAACGGCGCTGCCGGCTTTGTCCCGTAAGTGATCCATATGTGCCTGCCCTCCACGCTGCGACGCGTGGGAGGCAAGAGATGCGCAAGAATGCACGGTCGAAGAAACCGGGTGACGTCGCATGACGGCCGACGCCCTGTTGTCGCCGGCAACGGTGTCCGGCTTCGTGTTCGGCCTCGGGCTGATCTTTTCCCTCGGGCCCCAGAACCTGATGCTTATCCAGGCAGGATTGACGCGTAGCCATCCTTTCGCGGTCGCTTCCACGGGCTACGTCTCGGAGATCGCCCTGGTCACGATGGGAATCGGCGGATTTGGGACGCTGCTGACCCACAATCCCGCGATCTCCGGCATGCTGCAGGCGGCATGCGCCGGATTTCTCGCCTGGTGGGGCGTACGCACGTTGCTCGCGGTCAGCCGGACATCCCACATCGAGACTGTTGCGTCAGGCCGCAAATCCCGATTGCGTGCGATCGGCTCGATGCTTGCCGTCACCTGGCTCAATCCGCTGGTCTGGTTCGAGGCGATGTTTCTCGTCGGCGTGCTCTCATTCAGCTATGGCAGCGAGGAACAGGCGGGGTTCGCCGCCGGGTTCCTCGCGGCCTCCGCAATCAAGTTCTATGGCTGGAGCCTGGCCGGATTGAGCCTGTCGCGCCGTTTCGACCACCCGATCCATCGCAAGCGGATGGACATTGTCGCCGGGCTTGTTCTGATCCTCGCCGCCCTTGTCCTGATTGCAAACATCCTGAAAGGCGCTTGAGTGATCGCCGGGCTCACGATAACCCGGAATTTTGCTGGGCCGCGCGGAGAATTTTCGTCAGCGCGCGTGCCGCGCGAGATGCGGATCGACCAGGGCGCGTATTTCGGCCGCGGGCCTGCCTTCTCCGGCGGCACGCAGCGCCCGCTCGTAGCGTGCATAATCGTCGACCGCGCCTTCGAAATCACGGCGCGACAGCCGCTCCTTGATCAGCGCCTTGCAGATCGGGCCGGCATCCGGATAAAAATCCAGTGCCCTGAGATAGGTGGAACGCGCCTGATCGGCGTTGCCGGTCGCCTCCAGCCGCTGGCTGATCCGCAACCCCAGATCGATCAGATCGCGACGCACTCTTTCGGAAGCGGCGAGCGACCAGGAACTTGCTCGCTCGTGCACAAACAACGGGCCGGGAAATGCGAGGAAGAGCGCCTCGGCGTCGGGGTGCAGTCCGACAGTCCCGCCGTTGGCCGTCGCGACGGCCTTGAGCCGAGCATCCCAGTCGGCAAGGTCGACCCAGACCCTGTCCGACACCAGGCGAAGCTTGCCTTCGCGCTGGGCGATGAGGTCGGTGCGCCCCAGCAGCTTGCGCAGGCGGTGCAGCGCTTGTTCGCACGCCGCCCGCGCCTGGTCGCCGTCGAGGTCGGGCCACAACCAGTCCTGGAGGGTTTCCAGCGAACAAATGTTGTCCTTCGAGATCGCCAGCACCCGCAATATGTCGAGCGCCTTGGTCGGTGGCTTGGCGCCGAGAGGCAGAGGCTCTCCGTCGAGTTCGAGCCGGAAGCCGCCGAGAACATGGACCCTGAGCGGCCAGGGCCAGGCCGCTTGCCGCCGCCGCGGCACGTTCAGCCGGCGTTGGCGGATCAGCGAGCGGCAGAGCTCCGGTTCGATGCCGCGCTCAAGCGCGTCGCCAAGCAATTCGGCGAGCAGCTCCGGAACGTTGAGGAGCACCATCGGCCAGGAGATGTCGCGCAGCGCCTCCAGGAAGGCCTTCAGCCGGTCGCCATAATTTGGATCGTCGTCCCACAGACTTTCCAGGGCGCCGGCCGCCAGGATGCATATTTCGCTCCGCTTGTGAGCGCCGCCGTCCAGCCGAGGCAGCAGCTCGCCAAGAAGCGTGGCGGCTTCGCGCGGTTTCCTGTCGGCGAGCAGCACCTGGAACTTCGTGATGTAGTGCGGCCAGCGCTCGACCATCGGCTCGTTGGCGGCCTCGATCGCCGCCATGAAGCGCTCGCAATCCTGATAGGCGGCCGTGAAATCGCCTTGCCTTGCATGCAGCGCGGCATGGCAATCGGCGACGACGGCCACCTGCGTGGTGAAGCGGCTGTCGCCGATCTCGGCCAGTCGTCCGACCACTTGGTGGAATTCGGCAAAATCGTTGCGGACCTTCATCTGCATCTGCAGATGGTAGAGCCCGCCGAACTCCACGCTCCTGAGCGATTCACGCTCGCCGATGGCGATCGCCGCCCGCAACGCCGCTTCGGACGACGGATAGGGAAAATTCCTTCTTTTGTAGGGAAAGTAGCGACCGCTCTCCGCGCCGAAGGCGACCAGCCACATGCCGAGGATCCAGGGCAGCGCGTCCTTGTCGCTCAAATCATCGATGACGCCGTCGACGGCCTTGGCGAACAGATCGGCGCGCATGGTCGACGCCGAAAGATCGATCAGCGTTTCGCTGGCAAGCAACCGCAATCCGCTGGGATACTGCCCGGCATTCCTGGTCAACCGCTCGAGCAGGTCGGCTTCCAGCGCTTGTCCGGCTGGGCTGCTGCGGTAATAGTCCTCGGCGAAATTGAGCGCCCGCATCATGCCGATGCGGACCAGCATGGCTTCCTCGGGGGGCAGTTCCGGCAGGCCGCGTTCGACCAGCTCGAACGCCCGGCGGGTCCACACGGAAAGGCCTTCGTAGGTCCGCCAACTGGCCGTCTTGACCAGGACCGCGCGCGACACTGTAAGACACTGGCCGCGCGGATCGCCGGCCTCGCCAAAGGCCTGCCATGCCTTCGCCAGCCAGCGCTCCGCCGCGACGTCGTCCGGCACATGGGCCACGCCCAGCCAATAAAAATGCCAGCCATTCATCAGCGCTTCCGGCAATCGGCCGCACCAGTCGATAAAGGTCGCCCGGCCACCTTGCGCCAGCACACTTTCCGCGCGGCTCAATATGAGTTTGCCGGCAAGGCCCCAGTCCTCGGCCTGCAAGGCAAGCGGTATGGCTTCGTCCACACGGCCTGCCTCGACCAGGATCGTCGCCGCCTTTCGTTTCAGCAACCTCTGCTCTTCCCATGGCAAGCGCTCAGCAAAACACCGGTCGAGGAAATCCCGCAGCAAATCGTGCAGGTAGAAGACGTCGCGGCTGCTTTCCGTATGCGTGACCAGCAACTGCCGCCTGTAGAGCCTGTCGAGCAGCTTTCCCGCCTCGCCCGATCCTATCATCTCGTCCGCCAGTCCGGCGCTGATTTCGGGCAGCAGGTTGAGCTTCAGCAGCATGTCCTGGTCGGCGGCGGGAAGGGAAAGGAAGAAGTGGCGGCCAAGAACATCCAACAGCGCGTTCTGCCCGCCGCCCGTGTCGTCAGGTCCGACCGTCGAACCGTGATCCGCGAGCAGAACCAGTCCGATCGCCCAGCCGCGCGCGGCTTCGACATCGACCGCGCCGTTCTTTGAACGCAGTTGGACGAGATCGCGCGCTTCCGCGGTCGAGAATTCAAGCGCCGACCTGTCGACAACGGCTATCTGACCCCTGAGGACGAGGTCGCCCAGTTCCTCCCGTGGCAGCGTTCTTGAGGCGCAGATGCACCGAACCGTGTCCGGCAGCTCGCGGAACATCACCGAAAGCACCCCACGAAACTCCGGCGTGTCGGCATCGTGCAAATCGTCGAGGACCAGAATGGTGCCGGGTTTCAGTCGCGCGAAATAGGCCCTGAAGAAGCGCCTGGCGAACTCCTTCGGCTGCTCGGCATATTCGACGCCGAAGACCGGCATTTCCCCAATCGCGTGTGCTGAGGCCAGTGATCGCGCCAGATATTGAAAGAAGCGCGCGATGTCCTGATCGCCCTCGTCAATGCGGAACCACACATGCGGCGCTTCGACGCTTTGGAGATAGTCGATGACCGCCGTCGTCTTACCGTAGCCGGCCGGCGCGGCCACCCAGCATACGCTCGATCGTGATTTCAGATCGATCGCTTCGAGAACACGGTTGCGTCTCAGTATCGCAGCACTGCGCGGCGCCGCCAGCTTGGCGATCCGGCCTGTGCCCGAGAGCCTAGCATCGGCTTCGACAGCGTCTATGGGGGTCATGGGGGCTCCCGCTCGACCGATCATCGAGGGTCGGGCGTGTCGCCATGACCATTCCGCCGCCCGGATCGGCCTTAGCGTAGCGCAACCATGCGACAATTCGTAGTGGCTTCGCGGATGAAGCGGCAATGGCCGATTCTGGGGTTGCGGACCTCGATCTCCGCGCAACCGGAAATCAGGCAGTAGACTGGGCAGAATTGCAAGAGGGAATGGGCGAGCGGTGGATCCCCCACTCCGTCTTCGACCAAATGGGGTAGAATATCGGATCATTGCTATTCCTTCCGATTGGCAAGCTCATGGGCTGCCTTGCAGTCCCGTCCAGACTCACGAGCTGATCCTGTGCGCTGCAGCATCCGCGCACATCGGTACGGTCACCTAGTTTCCGGGCAGCTGATCTCCTAGTTTTCGCGAACTTGCCCAGTTTTTAATCATGCCACAGTGGCTTCGCGGATGAAGCGGCAATGGTCGATTTCGGGCTGCGGACCTACCGGAAATCGGAAGCGGGCCGGGCCGAATTGCAAGAGGGAGCCGGCGACCGGTGAATCCCGCACTCCATCTTCGACAGTCCGCTCCAGCGGCCAGCGCGCGGATTGTCCGTGCTGCCGCCCGCGACCGTGCAGGGCGCGCAGCCGATCGAGAAGTAGCCTTTCTCGATGAGCGGATGCCGGGGTAAGCGATGGTGATCGAGATAGGCCTCGATCTCAAGGTGCGTGAAGCGGGCGAGCGGGTCGGCCTTCAGGCGCCCGTCATCTTCCTCGAGCGTCGAGACATCGGTGCGCAGCCCGCCATGATATCGCTTGCGGCCGGAAATCCAGGCCTTGAACCCGCTCAGGGCTTCTTCGAGCGGCAGAACCTTGCGGATGTGGCAGCACCGGTCCGGATCGCGGCGGTGCAGCGATCCGGCAGCGTCCAACGCCCGCAGGGCATCCGCGTCGGGCCTCACCACGCGCACATCGGTCAGGCCGAG
Organism: Mesorhizobium metallidurans STM 2683; assembly: GCF_000350085.1. Classification (GTDB taxonomy): domain Bacteria; phylum Pseudomonadota; class Alphaproteobacteria; order Rhizobiales; family Rhizobiaceae; genus Mesorhizobium; species Mesorhizobium metallidurans. The sequence goes on from NZ_CAUM01000139.1 coordinate 8,559, forward strand.
CAGCGCCGTCAGCTGCGCGCGATAGGCGATCGCCTCCGCAAACAGCTTTCCCGTATCGAGCGTGATGACGGGAAGCGACCGGTCGATCGAAGCCGCCATATGCAGCAGCACCGCCGATTCCGCGCCGAACGAGGAGATGAGCGCGATATTTCCACAAAGCCGCCCGGTGACGAGTGGCGCCAGCAGGTCGGGACCGTCGAGATGGTCGAGCTCTGCGATGACGGCTTCATACATGGCGGTTCGACCGCTGACCGATGGCATGGCGCAGCCGCATCATAGCTTCGCCACGAAATCGAGGATCGCCTGGCGGTCGGCGTCGCCAAGGTCGAAGAAGCGGTCGCGCACGATCTGCGCCGTGCCGCCATGGGCGAAGACGGCATCGCGCAGCGTGGTCGCGCGGCCGTCATGCAGATAGCGTTGGCGCAGGCGGATGCCGACGAGCGGCGCGGTCCGCCATTCGGCGCCGATGGCATCGCCCTGGACGATCTTGTCGTCGAGCGCCGGCCCCATATCGTGCAGCAGGAGGTCCGAGTAGAGCCGGACCTCGCCGTTGACGCCTTCCAGCGCCGGCACATGGCATTTGGCGCAACCGGTCGAAGCGAACAGCCTTCCGCCATGGCTGCCAAGCATCGCGCTTTCGCTCGACGAAGGCGCCGCCGCCTGGAAGGCCGCCGAGAAGGGCAGCAGCGCGCCATAGGCCAGGGCCGCCGACAGAACCACCCCGACAAGACCGACGCCGATCAGGCGCCAGGCGCCGCCGGCCTCCCCGAGCCGCCCGATGCGTGTGGTGATGCCAAGCGCGACCATCACCATCAGGAACAGGAACTGGTCGACATCGAGGATCGCACGGCGCAGTTGCGGATCAAGCGTGATCGCGGAATTGACGAGCACCACGCCGACGAACGCGGCGATGAACCACGGGAACGGGATCGGCGCCGCCGCTTGTCCCTTGTTTCGGCCGCGCAGGACCAGGCCGGCGGCGAGCAGCAGCGGGATGAGCATCAGCACCTTGCTGAGCTTGACCAGCGTGGCGGTGTTCAGCGCTCCGTCCGAGATGGCGAAGGAGGCGCCGTAGACCTGCGCCAGCTCGAAGATGCTCGCCCCGACGAACACGCCATAGAGGCGGTCGTCGAGATGCGGCAGCCAACCGCCCAGGAACATGACGGGATAGACGAGCAGTGCCACAGTGCCGCTCAGCGTGATCAAGGCGATGGCGATGCCGGCGCTCTGGTCGCGCGCGCGCACCAGCGCCGCCATCGACAGGATCGCCGCGGCACCGCAGACGGCGCTGCCGGTAGCGACGAGCAGCGCGACTTCGGCGTCGAGCCTGAACAGCTTGCGCGCGATGGCGTAGAGCAGGCTCAGGACCAGGGCCAGCTCGATGGCCGCCACCGCGAGCGGCATGAAGCCCAGATCCAGGAACAGCCGCGTGGTGATGCGGAAGCCGACCAGCACCACCGCGAACCGCAACAGATAGCGCTTGGTGAAGTCGAGCCCCGGGCGCAAGGCATCCGGACAGGCGAAACTGTTGCCGATCAGGAGGCCGAAGAGCATGGCGACGAGGACCGGATTGCGCGACAGCGGCTCGCCAAGTCCGCCGGCGATCCAGCCGGCCGCAAGGGCGAGCGCGGCGGCAACGATGACGCCCGCCAGGACCGGGCGCGCTTTTCCCGGCGCATGCGAGAGCGCCAGGGCGAGGCTCATGGCCTTGCCTCGTCGGACAGCGTTCGCAGATAGGCAGCCACCGCGTCGATCTGCGCGGCATCCTGCTCGACCGGCTGCGCCTGTGTCTCGCGGCCGGTGCCGATCGCGCTGGTGACGCCGATTTCCTTTGCGAAAGCGTCCGCCACCATCTCTTCGAGGTTGGCGATATCAGCCTTCCAGCCGTACCGGCCGACCCGCGATGCCCCGTTGGCGTCGACGACATGATGCGCGCGGCCCTTGATGCCGTCGCCCTTGCTGACCGCCTGGGCCTCGATGACGCTGCCGGGTATCTCGTCGATCCTGGCGATGCCGTAGAGAGCGGGCGGCATGCGCAGCGAGATCACATTGGCCTGGCGCGGCATCGCCGCCGGCACCGTCGCGTTGCCGTCGCCCAGCGCATAGCGCCTGGCAACCGGGCTGTTGGGATGATCGATCGCAACCGTGCGCCCGGACCCCGGATCCATCTGGGCTATCCTGCGCACAAAATGGCCTTCATCGGTGCTTGCACCGCCGGGGCCGGGATGGCAGGCCACGCAGGACGTTGCGTTGAATAATGGGCCGAGACCCGTCTGAAGGGTGAAGTCGGACTGGAACAGCTGTCTTCCGCGCGCCGCCAGATTGACGTCGGCGGCCTTGCCTTGCCTCTCTTGCGTCACTGCCGATGCGCCGTGTTCGTCGAAGGCCGGGATCTCGATGAGCGCCCCGTCGCGATTCGGAAATCCGGGAAGCTTGCCGCCTATCGTTATCCAGATACGCTGCGCGTCCGCAGAGGTCGCGATCGCCCGAAGGCGATCGGGTCCGAGAGGCCCGAGGCCGGGAATCTCTATCGTCGCCCGGGCGAGAAGCCGGCCGTCCTGGCTGAGCCGCAGCAGCGAGCCGTCGCCGCGATTGGCGACAAACAGATCGGATCCGCCGGCGAGCGTCGTGTGGCTGGAGAACTGCGGATTGGCGATTTCGGGAATGGCGGCGGCGATGTCGACCGGGCGGTCGAACTGCGGCAGCGAGATCGTACGGGTCCGGGCGACCGTGAAATGCCGCCGGTCGTCCTCCAGGTCGAGCAGCACCAGCCGATCGCGGCCGGGATCGGCGACATAGAGGACCCGGTCCGGGTTCCACTTGAAGGCGACGCCGATGACGCCGGGGTCGTCACCGATGCCGGGGCCGGTGCTTACCGTGCCAGGATTGGCCAGGCCGTCGACGCCATCCTGGACATGGATCTGGACCACGCCGCCATCGGCGGTGACGGCCGCGAACACGGCAAAGCCGCTGCCATCCGGCGACGGACCGAGAAATGCGGTTCCGAGCGCGCCGGTCTGCAATCCGCCTGATGTCAGCTGGCCGCTTGCCCGGTAGTTCATGAGCTTGGCGAGCCATCCGCTGGGCTGCGCTTTCGGCGTCCGCTCACGATCGGTAAGCCGGCCGGCGAACACGCCGCCGGCCTCGCTGCTCGGCGCGTTGGCAAGCGGAACTCCGTCGGGATCGACAACGCTGACGCTGCCCTCGCCACCGATTCCGTTCGGTGCGTTCGCGATCCAGGGTCTGCCGAAGGCGTTGTTGATGGAAATGTAGCGTGGCCCGGAGGCGGCCGCGAAAAGGGCGGTGCGGGCGCCGCTATTGTAGCGGCTGTTGAGAAATTGTTCGCTCTGCGCCGTGTAGATCTGGACCCGAATGTCCCGATTGTCGCCGGTGAGGTCTTGGGGAACGACGATGGCGCTGTTGGATCCGGTCCCCCGGGGATCGATGGACAGGATTGCGCCGGCGCTGAATGCGGGATCGCCCGGCGGGGCGCCGAAATTGCTGCCGACGGCCACTAGGACTCTCAGCGGATCGAGCACCCGGCTTTCGCGGGTCGCCATCAGGAATTCCGGATTTGCCGGTATCGGTCCGCCGACATGGAAGCGCCCCACCTCGCGCACGCCGGCTACGTCCGGCAGCCCGACAGCGACGATGCGGGCGCGGAGACGCCAATCGGGGACCAGGTCTTCCGCTGCCCCCGAGACCGGCAGCAGGCCGAGAAACATTGCTGCCGCCCTCAATATGGTCCAGCGGGCCGAAAGACCCGATAGCGCAGGCCATCGCCGGGGCCGACAGGCTCCGGCGAAATCTGTAGCGGTCACTGCACGGCCTTTTCGCATCGCGACGTCTCCGTCGGCAGTCTGCACATGGTTATGCCAGCCGGCGGAATCTTTGAAACGCGCGCGCCTACGGATGGCTTACGGCATCCGCTATGACCGGCATCAATTCGCCAGCCTCATCGTAAACGCTGGCGGGCCGCTTCCGCATTGTCAAGTCGATCAGTTGGCCACAGGCGAAGGAAGAGGAAAGTTTGCTGCAATCGTCAGAGTTCGAGGGCTTGTCTGAGCGCCGGACCACCCCTGACACGGAGATCGAGGTCGGCCTCGATATGGTCGATGTGGCGCAGCATCAATGCGCTGGCGCGTTCGGAGCTGCCATTTTCAAGCGCTTCCAGGATTTGCATATGCTCGCTATGGCCGCAACTCGAGACGCCGGAACGGCCGTAAAGCGCGATCACCAGCGACGAACGCGCCACCAGTTCCTCCATGAAGCGCTGGAGGATTACGTTTCCCGCGACCGACGCCAGCAGCAGGTGAAAATCACCCGACGCCTTGATCTCCGATCGTCTCGCGCTCGGGCCGCGTTCGGCAATGAAGCGCCCTTCTTCTTCAAGCTGGGTTTTGAAGGCAGCGACATGCGCCGGCGTCATGCGCCCGGCTGCGGCGATCGCGATGCCGGGCTCGATGAGCCGGCGCGAGGCAAAAACCTGCCGCGCTTCCTCCGGCGACGGATTGGCGACGAACGCGCCGCGATTGCGCTCGGTCCGCACCAATCCCTCGAAGGAAAGCATCTGCAGTGCCGCGCGCGCCACGGTGCGGCTGACGTCGAACAAGGTGCCGACCTCGCCTTCGGACAGTTTGGTCCCAGGCGCCAGCCGGCGGTCGACGATGGCGTCGCGCAGTTGGTCGCGGATCGCCTGGGCGCGATCCTCGTTGGCACTGTCGGCAGCAGGGAATGTCTGGTCGGCAATATTCATGGCGGCAAGGTCCCAAACCCTTCTAGCCTGAATCGGGTGGTCTGGACGAGAGCCAAAGTGAACGCGATGTCAGAAAAGATTGCATACGATTTCTACCGGCATCGCCTACAATCGCCCATAATTTGTGCATTGCACAAGGGGGCCGCTTCAGCAGGCAGCCGGTCTGAACGCTGATTATTACCAGGATTCAAACGCTTACAACCGGCGACGGGCAGTTGGCACGCATGATGCTTTGGTTAATGCGACAAAAGCGAGGAGCCGAATGTCCAAAGCCGCCGAAATCGACATCGTGTCCGTTTCGAAAGTCTATGGCGCAACCACCGCCGTCGAAGACATCAGCCTGAAGATCCCCGCCGGAACCTATTGCTGCCTGCTCGGTCCGTCCGGCTGCGGCAAGACCTCGACGCTGCGCATGATCGCCGGGCACGAGAGCATATCCAGCGGCGACGTGCGGCTGGGCAACATTGTGGTGACCGACCTGCCGCCGGCCAAGCGGGGCACCGCCATGATGTTCCAGTCCTACGCGCTGTTTCCGCATCTAGACCTGGTCGACAATGTTGCGTTCAGCCTCAAGATGAAGGGCGTCGGCAAGGAACAGCGCCGCGCCAGGGCGCTCGACATGCTCAAGCTGATGCAGATGGAGGCTTATGCCAGCCGTCGCCCGGCGCAGCTTTCGGGCGGCCAGCAGCAGCGCGTCGCTCTGGCCCGCGCGCTCATCACCGATCCCGAGGCCCTGCTGCTCGACGAACCGCTCTCGGCGCTGGACCCGTTCCTGAAAATCCGCATGCGGGCGGAACTGAAGAAACTGCAGACCTCGCTCGGCATCACCTTCGTCCACGTCACTCACAGCCAGGAGGAGGCGATGGCGCTGGCCGACCTGATCGTGGTGATGAACGATGGCCGCATCGAACAGGCGGCGCATCCGCGAACCGTGTTCGAACGGCCGGCCACGGCCTTCGTCGCCCGTTTCATGGGCGACCATAACGTCGTCTCCGGCCGCGTCAGCGGCAGCCGCGACGGCATGGTTGTTTTCGATGTTCCCGGCGGCGTCTCGCTTGCGGCCAGCGGGCAGGGCAGGGGGATCGGCAAACCGATCGACATCGCCATCCGAACCGACCATGTGCGCATCGGCGAGGCGCCGGCAGCGGGGCTGGGCTTCACCGGCATCGTTTCCAACATCGAGTACCGCGGCTCGACCGTGAAGCTCTCGGTCAACGGCGCCGGCATCGAGGATTTCACGGTCATCGTCGACGACACCAGCTTCTTCGCCAAGCCGGTTGCCGTCGGCGACGCGGTGCCGATCGCCTGGGACTCCGAGGACGCGATCGTCCTTGGCCGTCTCGATTCCTGAACCATAACCAACCAAACCAGAACAGGGGAACTGACCATGACCAACACCGCCGACAAGAAAACAGGAATTTCCCGCCGCTCGCTCTTGAAGACAGGTGCCGCCGCGGTCGGCTTTGCCGCCGGTTCGGGCGCCATATCAGGCTTTCCGACCATCTGGGCGCAGTCGAACATCACATTGCGCCAGTTCGGCACAGGCGTGTCGAACCTCAACGCCATCGCCGACAAGTGCAAGGCCGACCTCGGCATCACGCTGGAGATGACGGCGACCGACTCCGACGCGGCAGCCCAGCGCGCGGTGACCCAGCCCGACAGCTACGACATCGCCGACATCGAATACTGGATCGCCAAGAAGGTGTTTCCCACCGGCGTGCTGCAGCCGATGGACGTCAGCAAGCTGAAATATTACGACGAACTGGTGCCGCTGTTCAAAACCGGCAAGCTGACGCCCGACAGCGTCATCGCCCAGGGCACCGCGCCGCACACGGTCGGCTATGTCGAGGCACAGGACAGCAAGGTCTTCGCCAAGGCGCCGACCAACTGGTTCACCATGGTGCCGACGATCTACAACGCCGACACGCTCGGTATCCGCCCCGATCTCGTCGGCCGCGACATCACCACTTGGGCCGACATCATGGATCCTGCCTTCAAGGGCAAGACCGCGATACTCAACATCCCATCCATTGGCATCATGGATGCCGCGATGATCATGGAAGCCATGGGCAACATCAAATACGCCGACAAGGGCAACATGACCAAGGACGAGATCGACAAGACGATCGACTTCCTGATCAAGGCAAAGCAGGGCGGCCAGTTCCGCGCCTTCTGGAAATCCTTCGACGAAAGCGTCAACCTGATGGCGTCGGGCGAAGTGGTCATCCAGTCGATGTGGTCGCCGGCTGTCGCCGCCGTTCGCTCCAAGGGTATCGCCTGCCGGTTCCAGCCGCTCAAGGAAGGCTACCGCTCCTGGGGCGGCGGACTTGGCCTCGCGGCCCATCTCAAGGGCGCCGAGCTCGATGCAGCTTACGAATACATCAACTGGTACACGTCTGGCTGGGTTGGCGGCTACCTCAACCGCCAAGGCTACTACTCCGCCAATATGGTTTCGGCCAAGAAGTTCATGTCCGAGGACGAGTGGGGCTACTGGATCGAAGGCAAGCCGGCCAAGGGCGACATCCTGTCGCCGGACGGCAAGGTCATGGAGAAGGCCGGTGCCGTGCGCGACGGCGGCTCGTTCGAAAACCGCATGGGCAAGGTTGCCTGCTGGAACTCTGTGATGGACGAAGACCGCTACATGGTGAAGCGCTGGAACGAATTCATCGCGGCGTGATGCAAAGCAGGCAATAGTTGAGATGTTGCATTCCTTCGCGCCTCCCTCTGTCCTGCCGGACATCTCCCCCACGAGGGGGGAGATTACGCTGTCATCTCTGCTTTCGCCAATCGCCAACGCTGTTATGGGGAACCCATCGGCGGCGCTGCCAATCTCCCCCCTTGAGGTGGAGATGTCCGGCAGGACAGAGGGGGGCGCGAAGGATCACGGCTTGTCAGATTGTCGGCCCTCCGCGACACGCCCGGGCTGTTCCGGATGACCGTGGCTCTCGACCAGCCTGCAACCACCGCCGCCGCAAAACCCGCTAGGCGCCGCCGCGTCTCTCTCGGCGCCATCGCACCCTACCTTCAGGCGACGCCGCTGGCCTTGATCCTCGGCGCATTCCTGCTGCTGCCGATCCTGATGATCGCGGTCGTCAGCTTCTGGGACTACGATTTCGCATCGATGTACCCGGATTTCCTAACCACCAACTATTCCGACGTACTGGGTTCCTGGGTCACCTGGAAAACCTATCTCAACACGCTCAAATACGCCGCCATCGTCTGGGTGCTGACGCTCTTCATCGGCTTCTGGGTCGCCTATTTCCTCGCCTTCCATATCAGGACCACGGCCATGCAGATGGTGCTGTTCCTTGTCTGCACGGTGCCGTTCCTGACCTCAAACATCATCCGCATGATCTCGTGGATTCCGGTGCTTGGCCGCAACGGGCTGGTCAATTCGACGCTGGTCCGCATGGGCCTCGTGCCGGCCCCAATAGAATGGCTGCTCTATTCCGAATTCGCCGTCGTGCTCGCCATGGTGCATCTCTACACGCTGTTCATGGTGACGCCGATCTTCAACACGCTGATGCGCATCGACAAGTCGCTGATCGAGGCCGCGCGCGACGCCGGCGCTTCCGGTTGGCAGATCCTGTGGAACGTCATCATCCCGCTCGCCAAGCCCGGTATGGCGATTGGCACGATCTTCGTCGTCACGCTGGTGATGGCCGATTTTTCGACGGTGCAGGTGATGTCGGGCGGGCAGAGCGCCTCCGTCGCACTGATGATGAAGAACCAGATGTCGCTGCTGCAATATCCGGCCGCTGCCGCCAATGCTGTCGTGTTGCTGGTGCTGGTGCTTTTGATGGTCGCTGGCATCCTGCGCATCGTCGATATTCGCAAGGAGCTGTGAGGTGAGCCACGAAAAGCGCACCCTCGAATTCTACGTGCTGGCGATTTTCTTCGCCCTGTTCGTACTGTTTCTCTACGGCCCGCTGTCGGCGATCCTCATCCTGTCTTTCCAGGGCGAGAATGGCGGCCTGACCTTTCCGCTGAACGGCGTTTCGCTGCACTGGTTCGCCAATCTGTTCGAGCGCCAGGCGGTGGGCGATTTCGGCGGCAGTTTCAAGCGCTCCCTCGTCCTCGGCCTGATGGTGATGGTGATGACCGTTGTCGTGTCGCTGCTCGCCGGCCTTGCCTTCCGCCGGAAATTTCGCGGCGCCACCGCACTGTTTTATCTGGCCGTCGCCAGCCTCGTCGTCCCCTCGATCATCGTCTCGCTCGGTATCGGCGTTGTCTTCCAGCAGATCGGTTTCAGACCGGCCTGGTACACCTCCGCCTTTGGGGCGCATCTGACGTGGACCTTGCCTTTCGGCGTGCTGATCATGTTCGCCGTCTTCAACCGGTTCTCGCCGGCCTATGAGGAAGCCGCGCGTGATCTCGGAGCGTCGTCCTGGCAGACCTTCGCCCATGTCGTCCTGCCGATGATCGCCCCCAGCCTGATCGGTGTCGGCCTGTTCGGCTTCACGCTGTCCTATGACGAGTTCGCCCGCACGCTGATGACCTCGGGCACCTTCAACACGCTGCCGCTGGAAATCTACGGCATGACGACGAATGTGACGACGCCGGTGCTCTATGCGCTGGGCACCGTGACGACCGTGTTCTCTTTCCTGGTGATTCTGCTGACGCTCGGCGCAATCGTCTATGTCGGCCGCCGCCGGGCGCATGCATGAACGGAGCCACTGTGCAGATCCTGGTGGTGAATCCCAATACGACAGCCAGCATGACCGAAACCATCGCGTCCGCCGCCCGATCGGTCGCCGGCAGCTGGACGGAGATCGTTGCCGTCACTTCGTCGATGGGGCCGGTTTCGATCGAAGGCTACTACGACGAAGCGCTGGCTGTGCCGGGCCTGCTGGTCGAGGTTGCCACCGGCGAGCGCTCGGGCGCGCAGGCCGCGATCATCGCCTGTTTCGACGACACCGGCCTCGATGCCGCGCGCGCCATGGCCAACATCCCGGTCATCGGCATTTGCGAGGCAGCGCTCAGCATGGCTTCCTTTATTGCCCAGCGTTTCACTGTCGTCACCACGACTGAACGCTCGCGCGTGCCGGTTGAAGGGCTGGTGCAACGCTATGGCATGGCGGGGCGGGCACGCGTGCGCGCTGCCGACATTGCGGTTCTTGCCCTTGAGGATATGGCGTCGGATGCGCTTCTGAAGCTGAAGGACCAGATTGCGCACGCCATCGAGGAGGATCGCGCCGAAGCCATCGTGCTCGGCTGCGCCGGCATGGCCGACCTTGCGGCCGAGCTGCAGCGGGAGTTCGGCGTTCCGGTCATTGACGGCGTCGGCGCCGCGGTCAAACAGGCCGAGGCGCTGATCGCGCTCGGCCTGTCGACATCCAAGCGTGGCGCCTATGCAAACCCGTTGGCAAAGCCTTATCGTGGCGCATTGAAATCCTTCGCCCCCGGTCCTCTCGCCGCCGAGTGAATCCCAATGCCCCGAACGATCCGAACGCTCGCACTTGACGAAGTGCAAACCCTTGTCGACTGGGCGGCGGCCGAAGGGTGGAATCCCGGCCTCGGCGATGCCAGAATTTTCCAGGCGGCTGATCCCGAAGGCTTCATCGGCGCCTTCGTCGATGGCGAGATGGTGGCCGGCATTTCCGCCGTCGCCTATGGCAACGATTTCGGCTTCATCGGCCTCTACATCTGTCGCCCGGACAGGCGTGGCGAGGGTCACGGCAAGGCGGTCTGGGACGCCGGCATGGCGCGGCTCGGCAGCCGCACGATCGGCCTCGACGGCGTTGTCGAACAGCAGGCCAACTACCGCGGCATGGGTTTCGCGCCGCTCTACCGGACGATACGGTTCGTCGGACCGCCGAACGCTCCGGCGGATGCCGGCAGCGGCATTCGCGTCATAGGGCCGGAACTCCTGGCCGATATCCTGGACTATGACCGCCGGTTCTTTCCTGGCCCGAGGCGGTCGTTCCTGGAACACTGGCTGCGCCCGCCGCACATGGCGCTTGCGATCGTCAGGGACGGCGCGATCGAAGGCTACGGCGTCGCGCGCCAATGCCGGGACGGCTGCAAGATCGGCCCGCTCTTTTCCAACAGCCTGGACGCGGCAAGCCGTCTCTTTGCCGCACTCGCCAACGCCTCAGGACCCGGAAATATCCATCTCGACGTTCCCGAGACCAGCGGGGATTTTGCAAGCTTGCTGTCGTCGATAGGTCTGCAGCCGGGCTTCGAAACGGCTCGAATGTACCGGGGAAAAGCGCCACAGATCATGCAGTCCGGCGTCTTTGCGATAACGACGCTGGAGCTTGGCTGAGGCGGCGACTGGTTCCTCGACGTAGAAGTTTTGACGGACCGCTTGCGTTGACGGAGCGCGTGCCTTGGCGACTAGCGGAAACATCCATCGCTTCGTCATCCTGGGGCGGAGCAAGGAGCGAAGCGACGCAGCGCAGACCCCAGGATCCATGCCGTGACGTCAAAGCGTTGCGACAGTGCAGAATTCTGCTCCGCCGCGCTCTTCGCCCAAAGTTACGGCATGGATCCCAGGGTCTTCGCGACGGAGCTTCGCTCCTGCTTCGCCCAGGGATGACGAAGTTGGGGAAGCTGTAGCACGCAAATCAGAAGCGGGATGCGTCAGGCTCTAATACAGCGGCTTGGCCATGTGCCGGGGCGTTGGCCATTCGGTCGTGATCCCGGGCTGCACCGGCCGCTCGAGATAGGTCGACAGAACCACGTAGCTTCGCGTCGAGGTGACGCCAGGCGTTTCGTAGAGACGCGACAACAGGCCTTCGAGCGCCCTTGTGTCCTCGGTGCGGACCTTGATCAGCATGCATGTGTCGCCGGCCACCGAATGGATTTCCTCGACCTCCGGGTGCTCGGAAATCGCCATCAACTCCGGCGTCTTGCCCCAGCCCTTGGTATCGATGTGCACGAAGGCGAGCAGCGGCTTCCTCACCGCCTTGGGGTCGATAATTGCCGCAGTCGTGCGGATGGCGCCGCTGCGCCGCAGCCGCTTCACCCGTTCATGGGCTGCCGGCGGTGAAAGGCCGACGCGGTCGCCGAGATCGGCATAGCTGATCGTGGCGTCGTCGACCAGAACGCCTAATATCCTTCGGTCGGTCGCGTCGAGGTCTCGGGCGGCCGGCCTGTTCCGCGGAATGCCATCTGTTTCTTCATCCATATTGAATTTCCTTATTGATACAGAATTTGATACGGCCATTATTGTCATATGGTGAACAATGATCAAGTCGTAACATTGGCCGCAAGGCCGTCCATTCCGGCGCTCGCCTATCTCCTGACCGGCTGCATCGCCGTCATCGGCTCGAACTCGCTGGTCCTTGGTCCGATTGCGCCGGCGGTGGCCGCGTCGTTTGCGACGAGCGTGCCGGCCGTCATGGTCGCCTCCGCCGCCTTCGGCCTCGGCACCTCGGCAAGCGCCTTGTTCCTGGCGCGCTATATCGACCGGGTCGGCGCCCGCCGCATGCTCCAGGGCGCGCTGCTGCTCCTGGCGATAGCCCTTGTCGCCAGCGCGCTGGCGCCTACGGTAGTGGCGCTGGTTGCGGCCCAGTCCGTCGCCGGTATCGCTGCCGGCGTCGCCATGCCGGCGATCTACGCCAGCTCCGCCGCGATCGCGCCACCTGGCCGCGAGAGCGGCACCATCGGTGTCGTGCTGACCGGCTGGACGCTCTCCATGGTGGCCGGCGTCTCGCTGTCGGCCGTGCTGGCCGATCTGGTGCATTGGCGCGCCGTTTTCGCCGCTGTCGCGCTGCTCGCGGCCCTTGCCGTGGCCGGCCTGACTTTAACCTCGCTGAGCGACGCCAGGAAGAGCGGCCCGGCGCCGACGCCGCTCGGCGCCCTAACTGTGCCGGGCATCGTGCCGCTTCTGGTCGCCTGTGGCGCCTTCATGACCGCCTTCTATGGCGTCTATGGCTATCTCGGCGATCATCTTCATCAAGGCCTGGGCGAGCCCGTCAGCGCCAATGGGTGGGCCGCACTTGCCTATGGCGTCGGCTTCGGTGCGGCGGCGCTTCTCGACGGCGTCATCGATCGCCTCGGCGCGCGGCGCGTCATGCCCTTCGCCTATCTGCTGGTGGCGGTCGTCTATGTCGCGATGGCCGCGGTCAGCGGCAGCTTCGGCCCGACCCTGGCGATGGTGGCCATCTGGGGTCTTGCCAATCACTTCGGGCTGAACGTGCTGGTGATGCGCCTTGCCGCGCTCGATCCGTCGCGTCGCGGCACCATCATGGGCCTGAACAGTTCGGTGACCTATCTCGCGGTCTTTGTCGGCACGACCGGCTTCGGGCCGCTTTACACCGGCTTTGGTTTTGCCGCCTGCGCAATGGTCGCGGCCTTGTTGATGCTGGTCTCGGCCCTGGCGGCGGCATGGCGTTCGCCGCCACCCATCCTGCCGTAAAGCTTGCGTCCTCGTCCCGTCCACGGATAAGGCTTGGTTGACGACCGAGCCAGAGCAATTCCAGAAAAAGTGTGAAACGGTTTTCCGTCCGGAATTGCGTCAAAACAAAGAGAGAGCGGTTCTGCGTTTCCGTGAAACGATGAACCGATCTAGCCCGCGATGAAGACGACGCTTGAGACCACCGCCGACCCTTCTCCGGAGGAACTCGCCTTTCTCGGCGAGCGGCTGACCGCCTTCAACGACAGCGATGTCGGCGCTTCCAGGCGAAAGGCGCTCGCCGTCTTAGTCCGCGACGAAGACGGCAAGGTCGTCGCCGGCATTTCGGGCTACACCGCCTGGGGCTGGCTCTATGTGCAATGGCTCTGGGTCGACGAAAGGCTGCGCGGCCAGCACATGGCGGGCAACATGCTGGAGGCCGCCGAAAGAGAGGCGGTGGCGCGTGGCTGTCATGGCGCCCTGATCGACACGTTCAATCCCAAGGCGGCGAAAGCCTATGAACGCCAGGGCTATCGGCCCTTCGGCACGCTGCCTGATTTTCCCGTCGGCCGCAGCCGCGTCTTCCTGCAGAAGAAACTGGTTGGCTAACCGGCGAGCCGTCCGCCGCGCATCGGCTGCGGCACACCTGTGGTGCTGGGGAAGCTGATCGGCAAGCCCCTGAGCACGCGCACCGCCAGGAACGCAAAGCACTCCGCCTCCAACGCGTCGCCCTTCCAGCCGAGCGTCTCGGCCTGCACGGCTTCGACGCCGGCGCGGCTGGCAAGCATCGCCATCATCGTCGGATTATGCCGGCCGCCCCCGCTGACCACCAATTTCCCGGGCCGATGCGGCAGCAGGTCGAGCGCCTTGCCGACGGCGGCGGCGGTGAAGGCCGTCAGCGTTGCCGCGCCATCCCCGGCGCTGAGGCCGTCGGCCATCGCCGCGCCGAAGTCGAAACGGTCGAGCGATTTGGGGTAGGGTTTGGTCAAATAGGGGTGTTGCAGCAGCTTGGCCAGCCGCGCCTCGTTCACCGTGCCGGCGCTTGCCAGCGCACCATCGCGGTCCATGTCGCCAAGCCCTTTTGACTTGATGAAGTCGTTGAGCGGCGCATTGGCCGGCCCGGTGTCGAAGGCGATTACATTGTCCTTGCCGTCCCACCAGGTGATGTTGGCGACGCCGCCGAGATTGAGCACCGCCATGTCGCCGCTGGCGTCCGCCGCGCGCAAGAGCGCGGTGTGATAGGCGGCCGCCAGTGGCGCGCCTTGCCCGCCGGCGCGCATGTCGGCCGAGCGGAAGTCATAGGCGACCTTGGTGCCCAGGATGGCGTGCATCAATTCGCCATCGCCGAGCTGCCGGGTCTCGCCTAGCCGGCCGGCCTGCGGCGCGCGATGCAGCACGGTCTGGCCATGGAAACCGATGACGCCGATGTTGGCCATGGTCAGGCCGTAGCTTTCGACAAGATCCTTGACCGCGGCGGACTGCGCGCGCGTCAGCGCCTCTTCGGCCTCGCGGAAAATCGCCGGCTCCGGCCCGGTGAAGTTCCACACCCGCGCCTGGCGCAGCGTCTCTTCCAGCAGGGTGCGGATCGTCTGAGGGTAGGGCGCCAAAGTGTAAGTGCCGAAATCCGCGATCCGCTCGCCATCGGTCTTGATCAGCGCAACGTCGATATTGCCGTCAAGCACGGTGCCGGTCATCAGGCCGACGGCCCAGATTGGTTCCATAAGTCCCTAGTCTCCGTTGACGAGATCACCGACCGCTTGCCGAAGCGTCGCGATTCCGCTGTTGAAATGACGTGTCGGATGGATCCGGTTGGTGAGCAAGGTCCATGCCTTGCCCTTGTCGAAGTCGATCCACAACCCGGTGCCGGTAAAGCCGGTATGGCCGATCGTGCCGGGGCTGCACAACCCGCCGCCGGACCAGTTCTCGTAAGGGTGTTCCCAGCCATGCGTGCGGGTAGCCGACAATGGCGTGCGCATCAGCGCGATCAAGGCCGGCGAGGCGCCGGTTCCGGTGAGCAGCCCCTGCGCGAAATCGAGGATCGACGCCGCCGTGCCGAACAGGCCGGCGTGCCCCGCGCCTTGCAAAGCCGAACAATTGTCGTCGTGGACTTCGCCTGAGAGCACGCGGTGGCGCCAGGTGCAGTCCTCCGTCGCCGCTGATTGATCCGGCTCGGCGGAGAAGGCAAAGCCCGGGCCGGGGTCCATGTCGCGAATGGTCTTTCCCGACAGCCGCTCCAGCGCAAAGCCGAGCAGGATGAAATTGATATCGGAATAGACCGGCAGTCCAGCCTGCCATTCGCGCTGCAGGATGAAGGCGCGCAGCAAATCCGCGTCCCGCCCGTAACTGTAGATCGGCGCGACGGCGGGAAACGGCGTCTGATGGCCGAGGCACTGGCGAAACGTCACCTTCCGCTCCCACGCCTTTTCGTCATACTGGCGCAGGTCGGGCAGGGCTGAAATCAGCGGCGCATCGAGATTGATGACGCCTTCCTCCGCCAATGCCAGGATGCGTGGCGTGGTGAAGATGACTTTGGTCAGCGAGGCCAGATCGAACCAGGTGCCTTCATGCATCAGCCTGACATCGGGCACGATTTGAGCCGAGCCGACTGCGCGGACGAGGCGAGCGCCGCCGCGCTCGACAAGGCCCAACACTCCGCCCGGAATGCGGGCTTCGTTTACCGCCGCTTGGAGAGGGGCGAAGGCGCGGTCGAAAAGCTGGCTGAGGTCACGATCCGTCAACGCGGCCTCCCTCTGAAAAGCAGCGATCCTTCCCACCCCCCTCTGTCCTGCCGGACATCTCCCCCGCAAGGGGGGAGATCGGCAGTTCATGCGTGCCGCCAGCCTTCAGACGTTGGAGATTGGCGAAAGCCGATACGACATCCAATCTCCCCCCTTGCGGGGGAGATGTCCGGCAGGACAGAGGGGGGTGCTGTCCCTCCAAGCTTAGGCATCTTTGAGCGATGTGCTTCACGCCTCCACCCTCATCCTATGATCCACCCCGAACTGCTCCCATCTCGCCGGACCCGGCTCAAATCCGAGCGGTCGCACCAGCGAAGGCACCTGGCGCGTATCCAGTTCGAAATGCTCGCGCCGCCGGTCGATGGTTGGAACGGCGGCGATGAGCTTCTTCGTATAGGCGTGCTTCGGCGCCGACAGCACGGACTTCGCATCGCCGATCTCGACGATCTGGCCGGCATGGATGACCGCGATGCGGTGCGCGATCCGCTCCACCACGGCCATGTCGTGCGAGATGAAGAGATAGGCCAATCCGAACTCGCGCTGCAGGTCGACCAGCAGCTCCAGCACCTTGGCCTGGACCGAAACGTCGAGCGCCGAGACCGCTTCGTCGAGCACGACGACGGACGGGTTGAGCATCAGCGCGCGCGCGATGCACAGTCTTTGCCGCTGGCCGCCCGAGAATTCGTGCGGATAGCGTTCGAGGCTGTTTTCCGGCAGTCCGACGCGTTTCAGCAGCGTCGCCATCTTCGCCCGCGTCGCTGCATCCACACGGCCGCCGGTGGCGATTATAGGCTCGGCGAGAATGCTCTCGATGGCGAGCCTGGGATTGAGCGAGGCATAGGGGTTCTGGAACACCATCTGGATGGGCAGCGCGCTCTGCCCGGCGGCAGCCTTGCGCACACTGGCCGAGAAGCTGCCGCGCGTCGATCTCACCAGCCCAAGCACCGCGCGCGCCGTCGTCGATTTTCCCGAACCGCTCTCGCCGACGATGGCCAGCGTCTCGCCTGGCATCAGGTCGAAATCCACGCCATCGACAGCATGCACGGCGCCAGTAGCACGGCCGAAGAAACCTGATTTGACGGGAAACCGCACAACGAGATCATTCACCTTCAGCGCCGGTTCGGCGTCCGGCGCTCTATCGCGCCGGCCGTCCGGACGCGTGGCGCGGCCACTGGCGAAATGCGGCACGTCCTGCAGCAAATGCCGGGTGTAAGGGTGATGCGGCTGGTCGAGGATCTGGTTCAGCTCACCTTGCTCGACCGCCTGTCCGTTTTGCATCACCATGATCTTGTCGGCGATGCCGGCGACGAGGCCGATATCGTGGGTGATGAAGATCATCGACATGCCGGTTTCGCGCTTCAGTTCGGCGAGCAGCGCCATGATCTGCGCCTGCACCGTCACGTCAAGCGCCGTGGTCGGCTCGTCGGCGATCAGCAGGCGCGGGTTGCAGGCAAGCGCGGTGGCGATCATCACCCGCTGCAGCATGCCGCCGGAAAGCTGGTTCGGCGTGTATTTCAGGCGCCGCGCCGCGTCGGGAATGCGCACGCGGTCGAGCGCGTCCTTGGCGGCTGCCGTCGCCTGCCGGCCGGTCAGGCCGCGGTGCAGGCGAAACGATTCCTCGATCTGCGTGCCGATGGTCAGCACCGGATTGAGCGAGGTCATCGGCTCCTGGAAGATCATGCCGATCTCGGCGCCGCGAATTTTCGTCAGCTGCGGCTCGCTCGCCGCCGTCAGGTCGAGGATGCTGCCGTCAGCACGCCTGAGCTTGATCGAGCCGCCGGTGATGCGCCCGCCACCGAAATCGACGAGACGGTTGATCGACAGCGCGGTGACCGATTTGCCCGAACCGCTTTCGCCGACGATGGCCAGCGTCTCGCCGTCGGCAAGCTCGAAGCTGACGCCGCGCACCACCTCGCTGGCTTGCGGCGTGCGGCCGAAACCGACGCTGAGACCCGAAACGGAGAGCAGCGGGATCACGCGATCGCCCTCCGCATCCTGGGGTCGAATATGTCGCGCAAGGCGTCACCAAGCAGGTTGAAGCCGAGGATGCTGATCATGATGGCGAGGCCGGGAAAGATCATCAGCCAGGGCGCCGTCTCCATGAGGTTGCGGCTGTCGCTCAGCATCAATCCGAGCGACGCCGCGGGCGGCTGCGTGCCGAGCCCGAGAAAGCTCAAGCCGGCTTCGGTCAGCAGCGCCCAGGCCAGCGCCAGCGTGATCTGGACGGTCAAGGGCGCCACCAGATTGAGCAGCAGGTGCCTGGTCAGTATGTAGCTCGAACTGCTGCCGAAAGTGCGCGCGGCGTCGACGAATTCGCGTGCCTTGAGCGACAGGGCAGGCCCGCGCACCACGCGCGTGAAGATCGGCGTGTAGACGATGGCGATGGCGACGATACTGGTCCAGGTTCCGGGTCCCGCGACGGCGACGATCAGCAGCGCCAGCAGGATCGCCGGGAAGGCCAGCAGCACGTCCATGACGCGCATGACGATACCGTCCCAGCGGCGTCCGAACCAGGCTGCGGCGAGTCCCAGAACAGTGCCGGCGAGTGCGGCGAACGCGACCGAGAAGAAGGCGACGGTGAAGGACTGGCCGATGCCCATCATCAGCCGGCTCGCCACGTCGCGGCCGAACAGGTCGGTGCCCATCCAGTACGTGCCGTCAGGCGCATGCAGCCGGTCTACGCGGTACTGCATCAGCGGGTTGTGCGGCGTCAGCCCGAGCAGGCCAAGCACGGCAAGCAGCAGATAAAGCCCGACGATGAAGCCGCCGATGCGGCCACTGGGGTGCGCGAAGATGGCCCGCAGCATGCGCATCACTGTTCCCCCAGCCGGATGCGCGGGTCGAGCGCGACATAGGCGAGGTCGACGAGGAGATTGACGATCATGAAGTTGAAGGCAATGAACAGCACGGCTCCCTGCACCAGCGCATAGTCGCGCTGCAGGATCGCGTCCAGCACCAGCCGTCCGAGGCCGGGCAGCGCGTAGATCTGCTCGACGATGACGGCGCCGCCCAGGAGATAGCCGAATTCGATGCCGCTCAGCGTGACGACGGGGATCAGCGCATTGGGCAAGGCATGGCGCCAGATCACGCCGCGTGCCGACACTCCCTTGCTGCGGGCGGTCCTGACGTAGTCGTCGCTGAGCACATCGAGCATGGCCGAGCGCGATATGCGGGTGACCGAAGCGGCGAAGGCAAAGCCGAGCGTGATCGCAGGCAGGATCAACTGGCCGAGATTGCGCAAGGGATCCTGCCAGAGCGGCGAAAATTCCCCCATCGCCGGCAGCACGCCGAAGCCCGCGGACAGCGTGTAGATGATCAACAGCGCCAGCACGAAGTTCGGCGTCGACTGGCCGATCATGGCGGCGACGCGGACGCCGAGACCGGAGAATTTCTCGTTGTGCGTGGCGGCGAAGACGCCTGCCGGCACGCCGACGACAAGCGCGATCAGCATCGACAGCAGCGCCAGCTCGAGCGTCAGCGGGAAGCGTTCGAGGATGATTTCGAGCACCGGCTTGCCATAGGTGGAGGAGATGCCGAGATTGCCGTGCAGCAGGCCGGCGAGCCAGCGCCCGTACTGGACGAACCAGGGCTGGTCGATGCCAAAATAAACCGAGAGCGCCTCGCGCTGCGCCGGCGTCAGCAGCCCGGCCTCGGTCCCCAGCATCGCCGTGATCGCATCGCCCGGAACCATCCGGATCGCCACGAACACGACGATGGAGACGCCGATCAGAACGAGAGGAAACACCGCCAGGCGTCGCAGCAGATAGGTCACGCGAAGAACACCTCTCGTCCGATCATGAAGGTCGCTACTGCTGGATCGTGACCTTGCTTAGGCTGAACAGCGTGCCCGTCGGCGTCGGCACGAACCCCGCGATGTTCTTCTGCTGCGCCGTGTAGCTGTAGGAGGTGTAGAGCCAGATCCACGGTGAAACCTCGGCGAGGTGTTTCTCGAATTCGGCGAAGATCGCCTTGCGCTTGGCCGGGTCGGTCTCAGTGCGGCCCTGCTGCATCTGGCTGTCCAGCGTGTCGTCGATATAGTTCGCAACCTTCTGCAGATTGCCCGCCTTGGTCCAGTAGCGATTGTACATGGTATAGGGGTCGGCCCTGCCGCCATTCAAGGCGATGGCCATGTCGAAATCGCCCTTCAGCCAGGCGTCGACATAGACGTTGAGCTCCATCATCTTGATGTCGAGCTTGACGCCGATTTCGGCGAGCTGCGACTGGATCACCTGGGCTTCCGCCGCAGCCGTTGGCGGTTCGCCGGTGGCGCCGATCACGGTCGCCGAAAAGCCGTCGGCATAGCCGGCTTCGCTCATCAATTGCTTGGCCTTCTCGACATCGCGCTTGTAGCAGAACAGCTGGCTCGGATCGGTGGCGAGCGATGGGATCGTCAGCGGCCCCGTGACCTTGCCTTCGCCGAGCGAGGCGGTGTCCAGCACTTCCTGCCGGTCGATGGCGCAGGAGATCGCCTGGCGCACCTTGAGTTCGGTCATCGGCTTGCGCGACGGATTGAGCTGCAGCACGTGATAGGCAAGCACCGGCACGCGGTTGAGCTGCAGGCTGGCCTCCTGCGGCACCAGCGTGGCGACCAGCGGGTCGTTGAGCAGCGCGAACTCGATCTGCTTGGTGCGCATCGCCGCCAGGATCGCCGTTTCATCAGGGAGCACCGAGATTTCGATGCCGTCCACACCGGTCGCGCCGCCGGCCCAGTCCTTGTTGGCGCTGAGCACCTCCCTGGCGTTCGGATCCCATTTGTCGAGCTTGAACGGACCGGAGCCGATCGCCTTCGTGCCGACCGAGCCGGCGGTAATTTCGCCGGCCGGAACGATGGCCGCGTTGACGTCGCTCATCGCCGTCAGGATCGGCACATCCGGTTGCGACAAATGAAAGACGACGGTCACCGGATCCGGCGTATCGATGCTGGCGATCGACAGGAAATTGGCACGGGCGGCGGCACCCGTCTTCTCATCGGGGATGCGCTCGAAGGACGCCTTCACGTCTGCCGAGGTGACGGCGGCGCCGTTATGGTATTTCGCTTTCGGATCAAGCTTGAAGGTCAATTCCTTGCCGTCTTGCGAGAACTGCCATGACGTGGCGATGGCCGGCACGATCTGCAGGCTGGCGTCGACCCTGACCAGCGGTTCGTAGATCAGCTCCAGCAGCCTGAGCGACGAAAAGGCCGTTTGCTTGTGCGGGTCAAGCCCGGTGGCGTCCTGCGACCAGGCCATGTGCAGCGTCGCAGCATTTGCCTGAACCGGCACCGCCACAGTTCCGAGCATTGCCGCCAAGGCGATGCCGGGCAACGCCATGCCGGAAAGCAGTTTCCTGGTGAGATGCTGTACCATTGTCGTCTCCCATAGTGATCGAACTCGATTTGCAGTTCCCCGGACCGCTTCACAGGGACACGCCTCCCCGGACTATCGGCCCAGACTTTGCGTGCGGCTTCACACCGTCTTTTCGCTGATTGCTATGCGCAGGAACCCTCCAGCCTTGCCGAGCGCCTCGCGCGCCTCCTCGACCTCCATGCCGGTGATCACCACAAGGATCGCCAGCTTCACATCCTTGCCGGTCGCTTCGAGCGCATGGCGGGCCTGTTGCGCTGTGCAGCCGCTCGTCTGCATGACGATCCTGACCGCCCGCGCGACCAGCTTTTTGTTCGACGGGTTCAGGTCGACCATCAGGTTCTGGTAGCTCTTGCCGATGCGGATCATGCTGGCGGTGGTCAGCATGTTCAGCACCAGCTTCTGCGCGGTGCCCGACTTCAGCCGGGTGGAGCCGGTGAGAACCTCCGGGCCGACGACCGGCGAGATGGCGATGTCGGCAATACCGGCGATGGTCGAGCGCGGATTGCAGGACAGCGCCACGGTCGTCGCGCCGACTTCCCTTGCATAGTTCAGGCCGCCGATGACATAGGGCGTGCGGCCGCTGACCGCGATACCGACCACCACATCGTCTGCAGTGAGCTGGATGTCCTGCAGGTCGCTGACACCTTGTTTCGGATCGTCCTCGGCGCCTTCCGCGGCCCGCACCAGCGCGTCGGAGCCGCCGGCGATCAGGCCCATCACCATGGTCTCGGGCACGCCGAAGGTGGGTGGACATTCCGAAGCGTCGAGAACGCCCAACCGGCCGCTGGTGCCGGCGCCCAGATAGATCAGCCGCGCGCCCTTCTGGAACGCGAGCACGATCCGGTCCACCGCTGCCGCTATCTCCGGGATGACTTTCTCGACCGCGGCTGCAACGCCTTTGTCCTCGTCGTTGATCCTGCGCAGCACGTCGACGGTCGGCAGCAGGTCGATATCCATCGTCCTTGGATTCCGGTCTTCGGAAACCAGCCGCTCCAGCTCCGACATCAATGCTTGTTCGCTCATCCACTTGCTTTCAAACTTCATGCCGTCAGCAGGAATGTGACGCAAAGCGCGACCTTGACCAGTACCGTCGAAACATTGGCTTGCCGTGTCGGCGGCTTGGTTTCCGTCCCGTTAACTTTCTAGAATTGGATATTCGTAGTGTCAACGATGTGATGGAATAAAATATTCCTACATGGATGGCCGTTCAGCGGCATCAAGCGACTTCTTGGCCAGGATGATTGCCCCCGAGACGGCATCGACGGAACCCTATCCGGGTTTTCCGACCGATCTGCAGGCCCAGTTCATGGCCTTGATGTGCTGCGCCGAGGGCGAAAGGCGAGACGGAAATCCTCAACGCGGCGCGCGGACCGGAGGTGGCGGACCTCGCCGCCTGTCACAAACCCCATGGGGGCGCGGATCGAAGGCGCCGGCACACACCGTATCCTGATCGAGGGCGGCTCAAGCTGGCGCGCCGCCATGCACGACATCACCCCCGACCGCATCGAGGCCGGCACCTATGCGGCCGCGGCTGCCATCACCGGCGGCCAGTTCGAGCAGACCCATGCGCGGCTCGAGCATATGGCATCGGTCGTGCAGCTTCTCGAGGCCACCGGCGCGAAGATCTGGCCGGGCGATCGCGGCCTGATCGTGTCGGGCCGCTCAAGGCGGCCGACGTGACGGCAGTGCCGCGTTCTTGGCGCCGGAGATCGTCACCGCGCCCTCAAGCCGCTGTCCGCCGACGATCCGCAATTTGTCCATGGCTTTGAACCTGATCCGACACGCCATCCAAGAGCAGATGTCGATTGTCGACCGAACCCTGCACGCGCTTGACAGTCGATCGAT
>NZ_CAUM01000138.1 GCF_000350085.1 Mesorhizobium metallidurans STM 2683
AAGTGCCGGTATCGAGCCGGCGCCGGGCCAGTTGGAGAGGAATGGTCGCCATGTAATTGTTCCCTGCCGTGGCGCCACGCCGGAGATCGCGGCTCTGCGCTGCGCCGGCGATCCGCCGCCTTCGCCGGGGTCATGAATTTTGGGGAGATCGCCAATGACGGCGCCGTTGGCCAAATAGGGCTTGGCCTTCAGCGACCCTGTTGTGAGCTGGGCGCGTTCGCGGACTCGCATGAATGATTGGCCGGAGCGGGCCGTGACCACGGTGAGGCCGGCGCTCCTGAAGTCCCTAGCCCTCCGCCCGCGCCGCCTTCTCCAGCGCCGCAAGCTGCGCCTCGTCCAGCGTCAAAAACCCCATAATGTGCTGCACCACTTCGGCACGGGCATTGCTCAAGGCGCTGTGCAGTTCGAAGCCGTTCGGGGTCCTGGTTCTGGCCATCCATTCGCCATAGGACGGGCGGCGGTAATAGCCTGTCGTTGCGGCGAGGTCGGCCAGCACCATCTCGCCGTCCTGGCCGGAAAACACCCTGAGATAGGCCTTTGCCAGGGCATCGCGCGCCTTGGCCGGACCGCCGGCCTGCCCGGAATGGGCAAAGCGTTTGCGGCTCATGCGCTGGCGCCCGGCCCAGCCGGACCGCCCGGCATCTCAGCCCCGGCCTGCCCGCCCTGCAGCATGCCTTGCAGGCCGTCGAGCAAGCCGCTGTCGCGCGCCTGCACGGCCGCCGGCACCGCGTCCTTGGCAGCCTTCCCTGCGGTGGCGATCGCCGCTATGCCGGCCTGTGCTTGCTGCGCCTTGGCGCGGGCATCGCGCAGACCGTCGACCTCCTCCTTGCGGCGGAAAATGCGCTGCGGACTGCGGCCGGCGCTTTGCACGATCTTGATCGCCTCGTCGCCGTCGATATTGTCCATGATGCCCGGATCGAACTGCGCCATCTGCATGGCCGTGGTCACCACCTGGATGGTGTCGCGGGCCTCGGCCGAACGGCGCAGCACGTCGAGCGGGCCGGTAAAGGTCGGCCGCACCGCCTTGCCGGCCAGGCTCGCCGGCGGCAGGAAGCGGCTGTCCTCGTCGTAAAGCCCCTTGTCCTCGAGAATGCCGAGCTCGCGGTCGAGATTGCTGGCAAACCCCGCCTGGATGATCGAGCCGGAAGGCCCGAGCAATGCGCCCTTTTCCTCCTGCCGGATCAGCGCTTCGGTCGCCGTCATCTGCGGGTTCTGCACCAGCGTCTGGAACAGGTTGACGAACATCATGTCGCGGATCTCCTCGGCCCGGCTTTCCGCGTAGTTGAACGCATAGGTCGGGTTCTGCCCGGTGGCGATCGGCGCGATCAGCGGCCGGCCATTGTCGTCGATCAGGCCGGGATAATTCTCGCCGGGATTGAGCACCGGCACATAGTCGAGCCTCGCCTTCGAGGCGGTCGCCGGATCGGTGACCTGCTGCAGCGCCCTCAGCCCCGAGCGGCGCACGGCGTTTTCCTCGCGCACCGTGGTCAGCGCCTCGATGGTCGGTGAGATGCCATAGGGGTCGCCCTCGTAACGGCGCCAGTTGAAGCTTGACACCGGGAAGGAGCGGAACCCGCTTTCCCTGACGATGACCTCCTCGTCCTCGATGACGTGGTAGGAAGCGAAGGCCGTGTCGAGATATTGGTAGGCGCCGCCCAGCCTATACATCCTGCGCTCGTCACGTGGCTGGATGCACTGGATCAGCGAGATCTTGGTCTCGCATTTGGCGGGATCGTCGACCAGCATCTTGATCCGCGCCGGCAGCTTCTCATAGCCGAGCAATTGCGCCGCCTGCCGCGCGGTGCGCTCGTAGCGGCGATGAAAAATATCGACCTGGCCCCAGCGGTTGCGCGACAGATAACCCTCCACCACGGGGATCGAGGCATAGCGGATCAGCGTGCCGCCGAACCCCTCCTCGGCATAGAGATAGGCCGGGCCGTAGCGCACGACATTGCGCAGGCAGGCCTGCGTCGCCGGCACGAAGTTCGAATTGGCGGAGTAGCGCAGCGCAAACAGGAAATCGCGCAGGCTTTCGGCCCATTCCTTTTCCTCGTCGCTCTCCTCGTCGTTCATTTCGGCGGTGGTCAGCCCATGCCATTTCTCCGACTGCGGAATGATCAGGCTTTCCAGCCCCGCGGCCAGTCGGTTGGCGGCCGAATTGATGGTGTTGGCATAGACGCGAGCGCCGCGCCGCTCCTGCCGTTCGGCCTGCGAATCCTGGCCACCGGCGCGGCGGCCGCTCCAGACATCGGGGGCGTCGGGGTCGCAGAATTCGGACACGGCCTCCCAGACATGTTCGTACTGGCTGCGCTCGCTCTCGAATTCGGCCTGTCGTGACAGGATATCGCGGGCACGGGAATCGCTGGTCATGGCAATCTTTCTTCGTCACTTGCGCGCGAGCGGTCAAATTTCTTGCGCTTTGCGATGTTAAGGAGGCGATGCGGCGGGCCTTTGCAGGAGGCCAATGTGGCAATGACGGAAAGCCTTCCCGGCGCCCTCAAGCGGCGGAGCAAGCAGGTTGCAAAGCGGCTGATCGGCTATGATTCCCGCAACTGGTTGCGCATCAGGCAGATCGAGGCGTTCACCGCGTTTCTGGAAGTGGACAATCGCAAGTCCTCGCCGGTGATCGAGGTCTCGCCCGGCTGGAACCGCTACTGGAAGACGATGTGCTCCAATTACACCTCGGTCGACTTCCCCGATTTCGACATCTGCAAGGACCGCACCGAGAGGCAATATCAAATCGTCATCGCCGACCAGGTGCTGGAGCACGTCCAGCGGCCGCTGGCGGCGGCGCGGAATATCCACGCCATGACCCAGCCCGGCGGTTGGGCGATGGTGGCCACCCCATTCCTGTTTCGGGTCCATGCCAGGCCGCACGACTATAACCGCTGGACCCCCGCCGGCCTGAAGCAGGTGCTGGTCGAAGGCGGCTTCGCCGAGGCCGACATAGAAGTGTTCGGCTGGGGCAACAAAGCCTGCGCCAGGGCCCATATCGGCGGCCCCGTGCGGGCTTACGGCCTGTGGCGCGATTTGAGCAATGACGAGGAATACCCGCTGATGGTCTGGGCGTTCGCGCGGAAAGATGAGACCCGGAGAAACGCCGGTGCTTGAACACCCCTCTCTGTCCTGCCGGCCATCTCCCCCTCAAGGGCCCTCAAGGGGGGAGATCGGATGTCGCGTCTGCTTTTGCAAAAGGTAGAAACTGCCAATCTCCCCTTGAGGGACTTGCGGGGAGATGTCCGGCAGGACAGAGGGGGGTCTGCTTGGCGCTACCCCTGCCGCCGCTTCACCAGCCTCGCCAGCCGCCGCCAGTACCACCAGGGCCAACCGCCCCGGTTCCTGAACACCCGTTTCATCGCGCCCATGTCACACCCCCAAGAGCACGCGGCGCCGGCCGGTGAGATCGCCGGGCGCGAGGTCGGTCTTCACCGTCCCGGCAGTTCCCTGGCGTTGCTCGAGCTCAGCCCGAAGCGCTGCCTCGCGCGCCTGCACGTCCTTGTCGGCAATGGTCGGTGTCGGTGGCAGTGGCTTCAAGGCGGGTGGTTTTTGAAACAGGCACATGGTTCCAGCTTTCTCTTGTCCAGTCGAAGAGGATGAAGGTTTCGCCGTTGCGGCCATATCCAGGCAGACGGCAGCGTTCAGTCGCGCCCAGCCGGCCGAGCCAGCGCAGCGCCAGTTCATTGGCGGCCAGCGCCCGCGCCTCGACCCGCCAGGCTCCCCGCGCCGCAACCTGCGGCCCGAGCACCTCGTGAAAGAAGCGCGTGATCCCTGGCACGCAGCGCCTCATGCGGCGCGTGCCCCAGCTCCAGGCGATCCACAACCCGCCGCGCTGCTCGGCGGCGCCGAAGCCGGCCTCGGGATTGCCATCGAGATCGGCGACATAGGCAAACCCATGCAGCGCCGTCAGCGCCAGCTGTGCCGGCGACCACTGGTCAAGCTGGCAGTCGATCTCGGTCCAGTCCTCGGGGCGGAGGTTGGCGGCGATGTAGGAGAGGTCGCGCAGCGTGGCGGGGATGATGCGAAGCGTCATGCGTATCCTTCGTCATCCCGGTGCGAGGCGACGCCGCGGAGACCCTCGGGATCCTGCCATCGCAGTTGTCGAAAAATGCCGTTGCCGCTTCCGCAGAGCTTGCCGCAACCGAACTGACGCTATAGTATCAAAATACAACCATAGGAGGTATCATTGAGGTCGCTCATTCTCGCCGCGGTGGCGGTGTTCGCCTTGCCATTTGGCCAGGCACAGCCGGACGACCTGGATCAGTCGGAAACTCTGTCGTAGCTGCGCAAAGGGCGTACTCTTCAAGGAACTCGAGTCGGGGATCGTCGTGACGGTAACCGACACGGCTCCGGCAAAGCCGCTTTCACGAAAGGTAAGAATCGTTTGCAGCCGGCCACGGCGGCGGAGCTGGTGACGGAAGAAGGCGACCACGGATTTTTATCTGTGGTCCGATGTCTTCCTATATGTTTGCGGTAGGCCCGGATACAGTCAAGAACTTTAATTGGCGGCCCGCTGAAACCATTCTATACCTCCGCGACGATGAAGGCGTCGAAGCGCTACTCAATTTTGTTGATGTTGGCTGCGCGCTGTAGTTGAAGGGGTGATGAGTGGTTTCATACGTAACGCTGCCTAATAAAGAGGCGATCCTTTTCTCATGAGAGCAGTTGGCTTTGCACTTGGCCTATTGATGTTGTCGGCGCCGCTTGCCGTCGCCGGGAAAGCCAGCGAATGGACCGTTTCCATCAGTGGCGGAAGCGAAATCGAGATTCCCGTTTTCT
This sequence comes from Mesorhizobium metallidurans STM 2683, assembly GCF_000350085.1. Lineage (GTDB taxonomy): Bacteria > Pseudomonadota > Alphaproteobacteria > Rhizobiales > Rhizobiaceae > Mesorhizobium > Mesorhizobium metallidurans. The sequence goes on from NZ_CAUM01000138.1 coordinate 4,777, forward strand.
TTGCTGACGGCGATGCTCGATTGCTTGGTGGATTCGCTGAAAACTTCGGCACAGCGTTTGAACCGAAGCAGTATCCGGGCGTCCAGCTTCGTCAGTACCGAGCCGATACCACTAACAAGCGCCCGTTCGAGTACCTCGAGGAGGAGCTCGTAGGAGATACTGAAAAGGTGACATATAAGCTTGACAAGCCATCGTTTGCCGCGATTTCCGGCACCTCGGCAGATGGCACAGGAATCTTCTATGGCATGTGTCAAAAACACGTTATCGTCACCTGTTTTGATATGCATTGGGACAAGGAAGAACAGGCGATGTTTGGGCCAATTGCCGAGCGCATCGCCCGGTCATTCCGAAAAAATCGGTGATCCGCGGATCTATCACTTCGGCGCCTAAACCTCCGAAAGCAATTCGCTTGTGCGCTCTAAGCAGCCACTTTGCGGCGTTTGCTGGCGAGTGGTACTGTGAGGCCTCACCGTAATTCCTTCAGATAAGGTCGAAGCTTCCCGGCGTAGTTTGAATCGGTTGCATACGCCCCGAACTTGCCATGCTGAAGTTCGGCAAGGGCGCTGTCGATGTCCGTGGCGTCGTTAGCCTTGCCGAATCTGCGTTGCATGAAGGCGATGCGATCGCGAATGCCTTCGTCAGGAGTGGCGTATTTGCGAAAAACTTGTTTAACTCTCACACTGCGACCATTGATTTCCTCATGCGTCCAAAGGCGTTGCGTCTCACCTTTCCACGATTTCCCAGCTTTGATGCCAAAATAGTTGAAGCCAGGGGCATGCTTGCCGCTGCCGCTTTCGTGCGCTGCCTGAGCGGCCATCAGGCGGGCTTGCGTGTCGGTCAGGCCCGCACTCTTGCCAGCTTGATAGAAGGCGTTAACAAATTTCTTGCGATTACCTTTGGCGGCGAGAAGGTCCGCGCCGAAGTTGCCAGCCTCCCCTTTAAATGTCTCGAACTGCTTTCCAGCCTCTTCAACACCAAAGACGGCAGCGAACTGCTCGGGACCAGGCCTGCCGCCGGAATAGGTAGCCCTATCGGCGACGGCTGCTCGCGCGTTCTGGGACGCAATGTCGACGTTGACGCCGGCGTTGACTAGACTTTCCGCATTTGCGGCGTGCGCCGCTTGGACAAGGTCATCAACAGCACTGGGTGAGAGATCGGCAAGCAGAGCGTCGGTCGGCAAGTCATCCTGAAATGCTTGTCCCACCCGTTCATCTGGTGTGAGCCTTTTGGTTGAGGGCCTTGATCGGGTTTTCGGCTATCAAAGACTCGATCCGCGTCTTTGCCGTGCTTTCGCGCCAGGCGGCTTCAGCCTGCAACTTGCCCCGTGGATCGAGACCCATCTTGTTCAGGACATCGAGGCCGCGCTGGCGGGCGGCATTGAAAGCGAGAGTGTCGTTCGGATGGCTCTGAGCGATAGCGTCGAGTTCAGCGCGCTGGACCTCGGACCACTGGTCCTGCTCATACTGCTGCCGTTGCTGGATCTGCCGCGCCGCCATGCGCTCGGAACCCGCCGCGCGGATTGTCTCCTTCCGCCTGGCGAAATCGGCGCGCTGGCTTTCGGGTATTTTCGGCAGGACATCGTCGAACAGCGTGTCGAACAGGCCGGGCTTCACCATTTGGCTGCTGCGCGGATCGACCTGGCCGTACATGGCGTCATGCAGGCCGGCGCCATCGGGCGCTGCGTTGGCCGCCACATCGGCCTCGGCTTGGACGATCTGGTCCATCATCTGGCGGCGGGCAATTTCGGCGTCAAACGCCTCCTGCTGCTCTTTGCGCTGCTGAAAGCGCTCGGCTACGGCTGAAAGCTCGCCGCCCAGGTCTTGCATGGCGCCGCCGATTGGCGATCCCTGCGGATATTGCACCGCGTTGCCGGTATCGAGCCGGCGCTGCGCCAGTTGGAGAGGTATCGTCGCCATATGATTGTTTCCTGCCCAACTGGTTCTGAACAAAGGCGGTCGCTCTGTCGGAGATCACGGCATGGCCGGTCGCATTGCATGCTGGCCGCCGTATTCGCGGGCATTGTCGGAGCGAAGATTTTTGAAGAGACCGTGGAGTTGCCGGCGTTGCGGGACGCGTCCCGCCCCTACCGAAACGCCGCCAGCGGATCGCTCTGCCCCGCCGATCGTTTGCGCCCAGCCCGAAACTCCGCCGGATCGACCACCGCCTCCCTCAGCATCATCACGCCGTATCGCGTCGCGGCCATCAGATCGTCGCGCAGCTTCACCACCTGGCCGTCCTTGCGATGGTAGAGCCGAAACTCCTCGAACCAGGGCAGAAGCGTCGAGAACACCTTGAAGCGGCCGGATTGCATGCGGTCGAGCATTTCCATCAGCCCGGCCTCGACCGAGACGGAGCCGTCGGCGAATTGCGCATGGCGGGAAAGCATGTTCAGCCCGTGCGCGGCATATTGTTTGGCGAGCGCCACGCCCGCCCCGTCCAGCGTTTCGCGGCGGCCGTCGCGCGGCCAGGCCCAGGGCAGCCATTCGCCCCACGGTTTCAAGGTCAGCGCCTGCATGGCCGGCGTCTGCTGCGAGGCGCGGCAGGCTTTCGCGACATAGACGACATCGGCCTCGGTATCCCAGGCGAGTTCTACCGCGGCCGAGGGATGGTCCCAGCCGAAATCGAGCGCGCCGAGACGCGGCCAATAGCGCGGCAGCCGGAACGGCTGGCAGGCGATCAGTTCTTCGGCAATCGGAAAGATGCGGCCTGAGCCCAGCACCGGAATGCCCTTGGCGCGCGCCTCGCGCTCATGCGCGGGATAGGCGGCAACGATCGCGGCGCGCTGCTCGGGCGTATAATGCCCGGCATCGTCGATGGTCATGAAGGTGACGTGGCGGGTCATGGATGGTTTCCGGCTTGAATCAGTTTGGCAGGCGCGAGGCGCAGGGTGTTGTTTGGCCAAAGACTTTGCCGGTGGCAGGACGGAGGGGGCGCGAAGGAACGCGACCTGGCAAAACCTCACCCCTTCCCCATCCGCTCCACCTCCTCCGCCGACAGAAACAACAACATCACATCCGACATGCCGAGCAGCGGCGTAAACGTCACGATGGTGATCCCGCCGGTGGCGTTGGTGCGGGTCAGGCCCTCGGAATAGATGTCGAGCGGCGGTTCCTCGTCGAACCACACACCATGCAGCGTCTCGCCTTGCCACTTCTCGCGGCCCTTCTCGTAGCTTTTGAACGACAGCACGGATTCGCCCGCCTGGACATCGCCGCCACCGCCATGGCGCACCACGACGCTGTCGAGCGCACCGGGAGCATTGCGCCCCATGATGGTGTGGGCGATGGCGTCGGCGGGGATCATGCCGGTGCCCCATTCCGCCGGTTGCTGCGGCGGGCCGACCAGCACGCGTTGCGGGTTGTCGCGCGTGCCCTCGCCGGTGACGCCGGCGGCCCACAGCCGCACGGCCTTGTCGAACACCTTGCCTTGCCACCACGCGGGATAGCGGCCGGTGAGATGCATGGCCCATTCGGCGCCGCCGGCCCTGGTCTTGCCGAGCTGGTTGCCGGCCATGAACAGGCGCTCGCGATTGGTCGCGCCCGCCGCATGGAACGCGGCCTGCCTGGCGTAAGGTTGGTAGGCCGCAAGCTGGTTAGTGCGGCGCCTGCGGTCCAACTCCTTGAGCAGGCTCAGATATTCCCTCTTCGCCGCTGCCGGACTCTTTGAGACCAAGCTTTTCGAGGCCCGGCCTTTCCCTGAGGAACGGCCGCAGGACGGCTTCGAGGCCGCGGATGCGCTGCCTGATTTCGTCATCGCTCAATGCATCCAGACTGTTGGTGTCGATATCGGCACCCTTGGGCAGCACCGACAGCACGATCTTCAGATACTGGTCGGGCTTTTCGCTGCGGACCTTGGCAATGACGCCGGCGCCATGGGCGCGGAAATCGGCGCGCACGGCGACCAGGAAGTCATCACTCAGCGTCTTCTTTGCCCGCTTCGGACGCCGGAAGGGCTTGGCCTTCGCCGTGGATTTCGCCGCTGCCGGCGGATCGTCTGTGACCTCGGCCATGCCCTACTCCGCAATCTCGGCGGGCGCCGGCATCTCGGGCTGCTCTGCCGTATTGGCCTTCGCTGCTGTCTTGCGTTTTGGCTTCTTGCGCGACTTGGCCCTCTTGCCGGTGCGCGTCGGCTTGGCCTTTGGCTTGCGCCGTGCTGCCTCGAACGTCGCCGCCTCAGGCAAGGCTTTCAGCCTCGCCCGGACCAGACCAACGATGCTGCCACTGGCGCCCGCCTGCGGAAAGCCGAAGCCGTCGACCGCATCGACCGGACCGCCTCGCACCATGCCGATCAGCACACCGGCCGGCACCGCTTCGATACGGCCGACGCGCGCTTGCGGCACGCCCTCGAACAAGCCAATGGCGCTGACGACCTCGCGGCCGTCATCGCCGATGATGATGGTGGCGTAGCGGGACATGGGATTTCTCGCAGATATTGCGGAATGGGTCGTCAGTTTGATGAAAGGACAGCATTCCTTCGCGCCGACATTCAAAGTCGTCGATACGCCACATTCACTCGAAGATCGCGAGAAACAAAAACCCGCCTGGGCGGCGGGTCGTTGGCGCAAATCAGCACCATGCCTAGATCAATAGCATAACTGCCCTCACGAGGCAAACCGCGCGACAGGATTTGGTTTTGAATTCGGTCCCCTCGTCTCGCCGCCACGCACCCTTGGCGATACCGCCTTTGGCACCGGCGTTCGCCGCGCGCGACAGCCGGCACGATCAAGATTTATACGCAATCGCGTCTATATTTAGGCTATACGTCATCGCGTATAAAGAGGCGGGATACGCGACTCCGTATATTGAAATTTAATACGTCAACGCGTATATTCGGTCATGACATCTGTTCCGTTGGAGGCTGCCATGACCGACCAGATCGCTCGCAGCGAAAAACAACTCGGCGCCATCCTTCGCCGCATCAGGAAGCAAGCCAACCTCACGCAGTCCGATCTGGGCGACCAGACGCATCTGCGCCAGGGCACGGTGTCACGGCTCGAGGCCGGAGAGCCCGCCATACAGTTGCGAACCTTGATGGCCGCGCTTTCAGCGCTCAACCTGGAGCTGGTCGTGCGCCCGCGCAGCAAGGGCAGTGCCGCCGATATCGAAGACCTGTTCTGATGCCACGGCGCCGCGCGCATGTGCCCCTCAGCGTCCTTCTGAACGGGCGCCTCGTCGGCGTGCTCCGGCGTCAGTCCACTGGAGCGGTCGATTTCCGGTATGCGCACGACTGGCTAGCGTTTCGCGGCACCTCCCTCGCAAGAAATTCAAGCTGGCGATGGCGGTGGGCAAGAACAAACACTACGCCGTACACGACATTGCGCCACGCCATTTCCTGCAGACGGCCGACCTTGCCGGCATTGGCAAATCGGCGATGCTGTCGTTACGCGACGATCTCGCAGAGAATGCGCAACGCCAAGCGGCGGCGGTCATCGACACCTTGCCCAGAGGATTTCCCGACCAGCTGATCACGTCGGTCATGAAGGCGATTGCGCATCGGGCCGCCCTGCTCGGCACCGAAAAGACCGGAGCCTAAAAGGCCAAGGGCTTGTGCAGAAGGTCCGAAAACAAAAACCCGCCTGGGCGGCGGGTCGTTGGCGCAAATCAGCACCATGCCTAGATCAATAGCATAGCTGCCCTCACGAGGTCAATGGCAAAGCGGCCAATTTCAAGAAAAAATTCCTAACATGGGCTATTCCCGCGCACGCTTGTCCGCGAAGCCCTCGATCCACGCGCCGCCATTCCGGATCGGAAAGGACGCTCGCGCGTTGGTGCTTGATGCATGTCGCCAAAGCGCGGAGCGCTACGCTTTGGCCAATGGGAGCAAGAACCATGAACGTCGCCAATCTGCAGCTCGAAGGCCTCCTGATGGCCGTCGCATCGATCAACCAGGTGCTGGTCCGCAAGGGCGTACTGACGGTCGAGGAGATCGACATCGCCTTGCGCAGGGCCGAGGCCAGCGAGACCGGCGAGGAACGGTCCGAAGGTATGTCGGCGTCGAGCCGCGACGCCGTCAACTTCCCGATCCGGTTGCTGGAGCTGGCCAACCAGTGCCAGCCGGAAACGGACATGCCGTCCTTCTCGAAGCTGGCGCGCATGGTCGGCCAGATGAAGGAACCCTATAACGACCAGATGTGAGGCGCTTTCCGACGCGGGATCCTCACGCTCTGCCAAGCTTCGAAACCAGCACGTTGCCCGGCCCGTGCACGGCGGCGAACAGCAGGCCGGCGAGGAACGTGAAATGGTCGACGAAGAAGCCGAACTCGGCCTGGTTGCCGGCCCAGCGCGACGGCCCGTGGAAAGAAAAGTTGAGGAAGATGACGTAGACGCCGGCGACAAGCGCGGCCGGTGTGAAGAAGGCGCCGGTCAGGAAGCATAGGACCAGCCCGACCTCGAGCAGCGCCGCGCACCAGGCCAGGAACAGCGGGAACGGAAAGCCGGCCGAGGCGATGTAGCCTGCGGTCGCCCCTATATCCATGACCTTGAAGGCCACCGCCATCAGGAAGACGGCGGCGAAGATCAGCCGGGCGACGAGTATGGCAGCGATCTGCCACGGCGATTGAACTGATACCACGATGTCCCTCCAGGGTTTGCTGCGGTTACGCCCAAGGACGGGCAAGGCCGCGGCGGTTCCGACATCAGTTTGGAATAGTTTTGCCGGGCGGCGTGGCAAGCCTTTGCAGGACTTGGGTTTCCTCGCCCCCACGAAAGTGGGGGAGAGGTGGCGCGGCGAAGCCGCGACGGAGAGGGGGATTGCGCCGACGGCAGTCAAAATGAAGCGGTTGAGGACGTATTTGGCCTTGGCGCCTTACGAAGGCCCCTCTCCGGCCGCTGCGCGGCCACCTCTCCCCCCGCTTCGCGCGGGGCGAGGAAAACCCAAGCCTACCCCGCCTTTGTCTCCGGATGGCTGATCGGTGCCCGCACCGTGCCATACTCGATGCCCCAGCGGTCGGTCATGGCGCAGCGTATGTCCCACAGTTCCGGGAAGAAGCGATGGCGGGCGCCGGCCTCAAGCAGTTCGACCGGGCGGCCTTTCAGCGATTTCGAGCCCAGCCCGATCGAGCGGTGGATGAGTTGGAGATGGTTGGCGCGGAATTTCTGGAACAGCTCGTCGAATTCGATCAGCGCCTCGGCCACGACGTAAGAGTCGCCGTGATCGTAGCCGCCATCGTAGACGTCCTCGACGGTCAGCCCGCGGCCATCGAGATAGGACGCCTTGAAAGCCCGCCACAGATCCGGCGGCATGCGCAGCAGGAGCTTGAAGCCGGGCGACTCCTGGCCGCTGCCATTGCCGAGTTGCAGCCGGATCTCCTGGTATTCCTTGGGCGACATGGTTTCGAGCAGATCGAGCTGCGCCGTCATCATGCGCATCAGCCGATGCACGCGCCCCATCAGCGTAACGATGCGATGCGTGTTCTGCCGTTCGAGGAAATCGATGACATCGACCAGCGTGTAGGTGATGAGCTTCATCCACAGCTCCTCGACCTGGTGCACGATCTGGAACTGCAGTTCATCCGCATTGACCATCTCGGCCAGCGGCTTCTGGCAGGCCAGCAGCCTGTCGCATCTGAGGTAGACGCCGTAGTCGCGCATCTCCGGCGCTTCGATGCGGGCGTAATAGTTCGGCTTGTGCATGGTTTTTCTCCCTGCCCGGCCTGAGGGCTCAGGCATCTGTTCGAACCGAGCCAACAGGATAGACGTTTTCGGCTTGAACATTGTTCCATTCTGTTATCCAGATAGCAGGAGATGGAGGACGAAAGTCCAATTGCATGGCAGTTTTGGAGAACGACCGGTGCTGGATGCTCTCGACCTTAAGATCGTCGCGGCGCTCGAACGCGATGCGCGAATCTCCTTCGCCGTGCTCGCCGACGAGGTCGGCCTGAGCAAGACGCCGTGCTGGAAGCGGGTCAAGGCGCTGGAGGATGCCGGCATCATCAGGGGCTATTCGACGCGCATCGATCCGGCGAAACTCGGCTTCGGCATCGAGGCCTTCATCCAGGTGTCGATCGATTTCGAGGTCTCCGACGCCTTCGAGGCGGCGGTCAGGAAACACCCGCTGATCCGCCGCTGCCATGCCACCACGGGCGAAGCCGACTATCTCCTGCAGATCGTCACCGCCGACATGATGGCGCTGGACAGGATGCTGCGCGTGGAGCTCAGCCGCCTGCCCGGCGTCCGCCGCACCATCACCTCGATGGCCATGCGCGAGATCAAGGGCGACATCTCGTTTGCCAATGCCGTGGGGCATCCGCGGAAGCGGTAGACGGCCGACGCTTCCAGGCGCCCCTCCTTCTGTCGTTCGCGGTCGGCCTTCCGCTTCGGGCAGTCCTCGTAATTATGGTCGCGGCCACCGCAGTAGGAGCAGCATTTTGCCGGCGTATCGGGCTGGAGCATCGAGGCCATCCCCAAGAATGCGCCAGGCGTCTTCTGGTTGCAGCAGCGCCTGCAAGAGATAAAGCGGTTTAAGCCTCCCCAGGCGTCTTGCCGCTGTCACGGAATTTTGCTTGGGTCCGCTGCGTTGATTGCTTGCGCCCGATCTCTTGCGCTTGATTTTGGGGGATATATGAGATTTGAACTGCGCTTTGGCGCCTTGCTCGTTGGCGCCGCATTGCTGTCGGGCGCACCATGACCGAAGGCCAATGGAACACCGCCGGAGCGGCGCTGAAAGGCTGCCCGCGATCAGGCAGGAAGCCATTGCCAATGCGCCGTGCGGTTGCAATCGAAACCGCTCGGCCAGCGGCAGGAGATGGCGAAACTGATGAATGTCAGCCTTGACCGTTCGCCCCGCGTTCTCTGCAACCGCTTTGTCAATGCCTGGGCCGGCGGGCGCCTGTCCTATACAAAGTTCCGCGCGCTTTTTTCCTGGGGCGCCGACAACAGCGACTACATCGCCATGCTGCAGGGCAGGTAGCCGATCCGCTTCCCGCTTCATTCTGCCTATTCGCGAACCGCAGTTGATTCGCGGACAGCTTCATTCGCGGACGGGAAAGTGTTAGAGAGCGTTCGCTTCGTCTATTCCCGCTTCGTCTAATGGTAGGACAGCGCCCTTTGAAGGCGTGAATCGTGGTTCGAGCCCATGAGCGGGAACCAGTGGCGCGCGCTGGCGCCACTGCGGGATAGCGCCGATTTTTCCGCCTGCCGTCGCGATCAACCAGATTCAACGTCAGGTTTCAAAAACGCAACCACTCATTTACTTCGACGCGGTACCAGTCCGGCAGTTGCCGTCGGAGGTCGAATGCTGGAACGTGTGTTGCGCTTTGAATGCATCATGGAGCCAAACGGCAGATGGATGGTGTGGGACAAAAAGCTTGATCTGCCGGCCCAGTTTTCGGCGCTGGCGCTGATCGGCTTGTGTCACCACGAGGCCATTTCGCTCTGCGATCTCTTGAATGAGACAGACACCGTCGATGTGCGGCAAAACCGAGCCTCATGATCGCCGTATAGACGACGTAATAGCTGGGCGTTCCCTACCCGGTTTGCCTTAACAAACAATGGTGATACGTTAGCTGACTAAATGATTCACAGTCGGCGGGGCCGGCATGGCCAAGAAAAAATCGAAACCGGAACTGTCCGGTATTTCTGCAATCTCTCCAGCGGAAGCCTACGAGGCGGCCTACTTCGCCCGAAAATGCGGACTGACCCGGGATGAAGCGCTGAAGATCATGCGCGAAGCCCAGCGCTCGGCGGAGGCGACGGCGTCTTTCAGCGTCAAGCGGCAGAATTAGCCCGATACCCGAAATCCCCCTCAATACCCGCCCACGATCGGCAGGATCTCGCCGGTGATGTAGCTGGAGCATTGCGGCGAAGCCAGAAACACATAGGCCGGGGCGATTTCCTCCGGCTGGGCCGGGCGTTTCATCGGCGTCTTGGCGCCGAATGTCGAGACGTCCTCGGCCTTCTTTTCCGACGGGTTGAGCGGCGTCCATACCGGCCCCGGCGCTACTGCGTTGACGCGGATGCCCTTGCCGATGAGGTTGCCCGACAGCGCTCGCGTGAAGGCGTGGATGCCGCCCTTGGTCATCGAATAGTCGATCAGTTCCCTGGAGCCGTCGATGCCGGTGACCGAACCGGTGTTGATGATGGCCGAGCCGGGCCGCATATGCGCCACGGCCTCCTGCGCCATGTGGAAATAGCCGTAGAGGTTGGTTTTCAGCGTCGTGTCGAAATGTTCCTCGGTGAGATCGGCGAAATCGGCCGAATGCACCTGGAAGGCGGCATTGTTGACCAGCACGTCGATCCGGCCCAGTTGCTTGACCGTCCGCTCCACCGCCCGGCGGCAGAAGACGCGGCTGGCGACGTCGCCGCGCAGCGCAAGGCAGCGCCGGCCCTCGGCCTCGACCGCCTGCTTGGTCACTTCCGTGTCCCGGTCCTCGGTGAGATAGGCGATGGCGACATCGGCGCCTTCACGCGCGAACAGCACGGCGACGGCCCGCCCGATGCCGGAATCGCCGCCGGTGATCAGCGCCACCTTGCCGTCGAGTTTTTTCGAGCCGAGCCAGAACGGCGCGTCGTAGAGCGGCGGCGGCTCGATCCGCCATTCCTCGCCGGGTTTCGGATGATGCTGCCTGGGGAATGGCGGCTCGGGATAGGTTCGGGCGCCCGCCTGCATGGCGCCATCCGGTTTGGGTTTCGCTCTGGCGCGGTCGTCGGCGTCGACCTTGCGTTGCACGCGGCGCTGCTTCTCGCTTGCCTTCCAGGTGTCGGTTTTCGCCTTGGTCAGCACGGTTGCCTCCTTTGGTTCGAAGGGACAACGCCCGTCGGGCAAAAAGGTTTTTCGTCGTCCAGGGAAAAATGGGGCTTCGTTCCACCGCTATCCGGACAGGTCGGCTTGATCGGCCCCGGAGCACGTTCATCGGCATTGCACTTATATTAGCAAAGGCGCATATTTCGTCAGCCGGTGAACTACCCAAACCGGTTAGGCTCGGCGCCAGTCCCCCCCTCGATCCCCCCGACGCCGAGCCGCTGTGGATCGGCCGCCCCAGGAGGCCAACCATGCCCATGTATCTCTCACGGTTCAGCTATACGCCCGAGACCTGGGCGCGCATGATCGAAAAACCCGAAGACCGACGCGAGGCAGCCCGTACCTACATCGAGTCCGCAGGCGGCAAGCTGCACGGCTTCTGGTACGCTTTCGGCGAGCATGATGGCTGGAATCTGTGGGAGGCGCCGGACAATGTTTCGATGGCATCTGTGGTGCTTGCCATTGGTGCCGGAGGAGCGCTCAGCTCGTACGAAACCGCCGTTCTCATGAGCGTCGAAGAGACAATGCAAGCCCTTGGCAAGGCAAAGTCGATCCGGTATCGCCCGCCGGGAAAGCCCTGACCAGTTCGCGTGTCCCGGCCAGCGACTGCTATGCTCGCCGGCCAACCGGCGAAATCGCCTGTGCGGTCGCGCGCGCCACGATCGCCTCCAGCGGCTCCGGCCGGTGCAGCAAATACCCTTGGCCGAAGGCGACGCCCATCTCCTGGAGGATTTCCAGCGCGTCCTGCCGTTCGACCTTTTCCGCCACCACTGAGCAGCCGAGGCTTCTTGCGATAGCCGATATGGCCGAGACGATTTCGCGATCGAAGCGGCTTTGCGCGATGTGTTCGATGAAGGAGCCGTCGATCTTGATCTGATCGACGGGAAAACGCCTGAGATATTCGAACGAGCTCATCCCCGCCCCGAAATCGTCGAGGCTGACGCGGCAATGCCGCGCGCGCGCCTTGCGCACGAACTCTTCGGCGGCGCCGAAATTGGTGACGGCGGCCGTCTCCGTGATCTCGAAGCCGATGCCGAAATGCGGCGCGCCGGCCGCATCGATGGCGGCGTCGACGAAATCCCAAAGCCGAGGGTCACTCAGCGTCTGAGCCGACAGGTTGAAGCCGAGCGTGAGCGCCCCGGACTTCAGCGCCGGACCATGCAGCGAGAGCGCCGTGCTGATGATCCAGCGATCGAGCCTGGACGCGATGCCGAACCGCTCCGCCGCCGGGATGAACTCGCCCGGCGGGGATCAGTCTTCCGCTGCGCCCGACGAGCCGCGCCAGGACTTCGACCTGGCGGCTCTTCTCCCAGGGTTGACCGAGTCGGTGGATTTCCTGGCCGAACAGTTTGAGCCTGCCGTCTTCCATGGCATCGACGGTGTCAGCTGCCAGCCGCGCGGCGTTGAGGCCGCCCGAACCGGATGCGCCATCGGTGGAAAATACCGCAAAACGATCGCGCCCGGCGGCCTTGGCCGCGTAGCAGGCATCGTCGGCGCAGGCCAGCGCGTCGGCCACGGTGGTGTTGCGGTCTGCTACGAAGGCGATGCCGATGCTGGCGGCGAGCTTGCGCGACGTCGCCGTCGAGCCGAGGTTGGCGTTGCGGACCGCCGCGAGAACGGCGCCGGCGAGCCGCTCGGCTTGCTGAACATCGCAATCGGGCACCAGCAGCGCGAACTCGTCGCCGCCGAGCCGCGCCGCATGCGCTGACGGCGGCAGGCAGCCGACAATGCCCTTCGCTACGCTCTTCAGCGCGAGGTCGCCGGCGGCGTGGCCGGCGAAATCGTTGAGCGCCTTGAAGTAGTCGAGATCGACGTAGAAGACCGCGAGCGGAAACTGCCGCGCCGTTGCGATGTCGTCGGCCAGCAGGCGGTCGAAGGCGACGCGGTTCAAAAGGCCGGTCAAGGCGTCGTGGTGGGCCGCATGGGCAAGGTCCTGTTCACGCCGCTTCGCCTCGGTGATGTCGCGCACCGTACCCAGGATCTGGCCCGACGATTGCGCATCGGCGATGAAGCGCAACAGGGATTCGATATGCCGGATCTCGCCGTCGCGCCGGATGATGCGGTATTGCACGGCGATCACGTCGCGTGTCTGCAGCGGCGCCATGTGGGCCCGCTCGGCGTCGTCCTTGTCGTCGGGATGCAGATAGCTGTGCCAGAGGTCGCGCGGCACCTCGTCGGTATCCGAGACAAAGCCGAAGATCTGCCTGGTGCGGGCATCCCAGTAGCTTTTGCGCGCGGCCAGATCGTAGTGCCAGATGCCGGTGCCGCTGGCCGCCAATGCCAGGCGGAAGCGCGCATTGACCTGTTCGAGCTCGTGCTCGGCCTCCTTCTGCTTGGTGATGTCGGTCTGGACGCCCATCATCCGCACGGGGCGCCCTTCGGCATCGCGCTCGACCACCCCACCGCGATCGAGGACCCATACCCAGTGGCCGGATTTGTGTTTCAGCCGGAGTTCGGTCTCGATGGTATCGGTCTGGCCGGAGAGATGGCGTTCGCCGCTGGCCACCGCCTGCTCGCGATCGTCGGGATGCGTCAGCCGCAGCCAGAGATCGCTTGTCATGGCAAGCTCGCCCTCGCCATAGCCGAGCATTTGCGACCACATTGGTGAATAGAAGCAGTCGCCACTCCGCAAATCCCAATCCCAGACGCCAAGATGCGCGCGTTCAAGCGCCAACTCCCAGAACGCCCCATTGCGGTTCTTTTTACCAGCCATGCCCAGGTTTCGCCCTTCGATCGGGCCACTGTGCGGCAAAATCAGAGAAGAAACCGTTACCGCAAGCAGCGCCGCGGCGGCCGTGGCGCTTCGATCGGGCCGCAGGATCGGCCTGGCCGGGGCAAGGGAAGCGGTCAATACTATCAATAATCATGATTTAGATTTTCTGCTAATAGCGACAAGGCTCGCTCTGCAATTAGAGTGGCCGCACCGAACGGCGCGAGAACTTGAAGATGCTCAACGCGGCAGACTATGGCGGCAAGGAAGCCGAAATCGTGCGCTCCCTTGAGGAAGACATCATCTTCGGCCGGCTGGAGCCCGGCGCGCGGCTGGTCGAGGACGTCTTGCTCTCCCGCTTCCCGGTGTCGCGCCACACCATCCGCCAGGCGCTCTACCAGCTCGAAAAACTCGGCGTCGTCACCCGCGAGCGCAACAAGGGCGCGATGGTGAGAAGGCTGTCGCCGGACGAGGTGCGCCAGATCTATGAAGTGCGCGAACTCCTGCAGCGCCAGGCGGCGCTGATGATCCCGCTGCCGGCGAGCGATGCCTTGATCGCCGAAC
>NZ_CAUM01000137.1 GCF_000350085.1 Mesorhizobium metallidurans STM 2683
GGGGATTGTTGGGCATCCAGAGGTCCGGGTTCTCGCCGGCTTCCCGTGCCAGCCGCCGGGCGCGGGCGGGGTCGCTTTTGACGAGGGCTGAAATCGCCGAGATGTTGCGTTCGCCGGCGACGTTGCGCTTGAAGGGATTTTGCCCCCTGGGTGCTGCGTCGGCGTCGATCGTGTCTTCCCTGAACATCGCCTCGCCGATGGCGTGGAACGCCTTGGCGATCTGCGGATCGGTCAAGGCCCCGTCAGGCAGAAGGATGCCCTTCGCCTTGTAGGCATCGACCAGGCCGAGCTTCTTCATCGCCCGGTTGGCGACTTCGAGCTTCTGGCGAAAGCCATCGCTGTCGGTCGGTCCCCAGTCCCTCACGAGATCGTCGTGAGTGACTTCCACCGAGCGGGCGAGCGCGGCCTCTTGCGCCTTGGCCTGCTCGGCCATGTAGCCGACGAAGCGGTCGTGATAGGCCTGCGCCACCTTCGGCGTGGCGCCGGCCTCGACCGCCCATGCCTTGGACGCATTGGCGAGCTCGTCCGAATAGGCGAAGTTTTCGGGCAACCCTTCCGGGCGCCGATACTCGACCTTGTCGGGCGATGTCAGCGGACGCATCGCCTCGGGCAGCCGGGCATGGAACCTGTCCCAGTCTTCCCCAGGTGCGTCCGCAGCGGGAACGCGCAGGCTTTCGCCCTGTTGCCGCTCCAGCTCGGCATAGGATGTGAAAACCCGATCGAGGTTTTCCGGCTTGGTCCAGCCCTTGGCTTCAGCAAGCTTGCGGTTGCCTTCGGAAAGACCGTCAAACCAACTCTTGGCGACCAGCGGGGCGGACCCATTGTCCCCGTTGGCCGGTACTGGGTTGCCCGCCGGCGGCATGCGCGCCGCCACGGACCCGGCGTCTGCCAGATCTGTCATGTGAGAAGATTCCTTGTGTTGAGAATTAAAGACCGGTGATAAGCGCACCGGCGGCGAAGCGTGGTATCTTCCCCCTCAAGGGGGGGGAGATGGCCGGCAGGCCAGAGGGGGTAGCCGCGCGTGGAGCGCCGACCTCATCTGTCACCGGAGGGTCGCGCGGTCGAACCGACCCCCTCTGTCGCCTTCGGCGAAATCTCCCCCTCAAGGGGGGAGATTTAGCGCCTAGACATTATCCCCCCAGTTCTCCCACAGCAGCGTGATCGTGCCGGTCGCGGCCAGCATCCCGTCGGCGTCGATATCGGTGCCGGTGGCGAAGGCGAGGTTCAGATAGAGATCGACCGGCGTAGTCGTGCCGTCGAGCGTGACTGCCGCGGCGACATCGGCTGTTGAGGCCGTGGATAGCGCGGCACCCGCCCCATCCAGCGTGCGGCCGGTGCCGGCCAGCACATTGACCATGGTGGAGGCCAGCGTCGCGCTCGACGCCGCGGCCGAGCCGAGCGACCAGGTGAGTGCCGCATTGTCGTTGATGGTTGAGGCGCGCGCCGTCAGCACCGCGAACTGCAACTTGGCGGTGCCGCCCTTGATGCGCACCTTGCCGTCGAGGAAATCGAAAATCTTCTGGCTGGCAAAGGCCTGCGCATCGGCGACCGGCACCTGCATGGCATTGAACGAAAAGACGGTGCGGAAGGCGCCGCCCTGCCCGGTGGTGACGGCTTTCAGGCCGAGCCTGGGCGGGGCGAGCCCGGCCTCGCGGGCAGCGGCGCGGCTAAGCGTCCGGGGAAGACCTCGGGTCATCTGGTATCTCCATTCTTGTGAAATTTTGAGAGGTTCAGGATCTGCCCAACACGAACAGAACGGCCGAAGCCGGACCCTGATTCATTTCAACAGAGCCTGTCTCTATCGCCTTGTTTGATCACGTTCTTTCGGAACCAAAGGCTCCGATCGTCAAGACGCAAGAAACCATGTCTCATTTCGTGAGAACCGGTGCCGCTGTTCCGCCGCATTGCCACCGCACTTGGCAAAATCGGCCAGTGTATTAATTCATTGACTACAAAGGAGTACCGCAAATGACCATGTACAAAGCCATTGCCGCCGTGCTTGTGACTGCCGCCCTGGCAGGGTGCGCGCAGACCGAGGGACAGCAGCGGGCCGGAACCGGCGCACTGATCGGCGGCGCCGGCGGCGCTCTCGTCGGCCAGGCCATCGGCGGCAACACCAAGAGCACGGTCATCGGTGCTGCCAGCGGCGCCCTTCTGGGCGCGGTCGTCGGCAGCGCCACGACACCGCAGCGCCGCGGCGAACAGCTCTGCCGCTACCAGGACCGCGACGGCCGCATCTACACCGCGCCCTGCGACGACCGCTACTACAACGGCGATTATTGAGGGCTAGCCCCCCCTTCTCCCCGTTCTACGGGGAGAAGGTCCCGGCAGGGGGATGAGGGGCAGCGCGATGTTCCGAGATGCTGGCGCCACCTGTCACCTGCCTGCCGGCATCCTCCCCGTGAGTGGGGCGAGGGACGCAGTTTCAGCGTCGGCGCGCGCTCACCTATCCGATAGTTTTCATCCTTACCCTCAAAGCGGCTAGACGCTATCGTCATGGCCTCCGCAAGGTCAATGCTCCCCGCACCCTACCCATCCGTCCGTGCCGCCTTTTCCAGTGCCG
This sequence comes from Mesorhizobium metallidurans STM 2683, assembly GCF_000350085.1. Taxonomy (GTDB): domain Bacteria; phylum Pseudomonadota; class Alphaproteobacteria; order Rhizobiales; family Rhizobiaceae; genus Mesorhizobium; species Mesorhizobium metallidurans. The sequence goes on from NZ_CAUM01000137.1 coordinate 2,564, forward strand.
CCTTACGCTGAATTTCGATAGTTCGATTCCAGAAGCGCACCGCTTCAAAATGCTCTTGTCTGGTCAACCAGATCTTATTCTCCAAACTGACTGGATCGCCGCCAACCGCAATCGGTTTGACCTCGAACAATTCCATGCCCTTGGAGCGCGAATTTGTATCTTGGACACTCATTTCCAGTCCTCCAGCCTAGCAAATAGATCGGCGAGGTCTCGCGCTATCGTCTCGGCGGATTGCCGTTCCATAGGTATAAACGGGATGCGTACGATTGGCATTTCCACATCGTTGGTGTCGAAGCCATAGGCTTCTCCTCCTCCGTTCGATGCGAACAAGAGGATGCCTGGTGCGTATTTTTCAACCTCATATTCTCGATTGAAGTCTACCAATTCTTCGGCTTTGAAAAAAATTATATAGCTGTCGCCGATGAATCCTTCACCTCCATTATGCTCCTTAAGGAAATCGGTGTAATCCTTGGGCAGCGTCACTCCCAGGTTTGCGGAGAGGCCATCGACAACTGCGGCTTCAGCCGGTGGATCGAAACGTCCCTCAGTTAGACTATATTCCACTGCTATTCTCCTATGTCTTTCAGCAGTTTGTTCCACCATGGCGTAACCTGCTGCTGATGAACTTCGCGGAGCAGAAGGACCTTGTTGGACGCATCGGTCGGACTCCCGCCAAACTTCACTGGCTTGATTTCATGCACATCCACGGGCTGGCCGACAAGTCCTCGCTGTCGGCGGATAATGCGATTGGCTTTATCGGCCGCTTTTCTAGCAGCTTTGTGCTCCGTGCCTTCTAGCCGTATGAATGGTCCCTCTGGCTTGGGAACAACCGCTATCGGATAATCTGCCCAATCTGACATTGAGAAACTGCCCGAGGGGAGATCGGCAGCTGCCTTCAGCCGCGACGCCTCATTGGCGGATTTGCCAAGCACATCTTCGACAAGCTTGCCCTCCGCTACGAGATCGGACGGTCGCTTCGACAGATCGTCGACACCTTGATAAAGGTGCTCCGCCTCGGAAAGAACTTCTCCCAACGGCTTGGAAAGCATGCCGCTGCGAGTGGTCGCGAGCACATTTGTGGCGGCTTGGCCCAGTGCCTTTAGAGCTGCGAGGCCTTCAGACGGCGCCACAGATGCCGGATTAGGTATCGAGTTCGAAAGCGCGACGATTGCTTCCAAAGGGTCGTCGTGCAGATCCCTGAAAAATTGCGCCGTGTCGTTTTTTATTCGCCGTGGTGTGTCGATAAGGTCGTCAACAAAATCATCGAAAGCGGATCGCTCACGCCGCGACGAGGGCTGTTGCGATGTTCCCTCATTAGCTGATGGTGCCGCGACAGGCTTGGTCGGCTCACTTTGAACCACTTGGGGAAGCCCAGCTTGGACCAATTGCTGAGAGAGAGCAGTCCGAACTCTGAGGTCGGGCGCTCCGCCAAAGACTGCGCAGGATTGTATCCTTGTCGGCCTGCGGTACGCTCTCGTCGTTGAACGTCGCAACGATGTTTTGGACAACCGACCAGGGTAAGGGTTGGAAGCTTTCGATGCCCAGCTGCTTCTGTGCGGCGACAGACGCAGCTATCGCATTTTCATAAGCACTCGGGTCATAGCTGTCCGGCTCTCCCCTGCGATTCCAAGAACCACTGTCTGGCCTGCCGATCTTGCCCCATGCCGCATCGACATTTGGGAAGACTTTGCGGACATAGCCGCCTGGGTCCACCCGCCTAGCGCCCAAGGTTTGGATGGCGGCAGCGGCCGTGACTTGATACCGCGCCTGCTCTGCAGGTGGACCGCCTGGGCCGGGTTCGGCGTCGCGGAGTTGGACATGGACCGCCCGGTTCGACATGGTGCGCATGTCGAACGCCTGACGGCCGACGTCGATCTTGCGGCTGAAGTCCTGGAATTGCTTACCACCTTCGTCGGCCCCGTAGATGGCGATGAAGTCCTCAGCGCGCGGCATCTTGCCGGAGTAAACGCCTGTGCCGGCGATGGCAGTCGGGGCGTTCTCCGAGGCGAGGTCGATTTTGGCCCGCGTCTCGATGAGCTGCACCGTCATCGCTGTTTGCGCCTTCTGGCCGAGATCCCGCAGGGCGTCCGGCGACAGGTCGGCAATCCAGGGCGCCGCCTTCAAGGCGGCCTTTCCGTTGTCGTGCGCCGAGTTGTCGTTGTGGAAAGCCTGCGCCACCCTTTCGTCGGGCGTCAGCTTGGCGGCACCGTCGCCCTTCGAAGCCGCTGTGCTTCCTGCATTCTCGAGCCCAACCGCCTCAGCGGTGTCGTCCTTGGTTTCGCTTCCGGCCTGCGCCAAGCCGAACATCGCGAGCGCCTGCTTCGGGTCCTTGGCGATCAGCGCCTCGAAGCGAGCTTTCGCGGCGGTGCTGAACCAGTCCTTCACCTTCTGTTGTCTGATCCCGGAGTCGAGCCCCATCTTGTCGATGAGATCGAGCCCGTCCTGTCTGGCCGCTTCGAAAGTGACGATGTCGTCGGCGTTGGCCTTGCCGATGGCGATGGCATTGGTTTGCAGCACCGTGTCGACCTGCGCCTGCTCATAATCATGGCGCCGCTGAAGCTGCCGCTGCGCCATGCGCAGCCCGCCAACCCTGCGCATCACTTCCTTCTGCCTGGCGAAAGCGGTGCGCTGGCTCTCGGGTATTTTCGGCACGGCATCGTCAAACAGCGTGTCGAACAGCCCGGGCTTGGTGACCAGGCCGCTGCGCGGATCGACCTGGCCATACATCGCGTCATGCAGGCCGCTGCCGTCGGCCGGCGCAGTCGCCGTCACCTCGTCTTCCGCCTGCGCGATCTGGCCGTTGAACCGGCGGCGCGCGAGTTCGGCGTCGAACGCCTCCTGCTGCTCTTTCACCTGCTGGTAGTGCTCGGCGACAGCGGAAAGCTCGTCGCCAAAACCCTGCATCGCCGCGCCGACCGGCGATCCCTGCGGATATTGCACTAAGGACAGTCGTCA
>NZ_CAUM01000136.1 GCF_000350085.1 Mesorhizobium metallidurans STM 2683
TCGGGCGCGCAGAACCTGCTTGGCGGCAGAGGCGATTATCTCAAACTGCGCCTGATCCCGTTCCGGCTTCGCACTATCTGGCTTGGCCGCCCGGACCTCTGCCTCAATGGCGTCGTTTGGCATTCTGGCCATGCCGAACGCCTGACGGCCGATATCGAATGTCCTGTTGAGGCCCTGGAGCTGTTTGCCGCCCTCCTCTGCGCCATAGACCGCGGTGAACGCCTCTGGACCCGGCATCTCTTCGGAATAGCTGCCGGTATACATGAGGGCGTCCGGCGCATTCTGGTAGGCGAGAGAGATGTCGGTGCGCGCATCGACCAGGCTTGCGGCAGTCGCTGCTTGCGCCTTCTGGCCGAGATCTTGAATGGCATCCGGCGACAGGTCGGCCATCCAGGGTTTTGCGGCAGCCCAGGCCGTATTTCCGTCAGGCTCCATGGAACCCGTGCGGACAGGTCTTTCGTCTGGCGGAAGACCACCTGCGGGCGCTTCGCGCGTCGCCAGCGACTCAGACCCACCCGCGCTCGGCCCACCCCCACCCTCAACGGTATCGTCCTTGGTCCTGCCGTCGTTGGCCTGTGCCGCGCCAAGCATCTCGGCGGCGCGGCGCGGATCCTGCGCGATCATCGCCTGGACGAGCGCCTTGGCCGTGTTGCTGCGCCAGGCCATCCCGGCCGCTTGCCTGGCAAGCGGGTTGCCTATCTTGGCGATGAAGTCGAAGCCGCTCTGCCGGATCGCTTCGAAGGTCTTCGTGTCGTTCGGGTCGCTTTTCGCGATCGAGCCGGTGTAGAAATTGTCGACCTTGGTCCACTCGACCTGCTCATACTCGTCGCGTCGCGCCTGCTGCCTGGCGGCCATGCGGGCGGAGCCAACCGAGCGCAGGATTTCCTTCTGCCGGTGAAATTGGCGCGTTGGCCCTCGGACACTTTCGGCAGAGTGCTGTCGAAGAGTTCATCGAACAGGCCTGGCTTAACGACCCGGCCTGTGCGCGGATCGACCTGGCCATACATACTGTCATGCAAGCCGCGGCCGTCGGCCGGCGCGTTCTGTACCGCCTCGTCTTCGGCTTGCGCAACCTGTTCGTTCAAGCGCCGGCGGACGATTTCGGCGTCGAACGCCTCCTGCTGCTCCTTCTGCTGCCGGTAACGCTCGGCGACGGCGGAAAGCTCGTCGCCAAAGTTCTGCATGGCCTCGCCGACCGGCGGGCCGGCTGGATAGGAAACCACATTGCCGGTGTCGAGCCGGCGCTGGGCAAGCTGGAGGGGGATGGTCGCCATTACAAAGGAATCCCGGTGTCAGGGGCCGCCGGGAAAGCAGAGGTGCCCATCTGGATCTTCGAGAGACCCGACACGAGGCTGCTGCCCGCCTTGAAGATCGAGGCGGTCACCGCTTGCTTGCCGGAAAAGCGCGAAATCGCGGCTTGCGTGCTGAGACTGTTCTGGCGCAGCTGCGAGCCGTACTGGATCGCCTTGAGGTCGAGTTGGCCTTGCCTGGCATTGGCCGCCAGCACCTCGGTCGGCGAGCCTGCCATGCCGACGCCGGAGGCGCCGGCCTGGGCGCGCGCCTGTGCCTGCAACAGATCCTGCTTGTGGCGCTCCTGGCCCTGTTCGAAGGCCGCACTTTGGGCCTCGGCTTGGACTTGCTGCTCATAGGCCTTGGCCTGGTAGTCGGCCATTTGCTTCGACTGCTGGCCTTGGACCAGCGCGCCGCCGGCCGAAAGAGCCGTGCCGAGAAGGGCAATCGTGCACATGGTCAGCCTCGCTCGCTGGCGGGAATGAATTTGCTCCTGACGCCCTCGACCGCCGCGCCGAGCGCCGGGCGCGGATCGAGCGCGCCGCCGGGGCTGAGGAAGGAGAGCAAGAGCCTGTCGGACTGGATCGCCGAGCGGCTGAGGCGAGCGGGTGCGGCGGCCCGCGCGCCGGCCATGGCGGCGCGGCGGATGGTGGTCAGGTTGACCTTCAGGTCGGCGACGCCGGCGGCATCGAACAGGCCGTTGGCGGTGCTTATGGCGCGGCTCAAGGCATCGGCTTCGAACAATTCCTGGCGCAGTTGTTCGACCAGCCGGTGGACAGTGCGCCAGCGCTGGCCGAGAGTGGCGGCCTTGGCCGCTGTCTCCTCACCAAGTGCCGCGACGTCGGCCCGGGCTTCGCTCTCGGCGGCTGCGGCGCGACATTTGTCCACAGCGTCGATGGTCTTTTCGATAAGCGCGATTGCCTCGTTGCAATCGTCGAGCGCGGCGCGCGCGGCCGCCAGATCGCCGTCGCCGAAGATCGCGCGGTCCTCGGCCTGTTGCAGTTCGTGCCTGCGGGCGATGGCGTCGTTGAGATCGGTGTCGAGCAAGGCGATGACGGCAGCGAAATCGGCAGCCGTCCGCGCCTTGCCGAGGTCTTCGGCATGGGTGTGGGTCACGGATCGGGTTCCTTGGTGGCGAGTGATGGGTGGGCGGGGCGGCGGCACCGCAATCTCCCCCCAGATGCCCGGCGGGGCAGAGGGGGGGGCGCGAAGGATCGCCGGCCTCAGTTGCTGAAAAGCTGCTCTCAAAATCTGAACAGCAGCTCAGAATCGAGCGGTGGTCGTCAGGCTACCGTTCGTTGGGACGCAGGCATAACGCGGATAGGTCGGAGGGACAGCGCCCCCTCTGTCCTGCCGGACATCTCTCCCACCAGGGGGGAGATTAGCTGTCGCCAACGGCTTCTCTAACCTCCAGGGAAGCCCTACGGCTCGGCGTCGAACACCGGCGTGAACGCCCGGATGGTGCAGGGCGTCGGATTGACGTGGCGAATGCGCACCCGCCCCTGCCCTTCCCAGCTGTCGTCGATCGGCACCTCGACATTGCCGGTGAAAAGATCAGCCTTGCCCTCAGGCGCGACGATGCTGGGCATGCGCACCTTCTCCCAGCGCCCGCGCAGGAGGGACTGCACTTCGAGGCCGGTCGTGTCGGTTTCAAGCAACGACATCATCACCTTGGCGACCTTTTTGCGGCGGCCGATGATGGAGCCTTCGCGGCCGCCGACATCGAGCTCCAGCGTGTCGGCTTGCGCCTGATAGGGAAGCCCGACCAGCCATCTGGCGGCGGTGGCGCCGCCGGGCAGCGTCACCTGGCCGGAGGTCACGACAAGGCCTTTATAGACCTTGCCGCCGGCCAGCACGTCGACGCTCTCGCCATCGAGATGATCGAGCCCGGAGACGACGTTGACGGCGGCGCCCGAATAGGAGAGCCCGCAATCGATCTGAAAGGCATCGTCGAGGCCGCCATATTCGAAAGGCGGCGTCATGATTTCGATCGTGCGTTTCGTCACGCCGGCGATGGTGCGTTTGACGAATAGCCAGATGACATCGACGCCGTTCTGGCCGGGCGTCACCACAGCGCTTTCGACGACCGGCCAATTGGGCTCACCGGGCGTCGAGCCGGCGAAGCCGCCGCCGAGGCGATGTCGATGCATGCCGCGCACCTCTTGTGAGGGCTGGTGGGTGTAGCCACCAAGCTCGCCATTTTCGAGCGGGAACCATAGCACCGGATCGGGATCGGTCTGGAATGCAAGCTCGACCACGCCCTGCTTGGGAATGTGTTCCGAGATTTGGCCTATGTCGTCGGACGAGAACTTGCCGGCCGAGGTCTGCGTCAGCTCGGCGATCGAGCGGCGCGAGCGTGTGACATAGAGGAACGACTGCCCGGCATCGACCGGGCGGATGCGGGCGCAGCCGAAGGTGCGCGAGCGCCGGTTCTTGAACGAGGACGGCGTCAGCGCCTCGTCGATGCCGGAGCCGGACAGCGCCCTGATGCCGCCCGAGGTGCCGATCAGCAGCGCGCCGTCGGAATCGGCGATCCACGTGATGTCGTTGGCCTGCCCACCGCCGGCCTGGATGAACTCCAGCGCATCGTCGTCCTTCTCGCCCAGAGCGAAATTGTCGAAGTCGCCGGTGGCCGAGGCATAGACCGAGAATTTGCGGCTGAAGGCCAGCCGTTCCTCGTAGAGCGAGCCGGTCTCGACATATTTGCCGGGCACGAAGGTGCCGAGCCGCCAGCGCGTGATCGGGCTCAGATCGGGCAGAGCAAAACCATAAAGCTGGATTGTCACGACCGTCGTGCTGACACGGGAGACGATCTTTGCCCAGCGCCAACGGCCATCCGAACCGAGAAGGCGCACCGCCCGGCCGACATCGCTGGTTTGGAAGCCGGTATCGTCGTTGATGCCGACGATCGAAGAAGCCGTGAGATCGAACGGCGTCTGACTGGCCGCCGCCTTGTTCATCGTCACTTCGGCGAATTGGGACGAAGTATTTCCATTGACGCTAAGCCAGCGAAAGCGATGGTATTCGTAAGGCGTCTTGTTGAAGAATTCATAGAACCGCGCTTCGCCACCGGTCCAACCGCTCTCCCCCTGACGGCTGTCGATGGTCGTCCATGTCGAACCATCGTTCGAGCCCTCAATCTTCCATGCGACCGGCTGGCGGTCTACGCGCGTGCCATCGGTCGTAGTGACGGTATAGTGATCCACGATGGCTTGGGCGCCGCCGGGTAGTTGATATCCGATAAAACCAGCCGTGATGTTATCGAAGAAAACGTCAGTGCCGCTATTCTTGTCGAAAGCCTGCCATGCGCTGGACGACCCGCCGGTCGATGTAACAGTGCCGGATGGCGAGGTCAGCCCAGTCATGTCAGGTGCCAGCGAACCGTAGTCGGCTGGCGTTAGCGTCGTCGAGGTATCGTTGATGTCATCATAGGGGCCATCCTCAAAGGGATAGTCATCCAGTGTCCACGTCGTATGCGCGTTGCGCGTCAGCACCTTCGGCGGGTAATTCCTGTGGGTGATCCACATCTGGTCGGCCGACTGCACATAGGCGAGGTCGAACAGGTCCGCCTCCAGATAGGGCGATGCCACCTCCACCGTGCCGACGCGGGCGCCATAGGCATAGACGCGGATATAGAGGTCGCCGAACTCCAGGCAGTAGGCCTGCTCGGAGGAAAAAATGAACGGGATGCCGCGCGTCTTTCTGGCCGCATTCTTCACCGCACCGACGAAGACTGTACCGCCGCGCTTCCTGATGCCGCCATGCGGCAGCGTCACAAAATTCTCGCATTTGGCGAGTGCTGCCCGATAGAGGTCGAGCGAGGCACGCGCATGCAGGCGCGGCGATATCTCGCCACGGGTGAAGACATCCTGGACCGGATAGAGCGTCGTCATTAGCGAAAAGCCCTCAAAGCATGTCTCACCGTGCGCAGCGGTTTCGGGGCAAAGACATGCGAAATCAAAAACGAAAGTCGCCGCGCTGCTGCGACCAGGAGGCGGTGTGGAACCGGCCGCCGCGCTGGATGGCGTTGGCGGTGAAGGCGGCGTCCAGCGCCCGGTCATAGGCCGAGCGGGCGATATCGATCATGCCGGTCTTGTGGGTCAGCGGATGCGCGATCTTGATGGCGAGTGCCGCAACCAGCACCTCAGTGAACAGCGCGTCCCAGTCGTTGGGATCGGTGAGGTTGGCGATGTAGCGGATAAGACGCGGGCCCGGCTGGTCGCAGTAGATCAGCCCGGCCTGCTGCCGCCAGGAGATCGGAACGCCGTCCGGCTCGCCATTGTGGGTCAAGGGCAAAGGCCGCAGGCAGTCCGCGGGCAGTTCATAGGCGAAGTTCAAGGTGCAATCGCCGCTGCCGGTGTCGGCGCCGGCGACGAACGCCGACAGGATGGCGAAGACCCAGGCGTGTTTGGTCAGTTCCGCTTCGCGCGTCAGGTCAGAATGCAGATTGAGCAGCCGCGCCGCCTTGACGTCCTGGTCGAGGCTGTCGATCGGCGCCTCGTCGAGCACGGCGAGCACCATGTTGGCGATGTCGAGCGGGGTAATGGCCATGGCGTCAGGCCTCCGTCGGTGCGGTTGATCGGGCGAAGCAGGGCATGGTGCCTCCACGGCAAAAAGCCGCTTCGAAGCGGCTGGGATTTGGCGATTTATCTTTGGTGGAAGGTTCGCAGGGTCTCGTGCGCGGAACCCGTCACGGCGCCGACCACGATCGGGAAAGAGGTGGTGGCGCTCCGCTATCTATTCGGAAGAGGGGGCGATAACACTCTGATTTATCGAAGTTTTACGACATTGTCGCACAACGTGGCTGCGACTTGCGGCTTGGAGCCTGAGGCATCAGCCGACGCGTCGCCCCGTCGAGGTCCGCCGCTTTTCCCTTGGTTTGGCAGGGGGGTCCGATTGCGGCCCTTCGGCACGTCTCGCCATCGCCAAACCCTTGTCCAGCGCCTCCTGAAGGCTTGTCGTGTAATAGGCGGTATTTTCCGGACCATTGAGGAAGTTTATGCGGTGGATTTCCCCCTTCTTGCGTAGGGCAATGCCCGCCTTTCGAAGCTTTGCCTGAACGGTCTTGTACGTCAAATTCATGGTTAACCCCTGCCGAGACAAGACAACATCGCCGTTCTTTGTAACTGGCCAGTGCCGGCAATTGATCAATGTGCAACAGGAATAATGTGGCGAACTCCAAACTTCGTTTCACACGGGAGCAGCCCAGGGCATGCGTTTGGGATTCGCCACATCGGCCGGCCTAGGTCCATCGAGCTAATTGATTGAGGCGCCAAACATGTCCACACTTGCACTTACCGAAGCCCAGCGAACGCCTGCTGATATTGCTTCGACTTGTTTGCCGGCATTTGTCCAAACCCCGACGCCGGTCGGTAAACAAAGGCGGACCCACTGTCCCTCGGGTCCGCCTTTTCTTTTTTGAAAGGCATTGCAACTGCCTCATGCGCAGGGCGAAGTGCTGACAGCTCTCCGCCCGCTTGCTCAAACCTCGGTTGTCTTCAGCGCGATGAAGGTCATGTTCTTGACGCTGGAGGCCGTGCGGTCCCAGTTCGCCGCCAGCGCCAGCTCCGCGTCGGTGGCGAATTCGCCGGCCGAGGAGGCGTCGAGGAAGCGGGTGCCCGGCACATGCGGCACGAAGTGCCGGCGGCCGACCATTTCCGTGACGCCGCCGCCATGGCCCTGGCGCGGCTTGCGATCGAACTCCAGCGGCCCGCCTTCCGTATTCACCGGAAGCTCGTTCCACAGGATCGCCTTGTCCTTGAACATGAAGGCGGTGTAGACGCCCGCTGCCACCGGAATGTCGTCGTCGACGACGGCCCTGAGCCCCATATAATAGGGGATCAGCGGCCCGCCCTGCTCCGACGACGGCACATAGTCGATGAGGTCGGCGAGCTTCAGCGCCTTCATCTGTTTCGAGTGCATCCAGATCGTCTTGAACTTGTCGGCGCGGTCGCCCATCAGATAGGCGGCCTCGATGATGTCGGTGTCGACGATGGAGGCGCCGGTGGTGCGCACCAGATCGCCGCCATCATTGGCGATGTTGTCGGCGACGACGCCCTTCAGGATGCCGAGCAAGGTCAGCTTGTTGGCGCGCTGCCAATATTCGGTCTGGCGGCGCACGATCAGCTTCTGCGGGTCGTCGCCGGCCAGGATCGAGGTCAGGTCCGGAACGCCCCACGCCTGTGCGCGGACATTACGGGCGGCGACCTCGCGGCGCGAACCGATCTTCTTCATCTCGATGGAGTCGGCCGGGTCGTCATTGACCGGTTCGGACGGGTCGTTGCCGAGATCCTTCCAGCCGGGCATGTCGACCGAGCGGCCGCCCATCGACAGTTTCGAAGCGATGGACGGGTCGGAAAACAGGATCCCGGCCTGGTAGATCTCGAGCGACTGGACATGCTCCTCGAACGAGTATTGTGCATAAACGGACGGAACGATCGCGTCCGCGATACGGGTATAAGCGTCTGCCATTTTGTCTTTCCTTCATGGGTTGATTGGCGGCGAGCTTTAGAGGCCGTTTCGAAACTCGCTCCGGCGCGCCAGGTGGTGGTGGTTTCGAGAACCGGAGCGCAGCGGACTTTTGGGTCCGTGAGCACCGGCCTACGCCGGCCGTAGCCTTAACTGTCACGACCACTCATCAGTGCTTCGGCCGGCGAAGGCCGGAAGCGCAGAAAACGCCGCCAGATGGCCGCCGGAGTAGAGTTTCCAAAGGGAGTGAATTCTCCACCGCCTAAAGGCGGTGGCTTCAGGTTACGGCTCAAAGCCGGATCGGTCCGCCGTTCGGCGGACTTGGCGCCAACTCACGTCACGTTGAAGTCGTCGTCGGGCTCTGGCGGCGTCTGGTTCTTGATGTATTCGGCCCACATCTCGTCGGTGACGTTCCCGCTGCTCACCACCCAATAACCGCGCGCCCACAGGTGTTGGCCCCAGTAACGCTTGCGCAATATGCCGAACTCGCTCAACAGCTTGTGCGAACTGCGTCCTTTCAAATGTTGCACCGCGCGCGATACCGACAGGTTCGGCGGGATCGACACAAGCATATGCACATGGTCGCGATTGATCGATCCGGCGTGCACAACCATTTCATGCGCCCGTGCCGTCTCACGCAACAGTTCCCGGCACCGGTTGCCGACGTCGCCGCCTAGCACCGCATGACGGTACTTCGTCACCCACACCAGATGATATTTGCAGTCCCAAACCGTGTGACCGCCACGCTTGTAAGCTTCCATCCAGAT
>NZ_CAUM01000135.1 GCF_000350085.1 Mesorhizobium metallidurans STM 2683
AGGGGATGCTTTACGCGATACGCTTTAGACTTCCGCAAGGCGCGATTTTCACTCCTCCCTCCCCGATTTGAATCGCCGCACCATCACCTCGAACACGATGTCTGATATCCACATCGCCGAGACGCCGATGAGGAACGCCGCGGCCAGCGTCGTGGTGTCGTCGTCCGGAACAGGCAGGCCGGTAGCGCGGAAATAATGCACCACGGGAAGCGTGAGGTAGGCCGCCGCCAGCGCGCCGCAGATCGGCGACGCCACCATCTCGCGAACCTTGTAGCGGTGGCGCGACAAGGCCCGCAAAATGCCACCGGAAAGACCGGCGACCACCACCGGCGCCTTGATGCCGAGCGTATCGAGAAGCTCCTGTATCACGGCATCCACCCGCACCATCTGGCGCCCTTCCCGTTGTAGGCGTTCATCTCGTCGAGCTCGGGCCGCGTCATGGCCGCGACGACGAAAGCGGACGAGCGGCGCGGCTGGTTATGGTCGCACCAGACCTGGCGCGGATTGCCGACCGAAGCCGGCGTCGTGCATCCGGTGAGCAAGCTCTCCCCAAGCAGCAGGCCGATCATCAGCGCCTTGCCCATCGCATGGCCTCCCGCCGCGCCGCCTCGTCCGGCAGGCCACGCGCCGCGCGCTCGGCATCGCTCGCCTCGCGATCCATTTCGAGGCGGTCCTCGGCGGCGGTGAGTTTTTCCGCGGCTTGCCTCGCCGCATCCTTTCTCGCCCGGCTGACCCCACCGGCGACGTAGAGCCCGATGCCGCCGACGAGCGCGGCGAAGATCGCCATGATCGTCTTGTTGCCGGCGAGCGCCGACAGGATTGCGAGGAGCACGCTCATAGCAGCAGCCCAAGGATCAGGCCGGCGACCGCGCCGACGGCGAACGGCGGCCAGGATTGGCGGAGGTAGGCGGTGATGAGTTCAATCCGGCCTTCCATGTCACGCCCCCCGATTCGGGATGCGGTAAACGCCGCCGGCCACAAGGGCACCGACGATCAGGTCTCGCACCACGCCACCGAGGCCGGGGATTTCGACCTGAAACTGCTGAAGGCCGATCAGCACGCCAATGCCGGCGACTGCGACGATGAATTTCGAATAGCGAGCCATGGTTCATTTCTTTCCGAACAGAGTGAGAATGAGATTGAGGAGCGCGGTCCAGAAGCCTTGCTTTGCCGTAGGCTTGGGCATAGCCGCCACGGGCGGCGCCGCGGGCCTTGACGACTGAGAGGCCGGGATGGGTGCTGGGCGGGGAACCGCAGGAGAGGCCGCTGGAGGCCACGGCGTGTCCCTGATGCGCGACCATTTGCGGAAAGCATTGGCAAGCTTGGTGTCGTAAGCGTTCTTTTTGTAGGACGCGCCGTTGTAGCCCTTGGCGAAACCCGCCCAGTCGTGATTGCGCAATTTGTCGCCGAGCCGGTTCTCGGCGATGAAATTGACCGCCGCTTCAAGCTGCAGCGCCTCGTCTTCCATCATGGCCTCGACCATGGACTGCACGGTGAGGAAGCCGGCCGCCTCGAAATTCTCGCCGAGAACCTGGCCGAGGCCCCACGACGCCGATTTCAGCGCTGCCGTCTCGTCGATCGCGACAGCCGCCTTCAGTCTGGGGTAGCTATCCCTGGGGTAGGGCTTTTCGCCCCACTTCGGATAGGCGAGGCCGGCCGCGACGGCTTGCGCTCGCGCCGCCCCCGACAGATTACGGAAAAACACATGCGGCTCGAACAGGATGATCGGCCGCCCCTGCGCATCGAAGCCGTTGCCGCTGGTCTCGACATCAAGAAAGGCGTGGATCTCGTCCTCGCCGACGCCGATAAGTGCGCCAAGCCGGGGCAGATCGAGGTCGTCCAGACGTTTCGCAGCGCCCTTGAAAGCGGTGTCCATCGCAGTTCCTTTCCGCCCGGTCGCGGGCAGGTTGATGTTTGCAAGCGATCGTGTGAAATGGGCCCGAAGGGGAGGACAGGGAGGATCCGCAGATGTCGGAAGACAAGGAAACGGCAATGGCCGCGGCGCGCTGGACGGCGAAGGCCGAACTATGCGCGGTCGGCCGCGACAAGCCGTTGCTTTTTGCGCTGGCGGCGATCCTGTGTCTCTATTGCGGGCTGGTCGCCGGGCCGATCCTCTATGCGTTCCTGGCCATCCAGGGCATGGCGGATTTCTTCAAATGACGGCGTTGGCCGCTTGAGAGCAGCTCCATCTGTGCCCTCGCCTCAATCGAAATTGCTTAGCCGGGATGAAACTGCTCCGGTGAATCGTTCGTGCCTTGTGGGACACAAGGTGCGGGAGGGCACGTGACGATAAGGATCAGGCTTCCAGGGGGTACTCTGAAGATCAAGAAAAAAGACGAGCTGCGTCGCCGTGAGCAGAAGCGCGAAGTTCCGGTCTGGCAGATCGGAGATCACTTCATCATATGGTGGCCGAGCAGCATGTCGGATGGCCCGTCGAAACGCCCGCCAAAACGATGATCCAAAATTCGCGGTCGTGAAAGGTCCGAGAGCGGACCAGGACAGAACGGCGATGCCCTGCTGGAGTACCGCGCGCCCTTCGCACGCATGGACGCTGTTACGAAAACAGTCCCAGAAATAGTCAACGCCCGGCCGTTGACTCTTCCGTAGCGGAAGCCCTTTGTCGCTGCATTGCACAATGGGGTTTGGGCCGATGGCGGTGCGGATCAAGTTGCCGGGCGGCACCTTGAAGATGAAGGTCTATCGGGAGTTGCGCGAGCGCGAGCGCGACCGCCGTGTGCCTGTGTGGAAGATGGGCTCGCTCTATCTTATCTGGTGGTCGAACCGCCAGCGTCCTTCAAAGGATCGGCGACTGGGCTGATGGCGTATCGGACGATGACTTGCACGGCAGCGTTGCAAGCCCGTCGCGATCATAAAACTGTTATCCGGCGGCTATATCGTGGATCGTCCCGGAAATAGTCGATGACCGGATGTTGACTCTTCCGCAAGGGAAGGTCTCTTATTGCTGCAATTGCACATTATTGCTGCGTTGCACAACGGGAGTTGAACCGATGGCAGTGCGTATCAAGTTGCCGGGCGGCACGCTGAAGATGAAGACCTATCGCGAATTGCGCGGTCGGGAGCGCGACCGCCGCGTACCGGTCATGAAGATGGGCTCGCTGTATTTCGTCTGGTGGTCGAACAACCAGCAAGGTCCTCACAATAAGCCGCAGGGCAGCCATCGCTAGCCATTGCGCATTCCCCTACGCTCCGCGCAAGCGACTTTCTCTTCGGCGATTTGAAGGTCATCTCGACCGATAGCCCACTTTGCGAATGGCGCCACCTGCACAGGCTCGCTCTTGCAAAGCGCCCGCCTCTAGCCGCAAATGACGGAGGAGTTCCTGAGCAACCGAGGAAGATTGATGAGCATCCAAACCCGTGCACATGCGTTCCTCCGTAGCACGCCGCTTCGCTACTACTACCATCTGCTGAAGGCTCGATTAGGCGGGGCGCCACAATCTGATGAAAGCGTCATCCTCTCTAGGCTGGCGCTCAATTGTCCGCGCACATTCGTAGAATTCGGCTTTCACCCGACCGAATACAACTGCATCGGTCTCGCCGACTTCAATGGCCTGCTTGTTGATGGCGACGAGACAACGGTCCGTCTCGCAAAGGCCGTCCTCCCAAAGCGGATCGAGTCACGCCAGAGCTTCATCACCCTCGACAACATCAAAAGCCTTGGCGCCCATTTCCCCGAGCTCGGGGTGCTCTCTATCGATGTCGATGGGAACGATTACTGGTTTCTCAAAGAGCTACTGCCGGTGCGCCCGGCCGTGATCTCCGTCGAATACAACGCCAGCCTTGGCTTGAAACCGATTACCGTGCCCTACGATCCATCCTTTGACCGGAAAGAGAAGCATGAAAGCGGCTGGTATCATGGGGCGTCGATTACAGCTGTGACGAACCTGTGTAGCGCGAACGGTTATAAATTGGTCGCAGTTTCGGCGGCAGGCGGCAACATATTCTTCTTGCCGCTCTCATCTTCTCTGCCGGGGCTGGAGCCCGCGCAAGCCTACCGCGAAAACTCTCTGCGCAACCGCTGGTCTGGCACGACTGCGGCAGAGCAATGGAACCGAATCAAGCACATGCCTTTTGTCGATGCGACCTGAGGGCGGCTGATATGAAAACGATGTACAGTGGCCCCACCACTTCGCTTCACCATCCATGCAGTTCAGCAGGAGCGGCAAGTTTCCATGCCGATTGACACCAGGCTGCGATGCGCAAGCAGTTCAAGGACATTTGCAAGCAGATGCCGAAATTGCACATGGCTCTATACGATGGCGAGGTACTGATTGAAGAGCGCCGGCCAATTAGTCGTCAGCCCTGACTAACGAGTCGGCCGGAATGTCCCTGCGAACGATGGCCCGAGCCGAGATAACCGCCCGGTCGCCAATCGTCACGCCCTTCATGATCATTGCTCCGGTGCCGATCCAAACGTCGTCACCGATTGTCACCGGGGCCGAACGGATACCCGGATCGGCACGAGGATGGCCGGTTCGGAAGATGGCCACGGTTTGTGCGAACCGCTTTTCATGGTCCATGGGGTGCGAATTGGTATCGTGAATTGCAACACCGGAAGAGACAAGCACCCCTTTGCCGATCTTGATACCGACGGGGTCAGACGACCAGATCGTCGACCCGGCGCCAACGAAACAGAAATCTCCGATTTGGATATTCCCTTCGTGCGCGAAGATCTGCAAATGCCCGTCCAAGCGGCAATCCGCACCAATCTTCACTCGCGATCGGTCACCGTGGATATTGAAAATTTCAGCGCCGGCGCCGAACCGAGTTCGCGGCCCGATGATGGCATTCTCCCTTGCCGCTCCAGTGGCGATCCATGACCAAAAGCGACGACGCAGAGCGAGGATGGTGGTGAAGATGCGCATTCAGCGACATTTGCCACAAGCGACCGGCGTGATCCAGACGGATTCACCTAAATCGACAGCATATGATCGGAGAGATAGTGTGTACGACCCATCGACCGTGATTGCCGTCCCAAGCCGCTGCCATTTCTTTTCGGTGTTCAGTACCCACTCCTGTTTGGAGTTTAGCACGGTCGTTCCTCGGCACGTCGATGAGCACTTCCGCTTCTAGTTCACGAACAGACCGTTGAGCACCATCTTGCGTAGGGCTCCGGCGTGGTGTGTAGCGAGACGCAAGCTGCCGGCCGCGTTCGGGTGAAGCTCATCGGCCATGTACAGGGTCGAAGTGTGGTAACCCATGCCGCTCTGCGACGTGTCGATATAGGGGACACCGAACGCTTGGCACACCTCGCGTTCGGCTTTCATATGCTGGTCCATCGTGTTACCTTGGCCGTTGACCCGACCTATCCGGTGCGTCGCGTGGCCGGAGCCACCACTGTAGACGCCGATCAAGACGATCTTGGCAACCGGGGCCTGCGCACGGATATCGAGGATGGCCCTCCACAACGACCCGTAGACCGTGGCGTAGGTGGTGTCGCCGAACATGCCCAGCGGCGTCTCCTGCGCGCCGAAGGCATTCGGGCCGGGCTCAAGGGCGACCAGTTCTGTATCAATTGGAATGTCAGCAATTCTGGCGGACATGCCGTAGCTCGGATAAGCGGTGGTGCTGAGCCCGAGAGCCGAACCACTGACGCCGAGGTTGGTCAGCACCATTCCGGTCTGTTCTGCGAGCAGGGGCGCGTAGTAATTCCCAATCGTGATACTGGAACCAAGGGCGGCCCACTTCTTGCCGACCAGTGCCGCGCTGCCGTCGTCGGCCGATCCACCGCCGCCTATGCTGGTAGGGTCGGACAGAAGGCCGAGATACAGGGCAGCATTGGGAGTGGCCGTTGAGCCAGCGCTGCGAGACCATGGGGCCACTGAAAGGTTGGTCGGGGACGTGCTGAGGTTCGGCCCGCCATTGACCTTGAAGGTGGACGATTGGACATAAAGGCCTGAAACGCCGTCACCTACGTAGGGATGCCCTCCGCTGGCGCCATAAACGCGATGCTGCGGGTTCATTCCCCCCGCTACATCAACCACTTTTTCCAGTGTGATCCTAAACCAGCCGTTGCCGAGTTTGGCCATGGTGACGATCGGCGCGGCGAAAGTTGGGTTGATGGTGAAGGTGCCCAAGTCAAGATTAAATGTTGCGTCATAGCGAGCGCCTGAGTTCGAGAACAGGTTGAGACGATTCCGCTCAGCCTGCTTGGCGATCACCTCCAGGGTAACCGTCTGCCCAAGCACCATGCCCGAGCGTGGTTGCCAGAAGGACGGACTTCCGCTGACATTCGGCTCAACCAGCTTGGTGGCCGACATGCGGCCATTAACGGTGATGTCAAGTGCGTCAACAGTGGACATCAAGGGAAGAATTGCAGGGGCATCAGCGGTAGCGGTGCCGATCACGTCCGCGAGGTTCTGTCGGGTGAAAGTCCCGCTTGTGGGGTCTCTGCTGGCGAACAAATTTGCGAGGGTGTTTTGCTTGCGAAGGACGATGCTGCGAACGTACATGCCCGACACGCCGTCGCCTGTATAAGGCAGGGCACCGGGGGACATGCGAGCTTGGAAATTGTTGTTTCCGCTAGCGCCGATCAACGCGGTCGCCTTACATTCATACCAGCCCGATCCCAAGGCAGTGATCGTGGCACTTACGAAGTTTGCGCCGCTGCCTGATGCCGTGCCCTGGTTGAGGTCGAAGTTGGCCGTGTAGATGGCCCCGGTAGCAGCGCAGATGAGTTGCAGACTGCCCCTCTCTGCCGCCTTGGCCACAACAACATGCTCAAGCGTGTCACCATTGGTGTAGGCGTAGAGGCGATACAGGGACGGGTTGAGGTTCGCGCCGCTGGCTTCGACCATCTTGGCGGTAGGTAAGCCTAGACCGTTGAGCATCGAATTGCCATCAACGGTGGAGAGCAGGGCAGAACTGGCGGCCCTGATGTCAGTGTCCGTAGCCGCCGGCCCGGCCGCTACGTTGTAGAGGCCAAGGATTCCGGCCGAGACTTCGGTCCAGAAATACTCGCCGACATCGACATTCCGGCCCAAGACCACGGCCGCGCTTGCACCGGCCAACCCCGCCGACGCCGCGAAGCTGAAGCTCGGCGCCACCGTGTAGGAACCGGTCGCGGTAATCAGGATCTGCGTCAGCGCGCCGCCCGCCACCACGAAGCGGCCGGCGGCGCCCGAACCGATGCCGCCGGTAAATGCCAGGTCGAATGTGCCGTTGGTGCCGCTGGCGCCGGCCGTGATCGCGCCGTTGCCGACGACGCCAAGGCCGATCGCGGCCGCAACCGTCGGAAAGATGCCCTTGCCGTACAAGGATGCGTCGCGCGCCGCCTGGGCACTGGCCAGATTAGCCGCCGTGGCAACGACGTCAGCGGCGGTTTGTCCGGCATTGGCGGCAGAGGCGGACGCGCTGGCCGCTGCCTGGCCGGCGCTGGCCTCGGCCGCCTCCTTCAGCACCTGCGCTTCGTCGCGCAGCGCTTCAACCTCATCGACCGCGTCCGAGATGTCGGGTGGCAAGAATGCGGCAATGGCGATGGCGTCCGTGCCCACCACCGGCTCGTCGGAGGTGAATTCAAACACCCGGTCCGCATTTGCCGAGCCGACCTGGACGTGAACCGTCGTTCCCTTCTGCAGGGTGCGGGCGGTGCGGGCGTCGGCGGCGCGGAACCATTCGCCCTCGCTCGCCGTATAGATGCCGTTCTGCGTCGGGTCGGCCTGGTCCTTGACCAGCACCCGGTCGCCGGTCTCGGCCGGCACGCCATCGATGGCCTGCAGGCCATTGAGGATGATGTCGGCCGTGGTCGCCAGACGCACGGGTTCGCGTTCGCCGGTCAGAAGTCGAACAGCGGCAGTTGCAGGTCGGGCCATAAGGGCTTGCTCCATGAAAAAGCCCCGCAAAAACGGGGCTTGAAAGATCGAGAATGTCAGTGCGCCCGCGAGACGTCCAAATCCGTAGCTGGGGGATTCAAGGATCGCAGGCGGGGAGTACTGTCGGCGAAAAATGGCTGGTTAGCCGTGTCTAGTCCTGGAGGGAACCAAAACCGCTGCGACCTATGGCAATCCGCTGACGAGCCGCTTTGTCCAGCCTGCGAACGTCAACCCGCATGCCATGCCGGCGCAATTAGCAAACCAGTCGAATATACTCATATCGCGCCCTGTCACTTGCATGCCCTGGAGAAGCTCGATCGCGGCGCCGGTAAGAGCGAGAAGGACAATCAGCCTTGCCTTGTGCTCCGGCCAGCCGAGGCTTCCCAGAGCCGCCAACACGGCAAAGGCGGCGGCGTGGTTGAGCTTGTCGTGATCGAACGTGAACGCCATGCCGAACTCCTGCAGGAACCGTGCCGGTGAAAGGGCAAGCAGGAGGACAAAAACCAACGCGGCCTGGAAAATGATCCTTGCCATGGTCGGATATGAGTCTGTGTGCAACAAGATACCGTCAATCCTTCATCTGAAAGGTCTGGCCTTCATCTGAAGGTCCTTACTGGCCAATGTGTGGCGGCTCCGAGGTTCGCATCGCCTTGAAGCAGCAGCGCGGCGGACGAATTTCGGATCCGCCGCGCCAAGCCGAGACAACGTCAAGCTACACCAATCCACGCCTGCAGCGCCAGCCGCCAGCTTGAACCGGTATCCGACGCTGCCGATCGCCGGTACTTTGTTTTCGATCGTATCGCCGATCTGGCGCGTCTTGCCGCCGCTGTCGCGCGTGTACATAACCCTCAAGCGAAGTCGACAAAAGCAGCGTCGCATTCCGCGACTGGCTGTCGC
Organism: Mesorhizobium metallidurans STM 2683; assembly: GCF_000350085.1. Lineage (GTDB taxonomy): Bacteria > Pseudomonadota > Alphaproteobacteria > Rhizobiales > Rhizobiaceae > Mesorhizobium > Mesorhizobium metallidurans. Next base: position 8,727 of record NZ_CAUM01000135.1, read on the forward strand.
TTCAAATCCCCTTCAGGCCCTTGGCCAGATCCGCTTTGGTCATCTTCACCTTGTCGCTGCCCGGATTGAGAACCAGCACCTGGTCCTCGGCAAGAATCGAAACGAGGAGATTGCGGTCTATCGAAACCCCATCCTTCTCAAAACCGCTGCCGGCGGCTTCTCGCTTGAATGTCGCCTCGTCGGAGGAAATCGGGATGAACGATTGGCCATCCACGATAAAATCCTGAAGACGAATATCGTGACTTTATCGTCATCCCAACCACCAATGACAACGACATGATCCTTCATCACATAATTCCTCTGGGCCTTTGTCTAGACGTGTGACTCTTTGTCAGGATCTCCAGCATGTGTTCAAGGGTATCAGTCTCTGCCCGAAAGCTTTTCTTCCCTGATTGCAACCGCGCTCGCTGTAGTAGACGACCCAGCGATGGCCATCCCTATCAAGCACGAGAGACTCGTCACTGTCGTTGTACAAGCTGAAGGCGTCGGGCCTGATGTTCTCACTCCGAACAGCGTCCAGAAACTCCTCCTTGGTCATTCTGTGATCCTTCTCGGATATTTCAATCCAGCCGCATCCCGGATCGAGGTATAAAACTTATACTGAATGCCGCCTCCGCCCTGAAGAAACCAGGGCGCGGTTTTCCCGACAGAACTCTAACAGGCTTTGTCACCTCGTACACATTATATGGCTTAGACTCCACGGTGCCGGGCACAAGGCTTCGCCTTGGGCAAAGGCCGCATAATAGCGGGCGAAGGGAACGCAACCGCGGCGAGCGCGTTCGGTGTGTTGGCGGAACCCCTGCGGAGCCCTGCGATGAAACGCATCTATAAAAAGCCGACGCTGGTGAAGCGTGAAAAGCTCACCAGGCTGACCGCGCAAATTGTTGCGTCCGGGATCGTATTGGGCGAGTGATTTTCCAGGCTTTGCTGAGCGGCAGCGCCAGACCTACATTTCTTGCGCCACGGCTGAATGCTGATCTCTGAGGGGGAGAAAAATGAAACACAGCGTAAAGGACGCGCAGGGAGACCCGGCCGAACTGCACCCTCATGACGCCTATCTCGATGCCTTGGTGACGTTCGCCGAGGGCAATCTGGAAATCGGCATGACGCTGTTCATACGCGGCACGGTCATCGCCGGCACCATGATCAGCGGCAGGAAGTACTTTGAGGAACTGAGCCGGCAGATGCGCAACGCCTCGATACATGGGTCCAGCGACCCCGCCGACCTGCAGGACGTTCTGGGCCGCGCCATGATGGATTTCGCCAACATGTACCCCAAGGCCGGCGAGGAGCCGGCGCCCGGGAGCCCGCCACGGTCGTTTCTCCACCTGCGCAACGCGCGGATTTTCCAGGCCGCGAACCACTTGCGCTCGAACGGTCAGCTCATGCGACTGCGCCTCGACGCCGTCGATGGCTATTTCATGGGAAATATTGAATAAAGCTGCGCCATCGCCGCACTCAATCCGGCGGTGCCACCAGCAAACATGTCTTTAATTAACGCCTTTGATGTTCACTCGCGTCCCCATCGGCAGGTCTTTGACCTTCAAAATTAGCTGACCCATAATGTGCCAGTAGACATCCAGGTCCGACAGTTCGAGGTTTTCGATCTCGTCCTTCCCGTTGAGAAACAGCGGTACCTTGTAACCGACGCATTGCGTATAGGCTGGCTCGGTGCCGACGATCTCCCGCCACTTTGTGTAGAAGTCGGAAGCCAAGGCTGCATCTTCATATTCTTGGAGTTCTGCGTCGTGGAAGGCGCGGATATTGGCGGGCACCTCAAGGGCCTCTCCTGTGCCTGGTTCAAACATTACGACACCAGGCTCGCCTTGTTCCAACCTTCCGGTATCAACTGCAAAGGCCCTGCCAAGCCAATCATAGCCAAAGCAGGTAATCCGCCCGGCGAATTCAGGGAAGCCTAGGACAACGCGTGCATTCCAACGTGTTACCTCCGATGCCCGGTTTATCCGATACAAACCGCGCTTGAACGACGCGCCGCCGAAGCTCGCCAGCAACTCGTTAAGCCCAGGCACTTTCGTATCCAAATTGCCGCCACCAGGCGTTACCCCGGCATCCATGGGGAAATTCTGTCTGAATTTCTCAAACACTAGCGATCTCCGATCGTTACCTTATTAATTCTGGTGCCATAGGGCAGGTCCTTGATCAGGTTTTGTATCTGAGCACCAAGGCTGCGATTAACACTCGAATCTAATGGGGCCATATTATCTAAAGTTTCCGAACCTCCTAGT
>NZ_CAUM01000134.1 GCF_000350085.1 Mesorhizobium metallidurans STM 2683
CACCGACGTGACGAAGGGCGACGGCTCGCGCCACAGCACGCCGATATCGACGGCGCGCCTGATGCCACCCATCACCGGGGTGAAGGAGTGTATCGAGACGAGCGCCTGCCGGCCCGCCGCGGTCTCGGTGATCGCCTGTTCGATCGGCGCCCAGGCGATGCGCTTGCGCAGCCTGGCGTCCGCCGCATCGACCGCGAGATTGCCGGGCACCGGAATGCCGCCAAGATCCGGGCGCATGAAATCCCACTCAGCCGCCGGGCGGTTGTAGTCGAGGAACAGCCGCGAATAATGCGTAACCACGGCCGGCGTCCGCAATGTCCGCGAGAGCTGGCGCGTCAAGGCGTCGATGCCGATATCGACGGCGAAATGCGTGCCGAGATAGGGCGCCGCCAGGCCAAGATCACGCCATGGCGCCGGTACGAGATTGCCGGCGTGCTCGGCGATCAGCAGATAGGGGCTCGCCGCGTCGGGCGACAGCCGCTCGACACTGGCTGCGGCCAGCCTCTCGACGGTCGCATCGTCAAGCCCTGCAAGGCCCCCAGCGTTCACCGGACGACCTCCAGTTCAACCGATGACGGAGCGGATGTGATAGGCCTTCGCCGCCGTTGCTTCTGTCAGGCCCGCACGGCCATTGGTGCGGCCGAGGCCTGAATTCTTGACCCCGCCCCAGGGCAGATGCAGATCGGCGTGGTCGCAGCGGTTGAGATAGACGGTGCCGGCCTCGACCTCGTCGAGCAGCGCCACGCCGCGATCGATGTCCTGCGTCCAGATCGAGGCGCTCAGGCCGAAATCGCTGTCGTTCATCAACCGAAGCGCCTCGTCGTCGCTGCTGACGGGCTGGATACAGGCCACCGGCCCGAACAGCTCGTAGCGCATGATCTGCATGCCGTGATCGACCCCGACCAGGACTTCCGGAGCCACGTAAGCAGCGCCAAGCCCCTCGGCCACTAGGGCGCCGTCCTGCGGCATCAGCCGCCGCGCCCCTGCCCGCACCGCCCTTTCGGTGAGATCGCGAATCGTGTCGGCGGCGCTCGCCCGCACCACTGGGCCGACCATCGGCTTCTCGCCGATCGGATGTCCGATGGTCCATTTCGCCGTCTCGACGACAAGGGCGTCGACGAAGCGGTCATGGATCGCCCGGTCGACATAGATGCGCTCCACCGAACAGCAGGACTGGCCGGCATTGGAGTATGTGCCTTCGGCGATCTGCGGTATCGCCGCCTCGAGGTCGGCATCGGCGCGCACATAGGTCGGATCCTTGCCGCCGAGCTCGAGATGCACTTGCGTGAACGTGCCGGCGGCGGCGGCATGGACGCGCCGCCCGCCATTGACCGAACCGATGAAGTTCACCGCATTGAAGGTGCCGGACGCGATCAGTCGCTCCGCATCGGCATGGTCGAGATGCAAGCTTTGGAACACGCCTTCGGGCCCGCCGGCGGCGCGGAAAGCCTCCTCGGCCACCTCCGCGATCAGAGGTGTCTGCGGCGAATGCTTGAAGATCACGACATTGCCGGCCGCAAGCGGCGACGTCACCAGATAGCCCAGCATGGCGGTCGGGTAGTTCCAGGCACAGATCGACAGATGAAGGCCGCCCGCCACCGGCCGGGCATAGCGGCGGATGGTCTCGTCGGAGGGATAAGGCACGTCCGCCAGCGTTTGCGGAGCAATGTCGGAAAGCAGCTGTCCGATCAGCGCCAAGCGCGGCGTCTCGTCGGCCTGCCACAGCGGTCGGCCTATCTGCCATGCGACCATCTCGGCAAGCGGGGCGGCCCGAGCTTTCATCTCTTCGCCGAAGCGCTGCAGGATCGCCAGCCGCTCGGCCACCGGCATCCGCCGCCAGGAGGGCAATGCCGCCCGGGCCCGCGTCAGCGCGGCCTCGATTGCCGTGCCGTCGGCATAGAAGCGCGTCGCATAGGTCGAACCGTCGACGGGAGAGGTCACGGAGAAGGTCCGCGCGCCGGGATGCAAATTCATGGTTGTGAAATCCGTTCGAACTGGGAAGTCATCAGGGTACGATATCGCGATTTTCCATTTTGGCAAATTTTTTCTAATACGGCTTGATGGAATTTTTATCCGCCCCTATTGTCCGGCGATCGCGCGTGGCGAAGCAGATGAGGGGCAGACAGATGATCGTTTATGATTTCACCGGCAGGCACGCGGTTGTCGCTGGCGCCGGTGGCGGCATGGGCGAAGCGATCACGCTCGCGCTGCTCGAAGCGGGAGCATCCGTTACCGCTATCGACGTGAAGGCTCGTCCAGCGTCCCTCGCCTCCTATGACGACAGGCTCACTTTCGCACAGGGCGATCTCACCGACGCCGCCTTTGTCGAACAGGTCGTCGGCACGGCGGGCCGCGAGCGCGGCGGCATCGACTATCTCGCCAATGTCGCCGGCGTGCTCTGGTTCGGTCGCGACAAATCGGCTCTCGACATGGATCTCGACGTCTGGGACCAGGTCTTCAACATCAACCTGAAGTCCTTCGTGCACACGGCACGATCGGTCGTTCCCTACATGCGCTCCGGCGGACGCGGCGGGGCCATGGTCCATTTCTCGACCATCCAGTGGTATCGTGGCGACGCGAACCCGCAGGATGCCTACCAGGCATCGAAGGCTGGCGTCTGCGCGCTCTCCAAATCGCTAGCCATGCAGCTTGCCGGCGACCGCATCCGGTCCAACGCCATCTGTCCGGGCATGGCGCTGACGCCGCTGCAGGCACGCTGGGACACCGAGGAAAAGCGCTCGGCGGTCGCCAGTTACGCGCCGCTCGGCCGGATCGGCACGCCGCAGGACATGGCCAACGCAGCACTTTTCCTGCTCTCCGACGAAGCAAGCTACATCACCGGAATCGAACTTCCCGTCGATGGCGGTCTTTTGATGCGGATGTAACCGCGATAGCCGCATCCGCGGCCAGAGAACCTAACCCGCCGAAACCTTGCCCTGGATCGCCCTGCCCCAGTCGAGCAGCGGCCTGGCGCGCACCGTGAAATCGACGAGTTCGTCGACCAGGGCCGGCGTGTGGATTGCGGCCGGATCGATCGTCTGCCGGACGGCGAAATGCCGGTTGCGGACAGCTTGGGCGAGATCGGCTTCCGTGACATGCTCGAAGCCGCGTGGCGCGCGCTTCATGCATCCTTCCGTGTCGAGGTCGAGCCCGGCTTTCTTCAGTTTCCCGATCAGGCCGCGGAATTCCGCCGGTTTCGTCGCGATCGCCTTTCGCATGGCCTGCAGCAGCTCCGGACCGGGCTGCCACCAGGCAACGCCGGCAAAGCAACGGTCGAGCCCGATGTAAACGAAGAACACGCCCTGCTCCATTTTGCTGCCGTCCGGCGACAGGATAGCCGACAGATGGCTGTTGTAGGGCCGCTTGTCCTTGGCAAAGCGCACGTCGCGGTTGATGCGGAACAGTGACCTCTTGCGATCGCCCCGCAAGCCCAGTCCCGCCGCTGCGAAGCGTTGGGAAAGCGTTTCGACCAGATCCCCGAACGGCTCATAGAGTTCCCGCTCGTAGAGGTCTCGGTTCTCCTGAAACCACTCCCGGCTCTGGTGGAAATCGAGCGCCTTGAGAAATGGAATGGCCTTCTGGCCGAAACCCTCGAACGTGCCGGCCATCACGCCTTGCCGATCCGCACGAGCCAGGCGTCCTCGTCGATCACCTCGATACCGAGTTCGGTGGCGAGCTTGAGCTTGGACCCGGCGCCCGGTCCGGCAACCACCAGATCGGTCTTGGCGGAAACCGAGCCCGCGACCTTGGCGCCGAGACGTTCCGCCATCGCCTTGGCTTCCGGACGTGTCATCTTTTCCAGCGTGCCGGTGAACACGATCGTCTTGCCGGCGACCTCGCTGTCGGCGGAGACGTCCACGATGTACGGCTTCGGGTGGACCTGCGCGAGCAGCGCATCGAGCACGTCGTCATTCCGTTCATTGCCGAAGAAATCGCGAAGCGCGCCGATCACCGTGTCGCCAATGCCGTTGATCGATGGGAAGACAATGTGCGGATCGGCCGCCTTTGCCGTCTCCTTGCCGACGCGGATCAGCTCCTCGATGGTCGAGAAGGTCCGGGCAAGCACGGCCGCCGTCGTTTCGCCGATATGGCGGATGCCCAGCGCGAAGATGAAACGGTCCAGTTCGGGTTCCCGGCGAGAGTCGATGGCTGCGAAGAGCTTGTCGAGGCCTTCATAATTGCGTTCCTCGACACTGCGCACATTCTTGCGCGTCTTGCCCGATGCGGCCTCGCGCTGCCTGGCCTGCTCCTCGCGCCGCTCGGCCAGCGCCTTGGTCACCGCCGGACGGCGATCCCTGAGCGTGAAGATATCGGCGGCTGTCTTGATCAAACCCGCATTGAAGAACAGGTCGATGTTTTCGGCGCCGAGCCCCTCGATATCCAGGGCGCCGCGCGACACGAAGTGGCGCAAGCCTTCCACGGCCTGCGCGGGACAGATCAGTTCGCCGGTGCAACGCCGGCGGGAATCTTCCTTGCCGGTCTTCTCGTTGATCTCGCGCGTCGCGGGCGAACCGCAGATCGGGCAAGAGTGCGGAAATTCGTACGGCACTGCATCGGCCGGCCGCTTGTCGATGACGACGCTGACGATCTGCGGAATGACGTCCCCTGCCCGCTGGATCACCACCGTGTCGCCGATGCGTACATCGATGCCGTCGCGGATCGGCTGGCCGGTGCTGTCCAGGCCCTTGATGTAGTCTTCATTGTGAAGCGTGACGTTTTCGACCACCACGCCGCCGACCGTGACGGGCGCCAGCCGTGCAACAGGCGCCAGCGTGCCGGTGCGGCCAACCTGGATGTCGATCCTCTGCACGGTCGTCATCGCCTGTTCGGCCGGAAATTTATGGGCGACGGCCCAGCGCGGTTCGCCGGTGACGAAACCCCATCGGCGCTGCAGCTCCAACTGGTCGACCTTGTAGACGACGCCGTCGATGTCGTAGCCCAGCGATGAGCGCTGCTCCTCGATCAGGTGGTAGTGCGCGACCAGTTCCTCGACGGACTTGGCCCGCACCATCAGCGGGCTGATCTTGAACCCCCACTCCGCGAACTTTTGCACTGAACCGTATTGAGTCGGAGCGGGATCCGACGTCGTGTAGCCCCAGGCATAGGCGAAGAATTTGAGGTTGCGGCTGGCGGTGACCGACGGATCCTTCTGGCGCAGCGACCCGGCCGCCGTATTGCGCGGATTGACGTAGTCCTGGCCGCCGGCCGCCGCCGACCGTTGCTTCAATGCCTCGAATTCCGCATAGGTCATGTAGACTTCGCCGCGTATCTCGATGACATCGGGCCAGCCTGAGCCTTTCAGGTGCTTGGGAATATCGGCGATCGTCCTGAGATTGGCGGTGATGTCCTCGCCGACAGCGCCGTCGCCACGTGTTGCGCCCTGGACGAACACGCCGCCTTCATAACGCAGCGAAGCCGACAGCCCGTCGATCTTCGGCTCGGCAGTGAAGGCGATGTCGAGATCCTTGTCGCGGTCGAAGAACCGCCGGCCGCGTTCGATGAAATCGGTGACGTCCTGGTCGGTATAGGCCTTGGCGAGGCTGAGCATCGGCACCGCGTGGCGCACCTTGGCAAAGCCTTCCGCCGGCGGCGAGCCGACCCGGCGCGATGGCGAATCCTCGCGCACCAGGCTGGGGAAGCGGTCTTCGATGGCGAGATTGCGCCGCGTCAGCGCGTCATATTCCGCGTCCGTGATTGTCGGCGCGTCCTCGGTATGGTAGCGCCGGTCGTGCTCGGCAATCTCCTCCGCCAGCCGCTTCAGCTCGCTGGCGGCTTCGCTTTCGCTCAGCGAATCGACTGGCTTTTCCGACATGCTTTTCTTCCCTGAACGTGGCGCGACACAATAGAACAGGATTCTCCCATGAGGGAGAGACCAGGCCCTCGAAAATCATTCCTGAACAGCGGGATGGAGCCATATCCTGCTCCGTCCGAAAGCCTGGATTTCGGAGATAGACCGCCGTTTCTATGCCGCGGCCGTATTCTCGCGCAACAGTCGCTCGGCCGCCGCGCGGGCTTCGTCGGTGATGGTCGCGCCGGCCAGCATGCGCGCGATCTCTTCCTGGCGCGCCGCTCGGTCCATCTCGGCGATGCCTGTTGCAACCCTGTCGGCGCCGCCGGACTTGGAGATCAGGAAATGCGTCGCCGCCCGCGCCGCGACTTGCGGCGCGTGCGTAACCGAAAGCACCTGCACGCGCTTCGACAGTCGCGCCAGCCTTTGGCCGATGGCGTCCGCCACGGCGCCGCCAACGCCGGTGTCGATCTCGTCGAAGACCAGGGTTGGCGCCGAGCCGCGGTCGGCCAGCGCCACTTTCAGCGCCAGCAGGAAGCGCGACAGCTCGCCGCCGGAAGCGACCTTCATCATTGGGCCGGGCCTGGTGCCGGGATTGGTGCGCACCCAGAATTCGACCTGGTCGATGCCTTCTTCCATGCGGTTTTCGGCCGCGCTCGTCATTTCGACGATGAATTCGGCCCGTTCGAGCTTCAGCGCCGGCAATTCGGCCATGACGGCCTTGGTCAGCCCCACGGCCGCCGCATGGCGAAGCGACGATAGCTGTGCGGCGGAAATGTCGTAGGCCTCGCGCGCGGCCGCGGCCTGCTTTTCCAACCCATGCAGACGCTCCTCGCCGGCATCGAGATCGGCAAGATCGGCCACCATCGTGTCGCGCAGCTGCGCCAGGTCGTCGACCGCCACGCTGTGCTTGCGCGAGGCGGCGCGCAGCGAAAACAGCCGCTCTTCCGCCTTTTCCAGCCGTTGCGGATCATACTCAGTGGCGCGAAGTGCGGCTTCGACGCCCGATTGCGCCGCGTCGAGCGACAGCATCGCCTCGTCAAGCGACTTGACCACATCGTCGAGCAAGCCCGGCGCTTCCGTTACCTTGCGCTGCAGACGCCGCAACAGGCTGGCGAGCTGCGGCAGGGGCGAGGATGGACCGGAAAGCACATCCTGCGCGTCATGGATTTCCGAGGCGATCTTTTCCGCCCGCATCATCGTGGCGCGCAATTCCGCCAGCTCGGTCTCTTCACCGGGCTGGGGATCGAGCTTCGTCAATTCGGCGACCGCGGCGCGCAGATAGTCGGCCTCGCGCGCCGCCGCCTCAACCTTGGCGCGGTGCTTGGCCAGGTCCTGCTCGCAGCTGCGCCAGTAGCGCCACGCCTCACCTGTCGCACGCACCGCGCCGAGATGGCCGCCAAAACTGTCCAGCAAGTCGCGATGCGCGCCAGGGTCGACCAGGGCGCGCTCGTCGTGCTGGCCGTGAATCTCGACCAGAGCGTGGCCGACATCGCGCATCAGCGTCACGCTGGAAGGCTGGTCGTTGACGAAGACGCGGGTGCGGCCGTCCGCCGTCTGCACGCGGCGCAGGATGACGTCGCCGTCATCCTCGATGGCGTTGTCGGCAAGCAGCGTTCGGGCAGGATGGTTGCGCGGCACGTCGAACACGGCAATCACCTGGCCTTGCGCCGCGCCATGGCGGACCAGCGAGGCATCGCCGCGGGCGCCGAGCGCCAGCGACAGTGCGTCGAGCAGGATGGATTTCCCGGCTCCGGTTTCGCCGGTCAGCACCGAAAGGCCGGACGAGAAGTCGATGTCCAGCTTCTCGATCAGAACGATATCGCGGATCGACAATCTGGAAAGCATCGCTACGCCTGCATCAGGCGCCGGTGATCAGCTTCCCGGCCTTGGATATCCACGACCCGGCATTCTCGCGCGGTTCGAGCCCACCACTCTGCAGGAGCTTGTAGGAATCCTTGTACCACTGGCTGTCGGGGTAGTTGGTGCCGAGCACGGCAGCGGCGGTCTGCGCTTCCGATGTCAGGCCCATCGCGTAGTAGCTTTCGGTCAGACGCGCGAGCGCTTCCTCGACATGGCGCGTATTGGAATAGTTTTCCACCACATTGCGGAACCGCTTGACGGACGCGATATATTCGCGCCGCTCGAGATAGTAGCGGCCGATCTGCATCTCCTTGCCGGCAAGCTGGTCGTTGGCGAAGCGGATCTTTTCCTTGGCGTCGTCGACATATTCCGAATCGGGCCAGCGCGTCACCAGATCCTGCATGGTCTGCACGGTCTGGCGCGCTTCCTTCTGGTCCTGGGTGACGTCCTTGATCTGCCGGTAGTAACTGAGCCCGATGATGTACTGGGCATAGGCGGCGTCCTCGGTCGATGGATAGAGGGTAAGATAGCGCTTGGCCGAACCGATCGCCTCGTCATAGCTCCCCTTGCGATAGTCGGCGAAGGCGCCCATCACCATCGATTTGCGGGCGAATTCCGAATAGGGGTGCTGGCGGTCGACCGCGTCGAACTTCTTGCTCGCCTCGTCCAGACGACCGGCGTTCAGATTGGCGAGTCCCTGATTGTAGAGAACGTCGGCCGGTTCGGTCTGCTCGACATAGGTCGACAGATCGACATCTTTCTCGGACGACATGCAGGCAGACAGGAAGAGCGATGGAACAACCACCGAAAGCGCCAGGAAAACAGCCCGTTGCGGCGCTTTCGATTGACCAACTCGCTTGAAGACCATGATTGGATTCCGCCCTTTCGGCGTTATTTTGATGCACTTCGCATGTCGTTGTCCCCAACCGGCACCCACTTTTGAGCGACATGCACCAGTCGTCGGCAGCAGCCATAAACCATAACCGCCTTGCCCGGCAACGCTATCGCCGGCCAATCGCACATTTTTGTGGCGGTTTGGCGTCGCCTGAACGCCTATGCCTTTTCAGCGACCTATGGTGCATTCATGCAACACAGGTCGACCCTCATAAGGCCTGAAAAACGTTAAAAATCAGATCATCCAAGGGGCGTAGACGGGCGCGTAGACAGCGCTCATCTCGGCCGCACGGCCACGCTCGCGGCGCGTCGTCTCGACGATCTCGAAGGCCGAACGGTCCGACAACAGGCGGCGCAACGCCGCCGCGTTCAGCCTGTGGCCGCCGCGATACGACCGGAAGCAGCCGATGAACCGGGCGCCGGCCAGCGCCAGATCGCCCATGGCGTCCAGCGTCTTGTGGCGGGCAAATTCGTTGGGAAAGCGCAGGCCTCCCATGTTGATCACGCGGTTGTCGTCGCCGATCACCAGCGAGTTCTCCAGCGACGAGCCAAGCGCGTAGCCGGCGGCCCACAGCCGCTCCACATCCTTCATGAAGCCAAAGGTGCGGGCCCGCGCGACGTCGCGACGAAAAATATCGGGGTTGATGTCGGACGCGAAGAGCTGACGGCCGATCGCCGGGCTTTCGAAATCGATCTCGATTTCGAAGCGCGTGCCGTCATAGGGCCTGAACTCCGCCCAGGACGCGCCGTTCTCGATACGAACCGGCTTGACCACTCTTATATACCGGCGCTTGACCGGCAGCGTGTCGATGCCGGCCTGGTCCACGGCCTCGACGAACGGCATGGCGCTGCCGTCGAGGATCGGAACCTCGTGACCGTCGATTTCGATGACGATGTTGTCGATGCCAAGGCCGAAGACAGTGGCCATCAGATGTTCGACGGTGGCAATATGCTCGCCTCCGGGGTCGCCGAGCATGGTGCAGAGATCGGTGGCGCCGACTTCGGCGACAAGCGCACGGAATTCGCGGCTCTCGCTTCCATTTGAAAGCTGGAACACCACGCCCGTGTCGGCATCCGCCGGCAGGAAATGAACGGTAACGGGTTTGCCGCTGTGAACGCCGGTACCCGTCAGCGTCGCACGCGATTTAAGTGTCGTCTGGTAGTCCTGCAAGACAAACCCCATAGCCCATGCTGCCCAAGTCCGCTCTGTCGGCCCAAAGGGCGCGGCACTTGATTGATCGGCAGGCAGGGCCACTTCCCCGAATCCCGGCAAACCGATGTTAGTCGCGGGAAGATAGTGATCCGGCAGGGAGACTCCAAATCACGGTTTCTTACTCTTTGTAACCACGGCCAGAAGTGAGTTGAGCGCCATAACGCTCTGTTTTACAAGGGCTTTTTAAGTTAACAGGCAAACGATCTCTTGCTTGCCTGTTAACAATTGTTACGGACTGTTAACAGGTCAGTTGGCCTGGCGGCGCAGGAATGCCGGAATCTCCAGCTGATCGTCTTCCTGCATGGTCCTGGCCTGCGGCGTCAGCCGGCCCTGATCGTCCAACTGGCCGCGGCGCGGCGCGTAAAGCTGCGGATCCTGGCTGGCAAGGCGACGCACCTCTGGGGCCGCCTGGCGCAGCTTCGGTTCACGCGGCAGTGCCGGCTGCAGCCGTGCGGGTTCCTCTTCGCGGCGGGTCAGACCGCTTGTCAGGCGCTTGATCAGCCCCATCGGCCCGCTGTTTTCATGATCGGCCGGACGGCTCTTGGCTTCCACCTCAGCCTTCACCACAGGCGGGAAATCCTCGACGCGCGGCATGCGCTGGGGTGCGGCGGCCACCGGCTGAAGCACTTCACGCTGCGGCATCGCCTGCTGGACCACCGGCTGCGGCTGGGCAGGCGGCGCCTGGAAGATCTTGCTCTGCGGGCGGAAGTCTTCCGCCTGGGCAACCGGTGCGGGACGCGCCATCGCCGCGGCGTTGGCCTCGGCAAGCTGGATCGCCTCGGCAACCGGGTCGGCCGCGCGTGGCTCATAGACGTTCTGGACAGGCGCCGGACGGCTTTCCGCGACCGGGACCGCCGGGCGGTTAACCGGCTTTGGCGGCGCCGCGCGGATGGCGATTGGCGCGGCGGCGATTTCAGCCGCCGATTTGTCGATGCCGGTGGCGACCACCGAGACGCGGATGACGCCTTCGAGATCCTCGTCGAACGTCGCGCCGAGGATGATGTTGGCGTCCTGGTCGACCTCCTCGCGGATGCGGGTAGCCGCCTCGTCGACTTCGAACAGGGTGAGGTCACGACCGCCGGTGATCGAGATCAGCAGACCTTTGGCGCCCTTCATCGAGGTCTCGTCGAGCAGCGGGTTGGCGATCGCGGCTTCGGCGGCGGCCATGGCGCGTCCCTCGCCCGAGGCCTCGCCCGTGCCCATCATTGCCTTGCCCATTTCGCGCATCACCGAGCGGACGTCGGCGAAGTCGAGATTGATCAGGCCTTCCTTGACCATCAGGTCGGTGATGCAGGCGACACCCGAATAGAGCACCTGGTCGGCCATGGCGAAGGCGTCGGCGAAGGTCGTCTTGTCATTGGCCAGCCGGAACAGGTTCTGGTTGGGGATGACGATCAGGGTGTCGACGCATTTCTGCAATTCCTCGATGCCGAAATCCGCCGTCTTCATGCGGCGCTGGCCTTCGAAATGGAACGGCTTGGTGACGACGCCCACCGTGAGGATGCCCTTTTCACGGGCAGCCCGCGCGACAACCGGAGCCGCTCCCGTGCCGGTGCCGCCGCCCATGCCGGCCGTGACGAAGCACATATGGGTGTTCGACAGATGATCGATGATCTCGTCGATGCATTCTTCCGCCGCCGCGCGGCCGACTTCCGGCTGCGATCCCGCGCCCAGACCTTCGGTCACATGCGCGCCGAGCTGGATCAACCGCTCCGCCTTGGACATGGTCAGCGCCTGTGCGTCGGTGTTGGCCACGACGAACTCGACACCGCGCAAGCCCGCGGTGATCATGTTGTTGACAGCATTGCCGCCGCCACCGCCGACACCGAACACGGTGATCCGCGGCTTGAGCTCGGTGATGTCCGGCTTTTGCAGATTGATGGTCATTGTCTCCGTCCTTTGCCTTTCACGCCGCTTCGCCGCCGCGGCCGCCTATGGGGCTGCCCCCGTCAATTAGAAACTGTCTCTCAACCACTGACTCATTCGATGCAGTTTTCCGCCCGTTCCGGTCATTCTCAGACCGGAAATGCCTTTCGCCGGATGGCTCTCGAAGCTCGCCATCTGCGGGTAGATCAAAAGCCCGACCGGCGTCGAGAAAGCCGGTCCCTTGGCCGCCTCCGGCAGGCCCGCCACGCCGAGCGGCCGGCCGATGCGCACATTGCGTCCGAGAATCCGGCGCGCCGCCTCCGGCAGGCCGGAAAGCTGGCTGGCGCCGCCTGTCAGCACCACGCGCTTGCCGACGGCATTGCCGTAGCCGGACTTGTTCAGCCGGTCGCGCAACAGTTCGAGCGTCTCGTCGATGCGCGCGCGGATGATGCGCGTCATCACCGAACGCGGTATCTGCAACGGCACCTCGCCTTCCTCGCCGATCGGCTGGATCGACACCAGGTCGCGGTCGTCGGCGCTGCCGGGCAGCGCGGAGCCATGCATCACCTTCAGCCTCTCGGCGGCGTCGAGCGAGGTCGACAGGCCCTTGGCCATGTCCAGCGTGACGTGGTTGCCGCCGATGGCGATGGCGTCGCCATGCACGAACTTGCCTTCCGAAAACACCGAGATCGTCGTCGTGCCGCCGCCCATGTCGATGCAGGCAGCGCCCATTTCGAGTTCGTCGTCGACCAGTGCGGCCAGCCCGCTGGCATAGGGCGTCGCCACCATGCGCTCGACCGACAGATGCGAGCGGTTGATGCAGAGCTCCAGGTTGCGCAACGGAGCAGCGTCGCCCGTCAGCACATGCATGTCGACGCCGAGCCGATCGCCGACCATGCCGCGCGGATCGCGCACCCCGCGCTCGCCGTCCAGCGAAAATCCGACGGGAAGCGAATGGATCACCTCCCGCTCGGCCCGGAGCGCCTGTTTGGCGCCGGCGGCAAGCACGCGCTTGATGTCGGCCTCGTCGGCCTCATGGCCGCCAAGGTTGATGGTGGCCGAGAATGTCTCGCTCTTCAGCCGGCCGGCCGTCATGTTGACGATCAGCGAATCCACCGTCAGGCCGGCCATGCGCTCGGCGGCGTCGACGGCAAGGCGGATGGCGTGCTCGGCCCTGTCGAGATCGATGACGACGCCCGATTTCACGCCTTGCGACTTCTGATGGCCGATGCCGATCACCTGGATGCGATGCGAGCGCCCGCGCAACAGCTTGCCGTCCTCGCGCGGCTTGAGCTTCGCCACCACGCAGCACACCTTGCTCGAGCCGACATCCAGCACCGTCATGGTGCCGGACCGGCGCGACGAGGCATCGCTGTTGCCGCCAAGCCAGCTCATATCTTCGTCTCCGGCTTGCGCTTCAGTATTTTAGGCTTTTCGTTGAGCGCGGCCTCGCGCTGCGTCGCCGCTTCCGGCGTCAGCTGGACGACGAGACGATCGGAAAGGCGCATGTCGACGGCGGCGATGTCGCGCGTCAAAAGCCCGTTCTCATAATCCATCCTGACCAGGTCGGCGATCGCCTGATCCTCGCCATCCTCGGGAAGCTTGACGGTGATGCCGTTTTCCAGCTTCAGGTCCCAGCGCCGTTCGCCGATGCGGATATAGCCTTTGATCCGCGCGGCAAGCTCCGGATATTTCTTGATCCTGGAGATGAAATCGGGCGCTTTGGCCGGCGCTCCGGCGCCGACGATCAGCGGCAGCAATGCCTGCTTGCCGCCGGAGAACGGCGCGATCACATTGCCGGACTTCTCGATGACGGAAAGCTCGCTGCCTTGCTGCCAGAGCGCGAAGGGCTCGCGCTCCTCGACGCGCACCTCCAGCGTGTGCGGATAGACCTTGCGCACCGCCGCGACCTCGATCCACGGCAGCGTGGCAATGCGCTCCCGCGCGGCCTCGGCGTCGAACCCGATCAGCGAAGTCCAGCCGTCAAGCTCCAGCCCCTCGAGAATATCGATCTCGGAGGTTTCGCGATTGCCGACCACCTTGATCTGGTCGACGGCAAAGCCGGTGCGGGCAGTGATGCTCTGGACGATGCTGTCGACATGTCCGCCGAGATAGGCGCCATAGGCGCCACTCGACGCCAGAAGCACCGCCGACAGGATTGCGGCGGAGAAAGGCGGCGCCTCAAAGTCACCCTCGCCCAGGCGCGCCAAAACGCGCACCGGCCGGCGAAGCAGGCGCGGCAATACGAAATGGTCGAACGACAACGGCATGCCGAACAGCGTCGGCCCGGCCGCGCCCCTCTCCTTGCCCTGTCCCCACCTCAACGCAAACACGAAGCGTCCTCCACCATCCAACTCAACAAATCGCCGAACGAGTGTCCCGCTTGCGCGGCGATTTCGGGCACCAAGGATGTCGGCGTCATGCCAGGCTGAGTGTTGATCTCGAGCCAGACAATTTCGCCGTTTTCGGAGTGACGATCGTCATAGCGGAAGTCCGACCGGGAAACGCCCCGGCAACCGACAGCTTGGTGAGCCTTGAGCGCCAGTGTCTGTATTTTTTGGTAAATATTCGGTGAAATTTTTGCCGGGCATTCGTGTTTTGATCCGCCCGCGACGTATTTTGAATCATAGTCGTAGAAGGAATGGCCGGTCGGTATGACCTCACAGACGCCGAGCGCGACATCGCCCATCACCGCGCAGGTCAGCTCGCGGCCGTGAATGTAGCGCTCCACCATGACGGTATCGCCATATTTCCAGTCGGACGAGCCGATGACCTGCGGCGGATGCGACTGACCCTCATGCACGATGACGACGCCGAAGCTCGACCCTTCGCTGACCGGCTTGACCACATAGGGCGGCTTCATCGGATGCTTGTTCTGGATGGCGAAGCGATCGGTCACCTTCGATTCCGCCACCGGAATGCCGGAAGCCTTGGCGATCTTCTTGGCCTGCTCCTTGTTCATGGCCAGCGCCGAAGCCAGCACGCCGGAATGTGTATAGGCGATCCCCAGATATTCAAGGATGCCCTGGATGGTGCCGTCCTCGCCGAATGGGCCATGCAGCGCATTGAAGGCGACGTCGGGCTTGAGTTCACCCAGCACCGATCCGACATCGCGCGAGACATCGACGCGAGTGACCCGGTAGCCTTCATTCTCGAGCGCATCGGCACACGCTTTCCCCGAGGACAGAGACACGGGCCGCTCGGACGAGAATCCCCCCAGCAGAACGGCCACATGCTTGCTTTTCATTTCCCGTCATCCCCTCTCACGGCGGGCCGGCAACTCTCGATCAGAGCGGTCCTTGCTCTCACGATTTCCGCGACCTTGAGTCCGAGTCTCCCGGCAGGTTGCCCCCCAGACGGAAAACGCGGGAACGCGTCGAACGACTCAAATCAGGAAACGCTTTCAGGCAGAGAATCAGAGAGTTGATTCACTGGCAAGTCCTTACGATTCCGAGAGATTCACTTTCCGTAAAAACGGCCATAAAAATTGCGTTGTGAGTCTTTGGCGCAACGGTCGCGCGGTGATTCACATCGTTTGAAGTTCAAGCATTACATGAACATCAGATCGCGCTAAAGCAATTGCCCGAGAAACTCCTGCACCGCATGCCCCGGCCGGAACTCGCCGACGCGCTTGATTTCCCATTGTAGCCGGATTCCTGAATTCTCGAGCACGCGCGTGCGCACCGTCTCGCCGAGATATTCGAGGTCGTAGCCGGTCGCGGTTCCGGTGTTGATCATGAAGTTGCAATGCATTGGCGACATCTGCGCGCCGCCGATCATCAGCCCCCGGCACCCCGCCTTGTCGATCTCCTTCCAGGCCGAGGTGCCTTCAGGATTCTTGAAGGTCGAGCCGCCGGTCTTTTCCCGGATCGGCTGCACTGTCTCGCGATGATGCTGGACGGCATCCATCGCCGCCTTGATCGTGGCCTTGTCTTCCAGCGCGCCTTCGAACAAGGCCGAGGTGAAGATCAGCCCGGAAGGTGCTGCCGAATGGCGATAGGCGTAGCCCATGTCGGCATTGCTCAGCGTATGCGCATTGCCTTTGCGGTCGAGCGCCCGCACCTCGACGACGCGCTCGCGCGTCTCGACGCCATTGGCGCCGGCGTTCATCCGCAGCGCCCCGCCGATGGCGCCTGGAATGCCGTGGTAGAAATGGAATCCGCCGATGCCCGCCTCGTAGGCCGCTGCGGCAAGGCGCTTGTCGGGCGTGGCGGCGCCCGCCTTGATCCTCGTCGGGCCGATCGTCTCGGCCTCGCCAAAACCCTTGGCCGAAAGCCGGATGACGAAGCCCGCCACGCCGCCATCACGCACCAGAAGGTTCGAGCCGACACCGACGATGGTCAGCGGGATCTCTTCGGGAACCGCCTTCAGGAACGCGGCGAGATCTTCCTCGTCCGCCGGCTGGAACAGCGCGTCGGCAAGCCCGCCGGCGCGGAACCAGGTGATCTTGTCCATCTCGGCATTGGGCGTGATGCGGCCGCGCAGGCCGGCAAGCCGGTCGCCAAGCTTGTCGATCAATGCCTGGCCGCGCATCATGACACGCTTCCGCCGAGTTCCCTGGGCAGCGCATAGGCCCATTGGGTGATGTTGCCGGCGCCGAGGAAGATGACGAAATCGCCTGGTTTGGCCAGATCGCGGATAACCGGCGCGATTGCCGCCGGGCCTTCGATGTAGCGGGCGTCGCGATGGCCGCCGGCGCGGATGCGCGACACCAGCGCATCCGATGTCACCCCGTCGATCGGCTCTTCGCCCGCCGCGTAGACCGGCGCCACCATCACGGTGTCGGCGTCGTTGAAGCAGGCGGAAAACTCGTTGAACAGATCATGCAGCCGGGTGTAGCGATGCGGCTGGGCAATGGCGATGACGCGGCCCTTGGTGGCGCTGCGCGCCGCCTTCAGCACCGCCGAGATCTCGACCGGATGGTGGCCGTAATCGTCGTAGACGTCGACGCCGTTCCACGAGCCGGTATGGGTGAAGCGGCGCTTGACGCCGGCGAAGGACGACAGGCCCTTCTTGATCGCCTCCGCGGAAAGGCCAAGCTCATGCGCCACGGCAATCGCCGCCGTCGCATTGGAGACGTTGTGGCGGCCAGGCATCGGCAGGCGCAGGTCTGATATCGTCGTCTGGCCGCGCGTCTTGCGGTCGCGGATCACCACGTCGAACTCCGAGGTCGCACCCGCCATGCGGTGGTTGGTGAAGCGCACATCGGCCTGCGCATTCTCGCCATAGGTGATGACGCGCCGGTCCTCGATGCGGCCGACCAGCGCCTGCACTTCCGGATGGTCGGTGCACATCACGCCGAAGCCGTAGAACGGCACGTTCTCGACGAACTGGCGGAACGCCTCGCGCACATTGTCGAACGAGCCGTAATGGTCGAGATGCTCGGGATCGATGTTGGTGACGACGGCGATGTCGGCCGGCAGCTTCAGGAAGGTGCCGTCGCTCTCGTCGGCCTCGACCACCATCCATTCGCCATCGCCCATGCGGGCGTTGGTGCCATACGCATTGATGATGCCGCCGTTGATGACGGTCGGATCGAGCCCGCCTGCTTCGAGCAGCGTCGCCACCATCGAGGTCGTGGTCGTCTTGCCATGCGTGCCGCCGATCGCCACCGCCTGGCGGAAGCGCATCAATTCGGCCAGCATTTCCGCGCGCCGCACGATGGGCAGCAGCTTTTCGCGCGCGGCCTTCAGTTCCGGATTGGATTTCTTGATCGCGGTCGAGACGACGATCACCTCGGCGTCGCCGATATTGTCGGCCTGATGGCCGACGAAGCATTCGATGCCCTTGTCGCGCAGCCGGTGCACATTGGCGCTGTCGGCCTGGTCTGACCCCTGCACCTTATAGCCGAGATTGTGCAGCACCTCGGCGATGCCGCTCATGCCGATACCGCCAATGCCGATGAAATGCACAAGGCCGATCGTCTGCGGCATCTTCATCAATGCGTCTCCTTCCTGAATTCCGAAACGGTTTTCCTCGACGCAATAGCCTCTGTCAGATCGGCGAGCAACCGCGCCGCATCCGGTTTTCCGGCCGATTTCGCCGCCGCCGCCATCGTGGCGAGCCGCTCCGGATCGTCTATCAGCCCACCGACCAGTGCGGCGATGCGTTCGGGCGAGAGCGAGGATTGCGCATGTACCTCCGCACCTCCTGCCGCGGCAAGGGCCGCGGCGTTGGCCGCCTGGTCGTGGTCGAGCGCATGCGGATAGGGCACCAGCAGCGCCGGGCGGCCGACCACTGCGATTTCCGACACGGTCGACGCGCCGGATCGCGACATCACCAGATGCGCCGCAGCCATACGCGCCGCCATGTCGGTGAAGAACGGCGACACCTCGGCCTCTATGCCAAGAGCGGCATAGGCAGCCTTCACCTTCTCCACATCCTCGGCGCGTGCCTGCTGCGTGATACCAAGCCGCTTGCGCTGTGCGTCGGAAAGCAGCGCGATCGCCGGCGGCACCGCATCGGAAAAGAACTGTGCGCCCTGGCTGCCGCCGAACACCAGGAACCGGAACGGCTGCTTGCCTGTGGACGCGCTGTAGGGCGTCCTTGCCGCCTCCAGCACTTGCGGCCTGACCGGATTGCCTGTCGTCACCGTCTTGACGCCCGCCGCACTGGCATCCTGTGGCAGGAACCCGCCGGCGATGGCGTCGACGCGGCCTGCCAGCGCCCGGTTGGCGCGCCCCATCACCGCGTTCTGCTCGTGGATCAGCGTCGGCACCTTGCGCCGCGTCGCCGCATAGAGCGGCGGCAGCGTCGGATAACCGCCGAAGCCGACGACCACGGCGGGCTTGATCCGGCCGATCACGGCGGAGGCCTGGCGCACCCCGCGCCAGATCTTCCAGAAGGCGGCAAGCACGGCGAAAGGACTTTTCGAACCCATCGTCGCCGACTGGATCGGATGGATGCTGGCCGCCGGGAACTGGCCGGCAAAACGCTCGGCACGATCATCGGTTGCCAGATGCACCGTCCAGCCGCGCCGGTTCAGTTCATGCGCCAGCGCCTCGGCCGGGAACAGATGCCCGCCGGTGCCGCCTGCCGTCAGAAGAATGACCCCCTTCGCCATTTCATTCCGCCGGCATGGCGCGCGCCGCCGGTGCAAAGCCCATCTGCTTGCGCCGTTCCGGCCGTTTGCGCGTCAGCGCCAGCACCATGCCCATGGAAATGGCGATGGCGATCTGCGAGGAGCCGCCATAGGAGATGAACGGCAGGGTCATGCCCTTGGCCGGCATCAGCTGCAGATTGACGGCCATGTTGATGACCGACTGCAGGCCGAAGACGGTGACCAGGCCGCCAACCGCATAGCGCGTGAAATCATCCTGCTCCTTCAGCGCCGTGTTGAGGCCGCGCAACACGATGAAGGCGAAGATGGACATGATGAAGAAGCACATGATCAGCCCGAATTCCTCGCCGGCGACCGAAAAGACGAAGTCGGCGTGGCTGTCCGGTATCAAACGCTTGACGGTGCCCTCGCCCGGCCCGACGCCGAACCATCCGCCATTGATCAGCGCCTCGCGGCCCATGTCGACCTGGAACGTGTCGCCCTCGCCGGTCATGAAGCGGTCGATGCGGCCGGCGACGTGCGGGAACACCGTATAGGCGGCGAACACGCCGCCAATGCCGGCCGCGCCCAGCGCGATGATCCACAGCCATGGCAATCCGGCCATGAAGAACATCACCCCCCAGGTGCCGAGCACCAGCATGGTCTGGCCGAAATCCGGCTGCGCCACCAACAGCGAGATGACAAGGGCCAGCAGCAGCATGGCGAACAGATTGCCTGGAATGTCGGGCTGGCGCTTGTGCTCGGCAAACAGCCAGGCGCAGATGATGACGAAGGCCGGCTTCAGGAATTCCGATGGCTGGATCGACAGGCCGGCAAGCGACACCCAGCGCCGCGCGCCCTTCACCTCGACGCCGATGTAAAGCACCGCCACCATCAGGACCAGCGTGATGCACAGCATGACCAGCGCCATGCGCCTGATCTGCCGCGATTCAAGGAAGGAGACCGCCAGCATCACGCCAAGCGCTGGAATGGTGAAGATGATCTGCCGTGTGGCGAAGTGGAAGCTGCCGAGGCCGATGCGCTCGGCCACCGCCGGGCTGGCCGCGAAGGACAGCACGATGCCAAGCCCCATCAGCGACAGGAACGCTGCCAGGAACCAGCGATCGACCGTCCACCACCAGGTGGCGACCGGGCTTTTGTCGAGACGGCTTTGCATTATCGTGTCCCTCCGATGGGCTTGACGCCATCAACAGCGTTCGCGGCTTGCCGGAAGGCTTCGCCGCGAACTTCGAAATTCTTGAACTGGTCGAAACTGGCGCAGGCCGGCGAAAGCAGCACCACTGCCTCGCCGCCGTCATCCCCGGCCGCGTCCCTGGCGGCATGTTCGACCGCCGCGGCAAGCGTGCCCGATATCTCGTAGGGCACCGCCTCCCCCAGCGTCGCCGAAAAGGCGGGCGCGGCCTCGCCGATCAGATAGGCCTTGGCGACGCGCGGGAAGAAGCCGCGCAACGGCTCGATGCCGCCTTCCTTGGCCAATCCGCCGGCGATCCAGTAGATGCGGTTGAAGCTCGACAAAGCGGGTGCCGCCGCGTCGGCATTGGTCGCCTTGGAATCGTTGATGAACAGCACATGGCCCTTGCGGCCGACCTGCTCCATGCGGTGCGCCAGGCCGGGGAAGCTTTCCAGGCCCGACTGGATCTCACCAAGCTCCAGCCCGACCTTGAGGCAGGCGGCGACGGCGGCCAGCGCGTTCTGCGCATTGTGCTGGCCGCGCAGCGAGCCGACGCCTTCGAGAAAGGCAACGCGGCTGAAGCGTCCATGCACGGCCTCCATCAGATCGGTGCCGCTGGCGAAATAGCCGTCGGTCAGCGGCAGGCGCTTGGAAATGCGGATGACGTGCCGCCCCGCCCGCTCCAGCCGGTCGGCGATCTGGGCGCACCAGGAATCGTCGATGCCGACGATCGCCACCTCGCTGCCCGCCACCAGCCGCTCCTTGATCGCGGCGTAGCGCTGCATGGTGCCGTGACGGTCGAGATGATCGGGCGTCAGATTGAGCAGGATGCCGGCGGTCGGATTGATCGAGGGCGCCAGGTCGATCTGATAGGACGAACATTCCACGACATAATGCCGCGCCGGCTCCGGCGGATCGAGCGTCATCACCGCGCGGCCGATATTGCCGCCCATCTGGGTGTCGCGTCCGGCCGATTTCAGGATATGCGCCGTCAGCGCCGTGGTCGTCGATTTGCCGTTGGTGCCGGTGATGGCGATGAAGGGCGCTGCCGGCGACAGCAAGGTCCGCTCGCGGCAGAAAAGCTCGATGTCGCCGATGATCTCGACGCCCGAGCCGCGCGCCAGCTCCACGCTCCAATGCGGCTTCGGATGCGTCAGCGGCACGCCGGGCGACAGCACGAAAGCCGAGAATTTCGCCCAGTCGGCGCCGCGCAGGTCGCCGGTCGCAATGCCGACGGCGCCCGCCTTGGCGACGCTGTCGGGATTGTCGTCCCAGGCCAGCACGTCCGCCCCGCCCTCGATCAGCGCGCGCGCCGTGGCGATCCCCGAGCCGCCGAGCCCGAAGAGCGAAACGCGTTTGCCGGCGAAGGCTGCTGCGGGGATCAAGCGGCCTCCTATCTGAGCTTCAGGGTCGACAGGCCGACCAATGCCAGGATGACGGCGATGATCCAGAAGCGGATCACCACCTGGCTCTCGGTCCAGCCGAGCTTTTCGAAGTGATGATGGATCGGCGCCATCAGGAACACGCGCTTGCCGGTCATCTTGAAATAGCCGACCTGGATGATGACCGACAGGATCTCCACCACGAACAGCCCGCCGACGATGACCAGCACGATCTCATGCTTGGTGGCGACCGCGACCGTGCCGATCAGGCCGCCCAGCGCCAGCGAGCCGGTATCGCCCATGAAGATCGCCGCCGGCGGTGCGTTGAACCACAGGAAGCCGAGGCCGGCGCCGATGACCGCGCCGAGAACCACCGCCAGTTCGCCGGTGCCGGGCACGAAATGGATCTGCAGATATTCGGCGAACACCGCGTTGCCGGAGAGGTAGGCGATGACGCCGAAGGACGCCGCCGCGATCATGATCGGTACGATCGCCAGGCCGTCGAGACCATCGGTCAGGTTGACAGCATTGCCGGCGCCAACAATGACGAAGCAGGAGAACGGGATGAAGAACCAGCCGAGATTGACGAGAAATTCCTTGGCGAAGGGAAAAGTCAGCGACGACGAGAACGGCGCCTGGCCGTTGTGCATGATCACCCAGGCGGCAATGCCGGCGATGACGAATTCGAGCCCGAGCCGCGCCTTGCCGGAAAAGCCGAGATGCGATTGCTTGGTCACCTTGAGATAGTCGTCATAAAAGCCGATCGAGCCGAAACCGAGCGTCACCAGCAGCACCACCCAGACATAGATGCTGGAAAGGTTGGCCCACAGAAGCGAGGAGCCGACGATGCCGCACAGGATCATCAGTCCGCCCATCGTCGGCGTGCCGGCCTTCTTGAAATGCGTCTGCGGCCCGTCGGCGCGGATCGGCTGGCCCTTGCCTTGCCTGAGCCGCAGCGAATTGATGATGGCCGGTCCGAAGATGAAGACGATCAACGCGGCGGTGATCAGCGCCCCGCCGGTGCGGAAGGTTATGTAGCGAAAGACGTTGAAGACCGAGATCTTGTCCGCGAAATCGACGAGCAGTGTAAGCATGCGTTCCCCCGGGAGTTGACCCTAGGTCTGTTTACTGGTTGCGGCTTGCGCCGGAAATTTGCCGAGCAACGCCTCGACCAGCTTTGAAAACCCGATGCCTTTCGACGATTTGATCATCACCACGTCGCCCGGCTTCAATGTCGACAGCAGCACCGGCTTCAGGTCCTCGGCGCCGGCGCGATATTCCGTCTTGATCTCGTCAGGCAGGATGTCGGCCAGCGCCCGCATCTCCGGGCCGCCGAGAAAGACCGTGCGGGTGTCGGTGCCGACGATGAGATCGGCGAGCGCGGCATGCAGCTTCGCCGAGTGGTCGCCGAGTTCCAGCATGTCGCCAAGCACGGCGATGCGCCTGCCTTCGCCCGACACCGGCGTCGCATTGAGCAGCGCCATTGCCGCGCCCATCGACGCCGGATTGGCGTTGTAGCTCTCGTCGATCAGCGTGATCGACCCCTTGGGGTGGCGCAGCACATGACGCTTGCCGCGTCCGCGTTCGGCTGAAAGATCGGCCAGCGCCATCGCCACCCGGGTGATATCGGCGCCGACCAGATGCGCGGCGCCAAGCACCGCCAGCACATTCTGCACCATATGCCGGCCGGGCGCGCCGATACGTGCCGTGACCTCCTGCCCGCCGATCTTGGCGGTGATGACCGAATGATCGGCATAGAGCACGCATTTGACCAGCTTGAAGGTCGCGCGGGCATTTTCGCCGAAGCCGTAGACATGCTCGATGCCTGCGTCTTTCGCCATCTTGCCCAAGAGCTTCGAGCGCGGATCGTCGCGGTTAAGCAGCGCCGCGCCGCCCGGCTCCAGACCTTCGAAAATCTCGGCCTTGGCCTTGGCGATCTCATCGAGGTTGCGGAAGAAGCCGAGATGCGCCGCCGCGATCAAGGTGATGATGGCGACATGCGGCCGGACCATCTTGACCAGCGGCCGGATCTCGTCCGGATGGTTCATGCCGATTTCGAAGACGGCATAGTCGCAGTCGGTGGGCATCCGCGCCAGCGTCAGCGGCACGCCCCAGTGGTTGTTGAACGATTGAGCCGAGGCATGCACCTTGCCGACAGCCGACAGCGCATGGCGCAGCGCCTCCTTGGTGGTGGTCTTGCCCGCCGAACCGGTCACCGCGATTATCTTGGCGTTGGAACGCGCACGGGCGGCAACCCCAAGCTTTTCAAGTGCGGCCAGCACGTCCGGCACGACGATCATCGGCGCCGTCAGCCGCCCGAGCGCCGGCAATTTGCCCTCGGCGACGACCAGGACGCCGGCGCCGGCCTTGATGGCGGCGGTCGCGAAGTCATGGCCGTCCATCGCCTCGCCCTTGATGGCGAAGAAGGCCTCGCCCGCCGCAAGGCTGCGGCTGTCGATCGAGATGCCGGTGACACCTTCCGGCATCGGGCCGAGCGGCCGCCCATCCATGGCGGCAACCATATCCGCGGAGGTCCACAGGAAACTCATGCGGCGCGTTCCCGAAGCGCCGAGCGGACTTCCTCATGGTCGGAAAAATGCAGCGTCTCGGTGCCGATGGTCTGGCCTTCCTCATGGCCCTTGCCGGCCACTATCAGCGTATCGCCCGCATGAAGCATGGCGACCGCGTCGTGGATCGCCTTGCGCCGGTCGCCGATCTCGATGGCGCCGGGCGCGGCTGCAAGGATGGCGGCGCGGATCGTTTCGGGCACTTCCGAGCGTGGATTGTCGTCGGTGACGATGACGACGTCGGCGAGCCGCGTCGCGATCTCGCCCATGATCGGCCGCTTGCCACGGTCGCGGTCGCCGCCGCAACCGAACACGACGATGACGCGGCCCGTGGTGAAGGGCCGCACCGAGGCCAGCACGTTTTCCAGCGCATCCGGCTTGTGCGCATAGTCGACATAGACCGGCGCGCCACTGGCCGTGGTGCCGACAAGATCCAGCCGGCCCGGCGCACCCTTCAATTTCTCCAGCGCCATCAAGGCCTTGGCGGCAGTTGTTCCGGTGGAGATGGCGAGACCCGCCGAAACCAGCGCATTGGCGATCTGGAAATCGCCGGCCAGCGGCAGGTCGACTTCGTGCAGAACGCCATCGACTTCCACCTCGGCGCGCTGGCGGTGGCGCTCGTGCTCGACCCGCTTCAGCCGCAGGAATTCGCCATGGCGGCCGACCGTCAGCACATCAAGCCCCGCCGCCTGTGCCGCCTTGATCGTTGGCTCGGACCACGGATCGTCGGCAAAGATGACGGCAGGCGCACCCTTCGGCAGCAGCGCGTCGAACAGGCGCAGCTTGGCGCGATGATAGTCCTCGACCGTGGGATGGTAATCCATATGATCGCGGCCGAGATTGGTGAAGCCGCCGGCGGCAAGCTTCACGCCGTCGAGCCGGCGCTGGTCAAGCCCGTGGCTGGAGGCTTCCATCGACGCGTGGGTGACGCCGGCCTCCGCCAATTCCTTGAGCAGAAGGTGCAGGGCGACCGGGTCGGGCGTGGTCAGCGAGCCATACTCATTGCGGCCCGGCGCCACCACGCCGGTGGTGCCGATCGAAGCGGCGGCAAAGCCCGCCTGCTCCCAGACCTGCCTGGTGAAGGCGGCGACCGATGTCTTGCCGCTGGTGCCGGTCACCGCGACAATGGTCTGCGGCTGCTTGCCGAAATAACGGGCGGCACTCAGCGCGAGCGCCAGGCGCGGATCGCCGACGGCAAGAACCGGCACCGGCAGTCCGGCAATGGCGCTGCCCTTGCCCGCCACGATCGCGGCAGCGCCGCGCCTGGCGGCATCGGCGGCATAGGCTGCGCCGTCCGCCTTGGTGCCGGCGAGCGCGAAAAAGACGACGCCGGTCTTGACCTCGCGGGAATCCGACGAAATCCCGGTAACCTCCATATCGGGGGAAGCTATCCCCTCGACAGGCAGGATACCGGCTAGATCTTTCAGCTTCATCGAACCCCGTTCATCTCAACAAAATAGCGCGCTGTTGCCGGCGCGCCCCAAGAATCACTGATAGGAAACCAGCGTTGCACCATTTTCATGGCTGAAATCTGGCTTCACGCCAAGCATGGAAGCCGAACGCCGGATGATGTTTGCGGCCATGACGCCTGCATTCGAGGCGGCCGTTGCGCCCATGCCGGGCTTTTCAGGCTTCGGTTCGTCGGCGATCGTCAGCACGATATATTGCGGATCGTCCATCGGGAAAGCCGCGACGAAGGCGTTGAAATTCTTGTCCTTGGAGTAGCGGCCGTTGACGACCTTCTCGGCCGTTCCCGTCTTGCCGCCGACGCGGTAGCCCGGAACCCTGGCATTCCTGCCCGACCCCTTCTCGGCATTGAGCGCGTAGAGATAGCGCATGCTCTCTGAAGTCTTGTCGCTGACCACCTTCTTGGCCACCGACATCGCCTGCTCCTGCGTGCGCGTCAGGAAAGTCGGCTCGATCAGATAACCGCCATTCATCAGCGCGGCGCAGCCGACCGCCGTCTGCAGCGGCGTCGTCGACACGCCGTGGCCGAAAGCGATGGTGATCGAATTGACCTGCTTCCAGACCTTGGGCTCGGTCGGACGGGCGACTTCCGGCAGTTCCGTCTGCATCTTTTCGAGGATGCCCAGGCGATAGAGGAATTCGCGATGCCCGTCGATGCCCACCGCTTCGGCTTCCTTGGCCGAGCCGATGTTGGACGAATAGATGAACACTTCCGGCACCGAGAGCACCCGGCCCTTGCCGTGGAAATCGTTGATGGTCTGGTTGCCGATCCTGATCGGGCGCGAGGCATCGAAACGGCTGTTCATCGTCACCTTGCCGGAATCCAGCGCCATGGCGGTGGTGAAGCTCTTGAAGGTCGAACCCATTTCGTAAAGGCCGGCCGACATGCGGTTCAGCCGGTCCTTGTCCTGTGCGTTGTAGGGATTGTTCGGGTCGAAGTCCGGCACCGAGGCCATCGCCAGCACTTCGCCGGTCTTGACGTTGAGCACCACGGCGCCGGCGGCGATCGCGCGATACCTTTCCATGCCGGCGAAGATTTCGTCTCGAACGACGTTCTGGACGCGCAGGTCGATCGACAGCTGCACCGGCTTCAGGTCCCTGGCCACGGCAAGGCCAGACGCCTGCAGGTCGGTCAGGCCCTGGGTGTCGATGTACTTCTCCATGCCGGAGATGCCCTGATTGTCGATGTTGGTGAGGCCGACAATATAGGACGAGGTTTCGCCGCTCGGGTAGAAACGGCGCTTTTCGGTGCGGAAGCCGAAGCCGGGGATGCCGAGCTGCATGATATCGGCCTGCTGCTTCGGCGTCAGCTGCCGCTGCAGCCAGACGAAGCCGGCGCCGCTCTTCAGCTTGCGATAGGTCTGTTCGTAGTCGATCTCGGGAAGCACGGTCGACAGCTTCTCGATCGCCTCGTCGGCGTCGACGATGCGGCGCGGCTCGGCAAACAGCGATGCCGTCTTGATGTCCGTCGCCAGAACCTCGCCATTGCGGTCGACGATATCGGGCCGCGACGCCGTCACCCGGCTCTGCGGACCGCCGGACAGATCGGGATTCTGGAAACCGAGATAGACCAGCCGCCCGGCAATGGCCGCATAGATGCCGAAGAACACCGCCATCGTCATCACGACGCGGGCC
Organism: Mesorhizobium metallidurans STM 2683; assembly: GCF_000350085.1. Classification (GTDB taxonomy): domain Bacteria; phylum Pseudomonadota; class Alphaproteobacteria; order Rhizobiales; family Rhizobiaceae; genus Mesorhizobium; species Mesorhizobium metallidurans. Next base: position 26,907 of record NZ_CAUM01000134.1, read on the forward strand.
TGGCCCTTGCCGCCGGTCGCCTTGCGGGCGCCTTCGACGACGATCGAGCCGTCTTCGCCGGATTTCGGGCGGCGGCCGATCAGTCTCCCGATCAGCGGAAGTCTTGCCATTGTTGCAAGTCTTGCCATCAGTGGAAATCTGGCGATCATTGCACGATGCCTCCGGTGACGACGGGGTCCTTGCCGTCGGAGGATCCTTTGCCGGAATTGTCGGCCATGCCGCCCAGGCGCTGGGACGAAAGGTCCTCTATGTTGACCGGCTTTGCCGGCAGATCGTCCAGGCCGACGATCTGGCGCGCATTGACCGGTTCGAGGTCGAGCTGCGACTTGTAGATCTCGGTCAGCTTCTGCAGGCGCGCCGGCTGGGTCAGCAGACTCCAGTCCGCCTTGAGCAGGTCGATCGTGTCCTCCTCGTAGCGGATCTGCGCCTGGATCTTCTGCACCGCCGCCAATTGCTCCTCGGCCTCGCGCTTGGTCTTGTAGGTCAGGGCCGCGGCCGAGACCATGACGGCGATCAGGACTATGTCGCTGGTACGAAACACGTGCTCACCTCTCTCCCGGCCGGTTGGCGCCGGGAAGTTTTGGGCTGGGAAGTTTTGGCAGGCCGAAAATCGCAAAGTCGCCGGCGCGCGCCGGCGCCTCGGTGCGGATGGCAGCGCGCAGCCTTGCCGAACGCGCCCGCGGATTGGCCGATATCTCGGCATCGTCAGGCGTCACGCCGCCGCCAGCCTTGCGGAAGGTGGCCAGGCGTGTCTGCGCCTCGGGCATATGCCGCGATCCGGTCACCTGATCGGCGCGGTCGGCAATGAAGCGCTTGACGATGCGATCTTCCAGCGAGTGAAACGTCACCACGGCCAGCCGTCCGCCCGGCTTCAGCACGCGCTCGGCCGCAAACAGCGCCTTGGCCAATTCGCCGAGTTCGTCATTGACGAAGATGCGCAACGCCTGGAAGACGCGGGTCGCCGGATGGATCTTGTCCTTGGGGGCGCGGCCGATATGCGTCTCGATGGCATCGGCAAGGTCGAGCGTGCGCTCGAACGGATTTTTTTCGCGGCGGCTCTCGATCATGCGGGCGATGCGGCCGGCATGGCGCTCCTCGCCGAGGAAACCGAAGATGCGGGCAAGATCGCCCGCCTTGAAGGAATTGACGACATCGGCGGCACTCAGGCCCGCTTGCGCCATGCGCATGTCGAGCGGCCCATCGGCGCGGAACGAAAAGCCGCGCTCCGCCTGATCGATCTGCATCGAGGAGACGCCGATATCGAGCACCACTCCGTCGGCGCTTTCGACCTGCTCGTCCAGCGTCGAGAATGGCGCCTGGACAACCCTGAGCTTGCCCTCCGACTGTGCTTCGAGGTCTCGCCCCGCTGCGATCGCATCCGGATCGCGGTCGATGGCCACAACCGCGGCGCCGCTCGCCAGAATGGCCCTGGTGTAACCGCCGGCGCCAAACGTGCCATCGACGATCACCTCGCCGGCCTTGGGCGAAAGCGCCTTCAGCACTTCGGCAAGGAGGACCGGAATGTGGCGGGCCGGTCCGCCAACGGCGTGAAGGTCATCGCCGTGGCCCGCCATCATTCCGGTCGCTCCCCGGGCTTCGTCCCCTGCCGAAGCTGCAAAAGCCGGGCACGTGCTTCCGCCCCGTAGGCGGCAAGCCGTCCAGGCTCCCATATCTGAAAGAAACTGCCACGGCCGACAAAGGCCACTTCCGCCGATAAGCCGGTGTGTTCGCGAATGAAATCGCTCATCGTGATGCGGCCGTCCTGATCGAGCTTCAGGAACGTCCCGTCGCCATGGCAGAAGAACGACATATCGTCCGCCGTCCGCAGGAACGGATCTTCCTGCGCGATGCGCTGCTCGTAGCGGTCGAGCAGGTCTAGTCCGCCGACATCCATCGCCGGACGGTCGAGGCAGCGCAGTGCATAGAGTTCGGAGTAGCCGCGCTTCTGCACGACTGCGCGGAAATGCGCCGGAACGGACACCCGCCCCTTCGCATCGATCCTGTTCACCGCGCTCGACAGAAACCGATCCATTACGCGTTGCAGCCGCTTGCGCCGCCGCATCCCTCTGCATTTTGCCGTCCGCGCCGCCGCAGCGCGGTCCCTGCCCGAAATCCACGTCGTTCCGAGGGGTGAAAGCAGGCAAACGCGCAGCCGCCGCGGCTGCCCGATTGGCGTACGCTTCACCCTGACGCGGAACGAAGGCTTTGGTATCTGGATGGGATATCATGGGGCACTATGGGCGTCAACGGGAACAGGCTTCACAAACGCGCGCGCCACAACCGGTGAGAGCGACTTTGACGGCACTCCCGTGTTTATCCTCCATTAAGCCTAACGAAGCGTTTAGAGCCGCTTGGCCCAACTTGACGCCGCTTGCTGCAGATCGCTCCCAAGCATAGCGTCAACTGGTCTTTTCTCGGTCGGCAACAAGGTTTGAATCGATGTCTGAAACAGCCAGGTCACGCGCTGCGACCCTTCCCCACCTGCGTCATGGCATGCTCGCCAAGGGCGATCCAATTCCCTTGCCCCTGACCATGGCCGCCATTTTTCACACACCGGGCGATGCTGCGGGCTCCGACGAATACGGCCGATACGACAATCCAACCTGGAGGGCCGTCGAGCACATGCTGGCGCATCTGGAAGGCGCGCCATGCGTCGGCTTTCCCTCCGGAATGGCTGCGATCTCGGCGGTGTTTTTTGCGCTGCTGAAAGCCGGCGACCGGATCCTGCTGCCTGCGGACGGCTACCACGCCACGAGAGCGCTGGCGGATCGCTTCCTAAAGCCTTTCGGCATCACCTACGATGTCCGCCCGACATCGAGCTTCCTCGACGGCGGCTTCGACGGCTATCGCCTCGCCTTCGTCGAGACACCGGCCAATCCGGGACTGGACATCTGCGACATTGCGGCCGTCGCCGAAGCAGCGCACAGAGCGGGCGCGATCCTCGCGGTCGATAACACGACGATGACGCCTTTCGGCCAGCGCCCGCTCGATTTCGGCGCCGATATCGTCATTGCCGCCGACACCAAGGCGCCCAATGGCCATTCCGATGTGCTGTTCGGCCATGTCGCCAGCCGCAATGCGGACATCATCGCCGCGGTTTCCGGTTGGCGCGAGGTGTCGGGCGCCATTCCCGGCCCATTCGAGGCGTGGCTGGTGCATCGCGGCCTGGAAACGCTCGACGTGCGCTTCGACCGCATGTGCTCTTCCGCGGAAGTGCTGGCGCGGCGGCTGCAAGGCCACCCCGCTATCAGCGGCCTGCGCTATCCCGGGCTGGAAGGCGATCCGTCGCACAATCTCGCCCGCGCCCAGATGGAACGCTTCGGCTTCCTCATCTCCTTCGTGCTGGATTCGGAGGACAAGGCCGAGGATTTCATCAACAACTGCGCGCTGATGCAGGCCGCGACCTCCTTCGGCGGCGTTCACACCTCCGCCGAGCGGCGGGCAAAGAGAAGCGATGCGGTACCGCCGGGCTTCGTCCGCCTGTCGGTCGGCTGCGAGCCGGTGGAAGAGCTTTGGCAGGCGATCGCAGCATCGCTGGATAGGCTGGCGTGAGCGGGTTGATCACGTACTGAGGTCGTCGGCTTCGATGTTGCGATGGCCATGCAATACGCGGACGATTTCGATTGCCTCGTCGGCGACACGATAGAAGGCAAGAGATATTCGCCAACGATCAGATGACGGATGCCGGGCGCAATGTCGTCGCGCGGCGCACCCGAGTACGGATAGGTCGCCAGTTGCTGCCAACGGGCTTCGATCCGATCGAGCAATCGATCCGCCGCAGCCTCGCTATCTTGCGCGACATGACGCCAGATCGCGATCAGATCCTCTTCTGCACGTGCAGTTCTCTTGATCGGCAGCAAATTCATGCCGCGCTATCGGATCTCAATCGTCTCCGCGCTTCAGCCTTGATCTCATCGATCGACCCAAATCGCCCCGGACCGCTGTCGATCCCTTCCTGCACAAGCTTGCGCAACTCTTCCACCGTATAGCCAAGCAGGTCGCGGCGGTCTTTCCACTGCCGCAGAGCGTCGCGGATCACCTCGCTCGCCGAAGCATATTCTCCGGCGGCGACCACGTCGTCGACCGCCGCCGCCAATTCCGGCGAAAGCGTGATGCTGCGTTTGTCGACATGACCCATGATGCGCGCTCCTGGTGCTTCCCAAGGACTATGGTACGATTTAATCGCACCAATTTCAACAATGCCGTCATTTCTGAAAACGCTTGAATCAACAGGCGCGCCCGAAGGCGCAACCTGCTGATATCAGGGGATTTCTTGCTATAGTGGGAAGAAATTGCCAGCTGGCCTGTAAGCCGGGTTCTGTATGGCCCTCGCCCCTTGCGGCGCGAGAACGTGGCGGCCATTCATCTTGGGCGCATGTTGCCACGCACCTCACGCAACCTACCCGGACGGTGAGTCGGAAACAGCCCCCGAGGGTTTCCCCTCGCACCGTCCCTATTCGGTCTTGCTCCCGGTGGGGTTTACCGTGCCGCTCCTGTTGCCAGTCGCGCGGTGGGCTCTTACCCCACCCTTTCACCCTTGCCCCGAATCCGGCAGAGCCGGATCGTGGCGGTTTGCTTTCTGTGGCACTTTCCCTGGGGTCGCCCCCGCCGGCCATTAACCGGCACCGTGTCTCCATGGAGCCCGGACTTTCCTCACCCGCAGCCTTTCGGCTTCGCGAGTGCGGCCGCCCGGCCAGCTGGCAAGCGTATAAACGGGTTCACGCCCAAAAACGCAAACGAAAAAAGCAGCTTATGCCTAGATCGTCACGCTGCTGCCCCAAGGGCGGCCATCTGCACCTTGACCTTGCTGCAATAAGCCGCCGACACCGGGTTCATGCGCTTGGCGGCATGGCCGGCATTGTATTTCAGGATCGTGCCGCAGGTCGTGCCGCCGCCGAGCCCGCGCGCCATGGCGAGGTATTTCATGCCGTATCTGATGTTGGTGTCGGGGTTGAACAGGCCCTTGACCGAGCCGCTGTAACCCATCATCCGCGCCGTTGCCGGCTTGATCTGCATCAGGCCGATCTCGCCGGCGCCGCCGACGATGTTCGGCTGGTAGTTGCTCTCGATCTTGACGACGGCGTTGGCCAGCGACACCGGCACGCCGTAGCTGGCGGCGTAACGGGCGATGATCGCCGAATACTGTCCACTGCCGCCGGCCGCCGCAGCCGGCACCGCCCTGCTCTTGCGGTCGATCGACGCCGTCGTCGTCCGGTCGAGGTGCTTCCTGTTGCGCTTCACATGCCGCTTGGAGACTGCCCTCTTCGCCGAGGTCGCCCTTTTTGCTGAAATCGCCTTTTTGGCCTTTACCCCAGCCGCTTTTTCCACTTTCGCGCTGACTGTCCTCTTTGCCTTTGCGTCCTGGCCGGCTTTCGGCATGGCGGTCTTGCCGGCTGCGACAGTGAAGCCCTGGTCTGCCCGTGGGCTCAGTGGCGCGCCATTCGCCGCGCTGAAGGCAAAAGTCATTACGCCGGCAGCAACAGCTGCCGTTACAACGGTCAATTTCTGCATGTGATCCTGTTCTGTCTGGACTGCGCGAAGAACTTCGCGCAGCTACGCTAAATCAACATCGGAACATTTGGGGATTAGAGGTTCCGACAACTTGCACGGATCGCCTTTGACGGCCGATTTGGCATCAAAGAAGGCGATGCAAGTCACTTTGAGTGACAGGCTGTAACTTTTAGGCGGCAAAAAGATTACTTGGGAGAAACTGCCCTTGCGGAAGCGAGCAGCCTTTCCAGCGTGCGGATCGTCGATCCGTCGGCGAGGCCATCCACCTTGCGCTGCCGGAAATGCCGCTGGAAAGCGTCGACCACGATTTCAGTCTGCCGGTCGAAAGCCCCCGATATCTCCACGCCGTAACCGTAGAGCGCCAGCATCGACTGCAAGGCCTCGACCCCGGCGCCAGCATCGCCGGTCCTCAGCACCGCGCCGCGCCTGACCGGCGCCGCTTCGACGAGATGGCCGACGCCGGCCTCGAACAGCGCCTTCCACGGGAATTTCTCGCCCGGATCGATCTTGCGTCCCGGCGCCACGTCTGAATGGGCGAGCACCCGTTGAGCTGGAATGGAATGGCGCTGGACGATCCCCTTGCACAGCCTGATCATCGAGTCGATCTGCCGTTTGGGAAAGCTGCGATAGCCCAGCGAATGCCCCGGATTGACGATCTCGATGCCGATCGAACAGGAATTTATGTCGGTGCGTCCGAACCACGAGCTCTTGCCGGCATGCCAGGCACGGTCGCTTTCCCTCACCATCTGGACGATCTGGCCGTCCTCATAGACGAGATAGTGCGACGAGACCTCGCTGGCCGGATCGCACAGCAATGCTTCGGCGCCCGCGCCGGTCTTCATGCCGGTGTAATGCAGCACGATCATGTCAGGCCTGGTCGTTTCGCGTCGCGGGCCGAAATTCGGCGATACCCTAACCTCGGCGCTCGGCTCGTCAGGCAGGAAGCCGCTCATGCGTGCCGCAGACCTCGCTCGATCATCTCATAGGCCGCGTTGATCGCGGCAATTCTGGTCGTCGCGATCTTGATGAATTCCTGCGGCAGGCCGCGTGCGATCAGCCGGTCGGGGTGGTTGTCCGAGACCAGCTTGCGATAACGCTTGCGAACCTCCTCGAACGGCTTTCCACGTTCGATGCCGAGCACGACATAGGGATCGGCCGCACCAAGATCGACATGCCGTGCCAGGATGCTCTGGTAGTGCGCCTCCTCGATCCGGAAGATCTCGGCGATGCGATGCAGGAACTGGCCCTCGCGCTCATGCACCAGCCCGTCGGCCTTGGCGATGTGGAACAGCCCGTCGAGAATGTCCTCCAGCATCGCACAGTTCGAATGGCCGGAGCCGCAAAGCTGCGCCATGCGCTCGGCATAGGTCTCGAACCCGGCAATATCGCGCTTGGCCAGATCGTAGAGGCGCGCCACATTGCGCCTCTGCTCTCTCGGCACTTCGAATATTTCCTGGAAGGCGCGCACCTCGTCCTGGGTGACGATGCCGTCGGCCTTGGCCATCTTGGCCGACAGCGCGATCATCGCCACCGAGAAGGCGACGCGCCGGCGCAAATCCGCATCGCCGGAGAAAACCGTGCGCACGGCTTCGACGACATCGGCGACACCCGACGAGGTTGAAGACGAAATGCGGGTGATGAAGTCGCCGAGGCGGTCCCAAATCGACATGAGGGCTTAATAGAGCCAACCGGCCATCGCTATCAAGCGAAGACAATGCCGCAGCGCCCGGCCCTATCGATTAGGTGGCAGGCTTGCGGCACCGCGAATGGTGGCTATGGCGCCGGCCGTATCGCGCAAAGCAGAAGGCGCAGCACCTGGAACGCTGGCCGTTATTGCAGTCACGCCCGACCGTAAGGCGCGCGTGAACCAGATCATGGGGAGGCCGGCGTTGACCGGCCTTCCCAAATTATAGACTACTGCGCCGGAGCAGCAGGTGCTGCCGGAGCTGGAGCCGGCTCAGCTGGTTTCGTGGCGTCAGGGGCCGGCTGCATCGGCTGTTCGGCAGCCGGCGGATTGGTGCTCTGCGTTGTGGTATTATCGGTGCCGCTGTCGCTGCAGGCGGCAACGCCGAGCAGTGCAAGCGCCGAAACCGACGCAAGAATGAGCTTTTTCATAACTTCTCTCCTCTAATCACGCCGCCGTTACCGGCGGCGGTCGAGGACAAAATGCATGAGGCGGATATGAGTTTCGTAACGTTGCATTTCCACCTGTAACATCTTCATATCCTTTGGTGATTGCCGGCCGGGGCATGTTGAACTACCAGCCGGAGCATCTCGAACTAACTGATTGGATAGAAAATGCCGGGAGCCGTGTCATGACCGCAAAATGGGATTTCTGGATCGACCGCGGCGGCACCTTTACCGATATCATCGGTCGTGACCCGGAGGGCGGGCTGCATCCAAAAAAACTCCTGTCGGAGAATCCGGAAGCCTATGCCGACGCCGCCATACAGGGCATTCGCGAGTTGCTCGGGCTGGAATTCGGCGCTCCGATCCCCGCCGACCTGATCGGCGACATCAAGATGGGCACCACCGTGGCTACCAACGCGCTTCTGGAGCGCAAGGGCGACCGGGTGCTGCTGCTCATCACCAAGGGTTTTCGCGACGCGCTGAGGATTGCCTATCAGGCGCGGCCCGACATCTTCGCCAAGGAGATCATTCTCCCCGAACAGCTCTATGAGCGCGTCATCGAGATCGACGAACGCGTACGCGCCGACGGCAATGTCGAACGATTGCTCGACATCGCCGCCTGCCGGCCGGCCATCGAGCAGGCCAGGGCCGACGGCATCGACGCAGTGGCTATCGTCTTTATGCATGCCTGGAAATACCCCGACCACGAAAAGGCCGTTGCAAAAGTCTGCCGCAAGCTCGGGTTTTCTCAGGTCTCGGTCAGCCATGAGGTGTCGCCGCTGATCAAGCTGGTCGGCCGGGGCGACACCACCGTGGTCGACGCCTATCTCTCGCCGATCCTGTCGAGATATGTTCGGAAGGTGGCGGAGGAATTGGGCGTCTCCCTCCTCGACGGGGAGATAGCCGCAAAGCGGCCAGAGCGGGGCGCTGTCCCGCCAACGTCTCGTTCTGTCACGCCCCCCTCTGCCCTGCCCTCTTTGCTGCCACTTGCCATCTCCCCCAAAAGGGGGGAGATCAGCCAATCCCCCCGCCTCATGTTCATGATGTCTTCGGGCGGCCTCACCGCCGCCGACATGTTCCAGGGCAAGGACGCGCTGTTGTCCGGCCCGGCCGGCGGTGTCGTCGGCATGGTCGAGACGGCGAAGCTCGCCGGCTTCGACAAGGTCATCGGCTTCGACATGGGCGGTACCTCGACCGACGTCGCCCATTATGACGGCGACTACGAGCGCGCCTTCGACACCGAGGTCGCCGGCGTGCGCATCCGCGCGCCGATGATGCGCATCCACACCGTGGCCGCCGGCGGCGGCTCGGTCCTGCATTACGAGGCTGGCCGCTTCCGCGCCGGCCCGGACTCCGCCGGCGCGAACCCGGGCCCTGCCGCCTACCGGCGCGGCGGGCCATTGGCCGTCACCGACGCCAATGTGATGCTGGGCAAGCTGCAGCCCGATTTCTTCCCGGCGATTTTCGGCCCCGGCCAGAATGAACCGCTCGATGTTGAGACCGTGCGGGTGAAATTCGCGGCGCTCGCCGCCGAAATCGGCGATGGCCGTGCGCCCGAAGCAGTCGCCGAAGGCTTCGTCACCATCGCCGTGGAAAACATGGCCAACGCCATCAAGAAGATCTCGGTACAGCGCGGCTACGACGTTACCGAATATCTTTTGAACTGCTTCGGCGGCGCCGGCGGCCAGCACGCTTGCCTCGTTGCCGATGCGCTCGGCATGGAGGCGGTGCTGATCCATCCTTTTTCCGGCCTGCTTTCGGCCTATGGCATCGGCCTGTCCTCGGTCTTCGCCTCGCGCCAGCAGGCGTTGCTCAAGCCTCTTGCCGAAGAGTCCCGAACCGAGATCGGCAACCTCATTGCCGGCTTGAGAACAGCCGTCACCGCCGAGCTCGCGGCGCAAGGCATCGCCGAGGACGCGGTCGCCGCGAAGCCGGTGCTGCACATTCGCTATGACGGCACCGACACGACACTGCCGGTGAATTTCGAGGAAGACTCGATTTTCCAGGCCAGGCGCGACTTCGAGACCGCCCATAAGGCGCAGTTCGGTTTCGTTTATGACGACAAGCCGATGATCGTCGAGACGGTCGGCGTCGAAGGCACCGACACCGGCGGCGCCGGCCGCGAGGAAAGTGATTCAGAAACCGAAGACCTCACGTTAAACCCTTCGCAGACCCGCGAAATCTTCACTGAGGGAGAGTGGCGCAATGCCGGCATCTTCCGCCGTGAGGCACTCAAACCAGGGCACAGGATTGCCGGCCCCGCCCTGATCATCGAGCCGAACCAGACCATCGTCGTCGAACCGGGTTGGCAGGCCGAAATCACCGCCAGGAACCACGTGCTGTTGCGCCGCGTCGAAAAAAAGCGCCGGCAAGCGGCACTCGGCACCGTCGCCGATCCGGTCATGCTGGAGGTTTTCAACAACCTCTTCATGTCGATCGCCGAGCAGATGGGCGTGACGCTGCAAAACACCGCCTATTCCGTCAATATCAAGGAACGGCTGGACTTCTCCTGCGCCGTCTTCGACCGCCATGGCGCGCTGGTCGCCAACGCGCCGCACATGCCGGTGCATCTCGGCTCCATGGACCGTTCGGTCGAAACCATCATCCGGCTGAACTCGGGCGACATCCACCCCGGTGACGTCTTCGCCCTCAACGCACCCTACAATGGCGGCACGCATTTGCCTGATATCACGGTGGTGACGCCGGTGTTCGATGACGCCAAGAAGAATATCCTCTTCTACGTCGCCTCGCGAGGCCACCATGCCGATATCGGCGGCACGGCGCCCGGCTCGATGACGCCGCTCGCCACCACGGTCGACGAGGAAGGCGTGTTGTTCGATAATTTCCGCATCGTCGATCGCGGCCGCTTCCGCGAGAAGGAACTGGAGACGCTGCTCACCGACCACCACTATCCCGCGCGCAACCCGCATCAGAACATCGCCGACCTCAAGGCGCAGATCGCCGCCAACGAAAAGGGCGTCGCCGAGCTGCGCAAGATGGTCGCGCATTTCGGCCTCGATGTCGTCGAAGCCTATATGGGCCATGTCCAGGACAATGCGGCCGAAAGCGTGCGCCGCGTGCTGGAGCGCTTGCCCGACAGTTCCGTATACGAATATCCAACCGACACCGGCCAGGTGATCAAGGTCAAGATATCGGTCGACCGGAAAAAGCGCGAGGCGACGGTTGACTTCACCGGCACGTCACCGGTGATGAAGAACAATTTCAACGCGCCCGAGCCGGTGGCGCGGGCCGCCGTGCTCTATGCCTTCCGCGTCATGGTCGAGGACATGATCCCGATGAATGCCGGCTGTCTGCGCCCCATCAACATCGTCATCCCCGATGGCTGCATGCTGAAACCCGCCTACCCCGCCGCCGTCGTCGCCGGCAATGTCGAGACCTCGCAGCATGTCACCAACGCGCTGTTCGGCGCCATGGGCGCCATGGCCAACGCGCAAGGCACGATGAACAACCTCACCTTCGGCAATAGAAAGTACCAGTATTACGAGACGATCTGCTCGGGCTCGCCGGCCGGCCGGATGAATTCCGGCCGCGGCTTTGCCGGCACTTCGGGTGTCCACACCCACATGACCAATTCACGCCTCACCGATCCGGAAGTGCTGGAGCTGCGCTTTCCCGTACTGCTCGAGGATTTCCACATCCGCGAGGGTTCTGGCGGCAAGGGCAGATGGAGTGCCGGCGACGGCACCAAACGCACGATCCGCTTCCTCGAAAAGATGGAGTGCGCCATCCTGTCCTCGCATCGCAACCGTCCGCCGCAAGGGCTGGACGGCGGCGGCGACGGCGAGGCGGGCTCGACCAAAGTCCGTCGTGGTAATGGTGCGATCGAAGTGCTGAAAGCCTGCGACCAGACCGTGCTCGACGCCGGCGAGGCCGTCATCCTGACGACACCGACGCCCGGCGGGTTTGGCAAGCAGTAAGGAGGCATCCATAATTCTACTGCGGCGGTCATCTGACGCGGTTTTCTGCGCCTCCGATGCTCACGGACCCAAATGTCCGCTCCGCTTCGGTTCTCGAAATCCACGCCATATGACTCGCCGCAGCGAATTCTGGATGCCTCCGACTGTCACCGGCTTGTCATGACCCTGCGCTACCCGCTTGCGCCAACGCAAATGGGGAATCACCTTGCCATGACGGATCTTTCCGGGGAACTCGTTTTTCGACGTGGCAAGGAAGTTGGAAAAGCCGTCTACCAGAACCGTCCGCTGTCGAAGGCCGGTGTCTCCGAACGGCTGTTCGCCTTGCTGTTTTCCGGCCTCGTCTACCCGCAGATCTGGGAAGACCCCGATGTCGACATGGAGGCGATGCAGCTTGGCCAGGGCCATCGCATCGTCACCATCGCGTCCGGCGGCTGCAACATCCTGGCCTATCTCACCCGCTCGCCCGAAAGGATCGACGCCGTCGATCTCAACGCCGCCCACATCGCGCTGAACCGCATGAAGCTGGAGGCGGTGCGCCATCTGCCCTCGCAGGGCGACCTGTTCCGCTTCTTCGGCGCCGCCGACACCAGCCACAATTCGGAAGCCTACGACCGCTTCATCGCCCCGCGCCTCGACCCGGTCAGCCGCCACTATTGGGAGCGCCGCAACTGGCGCGGCCGTCGCCGCATCGCCGTCTTCGACCGCAATTTCTACCAGACCGGCCTGCTCGGCCTGTTCATCGCCATGGGTCACCGCGTTGGCAAATTCTTCGGTGTCGATCCCGCCGGCATCATGAAGGCGAAAACCATCGCCGACCAGCGCCGCTTCTTCAATGAGGAACTGGCGCCCGTCTTTGAAAAGCCGCTGCTGAAATGGGCCACCTCGCGAAAAGCCTCGCTGTTCGGCCTCGGCATTCCGCCGGCCCAGTATGATTCGCTGATCACCTCGGGCGACGGCACCATGGCCAGCGTCCTGAAGGCGCGGCTGGAAAAGCTCGCTTGCGATTTTCCGTTGAAGACCAATTACTTCGCCTGGCAGGCTTTTGCGCGGCGCTATCCCAACCCGGGCGAAGCCGCACTGCCCGCCTATCTCGAAAAGCGCAACTACAAGACGATCCGCGACAATGTCGATCGCGTCGCCATCCACCACGCCAATCTGATCGAATTCCTCGCCGCCAAGGATGCCGGCTCGGTCGACCGCTTCGTGCTGCTCGACGCGCAGGACTGGATGACCGACGACCAGCTCAATGCGCTGTGGGCCGAGATCACCCGCACCGCATCCGCTGGCGCCCGCGTCATCTTCCGCACCGCGGCCGAACCCAGCCTCCTGCCCGGCCGGGTCTCGAATTCGCTGCTCGACCAGTGGAACTATCAGGACGAGGCCTCGCGCGAATTTTCGGCCCGCGACCGTTCGGCCATCTATGGCGGCTTCCACCTCTATGTGAGGCGGGCCGCATGAGCACGAGCGAGCTGCCGGCCAGGCACGGCGAACCGCCGGCCGGGCATGCCGAACTGATGGACGGCGTCTATCGCTGGCAGCGCCATTTCTACGACCTGACCCGCAAATATTACCTGCTCGGCCGCGACCGGCTGATATCGGGGCTGGACGTGCCGGCCGGCGGCACCGTGCTCGAACTCGGCTGCGGCACCGGCCGCAACATCGTGCTTGCCGCCCGCCGCTATCCCGGCGCCCGTTTCTTCGGCCTCGATATTTCGGCCGAAATGCTGGAGACGGCCAACGCCGCCATGGATCGCGAAGGCCTGTCCGGCCATGTCACGCTGGCGCGCGGCGACGCCACGGATTTCGATGCGGAGGCGCTGTTCGGCCTGGCTACCTTCGACCGCATCTTCGTGTCCTATTCGCTGTCGATGATCCCCGGCTGGGAAAAGACTGTGGCGGCCGCACTTGCCGCCCTTTCGCCAGACGGCTCGCTGCACGTCGTCGATTTCGGCCAGCAGGAAGCCCTGCCCCGCTGGTTCCGCACGCTGCTGCGCGGCTGGCTGAGAAAATTCCATGTCGAGCCGCGTGAAGCGTTGCGCGATGTCCTGGAATCGGAATCCGCAAGAGTCGGCGCAAGCCTTCGATTCAGAACGCTTTATCGCGGCTACACCTGGTTGGCGGTCGTCAAGATCGCCATCTAGGCTGCGGACTCATAAAAGCGAAGCGACGATCTGATGACCGCCAAGGCCATGCTCGACAAGAGGCCGCCGCTGGCACTTTCATCGGTATGATGGGCTTTGGCGCCAGCGGTCCGGCGGAGAAACTCTACGAACATTTCAATATGCCGCAAAGGCGGTAGTGAAGGCAGCTCGGAGGCAACGCCTCGCGCACGCGAGGACAATCGCTAGCGCCGAATGTCGGAATTGGGCGCCAGCTCGGCGCATTTCATGGCGCCTCCCGCACGCCCAGGCATGAAGCTGTCCTTGTTGACTCAAGGAGAATTTGCATGCGTGGTCATTGCTTATGTGGCGCTATTGCTTTTGAAGTCGATGGCCCGGCACAGGCCTGCGTGGTCTGTCATTGCGAAAGTTGTCGGCGGCAATGTTCTGCGCCGATGACCACCTACATTGGCGTCTTGGACAGCCAATGGCGATGGCTGGGCCAGCTACCGAAGGTATTCAACTCTTCTCCCGGTGTGGAAAGAACATTTTGCGATAAATGTGGCTCGCCGCTGTCCTTCCGCTCAAAGAACATGTCCGGTGTCGTGCATTTTTTTTGCCGCAGCGATGGAGGAGCCGGAAAAGTTTGCACCTACGCTACATGTCGCTTTTGAGGAAAAGCTCCCTTGGTTGAAACTCGCCGATGGTCTGCCGACACGTTTCGGGCCTGACTATACGAAAGAATAGTTCCTGGGCGCAGAAGTTTGACGTGTCGGATGTGCTTGCCTTGATTTCTGGTTGAACGTCCAACGCCGCAGCGATCTTTGGGGGGTTATGAATTCGCCCGACGAGCGGGCGCGTATCGATCGTGCCAAGCCTTTGGCGACAGCCGCATAGACGAGACTGCGATCGCCGCGTTCCTCTAATGCAGCGCCTTCACCAGCGCCGCCACCATCGTCTGCGGCCGGTAGCCGAGCTTGGCCGGCGTCAGGCCGAGCCGCACCACCACCAGCTTCTCTGAGGGAATGATGGCGACCGTCTGCCCGTCATGCCCCTCCATCCAGTAGGTATCCCCGGGCAGGCCAGCAGCGACGCCGGCGCCGGGGCTCTCCTCGTCGCCCGGAGCCTCGATCCACAATTGGCCCTTGCCGTAGACTTTCGTGGTGGGTGCCTGTTCCCGCATCCAGCCGACGAAGCCGGCTGGCAGGATCTCCTTGCCGTTCCAAACGCCATCCTGCAGCAGGAACAGGCCGAAGCGCGCCCAGTCGCGCGCCGTGGCGTAGAGATATGACGAACCGACGAAGGTGCCGTGCTCGTCGGCCTCGAGCACCGCGCTCTGCATGCCAAGCGGATTGAACAGGGCGACCCTTGGCCAGGCCAGCGCCTTGTCCTTGTCGCCGATCGCATCCTGCCAGAGCCTGGACAGCATCACCGCCGTGCCGCTCGAATAGGAGAACACCTTGCCGACATCGCCGGTCAGCGGCTTGGATTCGGCAAAGACCGCCATGTCGGGCTCGAGATAGAGCATGCGCGTCACGTCGGCGACGTCGCCATAGTCCTCGTTGAATTCGAGCCCGCTCGACATCGCCATCATGTCGGCGAGGCTGATGGCCGCACGGCCATCGGCTTTCCAGGATCCGAACAGGCCCTGGTTGGCCACCGCCATCTTGCCGTCCTTTACCACCGTGCCGACGATGGCGGCATTCACTGTCTTGGTCATCGACCAGCCGAGCAGCGGCGTCTTCTGGGAAAAGCCGGCGCCATAGCGCTCGGCGACGATGCGGCCGTTCTTGACCGCCACCACGGCGCGCATGCCGGAACCGGTGAGCGCGGCATCGTCGAGGATATCAGCGATTTCGGGGTTCTGCGAGGGGTCGAGCCTGTCGCCTTCCGGCCAGAGCGCTTCGGGCGGCGGCGCCGGCGTCAGCGCCGCCCCGGTGATGGTCTTGGCAGCGGCGATGTTGCCGTCCGGAACCGCCGCGCAGCCGAGACCGTCGCGGGCCACCGCGACAGTTCTGCCAAACACGCCGAACAGCCCCGCCGAAACCGTGCCCTTCTCCTTGTCCACCGACACCCGCATCAGCCTCAACAGCGGATGGCCCGGCGCCTGCACGTCGACGGCGAGCACGTCGTCGGCATCGCGTCCGGCGATGAAGACATTCGAGCAGACGATCTTGGCCGAATAGCCCGAGCCGACGCGGATCAGTTCCGGCGGCGCGAAATAGAGCCAGGCAAACAGGGCAGCTATTGCCAGCACAACAAGGCCGAGCAGCCATTTGACGATCTTCACGACGATCCGCATCTTTTTGCGTCCCCCCTTTTGCACCGCCTGGGATTTTCCGGCTCGATTTATGTCATCGATTTGCCGCCATTGCTTCGGCAAAATCCCTGACCTTGTCGAGCGCCGTCAACCTGTTATCAACCATGATCGGCGATCACTGATGCATGTCGCCCAAAAGTGCCCGGCGGTTTTGGGATAACGACATGCATAAAAACAGAGATACCGGGCGATCCTGTGGGGCGATCGCTCGATGGGTCGGTCGAGGGGCCGCCCGTAGCAATCACCCATCAGCGGCCGGCTGAAACCGGCTCGGGAACTAGCGATGCGCCGTTTCGCGGCCCTCATCATGCTGACGCTGCTGGGCGCCTGCTCGACGGTCGACGATCTTGCGCCGCTGTCCTCATCCAGCGCCCCGACGGTCGCGGTGCGCGCGCCCCGTTTCGCTGACTCCGATCCGCATGAATGGGAAAGTGGCGCGCCATGGAATTACGCCGTCCACGGCACCGACGTCTCCAAATACCAGACCTCGATCGATTGGCCGGCGGCCAGGGCCAGCGGCATCTCCTTCGCCTTCATCAAGGCGACCGAAGGCGGCGACCGTTTCGACGAGTATTTCAACGAGCACTGGAGCCGCACAAAGGCCGCCGGGATCCCGCGCGCGGCCTATCATTTCTACTATTTCTGCACGCCTGCCGCCACGCAGGCGCGCTGGTTCATCGCCAACGTGCCTGTTGACCGCTCCGCCATGCCGCCGGTTCTCGACATGGAATGGAATCCGAAATCGCCGACCTGCAGGCTGCGCCCCGATGCTGCCACCGTGCGCAGCGAGATGAGCATTTTCCTCGGGATCGTCGAAAAACACTATGGCAAGAAGCCGATCATCTACACCTCGATCGATTTCTTCGACGACAACGATCTGTCGACCTTCCGCGGTTATCCCTATTGGCTGCGCTCGGTGGCAGGCCACCCGCGCGAGAAATACGGCAGCCATCCCTTCACCTTCTGGCAGTACACGGGAACCGGCATCGTGCCGGGCATGCCGGGCAAGGCCGACATCAATGTCTTCAACGGCACCGAAGCAGCCTGGAACAAATGGCTGCGGCAGAACACCCGTTGACACCGGGCCTGCCGCCTGCTTTCGACACTGCCGCTAGCGGATTTCTGCGACGCCCTGTCCTGGAAGACTGCACTTGTCTCGGAAGCCCGCTCTTGTCTCGAAAGGATCGCGATGCGATTGCGCTTTGAAATTCTCGCGGCGCTGTTGCTGACCGCTTCGGCCTTGCCGGCCGCGGCGCAGCAATGCGGCGGCGATTTCGAGGCCTGGAAGCAAGGCGTGGCGGCGGAAGCCAGGGCGGCAGGCGTCGGCAGCGCCGGCCTCGATGCGCTGGAGAAAGCCACCATCGACGATAAGGTGCTGGCGCGCGACCGCTCCCAGGGCGTGTTCACCCAGACCTTCCTCGAATTCTCGAACCGCATGATCTCGTCCCACCGGCTGAAGCAGGGCGCGATCAATCTGAAGAAATATGCCGATGTCTTTGGTCGCGCCGATCGCGAATTCGGCGTCCAGGCGCCGGTCATCGCCGCCTTCTGGGCGCTGGAGACAGATTTCGGCGCCGTGCAGGGCGATTTCCACACGCTGAATGCGCTGGTGACCCTCTCGCATGACTGCCGCCGCCCGCAGCTGTTCCGGCCGCAGATCGTGCCGCTGCTGACGCTGATCGACCGCGGCGTCCTGCCGGCCGACGTCACCGGCGCCTGGGCCGGCGAGATCGGCCAGACGCAGATGCTGCCTTCCGACTATCTCACTCGCGGCGTCGATGGCGACGGCGACGAAGTGGTCGACCTGCGCGGCAGCGCGCCCGATGTCATCATGACCACGGCCAGCAAGATCATGTCGCGCGGCTGGAAACGCGACCAGCCCTGGATCGAGGAAGTCCGCGTGCCCGACGACATGCCGTGGGACCAGACGGGGCGCACAAACAAGCTGCCGCTGACGCAGTGGGCGCAGTTGGGCGTCACCAACCCCGACGGCACACCGCTTGTCGGCAATGGCCTGAAGGCGGGGCTGGCACTGCCCATGGGCCGCAAGGGACCAGCCTTCCTCGCCTACGACAATTTCGACGTCTACCTCGAGTGGAACCAGTCTTTCACCTATGCGCTGACCGCAGCCAATCTCGCAGCAAGGCTGGCGGGCGCCCCGCAGATCGACCCACGCAATCCAGAACCCGGCCTCAGTGGCGACCAGATGAAGGCGCTGCAGACCAAGCTCGAGGCCAAAGGCTATGACGTGGGCTCGGTCGACGGCATTCTCGGCACCAACACCCGCGAGGCGATCCGCAAGGAACAGAAGCGGCTCGGCCTGCCCGTCGATGGCTGGCCTACGCCGGAGCTTTTAGGGAAGTTGTGAATGGTGAATGGTGAATGGTGAATGGTGAAAATTCACCGAAGTGCACGGAACGCAAGAGTTACTACTATTCACTATTCACTATTCACTATTCACTACCCCGCCATCGTCTCCAGGCTCGCAAACCCCTGCGGCGCGTCTCCTTCGTCGAACGGCGTCGCCACCTCGACGAATGTGTCGGGATAAAAGCCGTTGAAGCGCGTCCTCAGCGACAGCGAATAGGCGCCGATATGGCCGATCTCGATCCAGTCGCCGGTGTCGACGGTTTCCGGCAGCCAGAATGGCCGCGACAGTATATCGACGGAATCGCAGGTCGCGCCGCAGACCTTGAACGGCACGATGTTCTTTTCCTCGCCATTGCGCGAGCGGATCGCGGGGTCGGGGATGAAGCGCGCCGGCAGGGTGATCTTGCCGGTCCATGAATCCGACAGCGACGCCCAGATGCCGTCATTGATGTAGAGCCGCTTGCCCTTGCGCAGCAACACGCGCACGATCAGCGACAGGCAGCGCGCCACGATCACCCTGCCCGGCTCCGCCACCAGCGGCATCTGGTCGAACTGATACTCCTTCAGGTCGCCGGAAAGCCGCGACATGATCTGGCCGAGCGACGGCATCTCGATCTGCTTGCGGTTGGGATCATGGCCGTATTCGGCCGGAAAGCCGCCGCCGACGTCGAGCCCCGCAATGTCGAAGGTCAGCCGGTTGCGCACCCAGTCGGCCGAGGCCAGCGCCCGCTCATAAGTGTCTGGATCCTCGATCTGGCTGCCGACATGGAAGCACAGGCCGACCTTGTAGCCGGTCCGGTTCAGCCGTTCGGCGAGTTCCACCGCATAGGCCGGTCCGGCGCCGAATTTCTTCGACAGCTCATACGCCGCCGATCCCTTGGTCTGGATGCGCACGAACACGGTGATCGCGCCCGGATCGATGTCGAGCGCCCGCACCACGCGCGTCAGCTTGGTGATCTCGTCCTCATGGTCCACCGAAATGACGCGGATGGCGTATTTCTCCAGCGCCAGCTTGATATCCGACTGCGCCTTGACCGGGTGCATGTAGAGCATTTCGGCATCGGGCGAGACCGCGCGCACGGCGGCGAACTCCCCCGGCGAGGCGACGTCGAAGGCGCCGACCCCGGCTTCGACCAGCGCCTTCAGCACGATCTGCTCGCCATTGGTCTTGACCGCATAGGCGGTCTTGCCGGGAAACATCCCCATGAACTGCCCGGCGTCGGCCTTCAGCACCTGTGGGCGAAAGCAATAGACCGGATCGTCCGGGCGAAGCGCCAGCGCCGCTTCGCGGGCATTTTCGAATCGCTGCATGGACGAATCCCTTGACTGAGGCTGCGCACAATTAATCCAAGCTGTGCGCGAATGAAAACAATTCTGTGTCTCGTACCCCTGACGCCAGAAGCGACGGCTAGCCCACCGATCAGGTTTCGGGTGGCTCTTGTCGCCGGAACCGGTATGGCTTCACAGGTGCCTGACTGGTCCGCAGAGCCGTCTGGAGGGACAATTCACATGGCGATAGCTGCCAACACGACACGCGGCCCCATGGTGCTGAAGGACTGGGGGCAGCTTCTGCTGCTCGGCGCGATCTGGGGTGGCTCGTTCTTCTTTGCCCGCATTGCGGTTGCCGAGCTTCCTCCGCTGGTGCTGGTGCTGTTTCGCGTCGCCATCGCGGCAATGGCGCTACAGCTCTATCTCGCCCTGCGCGGTCCCTCCTTCCGCCTTGCCTTGCCGCATGCCGGCCTGTTCTTCCTGCTGGCGCTTGCCAACAATGTCATTCCCTTCTCGCTGATCTTCGCCGGCCAGACCGAGCTTGGCGCCGGTGTCGCCTCCGTGCTCAATTCGACGACGCCATTCTGGACGCTGATCCTTGCCAACGCGCTGACATCAGATGAAAAGCTGTCGTGGAACAAGCTTGCCGGCATCGCGCTTGGCATCGCCGGCACCGCGGTGATGATCGGCCCCGGCCTGATTGCCGGGCTGGGCGGCCCGGTCTGGGCGAAATTCGCGCTGATCGGTGCATCGATATCCTATGCGATCGCCCTGATGATCGCCCGCCGCTTCAAGGGTGTGCCCTCGCCGGTCATCGCCACCGGACAGTTGACCGCCTCGACCATCATCATGATCCCGGTCGTCCTCGTCGGTTACGGCCCGACCGGCCTGTTTTCTGCCTCGCCGCCGATCTGGGCGGCGGTGCTGGCGCTGGCATTGCTGTCCACCGCCTTCGCCTACATCCTCTATTTCAACCTCGTTGCCTCGGCCGGCGCCACCAACGCCTCGCTGGTCACGCTGATCGTGCCGGCCAGCGCCATCCTGCTCGGCTTCCTGTTCCTCGGCGAACGGCTCGAATTGTTCGAGCTCGGCGGCATGGCGCTGATCGCATTCGGCCTCGTCACCATCGACGGGCGCCTGTTCGCCGCGCGTCGAATTGGAACTGCTCCAACACCTTGAATCGTCGCATCGGCCCGAAAATCGATTCTGATTTCGGGCCGCGATGGCGTTGTCATCCTCAATATGGCCTAGGCTTCGCCACAATTTATTCACAAGGCCGAAGCCGGCTTTTGCCGAAGAGTTTCAATGATTAAGAGCAGAAAGCGGGTCGCAATTTCCACAATCTCGTCGCATTGCAGCACATTTTCCGCTTGCCTGTGGCACAAATGAACCTAGACTCTCGGACATAGCTCTTTAAGAGGAGGCTATGGAATGGGACTCACGAGGCCAATCAACGCACTGATGATTTGTGCTGCGTTTGCCTTCATCGGAGCCCTCATTATGGGCTTTCTTCCGTAGACCCGCCAGAGCGGGGAGAGACCAGCACTTATAGTCCAAATTATTGAAAAGGCCGGGTTTTTACCCGGCCTTTTTGCGTGTCCAAGGATTTCGCCAGAATCTATGCCGCCGCTGAGCCCGCCGCCTCCACCTCATGCGAGCGGATGCCGATCATGTGGCAGATGGCAAAGACCAGGTCGGCGCGGTTCATGGTGTAGAAGTGGAAATCGCCGACGCCGCGCTCGACAAGGTCAAGCACCTGCTCGGCCGCAACCGCCGACGCCACCAGCGCATGCGTCTGCGGGTCGTTCTGCAGCCCGTCGAAGCGCTCGGCCAGCCATGCCGGCACCAGCGCGCCGCAGCGCGACGAGAAATTGGCGACCTGGGTGAAATTATGCACCGGCAATATGCCCGGCACGATGGGGATATAGATGCCGGCCCGCCGCGCCTTCTCGACATAGCGTTCGTACAGATCGTTGTCGAAGAAGAACTGGGTGATCGCCCGCGTCGCGCCATTGTCGGCCTTGCGCTTCAGCATGTCGAAGTCGGTGGCGAAGTCCGGGCTTTCCGGATGCTTTTCCGGATAGGCGGAGACCGAGATGTCGAACTCGCCGATCCCCTTCAACGCCCCGACCAGTTCGGCGCCATTGGCATAGCCGTCCGGATGCGGCCGATAGGCCGCGCCGACGCCCTCGGCCGGGTCGCCGCGCAGAGCCACGAAACGCTTGACGCCCATATCGGCGAATTCCTGGACCACCGCGTCGACCTCGTGACGCGCGGCGTTGACGCAGGTCATGTGCGCGGCCGGCGTGAGTGCCGTCTCGTTGAGGATGCGCTTGACCGTGCGGGCCGTGCGCTCGCGGGTCGAGCCGCCGGCGCCATAGGTGACGGAGACGAATTTCGGCCTGAGCGGCTCCAGCCGGGTGACGGTGTCCCACAGCCTTGCTTCCATCTCGTCGTTCTTCGGCGGGAAGAACTCGAACGAGACCCTGATTTTGTCGCCGATGTCGGGACGGCGGGAAAAGCGGAACTGGTTCATCAGGCGGTTTCCCCTATTGGATATGCATTGACCGGTTGTCGGTCGTTGGAAGGATCGGCAATCAGCATGCGGCGGTCGCGGCCGAGCCACAGTTTCACCGTGAGCCTGGCCTCGTTGCCGCCGCGCGGTTCGAATTCCTGGCTGTCCTCGATCTCGATCCCGGCTTCGGAAAACCAGTCGGCGATCTGCCGGTCGGAAAAGCCGAGCCGCACGTGAGCATGCGCGTCGCGCAGGAATTCCAGTGCGTGCGGCGCGAAATCGACGATCAGCAGCCGGCCGGCCGGGCGCAGCAGCCTTGCCGCCTCGCGAATGGCGCGGGCGGGATCATCGAGATAGTGCAGCACCTGGTGGATGGTGACGAGATCGAAGGCGTCGCGCTCGACCGGCGGCGCAAAAATGTCGCCCTGCCGCACCTGTGCGTTCGAAATGCCGGCCTTGTCGAGATTGGCGCGCGCCACCGTCAGCATCTCGCGCGACATGTCGATGCCGACGCCGCGCCGGTAGAGCGGCGAGAAGATTTCGAGCAGCCGCCCGGTGCCGGTGCCGAGATCGAGCATCGACTGGAACGGCCGCTTGCCGACCAGCTTCAGCAAGGCTGTCTCGACGGCGCGGTCCGGCACATGCAGCGAGCGGATTTGATCCCAGCTTGCGGCGTTTTCGGAGAAATATTCGGCGGCGCGGTCCTGCCGCTTGCGCTTGACCGAAGCCAGCCGTTCGAGATCGCGCTCGACCTGCGGGTCGGCGCCACGGATGCCGGAGACCAGCCTGAGCACGAAATCGCGCGCCGCATCCGAATCCGACAGCCGGAAGAAGGCCCATGAGCCCTCCTGGTAACGGCCGATCAGCCCCGCCTCCAGCAAAAGCTTGAGGTGGCGCGACACACGCGGCTGCGACTGGCCGAGGATTTCAGTGAGATCGGAAACGGTGAGATCGCCGCGCGACAGCAGCGCCAGGATGCGCAACCGGCTGGATTCAGCCGCCGCCTTCAACGTATCCACCATCGTATCGAGCGCGACATGCATCGGCGATTCTCTTTGAAAAAGATATAAACATATGTTTATGTCGATTTTCATCGCCTTGCAAGCACTATGTCGCTTTCGGACAAAAAAGTGGCGCATGCGTGATCCTAAGCATGGACCGGGTTCCAAGCGGAGAACCGGTTTTCGCTCACCATTGTCGGGAAACATGATAGAGGCGAAAACCATGTTCGAGACGCGTGGCGGTGAAAAGCTTCTGGAGACCGACCCGGCCGATATGCCGCCGGACGGCCATGTCGTCTTCATCGGCCGCATCGCCTCGCCGTGGCAGACGCGTGAGACCTGTCCGAAGAATATGAGGGTGGCGCGGGAAACCGGCCAGCCGGCGATCCTCATGGTCGACCAGCCCTACCGCGACGGCCTGCTCGGGCTGGAGCGCGCCAGCCACATCGTCATCCTGTCCTGGCTGCACCACGCGCCGCGAACTCTGATTGTCCAGAAACCGCGCCATGCCGCTGAACCGAAAGGTGTTTTTTCGCTGCGCTCCCCTGCCCGGCCGAACCCGGTCGGGCTGCATGTCGCCGGGCTCGTCGCCGTCGATATCGAAAGCGGCCGCATCGATCTCGACGCCATCGACGTGCTCGACGGCACGCCGGTCATCGACATCAAGCCCTATTTCGCCTCGACCGATGCCTTTGCCGAGGCAACCATTGCCGGACGCGACGAGTCCTCCGGGCGGAACGAACCCTCCGGACGAAACGAACAATGAGCGCGCCGACCGGCCGCCGCCGCGCCATCGCCAAGGCGCTGACCGCGCTTCTGCCGCTGGCCCCTTATGCCGACATGGAAAGGATCCGCGCCGATGCCGGCGCGGTGCATATGAAGACCTTGCCGCCGACCATTGCCGTCTGGCTGGCGACCATTGCCCATATCCGCCACGCCCACACCGATTACGAAAGGCTGTTGGCCGAAGGCTATGACCGCGACGCGGCGCGTTTCTTCGTTATCGAACAGACCAACATTGTGCTGACCCGCTGGCGCGCCACCCGCCTGCTCGACGACGACGATGACGGGTGAGGTGAAGCATCTGCAACTGCCGTGTCCGCAAGGGCATGCACGGCATCCGGATCTCAAGCCCGATAAATCCACTGCTCGGGCACCCGCACCGAAATCTCCTCGCCGGCGACAATGCAGCCTGGTTTCTCGACCCAGGCGACGAGGCCGCGCAGCCGCTTCGCAGCCTTGGGGAACGCCAGCGCGCCAGCTTCCTGGTCGGCCATCCCTGCATGTTCGGCGACCGATCGACCGGCGATGCGGCAAGGCCCGTTCTGCGCGTCGACCTTGACGGTGACGCCACCCCTGAAGAACAGCAGCGTGCCGGACGGCAGCATGGAGAGATGCGGCAGGCCTTCGATCAGGAGATTGGCGCCGATCCATTCCGGCTTGATTTCCGCCAGTCCCATCCGCGCTGCCACGATCGCCAGTTCGTCCGCCGCCACAACAGACAATTGCCGCTCGTTGCGCATCTCGGTGCCGCGCGGATACCAGGGTTCGCGCCCGCCGGAGCGCCGTGTCGCACCGGCGTGGAAATCACCGTCGATGCCGTCGAACCCGAGCCGCAGTTCGTCCACCGCGCGCGTCTCGAAGTGATCGAACGGCGCCACGTAAAGCGCCGTCACCTTCGCGGCGAGCTTGCGCGCCGGGATAATTTCGATGGGCGTCTCCGCTTCGGGAAACAGATCCGGTGTGGTTGTCGTCTGTTGCATGCCTTGGGATCTAGCCGATGTCGCAGGACGGGGTCCAGTCGAAAGCACTGATGATCCAATCAACCGGGTTAATTGGCATCGGCATCAAGACCAGACTGGAGGAAGAGTTCCTGCGCGGTGAATTGGGCGCCGCCTGTGACGACTATGCCAGCCGCGTTCCGATGCTGGTGCCGTTCGCACCCAACAGTTATAGCATCCGCAACAAGGCGCCGCCGATCGAATAGCCGGCGCCGAAGGCACACAGCAGGCCGTAGTCGCCGGGCTTCATGTCGGCGTGGTTCTCCGACAGCGCGACGATGGCGCCGGCGCCGGCGGTGTTGCCCAGCCGTTCCAGCACCATCGGCGCACGGTCATGGCCGACCTCATGGCCGAACGACAATTTCAGGATCATGGCATTCATGCGCGCATTGGCCTGGTGCAGCCAGAAGCGGCGGATCGCTTCCGGCGTCAGCCCGTGCTCGGCTAGGAATTCGACGATGAACTTGTGGCCGGCGACGGTGACTTCCTTGAACACCTTGTTGCCGACCTGCTTGATCAGATTGCCTTCGAGGTTGATCATGTAGGGATCGTCCTGAGCGGTGCGCGTGTGGTAACCGAGATTGGTGCGGATGTTGTTGGACATCTGCGTCCAGATCCGGGTGTCGAGCACCTCGAAGCGGCCCGGCCGCTTCTCGCCCCGGGCAAGCCCCTCGACGACCATCGCCACCGAAGCATCTCCGAAGATGAAATGCGTCTGCCGGTCGCGGAAATTCAGATGCCCGGTGATGATCTCGGGCGTCGTCACCAAGACGCGCTTGTGCGCGCCCGAGCGCACCAGATTGACCGCCATGTGCAATGCCGCCGCCGCCGACGAGCAGCCGAGCCCCATGTCGAAGCCAGCTCCCTTGGTGCCGAGCGCCTGCTGCATTTCAATGGCGATGGCCGGATATGGCCTTTGCTGATGCGAGGACGAGCAGATCACCAGGTCGATGTCGGATGGCTTCAGGTCGGCATGGTCGAGCGCCTTCCTCGCCGACGCGATGCCGAACTCGGCCTGCAGCGACAGCGCGTCGTCCGGCCGCGCCGGAATGCGCGGCGCCATGCGGGTCGGGTCGAGAATGCCTTCCCGCTCGATCACATGGCGGGTCTGCACGCCCGAGGCATGGACGATGAAGGCGCTGTCCGATTTCGCCAGCGGCGCCTCGCCGGAAGCCTGCCGACGCACATTTTCGGTATCGACCCAGCTATTGAAGCTTGCGACCAATTCTTCATTGGTGATCGAAGGCTCGGGGATTTCAACGCCGAGGCCGCTGATGATGACGCGATGCATTTCCGGTCCGTCCCCGTGCGCAGGCTTTGCGGCTTTCATTTGGGCGCCGCGAAGGCTCGGCGCAACAGTTTTCGTCCCCGGTCGGTTTACGCCGGCTTAAATCGAGTGTCCGGGCGGCCGCTACCAGGCGCAGAGCTTGGTGTTGGTCTGCGGATTGTTCCAGCACGCGCCATCGTCGCGGCTGCGCACGAACTGCCCTGGCAGCGGCACATTGCGGCGCCCGAGATTGACATAGCCATAGGCAAAGCCCGGTCCGTCGACCTCCAGGACGTAGGCGGGATATCCCGGCGCCGATATGCGGAAGGTGCCGTCGCTGTCCAGAGCCCGGTAGTTGCAGGAGAAATAGCCGTCGTCGGTGGTGAAGCAGCGCGCCCGCTTGGCCTCCGCCGCCATCGAGAAGGTAAGTATGGCAGCCATGCAAACGCTGACGCCCAAAACCATCTTCTTCAGTGTCATCACCACCCCATAGGCCTCGTCACGGCCAAAGAACCTCGCGCCGCTGAAATGCGCATGGTGGAGAAACCGGGTCAAGCGCTGCAGCGCACTGCCCTGTCGGCGTGGATAAAAGTTTCTAAGCAGCCCGCTTGGCAACGATGAAGAGGCGTGGAAAGCGCAGCAGCACCTTGCCGTTCGCCGTCTTCGGATAAGCCTCGGCAATCCCGGCTGTGTAGCGCCGCAGGAAAAGCTGCCGCTCATCCTCTTCCAGCGGATCGAGGAACGGCTTCAGCCCGGTCGACTTCACCCATTCGACGATAGCTTCGGCATCGGCCAGCGGATGATTGTAGATGATATGCCAGATGTCGAGCCGGTCGGAAAATGGCGACAGGAGATCGTAATAGAACGAGACCGGCGGCAGCGGTGCGCGTGCCGCCCTCTCGAGCTTTTTCTTGAACGGCGCATCCGCCGCCGTCTCGCGCATCAGCCGGTGCGAATCCTCGGCCATGTTGTCGGGCATCTGCACGGCAAGCGCGCCGCCGGGCGCCAGGAAGCCCATCAACCGCAGGAAGATCGCCGGATGCTCTGGCAGCCACTGGAACACCGCATTGGCGAAGATGACGTCGACCGGCTTTTCAGGCTGCCACGCCGCCGCATCCGCCAGCGCGAAGGTGACGCCGGGCAGCCGCGCCCTCGCCTTCTCGATCATATCGGGCGAGGTGTCGAAACCGCTGACCTCGGCATCAGGCCAGCGCTCGACCAGAAGCTCGGTCGAATTGCCCGGCCCGCAGCCGATGTCGACGACCCGGCGCGGGAAATCCACCGGCACCTGCGCGACGAGATCACGCGCCGGCCGCGTGCGCTCATCCTCGAATTTCAGATATTGGGCGGCGGACCAGTCGGGCTTTTCTCTTGCGGCCGTATTCATCGATAAACCTCGCGACGGTCGCCCACTTGAACCACCCAAATTGCGATGGCGCTATCGTCGATTCTTGTCAGAATCCGGAATGAGCCCACACGATATTTCCAGAGACCTGCCAGCGGTCCTGTTAGCGCTTCGCCGAGTTCACGCGGATTATCGCGCTGGGCGAGCCTGTTCTCCAGGAAATCCAAAATCCGACGCTGATCGGACCTTTGCAATCTGGAGATATCCTTCAGCGCACGCTTCTCGACACGAATTGTCCACACGATCAACCGTCACTGCGGTCGCTTGCATCGTCCAATCCCAGTCGTTCCTTAACTTGGTCCAGAGAAAGCCATTCACCTTCGCTATCGTTAAGGCGTTCGAGAGCAATTAGTCCGTCCTCCAAGTCCTGGATTTGCTCGACAATGGCCTCAACGACTACGTCGTGTTTTGTCCGGCCTGTTTTCCTTGCCACGATCTCAAGACGTTTTTCCAGCGCGACAGGAAGCTCCACATTCAGCATGTTTATCTCCTTCCGGTGATTGTACGAGCAGCCTGGAACGCTTGCAACCAATCCGTTCCTACCGCGTCAGTCGCTTGTACGTCATCCTGTGCGGATTGACCGCTTCCGGCCCGAGCCTACGGATCTTGTCCTGCTCGTAATCCTCGAAATTGCCTTCGAACCATTCGACATGGCTGTCGCCCTCGAAGGCGAGGATGTGCGTCGCCAGACGGTCGAGGAACATGCGATCGTGCGAGATGATGACCGCACAGCCGCCGAAGTTTTCCAGCGCGTCTTCGAGTGCGGCAAGCGTTTCCGTGTCAAGATCGTTGGTCGGTTCGTCGAGCAGCAGCACATTGCCGCCGGTCTTCAGCATCTTGGCCAGGTGCACGCGGTTGCGCTGGCCGCCGGACAGATTGCCGACCTTCTGTTGCTGGTCGCCGCCACGGAAGTTGAACGACGCGCAGTAGGCGCGCGTATTTGCCTCGAACTTGCCGAGCTTGACCACTTCGGCGCCGCCCGAAATCTCTTCCCAAACGGTCTTTGACGGATCGAGTGCGTCGCGGCTCTGATCGACATAGCCGAGCTTCACCGTCTCGCCGACGCGGACCGTGCCGGCATCCGGCTTCTCCTGGCCGGTGATCATGCGAAACAGCGTCGTCTTGCCGGCGCCGTTCGGGCCGATGACGCCGACGATGCCGCCGGGCGGCAGCTTGAATTCCAGGCCCTCGATCAGCAGCGTATCGCCAAAGCCCTTCGACAACCCGTCGACCTCGATCACCACATTGCCGAGCCGCTCGCCATGCGGAATGACGATCTGGGTGTCTGTCGGACGCCGCTTGTCTGCCGCGTCCAGCAGATCCTGGAACGCCTGGATACGGGCCTTCGACTTGGTCTGCCTTGCCTTCGGGCTGGACTGGATCCACTCGCGCTCGCGGCCGATCGCGCGCTGGCGGGCGTCGTCCTCGCGGCCCTCCTGCTTGAGGCGCTTGGCCTTGGCTTCGAGATATTTGGTGTAGTTGCCCTCATAGGGGATGCCGCGGCCGCGGTCGAGTTCGAGAATCCAGCCGGTGACATTGTCGAGGAAGTAGCGGTCGTGGGTGATGATCATCACCGCGCCCGGATAGGCGCGCAGATGCTTTTCCAGCCACGCCGTGGTTTCGGCGTCGAGGTGGTTGGTCGGCTCGTCGAGCAGCAGAAGATCGGGCTGGCGCAGCAGAAGCTGGCAGAGCGCGACGCGGCGGCGCTCGCCGCCCGACAGCTTGGTCACCTCGGCATCCTTGGGTGGGCAGCCCAGCGCCTCCATGGCCATCTCGACCTGCTGTTCGAGGTCCCACAGGTTGAGCCGGTCCATCTCGTCCTGCAGCTTGGCCGACTCGTCGGCCGTCTCATCGGAATAGTTCATCATCAATTCGTTGTAGCGCTCGATGATGGCGGTCTTGGCGGCAACGCCTTCCATGACGTTTTCGAACACGGTCTTCTTCGGGTCGAGCGCCGGCTCCTGCGCCAGGTAGCCGACGGTGGCACCCTCGGCCAGCCACGCCTCGCCATTCCAGTCCTTGTCGATGCCGGCCATGATCTTGAGGATCGTCGACTTGCCGGCGCCGTTGGGGCCGAGGATGCCGATCTTGGCGTCGGGGTAGAAGGACAGATGGATGTTCTCGAGCACCTTCTTGGTGCCATAGGCCTTGTTGAGGCCGGCCATGTGATAGATGAACTGGCGTGCCACGCGCGCTTTCCCTGAAAAGTCGACTGGAATGTCGGATTGAGTTGCGCGCTATGTAGGCGATGCGGCGCCGAACGGCAAACGGTTTTGGCGCGTCAATCCAGCGCTCGGCCCGCAAGCATTCATCGAAGGGGCGACGTTTTCGGTTCGTCGCACAGCCCCGCGCAAGTACTGGTTAACCATTCCGCGTCAAAACGGAGTCGGGTGGGGAAATCGTCGGCGAGCCGCGATTTCCGCAGAGGGATCGGGTCGAAGGCATTGCTGAACAGTTTCCTGCTCCTTGCCGAAGCGGCGCTTTATTTCGGCGCCATGACCACGCTTTTCCGGTTCAGGCACCGCATCGGCCTCGGCGTGTTCGTCTGCGCGCTCGGCGTCATGCATTTTCTGGAAACCTATCTCGCCAGCGTGTTCTACGTCGCGCTGCCCTTCGGCATGGTTTCGCCGGGTTCGGCAGTGCTGTTCTCCGGCAAGCTGGTGATGCTTCTCCTGCTCTACATCAAGGAGGACGCGGCGACCGTCCGTCAGCCGATCTATGGTCTGTTGCTCGGCAATGCCCTGATGATCGGCCTTGTGCTGATCCTGCGCATGCACGCGATTTCGCCGCTTCCCAGCGGCAAGCTTCCCGACGTCGGCTTCATCGACCAGATGGGCTGGCTGATGGTGTGGGGCACGACGCTGCTGTTCGTCGACGCCATCCTAATCATCCTGCTTTATGAAAAGCTCGGGCGTTACCTCCGCAAGGCGCTGTTTACCCGTATTCTGGTCTCGGTCGCTTGCGTGCTGACATTCGACCAGGCGGGATTCTTCACCGCGCTGCATTTCGTCACCGGCGCGCCGGTCGCGGTTTTCTTCGGCGGCTGGTTCGCCAAGATGGCGGCCGCCCTTGCCTACGCCACCATGCTTGTCGCCTATCTCAGATGGTTCGAGGCGCGGCAGATTCCGGCGCCGCGCGGCCTCTCCGACATTTTCGACACGCTGACCTATCGCGAGCGCTATGAGGCGCTGGTCCAGCATGTCGGCCGCGACGGCCTTACCGGCCTGCTGCACAGGGGCCGTTTCGACAGCGACGGCGAAGCCGCCGTTGCCGCCAGCCTGCGGACGGCAAAGCCGCTCAGCCTCCTGATCATCGATGTCGACCATTTCAAATCGATCAACGACCGCTTCGGCCACGCCGAAGGCGACAAGGTGCTGAAATCCATCGCTGCCCTGCTCGGCGGGATCGCCAGCCCCGAGGACCAGGTGTTCCGGATCGGCGGCGAGGAATTCGCCATCCTGTGTTCACGTCCGCATCCGCTCGCCAGGCTGCTTGGCGAAAGCATCCGCCATGCGGTCAAGGCATCCGCGGGCGCCAGCCGGTTCGACATCACCGTCAGCGCCGGCATCTCCACCGTCAGCGAGACGACCCGCTGCCTCGCCGACCTTTTTGCGCTGGCCGACCAGCGTCTCTACAAGGCCAAATCGACCGGGCGCGACCGCACCATCGGC
Source organism: Mesorhizobium metallidurans STM 2683 (assembly GCF_000350085.1). Taxonomy (GTDB): domain Bacteria; phylum Pseudomonadota; class Alphaproteobacteria; order Rhizobiales; family Rhizobiaceae; genus Mesorhizobium; species Mesorhizobium metallidurans. The sequence continues at coordinate 58,184 of NZ_CAUM01000134.1, forward strand.
GAACCGGGCGGCCATGAGGCCGACAGCCTCAAGGCGTGGACCAGGTCAGGGCGCGGCGCCGGCGCATAGCGTCCGGTTTGCCTGTTATTGGAACCCTACGGAATCGATGACGCCCTTCGGACAACCGGCATTGTTCGTCGGTGCGGCAGCCTGCATCAGGTCGCCAAGCGTACTGTTCGGACCGATCGGGCCGGTCAGGCCAAGCGTCAGCTCACCGATCAGCCGCCTGCCGTCCGACGGATCGACCAGGCAGGAGACGCGGACCCGCGCGCCTGCCCCCGCGCCAAAGGCGCTGTCGAAGGCGGTACGAATCTGATTGGACGTCAGCTGCTTGCCGACGTTCTTAGCGAACAGATCGCGCACCGGCGAAGCATTCACCGCGCGCATCAGCTTCAGCGCATCGGAGAAATAGTCCTGTTGGCTCTTGCCGTAGCAGGTGCCGTGCTTGATCCACTCATGCCTTTCCAGGTCCGATGCGGTGCCCGGCATCACCTGGTCGAGTTCCGAGCGCGTATTCGCCTCGAGCTCGACCGGCGGCAGATCCTGCCAATGGGCCGGATTATCGTTGGCCTTGTCGGCCGCTGCCACCTGGCAGTAGAAATTCCCGTTCGGCTGCGGCCACAATCCATGCAGGGTGAAATGCGTCGCGTCAAAGCCTGCCGCCGTCTGCGCCTTGCACTCGGTCTTGCCGGACTTGGTCTCGCAAAACGCCGGCTGCCAGCTCAACGCGAAGACATATTCGGGTTTTCCAGAGGCCGGCGCTGAAGGCTTGTTCTGATCGGCCGGCGCCGGCGCTGCCGGCACGGTTGACGCGCTGCCGCCCGAAACATGGCCGCAACTGACCTTCACCCAGCGGCGCTCCGGATCGGCGCCCGGCACGCGGATCAGATAATGCGTCGGCGCATCCTTGTTGCCGGCCAGCAGGTCGTAGCTCTGTCCGGCACCGGTCGAGATATCGCCGGGGTTCTTGCCGCTCTTGATGGCCTGTGTGGCCGGACAGGCGGCATCGGCCACGAAAGTGCCGCTCAGCTTCACCTCGGCGCGCGCGGCACCCGTCAGTGACACGGCCAAAAGCGCCAATCCGAAAGCAAGACCTGTCCGCATAAGAGTTCCCCGATCTGAAAATACTGCGACAGCAGACTGCCGCCCTCTTCCCGATATCAGGATTCTCCATGTCAGAATTGCGATACTGCGAAGCAAGAACGGTGCGGAAAACGCCGCTGTCGGATTGACGCAGGATAGGCGCCGGCACACAACGCTTTAAAGGCGTGGAAAACGCGGCGGGAACGAAGCGAGAAATGTCATTCAGCCAACAGCGCATGCTGCGTTCGCCGACCGGGGCCGAGCTCAACCTCTATGTGAAACGCGCCGAGGGCCGCCCGCGCGCCGTGGTCCAGATCAATCACGGCCTGGCCGAGCACGCCGCGCGCTATGTCCGCTTCGCCACCTTTCTGGGCGAGCGCGGCTTCCACGTCTACGCCCATGACCATCGCGGCCATGGTGCGACCAGGGCGCCCGATGCCCCCCTCGGCAGGTTCGCTCAAACAGATGGCGGCGCCAAGGTTATCGCCGATGTCGCGGCCGTGCACGATCTGATCGCCAGCGAACATCCCGGTCTTCCGGTCATCCTCTTCGGCCATTCCATGGGCGGCCTCGTGGCACTGAATTTCATGCTTTCTCTTTCGAACCGGCTGCACGCCGCCGCCATCTGGAACGCCAATTTTTCCACCGGGCTCGCCGGCCATGCCGCCCTGGCCATTCTTGCCTGGGAAAAATTCCGGCTGGGCTCCGACGTGCCGTCGCGCCTGCTGCCGAGGCTGACCTTCCAGGCCTGGGGCAAGGCCGTGCCCGACCGCCGCACACCGTTCGACTGGCTGTCGCGCGACGCGGCCGAAGTCGACAAATATGTCGCCGATCCGCTCTGCGGCTGGGACGCCTCGGTTTCGATGTGGCGCGACGTGTTCGGCTTCATCTTCCACGGCGCCGTCGATGCCAATTTTTCCGATATCCGCAAGACGCTGCCGATCCTTCTGGTCGGCGGCGAAAAGGATCCGGCTACCGACGGCGGCAAGGCGGTCAGTCACCTTGCCGGACGCATGCACAGGATGGGCTTTTCGAATCTCGTTTCAAAAGTTTACGCCGAGACCCGCCACGAAAGCCTGAACGAGGTGAACCGGGATATCATCATGAACGATTTCGCCACATGGGCTGGCGGCACGCTGAAAGCCTGATGGGTTGGCCCATCGCAAGGACCGTGACAGCGGCACGCGGGATTGATAGAGGCTGCGCTTTCGATCAATCTGTGGTGATCCATGACTGAGCCTCCACTGAAAGGCGTGCGCGTCATCGAACTCGCCCGCATCCTGGCCGGGCCGTGGGCCGGGCAATTGCTGGCCGATCTCGGCGCCGACGTCATCAAGGTCGAGAGCCCCGACGGCGGCGACGACACCCGCAAGTGGGGGCCGCCCTTCGTCATGAGCCATGACGGCGAGAACCTCTCGGCCGCCTATTACCATTCCTGCAATCGCGGCAAGCGCTCCATATCAGTCGACTTCTCGACGCCGGAAGGCGCCGAGACGATACGCCGGCTGGTCGCGACATCGGATGTGCTGATCGAGAATTTCAAGCTCGGCGGCCTCAGGAAATACGGGCTCGACCATGACAGTCTGCGCGAAATAAACCCGCGCCTGATCTATTGTTCGATCACCGGCTTCGGCCAGGACGGACCCTATGCGCCACGCGCCGGCTACGATTTTATCATCCAGGGCATGGCCGGCATGATGTCGATCACCGGCGAGGCCGGGCGCGAACCGCAAAAGGCCGGCGTCGCCATCTCCGATATCTTCACCGGCCTTTATTCGGTAATCGCCATCCAGGCCGCCCTTCGCCATGCCGAGAAGACCGGCGAAGGCCAGCACATCGACATGGCGCTGTTTGACAGCCAGATCTCGGCGCTCGGTAACCAGAACCTCAATTATCTGGTCTCGGGAAAATCGCCGGTGCAGATGGGCAATGCGCATATGAACATCGCGCCCTATGAGGTGCTGCCGGTCAGGGATGGCCACATCATCCTGGCCGTCGGCAATGACGGACAATTCGCCAAACTCTGCGCCACTGTCGGTCTCGATGAACTGCCGGCGAACCCCGATTTCGCCACCAATCCCGCTCGCGTCGCCAACCGGGTGAAGCTGCGCGAGCGCATGATCGACACGCTGAAGGCGTTCGATCGCGATCCGTTGCTGGCCAAACTGGAAGCAGCAGGCGTGCCGGCGAGCCCGATCAACAATATCGGCCAGATGTTTGCCGATCCGCAGACGATTGCGCGCGGCATGCGGCTCGACCTCGACGACGGCCACGGCAATCTTCTGCCTTCGGTGCGCGCGCCGATGGTCATGTCGGGCACGCCGCTCGTCTATGAGCGGCCCTCGCCGCGTCTGGGCGAACACACCGAAGAAATTCTTGCCGAGCTGGAGAGATCAGGAAAATGAAGACCGGCGGACAATTGATCGTCGATGCGCTCGAAGCCAATGGCACCGACCGCATCTATTGCGTGCCTGGAGAATCCTATCTGGCGGTGCTCGATGCGCTGCACGATTCGCCGATCCGCACCATCGTCTGCCGCCAGGAGGGCGGTGCGGCAATGATGGCCGACTGCCATGGCCGCCTGACCGGCAAGCCCGGCATCTGCTTCGTCACCCGCGGCCCCGGCGCCACCAACGCCTCGGCCGGCATTCACATCGCCATGCAGGATTCGGTTCCCGTCATCCTGTTCATCGGCCAGGTCGCCAGCCACGCCAAGCAGCGCGAGGCTTTCCAGGAAGTGGATTACGTCAGGTTCTTTGGCGAAATCGCCAAATGGGTGGTCGAAATCGACGATGCGTCGCGCATTCCCGAATTTGTCACCCGCGCCTTTGCGGTGGCGACATCCGGCCGGCCCGGCCCGGTGGTGGTCTCGCTGCCCGAAGACATGCTGACCAGCCTGGCCGAGGCGCCTGCAGCCCAGCACTACACGCGCGTCGAAACCTCTCCCGGTGAAGCCGAGCTCGACCGGCTCGAGGCGCTGCTCAATGCCGCGAAACGGCCCGTGGCAATTCTGGGCGGCACGCGTTGGGATGCCAATGCCGTTCAGGAAATGCAGCGCATCGCCGAGGCCTGGTCGCTGCCGGTCGGCTGCTCCTTCCGCCGCCAGATGCTGTTTGATCACCTGCACCCGAACTACGCCGGCGATGTCGGCATCGGCATCAACCCGAAGCTCGCCACGGCGATCAAAAACGCCGATCTGGTGCTGCTGATCGGTGGCCGCATGGGCGAAATGCCGTCCTCCGACTACACGCTGCTCAAGAGCCCCTATCCCGACCAGACGCTGGTCCATGTCCACGCCGACGCCGGCGAACTCGGCCGCGTCTACCGGCCGACGCTGGCGATCAACGCCTCGCCTTCCGCCTTCGTGCGGTCCTTCGCCAGGAGAAAAGGACCGGCGGCGCCGAACTGGGCCGACGAAACCAGGCGCCTGCACGCAGCCTATCTCGACTGGTCGACACCACCGGAAACCGGCCCGGGTCCGGTACAGATGGGGCCGATCATGAACTATCTCGAAACGGTGCTGCCCGACGACGCCATCCTCACCAATGGCGCCGGCAATTACGCCACCTGGGTTCACCGCTTCCACCGTTCCCGCCGCTTTGCCACGCAGGCGGCACCGACCTCCGGCTCGATGGGCTATGGCACGCCGGCGGCGGTCGCCGCCAAGGAGCTGTTCCCCGATCGCGATGTGATCGCCTTTGCCGGCGACGGCTGCTTCCTGATGAACGGTCAGGAATTCGCCACCGCCGTGCAATACAATCTCCCGATCGTCGTCATCGTCGTCAACAACGGCATTTACGGCACCATCCGCATGCATCAGGAGCGGGAGTATCCCGGCCGCGTCGTCGCCACCGATTTGAAAAATCCCGACTTTGCCGCCTTGGCCCGCGCCTATGGCGGCCATGGCGAGACGGTCGACAAGACGGCGGATTTCGCGCCCGCCTTCGAGCGTGCGCGAGCCAGCGGCAAGCCGTCGATCGTCGAGATCAAGCTCGACCCAGAGGCCATCACGCCGACCCGCACGATGACCCAGATTCGCGACAAAACCTGACAAACAAGACGGTTGCCCTGTTTGTTGCTATTCGGCCTTCTCGATCTGTCCGCGGATCTCGCCGTCCTTGTTAGCGGCGGTGTGGATGTTGATGTAATATTTGCCGGCCATCAGGTCGGCTGCCTGCGCGTCCGTCAGTTCCGCTGAACCTTTGAACGGGCTTTTCGGGGCCCCCTTGAACGGGATGACAACGTTGGCATTCTCACCCTTTGCCGCCGGGCCGTGAATATGTTCGGCCGTCGCCGGCCCGCTGAGGCCGGCATATTTTACCGCCCAGCTGAGCCGCTTCGTGGCGGTGTCGAAGACGAGCGCGGCCGAACCCTCGCCTTTCGTGGTGACAGGCGGGCTCTGCTGAGCGCCATCGAGCGTGGCCTTCATCTTCACCATGTCGGCCAGGGCCGGTGAAGCACACAGGATGGAAGCCGAGAGGGCCAGCGCCGAAAGCATCGGCGAAAAGGATTGCATGCGCATGGAAATCTCCATTGTCCGGTAGCATCCGCCAAGCTGGATACTACCGCCATAACGCCTGCACGAAACGGATGTTTCCTTGGGGTAACGCCTATTTTACGTCGCAGCAAAAAGGGGCGGTCGCCCGCCCCCTTTTCGAATTGCTGACCCCAAAGCTTGTTGATCGGTCCTATTTGAATCGTCCCTATTTGATCGTCCCTATTTGATCGCCCCTATTTGATCGCCTTGTCGGTGATGGCGGTCGTGTAGGCGCCGGTCGGCACCTTGGTGATGATCTTCTGGTCGAGCAGCGCCTTGGCGGTGCGCTCGTAGGTCGTCGGATCGAGCTTGCCGTCGGCATTGTCGATCAGCTTGGCGACTTCGCCCATCATGCGCTTCTGGTGGTTCTCATCCTGACCGCCATTGTCCATGACGATGCCGGCCGCCTCGTCCGAATTGTCGACCGCATACTTCCAGCCCTTCATCGAAGCACGCACGAAGCGCACCATCTTGTCCTCGAAGGCCGGATCCTTGAGCTTGTCCTCGGAGGCATAAAGCCCGTCCTCGAGCAAGTCGTTGCCCATGGCCGAATAGTTGAACACGGTCAGTTCCTCCGGCTTGTAGCCGGCATCGATGAGCTGCCAGTATTCGTTGTAGGTCATCACCGAGATGCAATCCGCCTGCTTCTGGATCAGCGGCTGCACGTCAAAACTCTGCTTCAGCACGGTGACGCCGTCCGGGCCGCCCTCGGTCTTCAGGCCGAGCTTGTTCATCCAGGCGTAGAACGGATATTCGTTGCCGAAGAACCAGACGCCGAGCGTACGGCCCTTGAAGTCCGCTTCGGTCTTGATCGGACCGTCCTTCGGGCAGACCAGCTCCATGCCGGCCTTCTTGAACGGCTGGGCGATGTTGACCAGCGGCACGCCCTTTTCGCGGGCGGCCAGCGCGCCGCCCATCCAGTCGACGATGACGTCGGCGCCGCCGCCGGCGATCACCTGCTCCGGCGCGATATCGGGACCGCCGGGCTTGATGTCGACGTCGAGACCCTCGGCATCGTAGAAGCCCTTGGCCTTGGCGACATAATAGCCGGCGAACTGGGCCTGCGTCACCCATTTCAGCTGCAGCGTCACCTTGTCGGCCGCCATCGCCTGGAAAGCGGCCAGCGACATCGCGCCGGCCAGTACAGGAATAACAAGTCTTTTCATGTTTTTACCCTCTGAAGTTAGTGCCCTTAACCCACCGCCCTATCCACCACGGACAGAAGGGTGCCAAAACGTGACGGCTCTCTCGAAAAGAGCGACCACGCCATAAAAGACCGAACCCGCAAGTGCTGCAACTGCGATTTCGGCCCAGACCATGTCGATGTTCATCCGCCCCACCTCGGTCGAAATGCGGAATCCCATGCCGACGACAGGCGTGCCGAAGAACTCGGCGACGATGGCGCCGATCAGCGCCAGCGTCGAATTGATCTTCAGCGCGTTGAAGATGAAGGGGGCCGCCGCCGGCAGCCGGAGCTTGAACAGCGTCTGCCAGTAGCCCGAGGCATAGGTGCGCATCAGGTCGCGCTCCATATGCCCGGAAGCGGCGAGCCCGGCGACGGTGTTCACCAGCATCGGGAAGAAGGTCATGATTATGACCACCGCCGCCTTGGACTGCCAGTCGAAGCCGAACCACATGACCATGATCGGCGCCACGCCGATGATCGGCAGCGCCGAGACCATGTTTCCGATCGGCAGCAGGCCACGGCGGAAGAACGGCACGCGGTCGGCAAGGATGGCGGTGAGAAACCCGGCGCCGCTGCCGACGACATAGCCAAAAATCACCGCCTTGAAGATGGTCTGGCGCACATCGGCCGCCAGGATCGGCAAAGAATTGGCGATGCGCGCACCGACGGCGCTTGGCGGCGGCAGCAGGATGAACGGGATGCCGGCGCCCCTGGTGATCGCTTCCCAGAGGATCAGTATCCAGGCGCCGAAGATCGCCGGGATGATCAGGCGCAGTGCCGTCCGTGCCCACTTCTCGGTGGGGCGCAATGAGGACAGCAACGCCACGCAACGCCAGGCGAGCAGCCAGGCCGCGGCAAGCAGCAGGAAGAACGATATGCGGGCGGTTCCCTCGTTCCCTGCCAGCCCATGCAGCAGCGCCCAGACAGCGCCATGCGCCCCAATGAACAGACAGGTCGCCGCGATTGCGGGTGGAAATCGATCCATCTGGATCGCCAACAACAGCAGGATGAAGATCAAAGCCACCGTGGCGATGCCATAGCCAGGCGTGACTGCGGCAAGCGGCCCCGAAAAAACAGCGCCCGCAAGGAGTGCAAGCGCGGCAAACCCCTGCCAGGAACGAGGCGTGATCGACGACAGGCTCAGAAGTGAACTCATGCCGGCCTCCCGCCCATGGCACGGTCGACGAGGCGCCCGGCAATGCCGACGACCATGACCAGCAACGCCGCCACCACCGAGCCGGCGACCAGAGCCGACCAGATATCGATGGTCTGGCTGTAATAGGCGCCGGCAAGCAGCTTGGCGCCGATGCCGGCGACCGCACCCGTCGGCAACTCACCGACGATGGCGCCGACCAGGCTGGCGGCCACCGCCACCTTCATTGAGGTGAACAGGAACGGCACCGAAGCCGGCACGCGCAATTTCCAGAAGGTCTGCGCGCGGCTGGCATTATAGGTGTGCATCAGGTCGAGATGCATGATCTCCGGCGAACGCAGCCCCTTCACCATGCCGACAGCCACCGGGAAGAACGACAGATAGGTCGAGATCAGTGCCTTCGGGATAAGGCCGGTGATACCGATCGCCGCCAGCACGACGATGATCATCGGCGCCACCGCCAGGATCGGGATGGTCTGCGAGGCGATGATCCACGGCATCAGGCTGCGGTCGAGCGTCGCCACATGCACGATGCCGACAGCGATGACGATGCCGAGCGCCGTGCCGAAGGCGAAGCCGAGCAGCGTCGAGGACAGCGTCACCCAGGCATTGTAGATCAGGCTGCGGCTTGAGGTGACAGGCCGCAGGAAGGTGTTCTCGAAGAAGTTCACCGCCACCTGATGCGGCGCCGGCAATGTCGGCTTCGGCTGCGCCAGCGTCTTGCCGATGAATTCGACAACGCCTGGCGTCTCGTTGGCGCGCCGGTCGAGATCACGCTGGAACGGCGTGTTGAGGATGACGGCAAAGACATACCAGACCACCACGATGCCCACGAGAATCGAGGTCACCGGGATAAGCTTGTCGCGGAAGGAGTCCATCTAGCAGGCCTCGCCAGTTCGGCACGCTCTGTGCGACGGGAGCGGCAACCACGCTTTCGTCATCCTAGGGCGAAGCACCCGCGAAGCGGCGTGCGTAGACCCTAGGATCCATGCCGTGACGTTGGCCGAAAAGCCCAGACGGTTCAGAATGTCTGCGACTCGAGTCCCAACGGTCGATGTTGCCTTCGGATCACTGTTCCGCACCGTCGCAAAGTGGAGAGGTAACGGCATGGATCCTAGGGTCTGCGCCGCGTCGCTTCGCTCCTTGCTTCGCCCTAGGATGACGAAGGCGTGGTTAGCCGCCCCCTCACCCGACCTCCGCTTCGCTCCGGCCACCCTCTCCCCGTCGGGGAGAGGAGGAATCTTATCCCGCTCAATCCTCATAGCTATGCCCGGCGTGAAGGCCGTCGCGGACGCGCGCCGCGATCGCCAGGAACTCCGGCGTCTCGCGGATATGCAGCGGCCGCTGCCTGGGCAGCGTCGAGGAGATGACGTCGCTGACGCGGCCCGGCCGCGGCGACATGACGACGATCCGGGTCGACAGATAGACCGCCTCGGGAATCGAGTGGGTGACGAAGCAGATGGTCTTGTTGGTGCGCTCCCACAGCTCCAGAAGCTGTTTGTTGAGATGGTCGCGCACGATCTCGTCCAGCGCGCCGAACGGCTCGTCCATCAACAGCAGATCGGCATCGAAGGCGAGCGCCCGCGCGATCGAGGCGCGCTGCTGCATGCCGCCCGAAAGCTGCCAGGGATATTTCTTCTCGAAGCCGGAGAGATTGACGAGGTCGAGCGTGCGCTTGATGCGTTCCGCCTGCTCAGCCTTGGAGAGACCGATGACCTCCAAGGGCAGTCCCACATTGCGCTCGATCGTGCGCCAGGGAAAAAGCGCCGCCGCCTGGAAGACATAGCCATAAGCGCGCTTTTCGCGCGCCTGCTCCGGCGTCATGCCGTTGACGGAAATGGTTCCCGAAGTCGGTTTCTCCAGATCGGCGATCACCCTGAGCAAGGTCGTCTTGCCGCAGCCGGACGGCCCAATGAAGGAGACGAATTCGCCCTTGCCGATGGTCAGGTCGACATCTGTCAGCGCTTGCACCGGGCCATCATTGGTGCTGAAGGTGAGGCCAAGCTTGCTTGCCGAAACGACGGCTGGCGATGCTCCCGTCATCGGCTGCGGCCTGCCTTGACGCACCGATACGCCGGATGAAATGCGGTTGTTTTTGCGTTTGCGTTGATGTCCATTCGTCTCGCCCAATTGACCGTCAAACGGAAGGTCTCCGATGTCGTCCAAACCCACTTGTCATCTTATCCGTCCCGAAAGCACTTATGAAGGCAAGCAGGGACTGACCTATTTTGCCGGCATTGCTACTGAGACCGTCGGCTCTGCCGGCATCTGCATGCACATTCTCACCATGCCGCCCGGCGCCCGCGCCAAGGCGCATATGCATGAAAGCCATGAAACGGCGATCTACATGCTCTCCGGCGAGGTGCATACCTGGTATGGCGACCGGCTCGAACAGCATATCGTCGTCAAGGCAGGTGACCTCTTCTACATCCCGGCCGGCGTGCCGCATCTGTCCGCCAATCTGAGCGACAGCCCCTCTTCGGCGGTCATCGCCCGCACCGATCCTAACGAGCAGGAAAGCGTCGTCCTGCTGCCGGAACTGGATGCGCTGGTCGCCTGAGGCGAAAATCAAGCAGCTCAAACCCCGGTCGCCGGAATGCCCGTGCGTTCCACCTTGCGCGGCGCGGAAATCTCCTTCCACGTCGACAGCGCCCGGTTGACCGCCGCGTTCGGCTCGCGGCCGACGAACTCGCCATGGCCTGGCTTTGCCTTGACCTCGGCTTCCTCGATCGACAATTCGCCGCGCGAGAACACGAAGCGCGGCAGGCCGGTCACCTCAAAACCTTCGAAGACGTTGTAGTCGATCACCGATTGCTGCTTCTTGGCCGTGATCTTCTTCTTGCGCTTCGGGTCCCAGACGACGATGTCGGCATCCGCGCCTTCGACGATGGCGCCCTTTTTCGGATACATGTTGAGGATCTTGGCGATGTTGGTCGAGGTCACGGCGACGAACTCGTTCATCGTCAGCCGGCCGGTGTTGACGCCTGTCGTCCATAGCATCGGCAAACGGTCCTCGAGCCCGCCAGTGCCGTTCGGGATCTTGGTGAAATCGCCGACGCCATTGCGTTTCTGCTTTGTGGTGAAGGCGCAATGGTCGGTCGCCACCACTTGCAGCGATCCGGCTTGCAGGCCGGCCCACAGCGAGTCCTGGTGCAGTTTGTTGCGGAAGGGCGGGCTCATCACGCGGCGCGCCGCATGATCCCAGTCCTTGTTGAAATATTCGCTTTCGTCGAGCGTCAGATGCTGGATCAGCGGCTCGCCGAACACCCGCATGCCCTTTTGCCGCGCGCGGCGAATGGCTTCGTGGCTCTGCTCGCACGAGACATGCACGACATAGAGCGGCACGCCGGCCATGTCGGCGATCATGATGGCGCGGTTGGTTGCCTCGCCTTCCACTTCCGGCGGGCGCGAATAGGCGTGTCCTTCAGGGCCATTGTTGCCGGCGGCGAGCAGCTTCTGCGACAGGGCGGCAACCACGTCGCCGTTCTCAGCATGGACCAGCGGCAGCGCGCCGAGATCGGCGCAGCGCTGGAACGACGCATACATCTCGTCGTCATCGACCATCAGCGCGCCCTTGTAGGCCATGAAATGCTTGAACGAGGTGATGCCCTTGTCGACGACGGTGGCCATCTCGTCGAACACCTGCTTGCCCCACCAGGTGATCGCCATGTGGAAGGAGTAGTCGCAGGACGCCTTCGAGGTTTTGTTGTCCCACATCTGCAGGGCCTCCAGCAGCGACTGCTGCGGCGAAGGCAGGCAGAAGTCGACCACCATCGTCGTGCCGCCAGACAAGGCCGCGCGCGTGCCGCTCTCGAAATCGTCGGCCGAATAAGTGCCCATGAACGGCATTTCGAGATGGGTGTGCGGGTCGATGCCGCCGGGCATGACGTAGCAGCCGGTGGCGTCGAACTCATGGTCGCCGTGCAGGTTCGAGCCGATGGCGACGATCCTGCCATGCTGCATCAGCAAATCGGCCTTCCAGGTGCGGTCGGCGGTGACGATGGTGCCGTTTCGGATGACTTTGGTCATTTTCTTGTTCCCTTGTTCTCTTCGCGCTTCTTGTGAGCGCCTTGCTTGGGTCGGTTCAGGATCGAGAAACCCCTGAACGGCCTCTACATGACTCCAACTTCCCGCAATATCTCCTCGACACAACCATCGAAGGAATTTGCCAGGTCTCCTGTCGAAAACCGCAGCACACGATAGCCCTGTCGGCCAAACCATGCACCGCGTATTCGATCCTTCTCCATTTGCTCAGGCGTGAAGTGATGCTCTCCGTCCGCTTCGATGACGAGCTTCTTCTCATGCAGAACGAAGTCCGCGACGTAAGGTCCGATCGGCGCCTGCTTCCTGGCGTGCAGTCCGTAGAGGCGGCGGAACTCTTTCAATTCAGACCAGAGTTTGCGCTCGCCGTCCGTCATATTCCGTCGCAGCAACCTTGCGCGCTTTATGGCGGCTGGATCGATCGCGGTCGGTGCCAAGACGAGTACCCCCACCCTCAATCTCTTCCCGCAAAAGCAGAGAAATCGCATATGAATTTTTTGCGAAGAGGGCCCCCCACCCTAACCCTCCCCACAAGGGGGAGGGAATGCTGCCGCGCAATCAGACTTACGACCTTGGCGTTCGAAATGTTGGTAATTTGCCGCAGATCGGCGCTGACAGGAGTTCCCTCCTCCTTGTGGGGAGGGTTAGGGTGGGGGTCCCTCTTCGCAAGAATCCGTCTGGTCCAGCCCAAACCTCTCACCCCACGATCTCCGCCGTCTCCACCACAGCATGGAACAGCACATCGGCGCCGGCAGCCGCCCATTCCTTGGTGATCTCCTCGGCCTCGTTGTGGCTCAACCCATCGACGCAGGGGCACATCACCATGGCGGTTGGCGCGACGCGGTTGATCCAGCAGGCATCATGGCCGGCGCCGGAAACGATGTTGCGGTGCGTATAACCCAGGCGCTCCGCGGCATCCCGCACAGCCTTGACGCAGCCCTTGTCGAAGGTGACCGGATCGAAATGGCCGACCTGCTCGATCTTGTACTTGATGTCGAGCGCATCGCAGATCGTGTCGATGCCTTCGCGGATACGACCGTCCATCGCGTCCAGCACTTCCTTTTCCGGCGAGCGGATGTCGATGGTGAAGACGGTGCGGCCGGCGATGATGTTGCGCGAGTTGGGATAGACCTCCATATGGCCGACCGCGCCGACGGCGTCCGGCTGGTAGTCCATGGCGATCTCGTGCACCAGCTCGATCACCCGCGCCATGCCGAGCCCGGCATTGCGGCGCTTGGGCATCGGCGTCGAGCCGGTATGCGCTTCCTTGCCGGCCAGCGTCACCTGTAGCCATTTCAACCCCTGGCCGTGGGTGACGACGCCGATATCGATGCCTTCGTCCTCAAGGATTGGCCCCTGCTCGATATGCAATTCGAAGAAGGCGTGGATCTTGCGCTCGCCAACCTTCTCCGTCCCTTTCCAGCCGATGCGTTCGAGTTCCTCGCCGAATTTTTTACCGTTCTTGTCGACATGCTCATAGACATCGGCCTGGTCGAGCACGCCGGCGAAGACGCCTGATGCCATCATGGCAGGCGCAAAGCGCGCGCCTTCCTCGTTGGTCCAGTTGGTGACGACGATCGGATGCTTGGTCTTGATGCCGAGATCGTTGAGCGAACGCACGACCTCCAGCCCGCCAAGCACGCCGAGCACGCCGTCATATTTGCCGCCGGTCGGCTGGGTGTCGAGATGGCTGCCGACATAGACCGGCGGCAGGTCGGGGTCGGTGCCCTCGCGGCGGGCAAACATGGTGCCCATTTCGTCAAGGCCCATTTCGAGCCCGGCCGCCTCGCACCAGCGCTTGAACAGATGCCGGCCTTCGCCGTCTTCATCGGTCACGGTCTGGCGATTGTTGCCGCCGGCAATGCCGGGGCCGATCTTCGCCATCTCCATTATCGAATCCCACAAACGGTCTGAATTCACTCGCAGATTCTCGCCGGGGGCGGCCATTTAAAACCTCGTCGTTTGCGCGGCGTCCCCCTCCCCCTCGAGGGGAGGGTGGCCGCGAAGCGGTCGGGTGGGGTCGCCGAACATGCGCGCGACCTTCTCCTTGACCACCTGCGCGACATGCCAAGCGTTGTTTATGACATCGGGCTCATCGACGCGAAAGATATCGAACCCGAGCGATCGCAGATAGGCATCACGGACAGCGTCGTGCCGTTTGCCCCTTTCCTGTTCGTGCAAGTCGCCATCCACTTCCACCACCAGCTTTACAGCGAAGCAAGCAAAGTCGACGATATAGGGTCCGATCGGGCACTGGCGGCGGAACTTTATGCCGGCCGATTTCAACTCGCGCAGTTCATACCACATCAGGGATTCGCCCTTGGTCGCATGAACTCGAAGTGCGCGCGCCTTTTGGCGCATTTCGAAGCTCACGCGGGTACGGGGCATCAGCAGAGACCTCGCGGCAAAAGACCAGGTCGGCGCACTGCCGCACCGACCCCACCCGACCGCTTCGCGGCCACCCTCCCCTCGAGGGGGAGGGATATCCGCGCCCAGTTCTTCAATCGATAGACCTCAGCACATCACGCACATGGTCGATCAATTCGTTGATCTGGCCCTTGGTGATGATCAGCGGCGGCGACAGCGCGATAATGTCGCCAGTGGTGCGGATCAGCGCGCCGCGCTCGAACGCCTTGACGAAGGCCGAGAAGGCCCGCTTGGTCGGCTGCCCGGCGATCGGCGCTAGCTCGATCGCGCCGATCAGGCCTATGTTCCGGATATCGATGACGTTCGGCTCGCCCTTCAGCGAATGCAGCGCATCTTCCCAATAGGGCGCCAGCTCCTTGCCGCGGGTGAGCAAGCCCTCTTCCTTGTAGGTGTCGAGCGTGCCGAGTGCGGCCGCGCAGGCGATCGGATTGCCCGAATAGGTGTAGCCGTGGAAGAACTCGATCATGTGCTCGGGGCCGGTCATGAAGGCGTCGTGGATCTCCTTCTTGACGAACACCGCGCCCATCGGGATGACGCCGTTGGAGACGCCCTTGGCCGTCGTCATGATGTCGGGCGTGACGCCGAAATAGTCGGCCGCGAACGGCGTGCCGAGCCTGCCGAAACCAGTGATAACCTCATCGAAGATCAACAGGATGCCGTGTTTGGTGCAGATCTCGCGCAGCTTCTGCAAATAGCCCTTCGGCGGCAGGATGACGCCGGTGGAGCCGGCCACCGGCTCGACGATGACGGCCGCGATGGTCGAGGCGTCGTGCAAGGCGACGATGCGCTCCAGCTCGTTGGCCAGCTCCGCGCCATGCTCCGGCACGCCCTTGGAGAAAGCATTCTTCTCCGGCAAATGCGTGTGCGGCATGTGGTCGACGCCGCCGAGCAGCGTGCCGAACATCTTGCGGTTGGTGACGATGCCGCCGACCGAAATGCCGCCGAAATTGACGCCGTGATAGCCGCGCTCGCGGCCGATCAGGCGGGTGCGCGAACCCTCGCCTTTGACGCGGTGATAGGCGATCGCCATCTTGAGCGCGGTGTCGACCGATTCCGAACCGGAATTGGTGAAGAACACGTGGTCCATGCCTTTCGGCGCGATGTCGACCAGGCGGTTGGCCAGTTCGAATACGATCGGGTGGCCCATCTGGAAGGCCGGCGCATAGTCGAGTTCGGCTGCCTGGTTCTGGATCGCCTCGGTGATCTTCGGCCGGCAGTGGCCGGCATTGACGCACCACAGGCCTGCGGTGCCGTCGAGTACCTTGCGGCCGTCGCTCGTCGTGTAGTGCATGTCCTTGGCGGACACGAACATGCGTGGCGCCTGCTTGAACTGCCGGTTTGCCGTGAACGGCATCCAGAATGCGCTGAGATCGTTCGGCGTGACTTTCAGCCGGTTGGACATGACCAAGACTTCCCCTTGTAACCTGTTTCGGTGCGGCTAACGCTTGGTCTTCCCGACACTTGGTCTTCGCTGCGTTTTCGTGCTACGCAAATTTTGACCGATTGGACAAACGTTAGCACCGCCGTGTCGGCGGTCAAGGGACTACTAGCGGAAATGCGGCATCGGAAGCGCGCTCCACAGGCCGGGGAAAAACTGGTCCAGAGAATTGGTCCAGATGGGCCTCGGCGCGGCGGCGCGCAAGGGTGACGGACGCCATGGAAGGCTCAGCTCCTCGCCGCACCCGCATCCAGCAGGA
This sequence comes from Mesorhizobium metallidurans STM 2683, assembly GCF_000350085.1. GTDB lineage: Bacteria > Pseudomonadota > Alphaproteobacteria > Rhizobiales > Rhizobiaceae > Mesorhizobium > Mesorhizobium metallidurans. The sequence goes on from NZ_CAUM01000134.1 coordinate 74,308, forward strand.
AAAGCGCGAACTCATCCTGGAAGCCGCGCTCGAAGTCTTCTCCACCAACGGCTTTCGCGGCTCCACCATCGACCAGATCGCCGAAGCCGCGGGCATGTCGAAGCCGAACCTGCTCTACTATTTCCGCCGCAAGGAAGACATCCACGAAACGCTGATGGAGCGGCTGCTCGCGACCTGGCTGGCGCCGCTCAGGGAACTCGACGATATCGGCGATCCCTTGACCGAATTGCGCAGCTACATCAGGCGCAAGCTCGAAATGGCGCGCGACTTCCCGCGCGAGAGCCGGCTGTTCGCCAACGAGATCCTGCAGGGCGCGCCGCGCATCATGCCGCTGCTGGAAGGCGAGTTGAAGACGCTGGTCGACGAGAAGGCCACCGTCATCAGGGGTTGGATGCGGGCCGGCAAGATCGCCCGCACTGACCCCTGGCACCTGATCTTCTCGATCTGGGCAACGACGCAGCACTATGCCGATTTCGATGTCCAGGTCCGCGCCGTGCTCGGGCCCAACCGCGGCGGCGACGGCCGCTTCGAGGACGCCGCGCGGTTCCTCGAGCACTTGTTCATCGACGGACTGAAGCCGAAAGGCTGAGGCGGGCGACCGCGGTCCCGAACCCGGCCACTACCATTGCGCCGGCAACGACCTGCAGGACGACGCCGAGCCATAGCATGAGCCGTGCCTGCGATTGGGATAGCGCCCCGCCCCTACTCCGCCGCCACCTTGGCCATCGGGTTGTTCGGGTGCGTCGTCCAGTTGGCGTAGACCGGCGATACCGGCTTGCCGGTGCGCTGGTCCATCACGCCCACCGCCAGCGGCTCCATGGTGATGCAATTCTCCACCGGGCAGACATTGACGCAAAGATTGCAGCCGACGCATTCGGCCTCGATCACCTCGAAATGCCTGACGCCGTCGACCATGTTGGTGATCGCCTGGTGCGACGTGTCCTCGCAGGCGATGTGGCAGCGGCCGCATTTGATGCAGGCCTCCTGGTCGATATGCGCCTTGGCGATGTAGTTGAGGTTGAGATACTGCCAGTCGGTGACGTTGGGCGTGGCCCGGCCGACGATGTCGTCGAGCGAGGCGTGGCCCTTCTCGTCCATCCAGTTTTCCAGGCCGGCGATCATCTCCTGCACGATCTTGAAGCCGTAGGTCATCGCCGCCGTGCAGACCTGCACATTGCCGGCGCCGAGCGCCATGAATTCGGCGGCGTCGCGCCAGGTGGTGATGCCGCCAATGCCTGAGATCGGCAGGCCCTGCGTTTCCGGATCGCGCGCGATCTCGGCCACCATGTTCATGGCGATCGGCTTCACCGCCGGGCCGCAATAGCCGCCATGCGAGCCCTTGCCGTCGATGGTCGGCTCTGGCGCGAAACTGTCGAGATCGACGCCGGTGATCGAATTGATCGTGTTGATCAGCGACACCGCGTCGGTGCCGCCGGCGTGAGCTGCCCGCGCCGGCTTGCGGATATCGGTGATGTTGGGCGTCAGCTTGGTGATGACCGGCATGCGGGTGTTGGCCTTGCACCAGCGCACCACCATTTCGATATATTCCGGCACCTGGCCGACCGCCGCACCCATGCCGCGTTCCGACATCCCGTGCGGACAGCCGAAATTGAGCTCGATGCCGTCGGCCCCGGTCTCCTCGACCACCGGCAGGATCGCCTTCCACGCGTGTTCCTCGCAGGGGACCATCAGCGAGACCACGATGGCGCGGTCGGGCCAGTCCTTCTTGACCTGCTTGATCTCGCGCAGATTGACCTGCAGGTCGCGGTCGGTGATCAGCTCGATATTGTTGAGGCCGAGCAGGCGGCGGTCGGCGCCCCAGATCGCGCCATAGCGCGGACCGTTGACGTTGACCACCGGCGGCCCTTCTTCGCCGAGCGTCTTCCACACCACGCCGCCCCAGCCTGCCCTGAAGGCGCGGATGACGTTGTAGGCCTTGTCGGTCGGCGGCGCCGAAGCCAGCCAGAACGGATTCGGCGATTTGATGCCGACGAAATTGTTTCTGATATCTGCCATGCTCATGCCCTCCCGTTTGAGGTCAGTGCCCGGTGGATCGATTCCGCCGCGTCGCGGCCTTGCGCCACGGCCGACACGGTCAGGTCGTCGCCGCCAAAGATGCAGTCGCCGCCGGCCCAGACATTGGCGAGCGAGGTGCGGCCCTCAGTGTCGACCTTGATGCGGCCGCCTTCCAGTTCGAGCGCCGCACCGCCGCCGTTGAGCGCCGAGGGAATAAAGCTCTGGCCGATCGCCTTGAACACCTGGTCGGCGGTAAGCGTCAGCCGCTCGCCGGTGCCGATGAGCTTTTCACCCTTCATCGCCGTGTATTCGAGCTCGATGGCGCTGACCTTGCCGCCTTCGGCAATGACCCGCTTCGGCTGCAGCCAGTGGCGGATGATGACGCCGTTGGCGGCGGCCAGATCCTGCTCGAATTCGGAGGCGTTCATATGCTCCTGGCCGCGCCGGTAGCAGATCGTCACCTCCTCGGCGCCGAGCAGCTTCGACTGCACCGCCGCGTCAATCGCCGTCATGCCGCCGCCGATGACGACGACGCGCCGGCCGACCGGCAGACCCGAGAGATCGCTGGCCTGACGGAGCTCCGCAATGAATTCGACGGCGTTGGTCACCCCTGCGGCGTCCTCGCCATCGGCGCGCAGCGCGTTGACGCCGCCAAGCCCCATGCCGAGAAACACCGCGTCGTAATTCCGGATCAGGTCCGACAGCTGGTAGTCGCGGCCGAGCGCCTTGCCGTTCTGGATGTCGATGCCGCCGATCGAGGTGACATAGTCGACTTCGGCCTGGGCGAAATTGTCGACGCTCTTATAGGCGGCGATACCGTATTCGTTGAGGCCCCCGGCCTTCGGGCGCGCTTCCAGTATGGTCACGTCGTGACCGTGGCGGGCGAGCCTGTGCGCAGCCGCCAGCCCCGCCGGCCCGGCGCCGACCACAGCGATCGTCCTTCCGGTCGGCTCGGCGCGCTGGTAGAACTGCTTGTTCTCAGACATCGCGACATCGGTGGCGTAGCGCTGCAGCCGGCCGATCTGCACCGGCTTGCCTTCGGCGACCTCGCGCACGCAGACCTCTTCGCACAGCGTCTCGGTCGGGCAGACGCGGGCGCACATGCCACCCAAGATGTTCTGGTCGAAAATCGTCTTGGCCGAGCCGATCGGATTGCCCGTCGATATCTGGCGGATGAAAAGAGGAATGTCGATCGAGGTCGGGCATGCATTCATGCATGGGGCATCGTAGCAGAAATAGCAGCGGTCGGATTCGACCAGCGCCTCGTGATGATCGAGCGGCGGATGCAGATCGGAAAAATTGTCGGCGTACTGCTCGGCCGCTAGCCGGCCGCCGGCAATACCTTCCTTGAAATGACCAGTCGCCATTCCTCTTCCCCTTGTTTTCGTTTTGGGGAAGGCTAGCACGTTTTATTTTTTTATCAATTGGTCAATTTTCTGGCAAGACACTGAAATGCTCGATAAAAACATGATATTTTTACTCATGTTATCGAGTGCTGCGTGCAGATCTCAGGGGTGCTGCCATGGATCGACCTGATCTCGTCCGCGACCAGTCCCTGCAGCCGCCACAGATTGCGATCGCGAATACCGAACGCTTCGAGGTGACTGACCGTGTTGTAGAGATATTCCGCACCCGATCCGACATGCCCGCACGCCCTGGCCAGCACTTGAGCCACTGTCTCCAGCGGCTGCCCGAGCGACGTGCCTCTCCCGGTCATGCCAACCCAGAAGCCCAATGCCCGCAGTGATCCTTGCTCGGTACGCACCGGCACCCACCTGACCGAGCTGACGCTTTCCTGGTCGTCGATCTCGCGCCGCAACAGCCTCTCGATCTGCAGGGGCTTCTCGCCGTCTGGCAAGCGATAGATCACGCCGTCACATCGCCCACCTCGCTCCAGCGCCATCATCAACCCCCGCTGCGCGGCGCTGCCGCGCCAGCGGGCGATGTCGAGGCAGAAGGAGCGGTGCCAGCCATACGCGGTGGCGCGCTGCTGTTCGACGGATTCGAAGGCCGGCTTCCAGATCAGCGAGCCATAGGCGAACACCCACAGCGGACCCTCATCTGCCTCGCCCGACAGCCGCGAGGCAAGCGCCCGGAAATCCTCGTCGGTCAGTTGCGTCCAGCTGCCATCGGGACCGGGATCGGCCTCCTCGCGATGGCACAGTGCGACAAGCTCCGGCGTGAGCGACATCAGGCGCATGGATCGACCCTCGTTGGAGGTAAACAAAGTCGAAAACCGCGACATGCGCAAGATTGCGAATGAGGGCACCTTGCCGCCATCGATTTCTGGCCCAGATGTCGGATTTCCGTCGCCAAGATCGTCCTAGGATGGATCGAACCGCAATTCACAACTGGAAACGCCCACAACTGGAAAACGAGAGGAGCACGACAATGCCGGAGTCCCCCATGCCCTTCTTCTGGTACGAGTTGATGACCACCGACCTCGACGCCGCCGAGGCCTTCTATACGGCTGTGGTCGGCTGGACAGCGCAGCCCTTCGACGCCGGGCCAGGCATGCCGCGCTACATCGTCATGAATGTCGGAGAGCGCGGCGTCGCCGGGCTGATGACGCTGCCTGAGGACGCCGCCAAGATGGGCATGCCGCCGGCCTGGCTCGGCTATATTCACACGAAAGACGTCGATGCTTCGACAAAGTCGCTGACGGCCGCCGGCGGCACGGTTCACCGCGAACCCGGCGACATTCCGGGCGTCGGCCGCTTCGCCGTCGTCGCCGATCCGCAAGGTGCGACCTTCATGTTGATGCAGCCGAGCGGCCCCGATCAGCCAGCGGTGCCGGCCACCACGCCAGGCCATATCGGCTGGCACGAACTCTACACGTCGGACTGGAAGGCAGCGTTCGATTTCTATGCCGGCCAGTTCGGCTGGACCAAGGGCGATTCGATGGATATGGGGCCGATGGGCACCTACCAGACATTTGGGGCCGGGCCCGAATCCGGCGGCGGCATGATGAACAAGCCCGAGCAGATCCCGGTGCCGGTGTGGCAGTTCTATTTCAACGTGCCGGCCATCGATGCAGCGGCCAAGCGCGTCACCGACAATGGCGGCAAGATCCTGATGGGTCCGATGGAGGTACCCGGCGGCAGCTGGATTGTGCAGTGCCAGGACCCGCAAGGCGCGCATTTTGCGTTGATGGCGCCGGGGCGCTGATCCGGTCCTATACAGTCAACGCACGCCGCCCGGTGCGAAGAGCGGGGCGTCAAGAAGTCATTCCGGCACCAGCACCGCGACCTTGATGCCCTGTTCTTTGGCACCGCTGAACTGAATGGTGGCCGGTCCGGCCGCCAGCTTGAAGCGCACGCTTTTGCGGATGCCGGGACAGGTTTTCACTCCGCTATAGCCCACCGACTTCATCGCACGGTCGTCTTGGATGACATCGATCCAGGCTTCACCGGAGAGGCTTATCTGCAGATCTCCTTCCGGCGGCACAATAACGCTTGCCGTTGCGCCGAACGTGCCGGCTCTCGGCGCGCGTTCCGGCGGAACGGTGAAGCTGATCGTGTCGACCGGCGCCAACGCCACATCTGCAGCCTCGCCGACCGAAAGCGCAGCACCCGACTGCGCGGCGGGTGCTGCCGGAAACAGTGCCTGCTCCCGTGTCACCGGCCATTTGAAGGCGGCGCAGCCGGCATCGGCGGCCATGGCGAAGCTGGTGCCTGCAAGGATTGCGAATAGGCTGATGACGACTCTTTTCATGGCAAAGGGACCCATATGGTTTGGAGTATCGGCATAGCAGTACAACCATGGCGATCGAAATGCAACCATAAAGGGAGAAAAAGCAACCATTGAGAGAATCGAGGCGGCCCGCCTGCGGAACGTTTTCAATCACAGATTGTTGAGGGCAGGCGATGGGAAGTGAATGGTCCATTTCAAAGCCAATAATCTATGGTCGGTCGGCAGGGGTAAAATGGAGTTTTGGATGAAGTTTTTTGACGGTCTTGCCAGATATCAGCCGCAGGCTTTGGCCGCGCTCCGCATCATGACGGCGCTGCAATTCATCGAACATGGCACGCAAAAGCTGTTCAATTTTCCCGTCAGCGACCATGCCGGCGCATTGACCGGACTGACGCTGACCGCCGCCATCCTCGAATTCGCCGGCGGCATCCTCTTGGCGCTTGGGCTCTTCACCAGGCCCGTCGCCTTCCTCCTGGCCGGCGAAATGGCGATCGCCTATTTCATGGCGCACATGCCGCAGGGCTTCTTCCCCATCAACAATGGTGGCGATTCGGCAATCTCGTTCTGCTTCATTTTCCTCTATCTGGTGTTTGCCGGTCCGGGCGCCCTCGCGCTGGACAATCGCCGCAACGCTTGAGGCGTCAGCGCGCCCTCACCCACGCATCCGCTCGAAATTGGCGTCGAACAGCGGCGCCGATTGCATGCGCGCGGCATGACGTCTGCCCAGGAGCTCGATCTCGAAACCGTCGGTCTCCTCGGCGATCTCCTTCGGCACATAGCCCATGGCGATGGATTTCCTCGAATGATGCGCATAGCCGCCTGACGTGACCCAGCCGCGCACGGCGCCGTCATACCAGATCGGCTCGTCACCGATGACATCGGCATCAACAGCATCGACGACAAAGGCGCGCAGCCGAAGCTTGCCGCCCTGCTTGCGCTCGGCAAGTGCGGCCTCCTTGCCGATGAAATCGGCGTCCTTCCCATAGGCGACGAAACGGTCGAGCCCAGCCTCCAGCGGCCCGTAGATCGGCCGGTATTCGCGCCCCCAGGAGCCGTAATTCTTTTCCAGCCGCAATGCGTTGAGCGCGCGCGAACCGAACAAGCCGATCGAAAACTCCTCGCCGGCCGCCATCAGGGCCTGGAACGCGGCGCGCTGATATTCCGGCGCCACCCACATCTCGTAGCCAAGATCGCCGGTATAGCTGACGCGCCCGACCAGGCACGGCGCCATGCCGATATCCATCCTGGCAATCGCCATGAACGGAAACGCCGCATTGGAGACATCCGCCCGCGTGACCTTGGCCAGGAGTTCCCGTGCTTTCGGTCCCGCGATCGACAGGCCCGTTAGTTTCGGCCCGAGCGCTTCGATGCGGACCGAGCCGTCTGGTGGCAAATGTTTCTCGAACCAGCGCATGTGATACTGCTCGGCGACGCCGGAGCCGGCAAGGAACCAGCTCTCATCGCCAAGATTGGCCAGCGAGAAGTCGCCGATCAGTCTGCCGTCGTCCTTCAGCATCGGTGCCAGCGTCATGCGGCCCGGCTTCGGCAACTTGCAGGCAAGCAGACGGTCGAGCCATGCGGCGGCCCCCTCGCCCGTCACCTTGTATTTGGCGAAGCTCGAAATCTCCGACAGGCCGACGCCATTGCGAACGGCCGCGACTTCTTTGGCGACGTGAGAAAAATCGCTCGAGCGCCGCCACGAGAACTCGTCCCTGACGCCTTCCGGCGCGTACCACAGCGGCACTTCCAGCCCATAGGCCACACCCCATTGCGCCCCCTTGGCCGACAACAAATCGTAGACCGGCGTCGTCTTCAGCGGCCGCCCGGCAGGCAGTTCCTCATTAGGGAAGCGGATCGAAAACCGCCGCGAATAATTCTCGCGCACCTTCGCGTTGGTATAGGCCATCGTCGCCCAGTCGCCATAGCGCGAGACGTCCATGGCCCAGATGTCGGCGCCTGGATCGCCCTCGATCATCCAGTTCGACAGCGCGAGACCAACGCCGCCGCCTTGCGAAAAGCCGGCCATGACGCCGCACGCGACCCAGAAACCCGGCAGGCCGCGCACCGGCCCGACCAGCGGGTTGCCGTCGGGCGCGAAGGTGAAGGGCCCGTTGATGATCTGCTTGATGCCGGTGTTCTGGAAAGCCGGGAAATGCCGGAAGCCGACCTCCAGCGAAGGCGCGATGCGGTCGATATCCGGCTCCAGCAATTCGTGGCCGAAATTCCATGGCGTCTGGAACTCGGACCACGGCTTGTTGGCCTTCTCATAGGTGCCCATCAGCATGCCGCCGCGTTCCTGGCGCAGATAGAGCTCGCCGTCGAAATCGACCGCGTGGATGATCTCCGTGCCGGTCTTCTGGTTCCAGGCGGCAACCTCCGGCATGTCCTCGGTGATCAGGTACATGTGCTCCATTGCCAGCACCGGCAGTTCCAACCCGACCATGCGGCCGACCTCGCGCGCCCACAACCCGCCGGCATTGACGACATGCTCGGCCACCACCTCGCCCTTGTTGGTGATGACGCGCCACAAGCCGTCGGCGCGCCGCACGATGTCCTCGACCTTGGTGAAGCGCTCGACCTCGGCGCCGAGCTTGCGCGCGGCCTTGGCATAGGCGTGGGTGACGCCCGATGGATCGAGATGGCCGTCCTCCTTGTTGCGCACCGCGCCGACGAACTGCTTGGGATCGATGAGCGGCATCAACTTGGCCGCCTCATCAGGTGAGATCTCCTCCAGGTCGATGCCGAGATAGCGGCCCTTGGCGACGACGCCACGCAGCCAGTCGAGCCGCGCCTCAGTGGCGGCCAGCAGCACGCCGCCTGTCAGATGCACGCCGGTTGCCTGACCGGACAGTTCCTCGATCTCCTTGTAGAGCGAAATTGTGTATTTCTGCAGCTTGGCGACGTTGGGATCGCCATTGATCGTATGCATGCCGCCGGCCGCGTGCCAGGTCGATCCGGAAGTCAGCTCGTCGCGCTCCAATAGAACCACATCGGTCCAGCCGTGGCGGGCAAGATGGAACAGCACGGAGCATCCGACGACACCGCCGCCAATGACCACGACCTTTGCATGCGATTTCATGGTTTTTCTCGTTATTTCAGGGAGTTGGATGGTTGAGTGGATTCAAGATGGGAGGAATTGGCAAGAGCAGCGGTCACGGCTCGCCCTGCCCGATCGCTTCCTTGCGCTTGATAACATAGGCTTCTAGGGCTTCGCGCACGGCAATATCCATCACCGGCTCGACATAGTCTTCCAGCGCCTTCTTCCACAGCCGTGTCGCGCGCGCTGTCGTGTCGAGCCCGCCGGCCTCCTGCCAGGCCTCGTAGTTCTGCCAGTTGGACAGCATCGGCTGGTAGAAGGCGGTGGCGTAACGCTCCAGCGTATGCGGCTCGCCGAAGAAATGGCCGCCGGTCGGCACCGCCCCCAGCGCCTCGACGGCAAGCTCGGCCTCGTTGACCTCGATCGGGCGCAGGAATTCCATCATGTGCTGGATCATCTCGACATCGATGATGAATTTCTCGAACGACGCGGTAAGCCCGCCCTCCTGCCAGCCGGCGGCGTGGTAGACGAGATTCCCATGGCCGAGCACCGCACCCCAGAGCGCCATCAGCGTCTCATAGGCGCCCTGCGCGTCGGCGGCGTTGGAGGCCGAGCCCGGCGTCGTCCGGTAGGGCAGATTGTAGCGCCGCGCCAATTGTCCGGAGGCTATGTTGGCCTTGGTGTTCTCGGGCGTGCCGAAGGCCGGCGCGCCCGACTTCATGTCGACATTGGAGGTGAAGGCGCCGTACATGACCGGGGCGCCGGGACGCACAAGCTGCGTCAGCACCACGCCGAACAGCGCCTCGGCGTTCTGTTGTGCCAACGCGCCGGCAAGCGTCACAGGGCTCATCGCTCCCATCAGCGTGAACGGCGTCACCGCCACCGACTGGCCGAATTCGGCCATGGTCATCAGCCCCTCCGCCATCATCTCGTCGAAACGGCGCGGCGAGTTGACCGAAATGATGGTGGTGACGCCGGGATCTTCGCGCATCTGGTCCAGTGTCAGCCCGCGCGAGATCGCCATCATCTCGATGCCGTCCAGCGCCCTGCCCCGGCCGATGGCCGAGACGTGAAAGCTTTTGTCGGTCAGCGTCAGATTGGCAAGATATGTATCGAGATGGCGCGAATTGGCCGGCAGTTCGACCGGTGCGCAGACCTGGTTGCCTAGCATATGGATGCAGTTGAAATGCTGCGCCAGCCGGGTGAGGTCGGAATAGTCGCGCAAGTTTCCGGCGCGGCGGCCGCGCTCCATATCGTGCACGTTGGGCGGCCCGGCGACCAGGGTGAAGTTGACCGTGTTGCCGCCGAGATGGACCGTGTGGGCCGGGTTGCGCGGCGTCAGCGTATAGTTCGACCGCGTCGTCTTCAGCACTTCCTCGATCATGCCCCGGTCGATGCGGACATTCGCCGACGCAGGATCGACCGCAGCACCTGCCTTCTCGAACAGCGACAGCGCCCGCGGGCTCATCACCTCGATGCCGAAATTCTCCAGAATGTGCATCGATGCCTGGTGGATCGCCTCGATCTGATCGGCGGAAAGCATCGCCATCGGCGGATAGGGATTGGTGACGCGGCGCAACGGCAGTTGCGGAATGGCGGCCGGTCCCCTGTTGCTGGTCCGCTCGGCGCCGCGCTTGCGTCTTGGTTCGGTCATGCGCGGCATCAAAGCGCCGTGGCTCAAACCTGGCTGTCAGAAATCCGCCGTCCGCGGGCGTGATTTTAGCCAAGGCGGCACGCAGGCAATTTCCGCCCGACAAAAGCGACAGGAAAGGTCGGAATATTGATTGCCGTTCGCCTGGGCCAAGGCAGCCGATGAGCGATTAAGAAACGCAGCAAGATTCCTTTTATATTTTCGGCCTATTCGTCTTCCAATGCGTAGGTCGAGTTTTAGTAAAATTGTAGCTGTCTCCGTGTTGCTGGCGCTGTCGGCCTGCGCGACGCCGCCAAGCCATATCAACGATGTCTGTGCCGTGTTCGGCCAGAATGACGGCTGGTTCGACAATTGGCAGGCGGCGGCCGAGCGCGCCGAGCAGAAATACGGCATACCCGTCCCCGTGCTGATGGCGACGGTGCGCAAGGAATCCGGCTTCAAGAGCAATGCCAGGCCACCGCGCAAAAAGTTGCTCGGTTTCATTCCCTGGAAACGTATCTCAAGCGCCCACGGTTTCTCGCAAGCGCTCGACGGCACATGGTCGCAGTATCAGAGCGAAACCGGCAATTGGGCGGCGCGGCGGACAAAATTCGCCGACGCTGTCGATTTCGTCGGCTGGTATCATTCCAAGACGTCAGACACTTATGGCGTCGCCCGCAACGACACCTACAATCTCTATCTCGCCTACTATCTCGGCTGGACGGCCTATGGCCGCGGCAACCGCGGCGATGCCGGCGTCCAGAACTATGCGCGGGCGACCGAGAAGATGGCAAAGGATTACGCTGACCAGCTAAGGCAGTGCGGCAACTGAATCTGCCGGAGCTTTTTGCGGCCAGGTGAAATCACTTGGCATTGTTGATGCCATGTTGAGACCAGGATCGTTGAGACCCGGATCGGGAACAGATTTCAGCGATTCATGCGGTGGGGATAAGGTGAAGAACCGACTTCCCTCTCTTTACCGCCGCCGTAGACAATTTTCGATCGAAGGTCGCCAACTTACCGTCACGCGTCCTGGCAAGCGCCAGCAGATAACTATCTGTGACTTGCGCCGAGGTCAGGATCTTGCCCGCATCGATGTCGGCGGAACCGACCAGACTGATGTCGTCAGGCCAGAACTGATGTCCGGCAAGTGCGTGCAATTTTTCGACGATCTGCGCAACGACTGCGGGCGAACCGGGAGAATTGGGGTATTTGGGACTGCCCACGATCCTGATGACACCATTCTCAGTGATGGGGCTCGTGGCCCATGCGGAATGTCCGGTCGATTCGAACCATCGATGGGCATCGTCATGCGCAACATGACCGGGATCGATCAGCGCAATCAAGACGTTGACGTCGAGCAGAAAGGTCACGGCAACTCGTCGCGAAGCGTATTGACCGTTTCGAGATCAACCATCGGGCTGCCGGGCCGGGATGAAAGCAATGGAATGCCGTTGCGCTCACCGCCAGGCTGAGGCCGACGCAGCGAACGGCGGACAAGGTCGGAAATGACCTCGCCAACGCTGCGATCCTGCTGTTGCGCCATGGCCTTGGCGGCAAGGAGTACATCGTCGTCGATCGCAAGTGTCGTTCTCACAACGCACCTCCTTTCTGCGCATCAGACATCACGCATCACATAGGGCGACAAACAGAAATACTCAAGGGGATGTGGCATGCCCTTCCTTGGCACATACGAGATATCGTGGCGCTTCGGAGGCAATGCGCCAACTGACCGCGCCGAGGATTTAGAGCCCCTGCCGCCGTCAGTTCGGCCTCTTGCCGCTTGGACGCTTCGGCGGAGCACCAACGAAGCCCGGACCATTGCCGTGCGGCGCATCTTCCGGCAGGCCTTCATGCGCGGCGTGTTCCTTGTCGAACTTGATCACCGGCTCCATTTTCGCCAGCACGTCGTCGGCAAGCCAGCACAGGCTCATATGGCCGTCGCCCAGGTTCTTCACCGGCGGCACTTTCGTCTCGCACAGATTGTCCGGCACCAATTTCTTGTAGCCGCAGCGCGTCTGGAACGGACATCCGGTTGGCGGGTTCATCGCCGACGGGATGTCGCCTTCCAGCACGATGTGTTTTTTCACCACGCTGGTGTCGGCGATCGGGATCGCCGAGAGCAGCGCCTCGGTGTAGGGATGATAGGGCGGCGCGAAGATCTGGTCTGTCGTGCCCTGTTCGACGATATAGCCGAGATACATGACGACGACGCGGTCGGCGATGTAGCGCACGACGGACAGATCGTGGCTGATGAACAGCATCGTCGTCTTGTTCTTGCGCTGGATGTCCATCAGGAGTTCGGTCACCGCCGCCTGCACCGACACATCGAGCGCCGAGACCGGCTCGTCGGCCACCACCACCTTGGCGTCGCCGGCAAAGGCCCGCGCCACGCCGATACGCTGTTTCTGGCCGCCTGAAAGCTGGCGTGGCTTGCGGGTTTCGAATGCTCTCGGCAGCTTCACCAGGTCGAGCAACTCGAGCATGCGCTTGCGCCGCTCGGCGACATTGTTGCCGACATTGAATTTTTCCAGCGTGCGGATGATCTGCGAACCGACGGAGTGGCTCGGATTGAGCGTGTCGAAGGGATTCTGGAACACCATCTGGATCGACGACACGGTGTCGACGCTGCGCTTCTCGACCCCGGTCGACTGGATCTGCTCGTTGCCGAGCGTCACGCTGCCGGAGCTTGCCGTCTCCAGCCCGAGCAGCACCTTGGCCAGTGTCGACTTGCCGCAGCCGGACTCGCCGACGATGGCGACGGTCTCGGACTCGCGCGCCACGAACGAAATCGTCTCGTTGGCCTTGACGACGCGGCCCTCGCTCGAACCGAACACCTCGCTGCCGCCGACCTTGTAGTATTTCCTGAGGTCTTCGATCTTGAGCACCGGCGCGCCGGGCACGACGCGCTCGTTGACCTTTTTGGCGCCGGGCGGCAGCGCTTCCCAATCGATCTCGTTGAAGCGCACGCAGCGCGAAAAATGGCCCTCATGGCCCTCGACCGCGATCATCGGGATTTCGGCGGCATTGCAGACGCCTTCGACGAAATGGTGGCAGCGCGGGCCGAAATTGCAGCCCTTCGGCCGCTCGTGCGGCAGCGGCAATTGTCCCGGGATGGAGATCAGCGGCCGTGAATTCTTGTCGGCGCCGGGCAGCGGGATCGAACGGAACAGGCCTTGCGTGTAGGGATGGCGCATCCGGTCGAAGACGTCCTTGATCTTGCCGGTCTCCACCGCCTCGCCGGAATACATCACCGTGATGCGGTCGCAGGTCTCCAGGATCAGGCCGAGATTGTGCGACACGAAGATCATCGAGGTGCCGAACTTCTCGCCGAGGCCCTTGACCAGATCGACGATGCCCGCTTCCACCGTCACGTCGAGCGCTGTCGTCGGCTCGTCGAGCAGAAGCAGCGCCGGCTTCGACAGCAGCGCCATGGCAATGACGATGCGCTGCTGCTGACCGCCGGAAAGCTGGTGCGGATAGGAACGCATCATGCGCTCCGGATCGGGCAGCCTCACCGAACGCACCATTTCGAGCGCTCGGCTGTAGGCCTCTTCCTTCGACACCTTGTCGTGGATCAGCGGCACTTCCATGAGCTGCTGGCCGACCTTCATCGCTGGGTTGAGGCTCGCCATCGGCTCCTGGTAGATCATCGCGATCTTGTTGCCGCGGATGGCGCGCAGTTCCTCGTCGGACAGCTCGCCCATGTCCTTGCCCTGGAACTTGATCCGTCCGCCGACGATCTTTCCGATATTGGAAAGGTCGCGCATGATGCCGAGCGACACGGTCGACTTGCCACAGCCGCTCTCGCCGACAATGCCCATCGCCTCGCCGGGCATGACGGTGCAGGAAAAGTCCATGACGGCCGGAATCTCGCCCTTGCGGGTGAAGAAGGAGATCGACAGGTTCTCGATCTCGATGATCGGCTCTCCGGGATTTCGAACTGCCTCATTCATGGGTCGCTCCAATCCTTATCTGTCAGGCCATATTTGTCAGCCAAGTCGTTCTCTCGGCCACGCAGGGCCGAAGGTCCGTCCATCAATCCTTCATCGACTGTTCGCGCAGCGAATCGGCCAGGAGATTAAGGCCCAGCACGAATGACATCAGTGCGATCGTCGGTGGCAGCGCCGGGTGGATGAAGGAGCGCAGCAGCCGGCTGGCGTCCTTGATCGCGGTGCCCCAGTCCGGGCTTTCCGGCGCCAGCCCCAGCCCGAAATAACCGAGCGTGCCGAGCAGGATCGTGGTGTAGCCGATGCGCAGGCAGGCATCGACGATCAGCGGGCCGCGCGCATTGGGCAGGATTTCCCACAGCATGATGTACCAGGGCGATTCACCGCGCGTCTGTGCCGCCGCCACATAGTCGCGCGTCTTGATGTCCATGACCAGGCCGCGCACGATGCGGAACACGCCGGGGCTGGACGCGAACACCACCGCCACGAAGATGTTGAGCTGGTTGGGGTCGATATGGATGATCTTCAGCGGATCCTTGTCGAAGACAAGGCCGGCATAGACCCAGCCGCCAAGAATCAACGTCAGCCCGAGCAGGATGTAGAGGCGGTCCGGCCGGTTCTTGTAGCGGGTCCAGAACAGCACACTGAAGAAGATGATCGGAAACAGGAAGAAGATACCTGCGAGCCCATAGGGGATCGGCGTCTCCATGATGCCTGGCGTCACCAGGAGATAGAACAGCAGGATCACCGGGAAAGCCAGAACAAGGTTGGCGAGGAAGGACAGCACGGTGTCGATCTTGCCGCCGTAATAGCCAGCCGGCAGGCCGAGCGTGATGCCGACCATCAGCGCAAATCCGGTCGCTGCCGGCGCGATGATCAGCACGATCTGGCTGCCATAGACCATGCGGGAAAACACGTCGCGGGCGAGCTTGTCGCCGCCGAAGAGGTAGATAAGTCCCGATTTCGGCTCGATAGCGCCGGGCAGCGCGTCCTTCATGATCGGCACCTGGGAGAGCGGATCGAAGGGCGCGACGGTTGACGCGAAGATCGCCGTGAACAGCCAGAACAGGCAGATGCCGACGCCGACGATACCGACGCCGCTGTCGAAGAGCTGGCCGTAGAGGCCGAGCTTCTTCTTGTAGAGGAAGCTCGCCCCCATGACGATGGCAAGACCGACCCAGACCGGCCAGAAACGCGCTAGCACGCCAAGCACGATATTGAAGGCGCCGATATATTCGACCTGCATCCGCCCGATCCCCTACTGCACTCTGATACGCGGATTGAGAAACGCGTAGCCAACATCGGAAATGAGCTGGGTGATCAGCACGATGAACACCGAGACCAGCGAACAGCCGAGCAAAAGGTCGATATCGTTGTTGCCGGCCGCCTCGACCAGCGTGTAGCCGAAGCCCTGGTAGCGGAACATCACCTCGACGATGACGACGCCGGTGAGCAGCCAGGGAAATTGCAGCATGATGACGGTGAACGGGGCGATCAGCGCGTTGCGCAACGCATGTTTGACCACGACGCTGCCGAAGGAGAGGCCCTTCAGCCGGGCAGTACGGATATATTGCTGCGTCATCACTTCGACCATCGAGGCGCGGGTCATGCGGGCGATGTAGCCGATGCCGTAGATCGCCAGCGTCATGACCGGCAGTGTGAAGTTGTAGAAGGTGATGCCCTGGCTGGCCGAGGCCGCCGAACCATTCAGTATGCCGAGCCATGAGGCGAAAATGACGGTGAAGATGACGCCCGAAACATATTCGGGCGTCGCCGTCGAGGCGATCGAGGCGACGGACAGCGTCCGGTCGGTTCGCGAGCCTTCGCGCATGCCGGCAAGGATGCCTATCAAAAGCGAGACCGGCACCATAACCAAAAGTACACAGAGCATCAGGATGCCGGTGGCGCTAAGCGCCGGAAAGAGCTTCGACGCGACCGTCGTTTTGAACTTTGTCGAGCAGCCGAAATCGCCTTGAAGTATGCCGGAGAATGTCGGCACGACCGGATCGTTGCAGAAGGAAAAACGTTGGGCGGGCTTGCCCGTCGCTGGGTCCGTGACCGGCTGCTTGGGCACGATGCCGAGCCATTGGCCGTAACGGGCAAAGAAATTCTGTCGATAGCCATGGTTGACCAGCCAGCTTTCGAGCTGCTCGGCCGAGGTATGCATCTCGGTCTGGCTGATCGCCAGCTTCTTCAGATTGGGTTCGAGATTGATCAGGAAGAAGACGATCATTGTCAGGCACAGCATCGTCAATGCCATCGTGCCGAGACGTCGAAGGACGAAAGAAAGCATGGCGGCCCCCTGCCGGTGGGGTTGGGGTCAGGCGCTGTCAACCCTTGATTTGTCGCATGAGCCGGCTTGGAAAGTCAGCAGCCTTTTTGCGCTGACCCGCATTTGCCGATCATGTTCGAAACAGGAGGAAGGGACAAACGCCCTCCCTCCCCTTTGGCCTCTATCGATCAGGCCTGCTCGAGCCAGACCTTGCCGTAGTCGCGCTCATATGTCGGATGCATGGCGTAGTTCTTAACCGCGGCAACCGAGTGACTGTAGAGCTTGCGCCAATAAGGCTGGATGATGATGCCGGAATCCTGCAGGATCTGCTCGATGTCCTTCATCATCTCCTTGCGCTTGGCTGCGTCGGCGACGGCGAGCGCGGCATTGAGCTTGGCATCCCACTCCTTGTTGGACCAGGCAGTCTCGTTCCAGGCTTCACCGGTACGATAGCCGATTGCAAGCACCTGGACGCCGAGCGGCCGCATGTTCCAGTTGGTCATGGACAGCGGATACTTGGTCCAGTCGTTCCAGAACGTCGAGCCGGGCAGCACCGTGCGCTTCACCTTGATGCCGGCGTCACGCAGCTGGGCGGCGATCGCATCGCCGGTGTTCTTGTGCCAGTCCTCGTCGACCGTGATCAGTTCATGCTCGAAATCGGCCTGGCCGGCTTCGGCCATCAGGGCCTTGGCCTTGGCGGGATCGCGGGCGATTTTCGGCAGCTCGTAATATTCCGGATGAATCGCGCAGACATGGTGGTTCTCTGCGACGGTGCCGGCATTGCCGTAACCGAGCTGGAGGACGACGGCGTTGTCGACGCCGAGTTGCAGCGCCTGGCGCACCTTCTGGTCCTCGTAAGGCTTGTTGGCGACGTTGGTGCGGCAGACGATGGTCGCCGCGGTGACCACCTCGGACTTCACCAGATCCATGCCGTCGAGGATCGACACATAGTCGGCCGACGTCTCGAAATTGGTGTGGACTTCGCCCGCTTCGAAAGCGCTGACCATGGCCGCGGGATCGGTGCCGTAGTCGATGAATTCGACACCGTCGAGGAAAACCTCGCCGTCCCACCATTTGTTGTCTTCACGACGCTTGTAGACCACCTTCTGGCCGACATCGTAGGACACGAGCTCGAACGGGCCGGTGCCGATCGGGCAAGCCTTGAAGTCGCCGCCCTTCTCGTCGAACGTCTTGTGGACGATGAGGCCGGGATAGTCGCACATGTTCGGGATGAGCGCGATATCAGGCGAGCTGAGCTTCAGCTTGACGGTCATGTCGTCGACCTTGGTCACGGCGCTTTCGTCCAGCTTGTCGTCCTTGACCAGCGAGCCGAGACGGCCGGGCATGGAATTGCCTTCGGCTTTCTTGTCGGCCCAGCGCTTGAGGTTGAAGATGACGTCATCGGCGTTGAATGCATCGCCATTCGTCCAGGTCACGCCCTTGCGCACATGCAGCGTGTATTCGGTCGCGTCGTCGTTGACCTCCCAGCTCTCGAGCAGATAGGGGCGGAATGTGTATTCAGTCGTGTATTTGACCAGCGGCTCGAGCGCCTGACGCTCGGCGTTGGCGATTTCCGACCAGTCGGATTTGCGCGGATCCTTCGGATCCTTGATCCACTGCGCGACCTTCAGCGTGCCGCCTTTCTTGCCCTGTACTTCTTCCGCCTTGGCCGGCGTCGGATCGGCAAGGCCGAGCAGGCCGTAGGCCATCGCCGTGGACGCGCCGAAAACGCTGGCTAGCGCCAGGAACTCCCGGCGGTCCATCTTTCCTGCCTTGGCTTCTTCGGCCATTGCCAGGATGTGATCCGGAACGCGGTCACCACTACTTTTGTAAATTGCCATGACTGACTCCCATTGTTGGCTTTCTGCCATTTAACATTCCGCATCCGGGCCATGATGTCAAAGACGACACGGAATTGGAACATGCCAAGGAATGTGCAACTTTGGAAGCGAGGCAGTTCGCGTGATAACGACAGTCTTGGCGCAAAATTGCTACTGCCCGGCAGATTTCGTCGAATCTCCGGCACCAACTAAATTGAGACATTTATCAAAGTTGGACAGCACCAGCCGATCCCGAAGGTGGTGCCAAGAGTGATGCCGACCAGATAGTCAGTTTGCCCGACTCTTTTGCTGTCGGCTTGGCTTCAATATTCGCGTTCATAGAAAATGCCGCCCTTGGCTTCGCCGGCATCGTTGGCCTCGCCGCGCAATTTGACGCCGCGTCCGACATTGAGATCGATCGTCGCCTTGCCTGACCCCGGCTTGTCGCCCTTCTGGATCGTGACATAGGTACGGTCGTTGAGATATTTGCCCGCCGAGACGGCGGTCCCGCCCTTGTCGTCCGTCGTCACGTCGAGATCGTCGACGCCGATCGCGCTGCGCAGGTTTTCGAGCAGCGAGGTCGAGCCGCCGATACCGGCCAGTTGCCCGGCGGCTTCGGCTAGCTGGGCGATCTGCAGCGGCGACAGGTTCGACATCGAGCGGCCGAAGATCAACTGCGCCAGAATCTCGTCCTCCGGCAGCGCCGGCACCGAGGAGAAGGTGAACTTCGGATTGGTCGCCTCGCCCGAAACGACGATGGTGACAGTGGCGCTGGTCGTCGTCGATGTTGCGGTGAGGTTGAGGTAGGGCACCAGCGAGCCCGAAAAACCGACCGTGCCTTCGGTGAAGGTCAGCCGCTTGCCGAGGATCGTCAGCCGCCCGCGCTGCAGGGTGAAGGTGCCGACCGCTTGCGGCGACGAGGCCGGGCCGGTCAGCTTGAGCGAACCGCCAAGCTCGGCGTCGACGCCCCTGCCCTGGATGAAGATCTGGTTCGGTGCGTTGACCGTAACGTCGAGGTTGAGGCCGCTGCCACCGCTGCTGCTGCTCGCGGTTGGCGGACGCAGCGCCTTGTCCTGCGCGCGCACGGCGCCTGGTGCGTTCTTGTGCTTGACGTCGAGCGCCGCCAGCGAGCCCGGTAGCTTGTCGGGAACGGTGATGACGGTCTTGGCCAGATTGATGGTACCCGAAATCACCGGCGCCGAAGCAAGGGGTCCCTTGATGGTCAGGTCGCCGCCGAGATTGGCGGTGACCACCCTGCCATCGGTGTAGCGGCCGTCGACGAGCTTAACCGACAGATCGGCTGGAAAACCCCGTGCCGCATCGATGCCGACAGTGCCGCTGGCCGACAGGCTGCCGCGCGTCGACAACGTGCCCGTCAGGCGGTTGATCCTGGCGACGCCGTTACCGATTGCGACATCGGCAGTGATGTCGTTGATGGCAAGGCCCGACCGCGCATCGACCAGGCGGGCGCCTGATGTGCTGACCGTGCCTGATATCACCGGCGACGTCGCCGGTCCGCGCACCTGCACGTTGACATTGGCCGTGCCGCTC
This sequence comes from Mesorhizobium metallidurans STM 2683, assembly GCF_000350085.1. Lineage (GTDB taxonomy): Bacteria > Pseudomonadota > Alphaproteobacteria > Rhizobiales > Rhizobiaceae > Mesorhizobium > Mesorhizobium metallidurans. The sequence goes on from NZ_CAUM01000134.1 coordinate 94,277, forward strand.
AGTGACAGGCCTTGCGCGGCGAGTGTCCGGGTCAGGAAGGCGAACGGCACCTTGCCGGAAAAGTCGAGCGCAAGCGCGGGCGTGCCTGCAGTCGTCACCGTGCCGCCGCCCTTGAGTCCGAGACCGGCTCCGTCGCTTATGTTGGCGTCGAAGGCCAGCCTGTTGCCGGCGAAGCTGCCGGAGGACGACACGCTCATACCGCCAAAGCCGGCGCCACGGGTCTGCGACGTCTGGACGCCTGCGGCGTCGATCTTGAAGGCCACGGCCGGATTGGCCGGCGCGCCTGTCACCTTGACCGTGCCCGAGATCGAGCCCGCGGCATCGAGGCCCGGCGAAAAACTGTTGGCGAGCGAGACCGGCACCCGCGCCAGCGTCGCATTGAGATCGAGCGCCTGCCCGACCTTGCCCGTCACCGTCGCCGTGCCGCCGCCGAGGTTGAGCACCAGCCTGTCGAGGCTGGTCGTGCCGTTGGCGATGGTGATAGTCGAGGCCCCGGCGATCGCCGCCTTGATGCCCTGAACCGTCGCCTGGCCGGAATTGAGCTCGACCGTCGTCGTGCCATTGGCGATCCTGACGCGGCCGGCGGCCTTGGCGGGAATGTCCTTGACGGTGGCCCCGCCGGAAAAGCCGGTCCAGTCGCCATCGCGCTTCAGGTCGACATCGATGCCGCGGATGACGGTACCGCCCGAGGTGACGCTGTCGGCGCGGACTTTTCCGGAGATGACCGGCGCAGCGAGGTAATTGGCGACCAACGCGTCGATGGTGACCGTCTTTGCCGAAAGATCGCCGCGTGAGATCGAAGCCGTCGACGCCTTAATGGCAACGTTGGGCCCGTTGCCGGTCTTCGAGAAGGCGATCGTGCCGCGCACGTCGCCTTCCGCCTTTTCCAGCGCAAGCGCGGCAAGCGGTCCGATGTCGGGCAAATCGAGCGCCACGGTGCCTTCAGGCACGAAGGCATTGTCGAGCGCAAGATCGCCGGAGATCCGGTTCTTGCCGAGCGACAGCAACAGGCCATTGATGGCGCGCTTGCCGTCTGATGTCGCCAGCACGGCACCGCCTTGCAGGGCCTGGCCGGCGACATTTCCCGTCAGTTGCACATTGGCCGCCGGATTGGCGGCATCGGCCTTGCCGGTGGCGGTGAGCTGCAGCCCGGTAATTTCGCGTTCGGCCACCGAAAGCCGGTCGCTGTTCACCGTCAGCGATAGGTCTGGCGCGGTGCTTGGCCCTTGTGCGTTGAGCGCGAAAGCGATGGCACCCGTGGCATCCTTGGACAGAAGCGAGATATCGGCCAGCGCGCCCTTGATGTCGGCGGCGAGTTTGTTGTCGGCAAGGCTGGCTTTTCCATCGGCGGTCAGTGCACCGGACACCAGCTTGATCGCGTCGGCGGTGACATTGCCGTTGGCATCGCGCTTCAGCGCGGCGCTGACTTCCGTCCGCTCGCCGAGCACGCCGCGCGCCGCCGCCGGCAACGCTGCGGAAGCCGCATCCGCCCTCAGGTTGAGGTCGATGGCGCCGTTGGCCAGCGAGACCTTGCCGTTGAAGGCGCTGTTCAGTGCGTCGCCGACCACCGAGCCGCTGTCGATGACGATGGTGTCGGTGGCAAGACTACCCGCGACCTTGGCCGTGACTTTGCCGGCGAACAGCGGCGCTATGGTCGGATTGTCGAGGCCGAGCTTGTTCGCCGTCACCGTGCCGGAAATCGGCCCGCTCCGGCTCTTCACATCGAAAGCATCGGAGTGCAGCGCCAGCGTGATGCCCGCGACCTTGGCCAGATTGGTCGCCACCGAAGGCAGATTGGCTGAAATATCGAGCTTCGGCTGCGTGCCTTGCCCCGCTGCCTTCACCGACAGCGCCTGCAACTCGAGCTTGATCGGACTCTCAGTGCTGCCAAGCGCCAGCGGTAGGCTCGGACCGGTCGAGGCAAGGTCGAGCGAGAAATCGCTGATGCCGTTCGGATTGATCGTACCGGCCGCCTTGCCGGAGACCTTTTCGCCGGCAAGCGTCGCCTCGATCGCAACGCCGCCGGCGGTCGAGAAACTGCCTGCCGCATCGAGGTTGAGCGGACCAAGTGCCGCCTGGCGGGTTTGGCTGGTCTCGGCCCCGGCGAGCTGCAAATTGAAACGAATATCTGGGCTGGCCGACGGTCCCGTCACTTGCGCCGTGCCGCCCAACGTACCGATCGCGTCGAGGCCAGGCGAGAAATCATTGGCAAGGGCGGCCGGCAGCGCGGAAAATTCGGCGGCGAGATCGAGCGTCTGGCCGGCGGTGCCGGAGACGGTCACCGAACCGCCACCGAGATCGAGCGCCAGCTTCTCGACGCTGGCGGCACCATTGGCGACGCTCAGGGTCGACGGCTGCGCGATTGCCGCCTTGATGCCGCGAACGGTCGCTTCGCCCGAGGCGATCTCGACGCTGGTCGTGCCGTCCGCGATCTTCACCCGCCCGGCGGCCGTGGCCGGAATGCCGGATATGGTGGCGCCGCCGGTAAAGCCGGTCCAGTCGCCCTCGCGCTTCAGATCGACACCGATACCGCTAATGACGGTTGTTCCCGAGGTGACCGTATCGGCCTTGATCGTGCCGGAGATCGCCGGGCCCTTGAGATAGTTGGCGACCAGCGCGTTGACGGCGATGGTCTTCGCCGTCAGGTCGCCACGCGAAATCGAGGCGCTCGTCATGTCGACCGCAACCGTCGGCGCGCCGTCATCACCGGAGAAACGGATGCTGCCTTCCACGTCGCCAGTCGCCGTCTGCCCGGCAAGTGCCGCCAGCGGGCCGATATCGGGCGCATCGAGCGTCAGCGTACCCAGCGGCAACAGGCTGTCGTCGAGCGCAAGGTCGCCGGAGACCTTGTTGTCGGCGAGCGCCAGGCTGAGCCCGTTGATGGACCGCTTGCCATCACTCGTGACCAGCGATGCCTTGAGGTCGAGCGGTTGGTCGTCGACGGAACCGGTCAGTGAGACATCGGCAGCCGGGCTGGCAATGTCGGCCTTGCCCTTCGCACTCAGCTTGACCGTCTTCACCGTGCGGCCCGATGCGGTCAGGCTGTCGCTGTCGGCCGACACCGAGAAATCCGGTGCCGAGCGCGCGCCGCTCGCCGTCAGCGCGAAGTTGACGGCCCCGCCGACCGGCACACCAACCATGGGCGACAGCACCGAGACATCGCCGAGCGTGCCCTTGACGTCGGCCTGGATGTCGGTGCCGGTCGCGCTGGCGGTGCCGCTGGCGCTGAGCGCACCGGAGGTGAATTGCAGTGAATTGGCGGCGAACGAGCCTTGTGGGTCGCGGGTTGCGGTGGCGGAGAATGTCACGCGCTCGCCGAGCACCGGGCGGATCTGCGGCGGCAGCGCCGTCGAGACGGCATCGGCATTCATCTTGAGCGTCATCGCCAGGTCGGCCAGCGTCACCTTGGCGGTGAGCGAGGCGTTGAGCGCATCGCTGCGCAACGTGCCCTGATCGACGGAAATCTCGTCCTTGCTGACCGAACCAGCGAGATCGGCGGCGACCTTGCCGGTCACCAATGGCGCCAGCGTCGCGACATCTGTGTTGAGGCCGCCGGCCGCGAGCTTGATGGCGACCGGTCCGCTGCGATCCTGGATGTCGAAGCCGTCCGAATGGATCGCGGCCGTGAGATTGTCCAGCCGCGTGCCGCCCGCCACCACCGAGACCAGCGACGCGCCGATATCGACGATCGGCGCCTTGCCGCCACCGAAGGCGCGAGCAGTGGCGCCCGTGAGCGCCACGGTCACCGGCTGCGCCGCGCTGCCGAGGCTGAGCACGATCGGTGGTCCCTTGGCGGCGAGTTCCACCGCAAGGTCGCTGGCGCCATTGGGGTCGACGATACCGGCGGCAGTGCCATGCACGGCATCGCTGTCAACATTGGCGCGCTCGACATCGACGCCGCCCGCGACCATGGCGGTCCCGGCAAGGTCGAAGCTGGTCTTGCCGGCAAACAAGGGTTTCAGATTCTCCGGCACAAAGCGCGCGAAGTCGCCGTCGCCCTTGGCCTCGACATAGCTGCCCCTGTCGGTGAGTTGATGCCGGCCGGTGAGCTGGGTGACGATCTGGCCGTTGACGACGAAGGTGCCGATGCCGCTCCAGTTGGCGATCGGTCCCGTGCCCGAGACGACGATGTCGACCGGCGGCGCATCCGGCAGATTGAGCAGATTGGCGATGATGCCGCCGGCCGGCTCGGATGCCTTCAGATCGAGGTCGAGCTTGTTGTCGGCGGGCGCGAAATTGATTTTTGCGTCGACCGTGCCTTGCTTGCCGTCATGGCGGGTGATGTTGAGGTTCGTTTCGACCGCCAGTGGCGCTGCATCGGCCTTCAGCGCGCCCTTGGCCGCGAGTTCGGCGATGCCGCTGCCGGCCAGGGCCTGCCCGAGCGCGATCTCGGGAAGCTCGATCTGCTTGATGTCGACGGAAACCGGCAGCGTGGTCGCACCACCCTGGCTCGGCTGCGTGCTGGCCACCGGCAATCGCGCCAGTTCGATGCGCTCCGCGGCGATGCGGTCGGCGCTGAAGTTTTTCGACAGAAGCGCCCGCGGCGACCAGTCGACAGCCAGTTTGCGAGCCACCAGCCAGGCGCCCTCGCGATCCTCCAGCACGACGTGGTCGACCGTTAGCGCCCCCGACCAGATGCCGTCGATGCCGCTGACCATGACCTTGCGATCATCATTCGAGGCCATGGTCGAGATGATGCCGGCGAGATTGTCGCGGCCGCGCTCGGTCTTGGTCAGGACGACGAGCGCACCCACCACCGCCGCCACCACGATGAGCAGCGTGTAAAGGAAAATGCGAAGGATGCGTTTGAACGTTTTCATCGTCAGAACGCCTGGCCTATACCGGCGTAGATGCCGAAACGGGGATCGTCGGGACCCCGGTTGAGCGGCAACGCAGCGTCGATGCGGAGCGGCCCGAACGGTGTAATATAGCGCAAGCCGACGCCGGCTCCGACCTTCATATCGGCGAAATCCGGGAATGATTTGGTCGAGACGGTGCCGGCATCGACGAATGGCACGACGCCGATCGTGTCGGTGATGGCGATGCGCATCTCGACCGAGGTCTCGAAGAAGGAAAGCCCGCCGATAGGCTGTCCGTCAATGTCCTTCGGACCGATGCCCTGATAGGCGTAGCCGCGCACCGAACCGCCGCCGCCGGAATAGAAGCGCCGGTCGGCCGGAACATCCTGAAGGCCGGCGCCGACGATCGATCCGATGGCGACGCGTTCGGCAAGCACGAATTTCGAGGCCGTATCGAGCGACTGGTATGCCGATCCTTCGCCCTTCAGTTTGAGGAAGGCGGCACCGTTCAGAATGTCGTAGCTTGGCTCGGCATAGGCCAGCACCCGGAATCCCCTGGTCGGATTGAGCCGGCTATCGCGGTTGTCATAGACATATTGCAACGGGATGCTGGCGATCAGGTAGGTGTGTTTGCCGAAAGCATCGCGTATCTTCGAATAGTCGAGCGCAACTTCCGCCGAAACCGTCTGCTTCTTGTCGAGCTCATAGGACAGGCCGGTGCTGCCCTTGACCGAGAAATGGTCGTAGGCGTCGGGATGCTCCAACACGGTCTTGACGTTGGCGAAGAATTTCGACGCCGGCCCGACCACGCCCGGTTTTTCGAACATGATGCCGGCATTGTAGTTGAGTTCGGTCAGGCTGTTGCTGCCGATGCCGCTGATGGCGCCGTCGATGCGCAGCTTCTCGGCCCGGCCGAACAGGTTACGGTGCCCCCAATAGCCTTCCAGACCCAGCCCCTCGGTGTTCGAGAACGTGCCGCCAACGCCGAAATAGCGGGGCTTGCGTTCGCTGACCTGGACACCGATCGGGATGTTGCCGTCGCCATTGAGACTGTCGGCCTCCTTCAGGGTCACGCTGTTGAACACTTCCAGCCCGAGCAGCCGGTCGCGCGCCTCGTCGATTTCATCGGGCGAATATTGGCGGCCGCGCTTCAGGCCGGTCATGTATTCGGTGAAGTCGCGGTCGACCTTCTCGGTGCCTTCGACGGTGGTGTCGCCGTAGCCGGCGACCGGCCCGGCCGCCACGGTGAGCGTCACATCGAGCGTTGAGGTGGCGTGGTCGGCAACGATCTCCTGACCTGTCACCTTGGCCAGCGGCCTGCCCTCCGCCTTCAGCGCCCGCACGATCGACGCCTCGGCCTTGAGCACGGCGCCAGACCCGGCGTCGCCGCCGGCGATCAGACCGAAATCGGCACTGGCCAGCCCCGCCGCATCGCCCTTCAGCCGGATGTTGCCAAGCGTGAACTTCGGCCCGGTCGCAATGCCGATCACCACCGGGATCGGCTGCGGACCCGAAAATTCGGCGTCCGGCGGCAGTTCGTCGAGCGGCTTGCCCTCGATGGTTATGGTGACGACGCCCTCGTAGCGGGCGTCCGCATAAAGCGCGGCGACAAGCTGTTCGCGATCGCTGCGCGCCTTGGCCAGCAGCCCGAGCGAACCGGAAACCGGGAGCTCTTCGTCGTTTTTCAACGTCGAGGCGTTTTCGAGCTTCTTGACCAGATCCTTGTCGGCGTCGGGCGCATCGATGGTGACGGCATAGCGGAGCGGGTCGACAATATCGGCGTCCTCGTCGCTGGAAGAACCCCACAATTTGATGCCGAATAACTCGAAAGCCGTGGCATTTCGGCCTTCGGCAAGCAGTGCGGCCGAGCATATCAGGGCGAAAAGCAGGGTACGCGAAAGCCCGCGCAGTGACGCTCCTCCTCCCGACATCTGCCTTTTACGCACCAACATTATGACTCTAACCTAGCGATCAAAACTAAAATTGGAATGAAGTTCTGAATTGCTCGTAAAGGGGCCACAATCCAATTGTCTGAAATAGGCAGGGCTTGGAATTCACACCTTCTGCGTCGCCGCAAGAAAGCGTGATCCCTGTCTTATGGAGGTACTACCGGTCATCGGCCGGAAAGGAAACCGTTGGCAGGCGGACCCTGCCGCGTCCTCGTGTTGACAAGCTTCAGTGAAGCCTGAACATGACGCGGACATTAGAGCGACGCGCGTCCGTTCGGACGCGCAAAAAATACGCTCTAAGAGTGTGTTGAAGCGTCCGCATCGTGCTTTCCGAAAATCGATTTTCGGGCCGATGCGAAAGCACTGTCTGGAGGGTGTTATGGCAATGCGCGCGCCTCGTGGTCTGTCTATCCTTATCCTTCTCTTTTTCGCCTGGGGCAGCATCGCGCAAGCGGCCGAAGCGCGCCGAATCGCAACGACGGACAATTCCGACTATTTCGGTTTCGACCTCCGGTCCGACCAGAATGTCAGCCTCGACCAGTGCAAGACCACATGCCTCGGCGATCCTGCCTGCCGCGCCTTCACCTACAATCTCAAGGCCAAATGGTGCTTTCTCAAATCCGACTATAACCAGCTGAAGCCCTTCAACGGCGCCGTCGCCGGCAAGGTCGTCAACGTCGATGGCGACCCCGATATCGGCGCCCCGCCGGAGCTGGCCTTCTTCCCGAACTGGATGGCCGACCAGGCCCAGCAATACCGCAACAGGCTCACCGGTCCGGCCTATGTCAAGCCGACCGAAGGGCTGGCGGCATTGCGCGCCGCCGCCGAACAGTCGGTGCTAACCGGCGACCATCGCTCGGCCATGCAGAAATACGAAGCGGCGGTCTCGGTGATGCCCGACGACGGCCAACTCTGGCTGGAGCTGGCGCGCGAAACGCTTGCCGTACCGCCGGCCGCCAATACATCCGAGGCCTCGACCTTGCCGGCAAACGCCACCTCCGCCGGCTTCAATGCCTACAAACTCCTGCGCACCACCAAGACACGAGCCGATGCGCTGGCATTGCTCGGCGACGGGCTTGATCGCCGCGACCTCTACCGGCCGGCCCTGCAATCCTACGAAGCGAGCCTCGCGCTGGTCAGTTCGCCGGGGGTCCGCGCCGCCTATCAGGACCTCAAGGCGCGCAAGGGCTTCCGCGTCATCGACCATACTGTCGATGCCGACACCAGCGCACCGCGCATCTGCGCGCAGTTTTCCGAGGATCTGGTCAAGACCGGCGTCGACTATGCGCAGTTCGTCACTGTCGACAACGCCGCCCCCAAGGGCGTCGAGGCCAAGGACAAGCAGATCTGCGTCGAAGGGCTGGAGCACGGACAGCACTACGAAGTGACCTTCCGCGCCGGCCTGCCGGCCGCCATCGGCGAGACGATCGCAGCACCTGTGGTGCTGTCGATCTATGTCCAGGACCGCGCCCCGTCCGCCCGCTTCACCGGCGACAGCTTCGTGCTGCCGGCCGGCGCGCGCCGCGGCATTCCGGTCGTCACCGTCAACATGAACGCCGCCAAGATGAAGCTCTACCGCATCGGCGACCGCTCGCTGGCCCAGCTTCTGTCCGGCTATCAGTTCCTGCGCCAGCTCGACGGCTACGACATCTCCAACATTTCCGACCAGATGGGTTCGCCGGTCTGGGAAGGCCAGTTGGACATCGCCAACGACCTCAACAAGGAAGTCACCACGTCCTTCCCGGTCGACGAGGCGCTGCCGCAGCGCAAGCCCGGCGTCTACGTGCTGACCGCGCAAGCGGTCGACGACAAGGCCGACGACTACGATTCGCGCACCACGCAATGGTTCGTCGTTTCCGACATCGGCCTGTCGACCTATACCGGGCAGGACGGGCTCAACGTCTTTGCCCGTTCGCTTGGAAGCGCCAAGCCGATCGCCGGCGCCGAACTGACGCTGCTGGCCAGGAACAACGAAATTCTTGGCACGGCGACCACCGACGCCGAGGGACGCGCCGTCTTCAACCCCGGGCTGACGCGCGGCGACGGCGGCATGGTGCCGGCCGTGCTGATGGCCAGGCAGGGCGACAGCGATTTCGTCTTCCTCGACATGGGCCGCGCCGGCTTCGACTTGTCGGACCGAGGCGTCACCGGACGCGCGGCGCCGGGCGCGCTCGACGTCTATGCCTGGACCGAGCGCGGCATCTACCGCGCCGGCGAGGAGGTCCATGTCGCCGCCCTTGCCCGCGACAGCGCCGCCAAGGCGGTCGAGAACCTGCCGCTGATCTTCATCTTCACGCGTCCCGACGGTGTCGAGAACCGCCGCATCGTCAGCGATGGCGCATCGGCCGGAGGCCATGCCGTCGACCTGCCGCTCGAACCCAACGCCATGCGTGGCACCTGGACGGTGGCGATCCACACCGATCCAAAGCAGCCGGCGGTCGCCAGCCAGATGTTCCTGGTCGAGGACTTCGTGCCGGATCGCATCGAGTTCGACCTCAGCTCCGACAAGCAGGAAATCGCCCAGGGCGAAACCGCCAACGTCACCGTCGACGGCCGTTTCCTCTATGGCGCGCCGGCCGCGGGGCTGGCGCTTGAGGGCGAGTTGACGCTGTCGACCGCCCGCGACTGGGACCGCTTCAAGGGCTATTCCTTCGGCCTTGCCGACGAGCAGTCGGCCGAACCCTCGGTGACGCCCTTCACCGGCCTGCCTGTGGTCGGCGAGGATGGCAAGGCGACCTTCCCGGTTTCGGTCGACCAGTTGCCCTCGACCACCAAGCTCGTCGACGCCAAGGTCACGGTCAGGATGCGCGAGACCGGCGGCCGCGCCGTCGAGCGCTCGCTCAATATCGGCATCCGCCCGCAAGGCCACATGATCGGCATCCGTCCGGATTTCGAAGGCGACGAGGTGCCGCAAGGCGGCACGGCGAAGTTCAGCCTGATCGCCGTCGATCCCGACGGCAAGCGCGAGGCGCTGAAAGGCGCGCAATGGTCGCTGGTCAAGGTCGAACGCAATTATCAGTGGTACCGCTCGAGTAATTCCTGGAACTATGAGCCGGTCACCTTCACCAAGTCGGTGGCCAACGGCCAGGTCGACCTGAGCGCCAACGGCGAGGCCACTGTCTCGATGCCCGTCGACTGGGGCCGCTACCGCCTGGAGATCGAGACGTCGGATCCGGAAGGCCCGGCGACCAGCTATGAGTTCGACGCCGGCTGGTATGTCTCCTCCACCACCACCGAAACGCCCGACGGGCTCGAGATCGCGCTCGACAAGGACAACTACGCGGCGGGCGAAGTGGCCAAGCTCAAGGTCTCGCCGCATTTTGCCGGCGAGTTGCTCGTCACCGTCGGCGCCGACAAACTGTTGAAGACCGTCACCGCCACGGTGCCGGCTGGCGGCAGCACGATCGACATCCCGGTCGGCGACGACTGGGGCGCCGGCGCCTATGTCACGGCAACCCTGTTCAGACCTGGCGACGCGCAGGAAACCCGCATGCCGGCGCGCGCCATCGGCGTCAAATGGCTGAAGGTCGATCCGGGCTCGAAGAAGCTCGCCGTCACCTTGACGCCGCCGGACAAGACCATGCCGCGCCGGCAGCTGTCGATCCCGGTTTCCGTGGCCGGCGTGCAGCCGGGCAGCAACGCCTACGTCATGGTCGCGGCCGTCGATGTCGGCATCCTCAACCTGACCAATTACAAGGCGCCGGATCCGGAGGACTGGTTCTTCGGCCAGCGCATGCTGGGGCTTGAAGTGCGCGACCTTTATGGCCGCCTGATCGACGGCTCGCTCGGCACCGCCGGCAAGCTGCGCACCGGCGGCGACGGCGCCAACATGCAGGCGCAAGGCAGTCCGCCGACCGAAAAGCTGGTCGCCTTCTTCTCAGGCCCGGTCGAGCTCGACGCCGACGGCAAGGCAAGGATCGACTTCGATATCCCGCAGTTCAACGGCACCGTGCGCGTCATGGCCGTCGCCTGGACCAAGGATGCGGTCGGTCACGCGCAGTCCGATGTCGTCGTGCGTGATCCCGTGGTGATCACCGCCGGCCTGCCGCGCTTCCTGGCGCCTGGCGATTCGGCAGTGATGCGGCTCGATGTCGCCGACACCGACGGTCCGGACGGCGACTATGCACTGACCATCGACACAACAGGCGATCTGTCGACCGGCAATGCCGCCCTGCCCGAGAAGCTGACGCTCGCCAAGGGCAAGCGGCAGACGCTGACCGTGCCATTGATCGCACAGACCGCGGGCAACGCCTCGATCACCGTCAAGCTTGCCAATGCCGACGGCACCGCTGTCGAACAGACGCTCTATGTTCCGGTGCGCCCGGCGCAATTGCCGGTGACCACCCGCATGGTCGTCGATCTCAAGGGCAATGGCGGGTCGCTGCGCGTCGACAAGGAGCTTCTCGCGGCAAACCTGCTCGACGGCGCTTCGGTCAGCGTCGGCGTTTCGCAGGCGGCCGCTTTCGACGTGCCTTCGCTTCTGATGACGCTCGACCGCTACCCCTATGGCTGCGCCGAGCAGACCACCAGCCGCGCCATGCCGCTTCTCTACGTCAACGAGATGGCGTCGGGTATCGGCATGGCCAGCGACCCGGAGCTGCACGGCCGCATCCAGGACGCCATCTACAAGGTGCTGAGCTATCAGGCCTCTGCCGGCAGCTTCGGCCTGTGGGGCCCGGGCTCCGGCGATCTGTGGCTCGACGCCTATGTCACCGACTTCCTGACCCGGGCGCGCGAGCAGAAATACGATGTGCCGGTCCTGGCGATGAGCCAGGCGCTGAGCAATCTTCAGAACGCGGTCGGCTACGATCAGGACGTGCAGGACCGCGGCAGCGAGATCGCCTATGCGCTCTATGTGCTGGCCCGCAACAAGAAGGCCTCGGTCGGCGACCTGCGCTACTATGCCGACACGCAGCTCGAAGCCTTCACCAGCCCGATGGCCGTGGCCCAGCTGGCGGCGGGCCTGGCGCTTTACGGCGACACGCAGCGTTCGGAGGCGACGTTCCAGACGGCGCTGCAGCTCGCCAAGTCGACCACGGAGTACGACTATTACAGGTCCGACTACGGCTCGCCGCTGCGTGACGGCGCGGCGATGCTGGCGCTTGCCGCCGATTCGAAGCCGGTGCCGACGATCGTGCCGGAGCTGATCAAGCTGGTGACGAAGGAACGCGCCGAAGCCCGCTGGACGAGCACACAGGACGAGTCCTGGATGCTGCTGGCGACCCGCGCGCTGAGAACCGGCAATGATGCGATCGCGCTGACCATCAACGGCGCGCCGCACAATGGCGCCTATTCGGACCAGATCGCCGGCAGCGACCTGGCCGACAGCCCGCTTACCATCGCCAACACCGGCAGCAACCCGCTGCAGGCGGTCGTCACCACGGTGGCCTCGCCGGTCCAGCCACTGCCGGCCAGCGGCAACGGCTTCACCATCGGGCGCACCTATTACAAGCTCGACGGCACAGAGGCCAATGTCACCGCAGTCAAGCAGAACGAACGCTACGTCGTCGTGCTCAAGATCTACGAGCAGAACACCTGGCCTTCGCGCTTGCTGATCACCGACCTGTTGCCGGCCGGCTTCGAGATCGACAATCCGGGACTGGTCTCCAGCGCCCAGTTGACGAACTTCTCCTGGCTGGCGCAGACCGATGCCGCGCATCTCGAATTCCGCGACGACCGTTTCGTCGCGGCCTTCAACCCGAAAGATGGCGACGGCGACCGCAACATCACGCTGGCCTATGTCGTACGCGCAGTGACGCCAGGCACTTACGCCCACCCGGCGGCAACGGTGGAGGACATGTACCGGCCGCAATATTCGGCCCGTACCGCCACCGGCATGATGGAGGTCAAGGCGCCGTAAGGCGTCGATGGTGGCGAAGATGACCATGGCGATTGCGCTCATTGCCCTGCCCGTCCTCCGCAGCAGCTGCGCTACAGCTGCGGAGGGTGGATCGAGCATTTCTCCTCGTCTAGAGACGGGGAGAAAGAGGCTCGCGCCGAAGTTTTCGCCAACCTCGGACGTCGCAGAAAAGGCGCCAGGGGACGCGACAACCCCCTTCTCCCCGTCACTATACGGGGAGAAGGTGCCGCAAGGCGGATGATGGGCCGCGCCATGCTCTCCAGAAGATTCCTTCGCCGAACCGCCATCCCTGCCGCCGCTTGCGCCGGCCTCGTGGCCATTTCCGCAGCCGCTCTCTGGCAGCTCGACCGCGCCTTTCCGCCGCCGCTGCCGGCCGAGCTCGCGGTCTCCACCGAAGTGCTCGACCGCGACGGCCAGCTTCTGCGGGCCTTCGCCACATCAGACGGCTACTGGCGGCTCGAAACCCGCCTCGACCAGGTCGACAAGCAGTTGGTCGACATGCTGGTGACCTATGAGGACAAGCGCTTCTGGGGCCATGACGGCGTCGACGTGCTGGCGCTGGCCCGGGCCGCCGGCCAGTTCGCGACCAGCGGCCATATCGTCTCCGGCGGCTCGACGCTGTCGATGCAGCTTGCCCGGCTGATCGAGCCGCGCGACAGCCGCAGCCTCGGCTCCAAGCTTAGGCAGATGCTGCGCGCCATCCAGATCGAGCGGCGGCTCTCCAAGCGCGAGATCCTCGAACGCTATCTGACGCTGGCGCCCTATGGCGGCAATCTCGAAGGCGTGCGCGCCGCCTCGCTCGCCTATTTCGGCAAGGAACCGAAACGGCTGACGGTTTCGGAGGCCGCACTCCTCGTCGCGCTGCCGCAACTGCCGGAAAAGCGGCGGCCCGACCGCAACCTCAAAATCGCCCTCACCGCCCGTGACCGGGTGCTGGCCCGCATGGTTTCATCGGGCCTGCTCGGCGAACGCGAGGCCGCACGCGCCGCACTCGACGATGTCTCGGAATTGCGGCGCAGCTTGCCGGCGCTCGCCGCCCATGCCGCCTATGCGATGCTGCCCAAGGCCATCCCCGGGCAACCTTTGCGCCTGACGATCCGTAAAAGTGTCCAGGAAGGGCTGGAACAGGTGGCCAGGGACGCAGCCATCAGGCTCGGCCCTCGCCTCTCCGTCGCCATGGTGCTGGCCGATTCCCGCACCGGCGACATTCTTGGCGAGGTCGGCTCGGCCAATTATTTCGACGCCAGCCGTTCCGGCTGGATCGACATGACCAGGACCCTCCGCTCACCCGGCTCGACGCTGAAACCGTTCATCTACGGGCTTGCTTTCGAGCAGGGGCTGGTGGCGCAGGAAACTCTGATCGAGGACAGTCCCGCCGATTTCGGTGGCTATCGGCCGAAGAATTTCGACATGGCCTATCAGGGCGACGTCAGCATCCGGCAGGCGCTGCAACTGTCGCTCAATGTGCCGGCGATCCGGGTGCTCGATGCGGTCGGGCCGGCGCGGCTGATGGCGCGCTTCCGCCAGGCCGGCGTGATGCCGATCCTGCCCGTCAACGACGCGCCGGGGCTGGCCATCGGCCTTGGCGGCGTCGGCGTGACGCTGCGCGACCTGGTCCAGCTCTATACAGGGCTTGCCAATGGCGGCAAGGCGAACACGCTGCATGACGGCACCGAACCGGCGAATGCCGAACGCTCGACCGCCACCATCCTCGACGACCAGGCTAACTGGCAGATCACCGACATCCTGTCCGGGGTCAAGCCGCCCGAAGGGGCCATGCAACGCGGCATCGCCTACAAGACCGGCACCTCCTACGGCTACCGCGACGCCTGGTCGGTCGGCTTCGACGGGCGCTATGTCCTGGGCGTCTGGGTCGGCCGGCCCGACGCCGGCGCGGTTCCGGGCCTGTCCGGCTATGTCTCGGCCGCACCCATCCTGTTCGAGGGCTTCGTCCGCTCGGGCCTTGCCACTGTCCCGCTACCCAGCCAGCCGGCCGGCGTCAGCAGACCGAAGCGCGACGACCTGCCGGTGACTCTGGCCCGCTTCGGCGCCGGCGCCGACGGATTGGTGCAGGCCACCGCGACCGAACCCGCGCCGACGATCATCTTTCCGCCCGATGGCGCCCGCGTCGATCTCGGCACCGCCTCGGCCAACGCCTCGCCGCTGGTGCTGAAACTCCAAGGCGGCCGCGCGCCGTTCCGCTGGCTGGCCAACGGCAAACCGCTTGTCGGCATCGACCGCCGCCGCACCGCGACCTGGCAGCCGGACGGCGCCGGCTATTCGACGCTCACCGTGATCGATGCGGCCGGCCGCGCCGCCAGCGTGAAAGTCTTCGTTGAATAGAATGCGCCAAGCGGTTCGGCGCATTGCGTTTTGCGCTTTGACGTCGGCTGCTGGCCTTGCCCCACCTGCGCCGCTAATCTCCGACTCGGCTTGCCGAAGCATCGACTGTCTCTAGATAGATCGGCTGATGCCGCGGATTCCATCAACCGGCCTCGCGAGGAAGAAATTTCTTCATGGGACCAAAGATCGGCGAAAAATTGCTTCAAGAGGGTAAAAAAGGCAACATTGAATGCATCTTAATTCTATCAATTCGGTAGATTGATGGTGTTCAACGGAGGCGGAAATGACCAAACCTCATTTCAGGAAACTGCTCGGCGCGCTGGTCGCCACATCTGTCCAGTTCGGCGCGCTCGGTTTCGCGTTTGCCGATACCACAATTCTCAACGTGTCCTATGACCCGACGCGTGAGTTCTACAAGCAATTCGACGAGGCCTTCGCCGCGAAGTGGAAAGCCGATACCGGCGAGACGGTGACCATCCAGCAGTCGCATGGCGGATCGGGCGCGCAGGCTCGTGCCGTGATCGACGGTCTGGACGCCGACGTGGTGACGCTGGCGCTCGAAGGCGACATCAACGCCATCGTCTCGAAATCTCAGAAGATCAATCCCGACTGGCGGACCAAATTCGAGAACAATTCGGCCCCCTACACATCTACCATCATCTTCCTCGTCCGCAAGGGCAACCCGAAGGGCATCCGTGACTGGGGCGATCTGGTCAAGGACGGCGTCCAGGTGATCACGCCGAACCCGAAAACCTCGGGCGGCGCGCGCTGGAACTATCTCGCGGCCTGGGCCTATGCCAATGCCAACGATGGCGGCGACGAGGCCAAGACCAAGGAATTCGTCGGCAATCTCTACGCCCATGTCCCGGTTCTCGACACCGGTGCGCGCGGCTCGACCGTGACCTTCGCGCAAAAGGGCCTGGGCGACGTGCTGCTGGCCTGGGAAAACGAGGCCTATCTGGCGCTCGACGAGTTCGGCGCCGACAATTTCGACATCGTCTATCCGCCGACCTCGATCCTGGCGGAGCCGCCGGTGGCCGTGGTCGACGCCAATGTCGACGCCAAGGGCACAAGGAAAGTCGCCGAAGCCTATCTGAGCTATCTCTATTCCAAGGAGGGCCAGACGCTGATCGCCAAGAACCATTATCGCCCTTCGAAGCCCGATCTGGTGCCGCCGGAGGATCTTGCCAAACTGCCTGAGATCAAGCTGGTCACCATCGACGATCCGCTTTTCGGCGGCTGGAAGAAGGCACAGCCTTACCATTTCGGCGACGGTGGTATATTCGACCAGATCTACAAGCCGGCCCAGTAAGCTAAACTCTAGATCAGGACGACATGACCACAGCACCCGCCAAGGCGGGGTGGCGGTTCAGACAGCCGAGCGTCATTCCGGGTTTCGGATTGACGCTCGGCTTCTCGCTTGCCTACCTCACGCTCATAATCCTCATCCCCTTGTCGGGGCTGATCTGGCGTTCGGCCGCGCTCGGCTGGGCCGATTTCTGGGCGATCGCCACCGATCGCCGCACGATCAACGCGCTCGAGATCAGCTTCGGCACCGCCTTCATCGCGGCCGCCGTCAACCTCGTCTTCGGCACGATCGTGGCCTGGGTGCTGGTGCGCTATAATTTCCCCGGCCGCCGCATTGTCGATGCCATGGTCGACCTGCCCTTCGCCCTGCCGACGGCTGTCGCCGGCATTGCGCTGACCACGCTCTATGCGCCAAACGGCTGGGTCGGCAGCCTGCTCGCGCCGCTCGGCATCAAGGTAGCCTATACGCCGCTCGGCATCATCATCGCGCTGATCTTCATCGGTCTGCCCTTCGTTGTGCGCACCGTCCAGCCGATCATGGAGGAGATCGACAAGGAGGTGGAGGAAGTGGCTGCCACGCTTGGCGCCAACCGCTTCCAGATCATCTCCCGGGTGCTGCTTCCGGGCCTCGCGCCGGCCATTGTCACAGGCTTCGCGCTGGCCTTTGCGCGCGGCGTCGGCGAATACGGTTCCGTCATCTTCATCGCCGGCAATCTGCCTTACAAATCCGAGATCGCGCCGCTGCTGATCGTCATCCGGCTGGAGGAATACAATTACGCGGCGGCGACCGCGATCGCGGCGATCATGCTGGCGCTGTCCTTCGTGATGCTGCTGGTCATCAATCTGGTGCAGACGTGGAGCCGCAAGCGCTATGGCTGACCCCGAGATCAAATCCTACGCGCCGCATCACGAAAGCCAGTCGGCGGCGGTGACGGAAAGTCCCACGGCACGAGCCGTGCTGATGATCGTGGCTTTTGCATTCCTCGGTGTTTTCCTGCTGCTGCCGCTGATCATCGTCTTCAACGAGGCCTTTTCGAAGGGCGTCGGCGCCTACACTGAGGCGCTATCCGACCCCGATACACGCTCGGCGATCCGACTGACGCTGCTGGTGGCGGCGATCTCGGTGCCGCTCAACGTCGTCTTCGGCATCTCGGCTGCCTGGGCGATCGCCAAGTTCGAATTCAAGGGCAAGGCCTTTCTAACCACGCTCATCGACTTGCCCTTTTCGGTCTCGCCGGTCATATCGGGCCTGGTCTATGTGCTTTTGTTCGGCGCTCAAGGCCTGCTCGGCGGCTGGCTGAAGGCGCATGGCATCGTCATCCTGTTTGCCGTGCCGGGCATCGTCCTGGCCACCATCTTCGTCACCTTCCCCTTCGTCGCTCGCGAGCTGATCCCGCTGATGCAAGAGCAAGGCAATGGCGACGAGGAGGCAGCACTGTCGCTCGGCGCCAATGGCTGGCAGACCTTCTGGTACGTGACGCTGCCCAACGTCAAATGGGGATTGCTCTACGGCGTGCTCCTGTGCAATGCCCGCGCCATGGGCGAGTTCGGCGCGGTATCGGTGGTGTCGGGCCACATACGCGGGTTGACCAACACCATGCCGTTGCATGTCGAAATCCTCTATAACGAATACAACGCCGTCGGCGCCTTTGCCGTCGCATCGCTGCTTGCCGGCCTGGCGCTGGTGACGCTGGTCTTGAAAACACTTCTCGAGATGCGCTACGGCGCCGAGATCGCCGCGACGCGCGGGCACTAATGCATGTCGCCCAAAAGTGGGAACCGGTTTTGGGACAACGACATGCATCGACAAAAAAGGGACGGCTGATGGAAGTTCGCGTTGCCAACGTGCGCAAGGAGTTTGACCGGTTTCCGGCTCTCCGCGACGTTTCGCTCGACATCAAGTCCGGCGAGCTGATCGCGCTGCTTGGCCCCTCAGGCTCCGGCAAGACGACGCTGCTCAGGCTGATCGCCGGGCTGGAGCGACCGACACGGGGAAAGATCTTCTTCGGCGAGGAGGATGCCTCGCACAAGTCGATCCAGGAGCGCAATGTCGGCTTCGTCTTCCAGCATTATGCGCTGTTTCGCCATATGACGGTTGCCGACAATATCGGCTTCGGCCTCAAGGTCCGGCATGGACCGACACGCCCGTCTGCGCAGGAAATCCGTCGCCGCGCCTCCGAGCTTCTCGACCTCGTCCAGCTTTCGGGGCTGGAAAAGCGCTATCCGGCGCAGCTTTCCGGGGGCCAGCGCCAGCGCGTGGCGCTGGCGCGCGCCATGGCGATCGAGCCGCGCGTGCTTTTGCTCGACGAGCCGTTCGGCGCGCTCGACGCCCAGGTGCGCCGTGAGCTGCGCCGCTGGCTGCGCGAAATCCATGACACGACCGGCCACACCACCGTATTCGTCACCCACGACCAGGAAGAAGCGCTGGAGCTTGCCGACCGGGTCGTGGTGATGAGCCAGGGCCGCATCGAACAGGTCGGCACCGCCGACGAGATCTACGACAAGCCGAACTCGCCCTTTGTCTACGGCTTCATCGGCGAATCGAGCTCGGTCCCGGTCAAGGTCGAGGATGGCCAGGTCTGGATCGCCGACCGGCCGATCGGGCTATCGGCGCCGCAGGCTCAGGAAGGGCAAGCGACGCTGTTCTTCCGCCCGCACGATGTCGAACTGGTGGATGGTTGCAGCGGCTGCATCGCCGGCACGGTCGCCGCCAGCCGCCGTGTCGCCGGCACCAGGCGCGTGGAACTCGAAATCGGCGGCGAGCGCCAGCGCGTCGAGATCGAACTGCCCGTCGACCATCCGGCGGCGCAGAAAAGCCGCGTGGCATTCCGGCCGCGGCGCTGGAAGCTATTTCCGGCCGCGTAGAGGATTTGCTGCCCGGCGGAATGCCTCGGCGTGCCGAGGCTAGAAGGCTCTGTTTGGAAGAAAATCCTACCAACAGGCTGTTTCGGCAACGTATTTTCTAACGGCCTTGCCAAGGCTCCGGCCTGCATGCCTCGTCCGGTCAGGCATTGCCCGATTATTCTCGGGCATTCGATAAACGGCATTTTTTAAGGAGCCTGTTTTCATGAAGCGACTTTTGCTTGGCGTCGCCACCGCGGCCGGCCTGTTGCTTGCATCCTCCCAAGCCTGGTCGGCCGACAAATTGCTGAACGCTTCCTATGATGTCGGCCGCGAACTCTTTGCGCAGGTCAACAAGGCCTTCATCGCCGGTCATCCCGGCGTGAGCATCGATCAGTCGCATGCCGGAACGTCGGCGCAGGCGCGCGCCATCGCCGAGGGCCTCGGCGCCGATGTCGTCACCTTCAACCAGGTCACCGACATCGACTTCCTGGTCAAGAAAGGTCTTGTCTCCGCCGACTGGCAGAAGGATTTCCCCGACAATGCCTCGCCCTTCTATTCGCTGCCGTCCTTCCTGGTGCGCACCGGCAATCCCAAGCAGATCAGGGACTGGAACGATCTCGTACGCGACGACGTCCAGGTGATCTTCCCCAATCCGAAGACCTCGGGCAATGCGCGCTACACCTATCTCGCCGCCACCGCCTACGCCAAGGAAGCCTTCAAGGGCGACGACGCCAAGGTGAAGGAGTTCGTGACCAAGCTGTTCAACAACGTGCCGATCTTCGACACCGGCGGGCGCGCTGCCACCACCACCTTCGTGCAGCGCGAGATCGGCGACGTGCTGATCACCTTCGAATCGGAGACGCGCGGCATCCGCAAGGAGTATGGCGATGACAAGTTCCAGCAGGTGACGCCCTCGGTCAGCCTGTTGGCCGAATTTCCGGTGGCGATCGTCGACACCGTCGCCGACGAGCATGGCACGCGCGATCTCGCCAAGTCCTATCTCGATTTCCTCTATACGCCGGAGGGCCAGGACATCGCCGCCCTCAACGGCCTGCGAGCCCGCGACACGGCGGTCGCCGCCAAATACAAGGCTGAGTTTCCCGATGTCCGCCTGCTGACGGTGGAGGATGTCTTTGGCGGCTGGGACAAGGTCCAGGCCGAGCATTTTGCGGCCGGCGGGCTGCTCGACCAGACCTATGGCAGCCGCTAAGCTTTTCTATCCCTAAGCCAAGCAAAGAAAGCCGGCCGTTTGCCGGATTTCTCTGCTTTTACGCCTGGAAATGCAATTTCCAGGCCGCCTGCCGTCCAAAACGTTACAAAGAATCAACGCGTTTGTGTTTAACCCTGCCATCCGACGGCTTGTTTTGCGCGAAACCGCACCGCGCGATCAAAATGTCATGATTTGCACACAAACAACCGCCAGATGCGGGCGGTTGGGGTTTTCATGAACTGAATCGGGCATGCTTACCAAAAAAGGCAAATACGGCCTCAAGGCCCTCGTGCATCTTTCCGGCCTGCCGGTCGGCCAGCTTGCATTCGTCAATGACATCGCCGTCGCCAACAACATCCCGAAGAAATTCCTGGATGCCATCCTGGGCGAGTTGCGCAATGCCGGCTTCGTCCAGAGCCGCAAGGGCAAGGAAGGCGGTTATCGCCTAGCCCGGCCGGCCTCCGAGATCAAGATCGGCCATGTCGTGCGTGTCCTCGACGGACCGCTGGCGCCCATCCCTTGCGCCAGCCGCACCCAGTACCAGCGCTGCGAGGATTGCGACGAGGCGACATGCCAGGTCCGGCATATGATGCTGGAAGTGCGCCAGGCGATCGCCGAGGTGCTGGACAATCGCAGCCTCGCCGCCATGCGCGACGCCGACAATGACGATTTTCCGGTCGAACTGACGTCGCAGATATAGATCGGATGAGGCTGCCGTGGTTCGCAAAATCAGGGAAAGCCGATCGGAAAAGACCGTCCGCCGCCAGCTACCGCACTGAAGTCATCGCCGACGTCGTCGTGCCGGATCGCGCCGAACCTGTCCGGTTCTTCAGCCGCAAGCTGGTCAGTCCGGCAAAGCTGCGCCGTTTCTCCAACAAGGATTTTCGTGAAAGCCTGTTGTTCGGCTTTTATCTCGGTGTTGCGGCAATATTGCCGGTCGCCTGGTGGGCGCCGATCTGCGGCTCGGTGTCCGGGCTTCGGCTGAAGCGCCACATGCGCAAGGACTTTTCGCGCTACGCCGCCGCGACCCAGGCAGTGCTTGGCAAAGGCATCGATGCAAAAAAGCTGTTCAGGGCCCTGCTCGCCGCGAACCACCGTCGGCGTCTGCTGCTTGCGGCGCATGTGGTCCGCGCGCGCTGGTCGCCGACGATCCGGCTGGAAGGCCTGGAAGGCTTGCAAGCGGCACTGGAGCGCGGCCGGGGCGCCATTATCTGGTGCGATCAGTTCACCGCCCAGACCATCATCGGCAAGCGGGCGCTGCATGAGGCCGGTGTCGAAACCCATCAGGTGAGCGTCGACTTTCACGGTATCTCCGATACGACATTCGGTTTGCGATTCCTCAACCCGCCACTGATCGCTGTCGAAAACCGCTTCCTGAAAAGCCGGGTCGTTTTCGAACGCAGCGACGCCTATCAGGTGACGATCCGCATGCAGAAGATCCTGAAAGACAACGGCGTCGTCCTGATGACCAACAACATCCATGCCGGTTCGACCTTCGCCGAGGCCGGCATCGGCGAAAGCGGCTGGACCCACCTCGCCTCGGCGCCCGCGAATTTCGCCGCAAGGGGTGGGACGGCGCTGTTTGCCATGTCGACCTTCGAGACGGCACCGTTCCGCGAATACCGCGCCGTCATCAGCCCCGAACTGAGGCCCGCGCCAGCGCAGCCGGCGCCAGCTATGCCCGCGACAAAGGACATGGCTCCCAAGAACATGGAATTGCAGGCGCACTACATCCTGCTCAAGCGCGACCGGCTGCTGGAGGCTCTGAAAGATCATCCCGAGCAGATGATGGTGTGGGCCAGCCACCAAAGGTTCACCGAGCGGTCGGGCGGCGTCGTCGCAATCGACAATGATGCCGGCTCATAAGCTTTTGCTGAGTAGATTAATGGCAGAGGCGACACTGTCGGCGATCGGGCGCGTGGCGTCGAGCGTCAATGCCCGTTCATCCGCTGCCGGCGCCTCAAGCGTGGCGAACTGGCTGTCGACCAGGCTTGCCGGCATGAAATGGCCCTGGCGGGAGGCGACACGCCGTTTGGCGGTCGCCGGATCGATTTCCAGATAGAGGAAAACGATGTCCTTGTGAAAACCGCGCAGGCGCTCGCGGTAGCGGCGCTTCAATGCCGAGCAGGCGGCAACGACGCCCTGCCCGCTGGCGACCGACGCTGCAATGCGCTGGCCGATCGCGTCGAGCCACTCTTGGCGTAGAGCATCAGTGAGCGGCTCACCGCGTGCCATGCGCGCGACGTTCTCGGGCGGATGCAGCCTGTCGCCCTCGATGAAGACGGCGTCCAATCTCACTGCCAGCGCCTCGCCGACGGCCGACTTGCCGCAGCCGGCGACCCCCATCACCACGATGGCCGGTACGGGCCGCATGGAGTCCCTTGGCACTTGTTCCGCCTCTTCATCCACGATGCGGATCAGCGGCTTGCCGGCGCACGGCCGTAGAGCAGCAGCATGGCGACGATGACGACGCCGTAGATGATCTGCCGCCCCGCCTCCGGCATCTGCATGACGGAAAGGATGGATTGCAGCAGTGTGATCAGGATCACGCCCGCGACCGTGCCGAGATAGGAGCCGCGGCCGCCAAGGATCGAGGTGCCGCCAAGCACCACCGCTGCGATCGACGGCAAGAGATAGGCATCGCCCATCGACTGCGCCGCCTTGGAGGCATAGCCGGCCAGAAGCACGCCGCCGAAAGCGGAGAGCCCGCCGGACACGGCAAAGGCGATCATCACCACCCGCCGCGTATCGACGCCTGAGAGGTAGGCGGCGCGCTCGCGATTGCCGATGCCGTAGACGGCGCGGCCGAAGCCGGTGCGGGTCAGGGCGAAAACCGTCACTGCACCGATCAGCGCCCAGATGATGACCGCGTTCGGCAGGCCCGGAATGGCAAAGCCGGTCGCCAGATAGCGCATCGCTCCGGTTGCCGAGTCCTGCGGCGAGAACCCGCCCGTGTAGACCACCATCAGCCCTTGCGCGACAGCATTGGTGGCAAGCGTTATGATCATCGAGGGAATGCGCAGATAGGCGACGCCAATACCGTTGACGATGCCGATCAGCACACCGCAGAAGATACCGAACGGAATGGCCAGCGCCACCCCGGCCGGGCCATAGGCAGCCGCCGCGCAAGCCATCATGGCGCCGACAGCCACCGACCACGGCACCGACAGGTCGATCTGGCCGAGCAGGATGACCAGCATCATGCCGGTTGCGATGACGCCGAGAAACGAGGCCACCTTGAGCTGCTGCAGCAGATATTCGGGCGACAGGAAGCTGCGCGAATAGAGACTGCCGACAAACAGCAGCAGCACGATGCAGGCAAAGGCGGTCAACACCGCCGGGTCGGCGCGGCGGATGAATTTCGGCATGCGGTTGGCGATGCCGCCAATGGTCGTTTCGCTCACAGGAACCACTCCAGCCGGTTGCGGACCCTGAACAGGGCGAAGGCGCCGAGGCTGACCGCGATCAGCAGGATGACGCCCTGGAACAGCGGCTGCCAGAGCGGATCGAAATCGAAGACGAAGAGCAGGTCGCCGATGGTACGGAAGGCGAGCGCGCCGAAGATCGCGCCGATAGCGCTGCCCTTGCCGCCGAACAGCGAGACGCCGCCAAGCACCACCGCGGCGATGGAGAAGAGCGTGTAGGTATTGCCGCTGGCATAGGCGGCATCGCCGGTATAGGTGAAAAAGGTCAGGAACAGCCCGCCGAT
Source organism: Mesorhizobium metallidurans STM 2683 (assembly GCF_000350085.1). Taxonomy (GTDB): domain Bacteria; phylum Pseudomonadota; class Alphaproteobacteria; order Rhizobiales; family Rhizobiaceae; genus Mesorhizobium; species Mesorhizobium metallidurans. The sequence goes on from NZ_CAUM01000134.1 coordinate 118,299, forward strand.
AGAGGCAAGCAGGCCGGCCAGCGCATAGGCGGCGAACTTGCCGCGGCGGATCGGCACGCCGGACATGTAGGCCGCCATCTCCGACGATCCGGCCGCATACGCCGCGCGGCCAAGAACCGAGCGGCTGAATGGCACCCAGACGACCAGCACGACGACGAGCAGGACCACCAGGCTCGCCGGCACCACGCCGAACAGGCGCCCGGTCAAGGCGTCGGCCAGATCCTCGTTGACCGAGCCGCCCGGAAAGGGCCGAAGCAGCAGCGCGATGCCGAAAAAGACCGCGCCCGTGGCGATGGTGGCGACGATCGGCTGCAATCGTCCATAGATGACGATGGCGCCATTGATGGCGCCGCACAGCAGGCCGGTGCCGAGCACCGCGACAACCCCGAACGCTGTCTCGATGCCGGTGCCGATGACCAGCCAGGAGGCCAGGCAGTTGGTCAGCGTGAAGATCATGCCGACGGAAAGGTCGATGCCAGCGGTGATCACCACCAGCGTCTGCGCCATGGCGACGAAAGCGAGCAGCACGCCCTTGTTGGACGCCGTCTGCACGACATTGGCGGTGAAGCCCGCCGGATGGTTCGATGTGTAGATGACGAACATGACGAAGAAGATGCCGAGCGCGAGCAGCGTTCCGCGCTGTTCGGCAAGCCAGTAGCGCCAATCTTTCACGCGTCCGCTCCTTGCTTCACGGGGGTGTCATCGCCATGGATGTTGAGGGCGCTGGCGATCAGCGCCCGCTCGGTGATCTCGGCGCCAACCAGTTCGCGCTTGACAGCCCCGTCATAGAGCACCAGCACCCGGTCGCAGCAGCCGATCAGCTCATCATAGTCGGTGGAGTAAAAGAGGATCGCCGCACCCTGATCGGCAAGCTTGCGCATCAATTGGTAGAGTTCCTGCTTGGTGCCGACATCGATGCCGCGCGTCGGATCGTTGAGCAGGATGATGCGCGGCTGCCGCATCAGCCATTTGGCGATGACGACCTTCTGCTGGTTGCCGCCGGACAGCGCACCGACCGGAATGTCGAGGCCCGCTGTCTTGATCGCCAGAAGAGCCACCATGTCGTCGATCAGCCGCTGTTCGGCGCTGCGGTCGATGATGCCACCCCTGGACAGCCGGTCGAGTGCCGCGAAGGAAAGGTTTTCGCGCACAGTCATCGGCAGCATCAGGCCTTCCGTCTTGCGGTCCTCCGGGATCAGCGCCATGCCGATCCGGTCATCGCGCGCGGCGGCCGGACTGGCGATCGCCACCGGCTTGCCATCGATCAAGATCTGGCCGGACAGACCGCGCAATACGCCGAAGAAGGCAAGCAGCAATTCGCGCTGACCCTGGCCGTCGAGACCGCCAAGGCCAACGACCTCGCCTGCCCCGACCGTGAGCGAAACATCGTCCAGCCGGTCGGTCCAGGAAAGGCTGCGAGCCTCCAGCACGGGAGCGGCAATAGCCGGCACCCGTGCGGGCTTCGGCGGGAAAATATGGCTGTATTCGCGCCCGATCATCAGTTCGACAACCTCGTTGTCGCTCTTCGACCCGGCCTTGTAGCTCGCGACATTACGGCCGTTGCGGAACACGGTGCACTGGTCGGCGAGCTCGGCAATCTCGTTCATGCGGTGTGAGATGTAGAGCAGCGCCAGCCCCTCCGAACGCAGCCGCTTCAGCACGCCGAATATCTTGGCGACATCGGCCGCGGCCAGCGCCGAGGTCGCCTCGTCGAGGATCAGGATGCGCGGCTTCCTGGCCAGTGCCTTGGCGATCTCGACCATCTGCCTCCTTGAAAGAGGCAGATCCTTGACCAGCGCCAGCGGATGGATGTCGGCGGCCCCCGCGCGTGCAAGGGCTGCTTCGGCTATGCGGCGCTGCGCCTGGCGGTCGATCAAGCCGAAGCGCTTGGGCGGATCGGAGATGACGATATTGTCGGCGACGCTGAGTTCGGGAATGAGCGACAATTCCTGGAAGATGCAAACGATGCCGGCCTGATTGGCGGCGGCCGGCGAAGCGAAGGTAACCTCGCTCCCTTCCAGTTCCATGCGGCCCTCGTCGGGCGCAACAACGCCCGCCATGACCTTGATCAGCGTCGATTTGCCGGCGCCGTTTTCACCGAGAATGGCGTGGATGCTGCCTGATGTGACCGAAAGCTCGGCCTTTTCCAGCGCTCGCACGCCGCCATAGCGCTTGGATATGCCCTCCATGCGGAAGAGCGGAACCGCACCGTCCATCGGCCCCTCCCAAGGCGCTCGTTCTTCGGGACCGGCGCCGCGGGATGTTCTCGCGACGCCGAGCGATAAGTCTACTGGTTTTCCTTGCTCTGACCCATGATTTCCTGCGCGGTGAAGTTGATGCCGCAGGTCGGGAAGGAATTGCCGACGAAGAAATTGTCGGACTGGTCGGGGAAGTAGTCCTGACCCTCCTTGAAGTTCGGATCCTCGACGATCGCCAGCGGCAGCTTCACCGCCTGCGGGACGACCTGGCCTTCGAGCGCGGCGATCGCCGTCTTGATGGCGACCGCCACCTGGGCGGGGCCGGTTCCGGCCGACGAGCATTTCAGCCCGTCTGCGGCAAACTTGGCGCAGAATTTGCGGAAGCCATTCTCCGTTTCGCCGCCAAACGGCACGAACGGATGCTTGGCGTCGATCATCGCCTGGACGATGCCGGTGTCGCCGCCCTGCCCGGTGACGCCATCGAAGGGACCGTTGGTGGCGATCGCATCGGCCGAGGCCTTTTGCGCCACGCCGTCGTCCCATTTGCCGACGACTTCGGTGACCTCCCACTTCTTGCCTGAAGCGTCGAGAACCTCATGGATGCCGTTGTGGCGGTCGGTATCGACCGATGTGCCGGCAACGCCGCGCACTTCGAGGATCTTGCCGCCATTGGGCACATGCTTGATCAGCCAGTTGGCCCACAACTCGCCAAGGCCCTTCTGGTCGACGTTGACGTTGATGGCGTCCTTGGTGTCGAGAATGTTGTCGAAGGCGACCAGCACGACGCCGGCTTCCTTGGCGCGCTTGATGACCGGTCCGAAAGCCGTTGGATTCTGTGCGTTGACGACGATCGCGTCATAGCCGGAATCGATGAAGTTGTTGATCGCCGAAATCTGTGCCGGCACATCTTCACCGGTCGAGACGACTTTGAATTCCTTCAGTTTCGCGGCGACATCCGGCTGCGCGGCATAGGCCTTCGCCGTCTGCACCATCTGGATGCGCCAGGTGTTGGCGATGTAGCCGTTGGCGAGCGCGATGCGGTAAGGGCCTTCCTTCCTGGGGAACTTGAAGAACTGCGTGTCGGCCGCCCATGGCGCGAAGCAGTCTGGCTCGGCCGCCGGCCCCTTGACGATTTCAGGATCGGCGATCGCCGACGAGCTCAACATAGCGAATGCAGTGGCGGCAACGATGCCACCAACGAGTGACTTGATCATCGATATTCCTCCCAGTTGCAGTTCTGATTGTTGTTAGCAGCCATGACGGTTCACGCGTCTGACCAGGCACCTCCCGCCTTGCCCTCGCGCTCTTGAGCTTGGCCGATTATCGGCCCGACATCCCCTCCTTGTGATCCCGCAAGCAGCAGCAAAAACTATCATATTATACATAATAAACAAGTATTATCTGTCGCTTATATATAATAAACAGCCTTTGTATCCCTGTCTCAGCTTTCTTCCTCAAGGCCGGAATAGTGCGTGTTGCCGAGTTGGACGCGGAATGGGCCATCCGACAGGCTGTCATAGATGCCGCGCACCACTTCGGCGAAGACGTTGATGGCGAGCGAAGGCACCAGAACACCGAACACCTCGGCGCGCGCCGAGGCCAGAGCGCGCGCATTCGGATCGGGCACATAGCCGAGTTCGTCGACGGCAGCCTGGATCTGGCATCGCAAATCCTCCGAGACGCGTTCCGGATCGCGCAAGGCGCGCGACACGGTGATGGCGCCGACGCCGGCCTTGCGCGCGACATCGGCGATGGTGGGGCGGCCGCCGCCACGGCGCGAGCGCGGTTTTGTCAACGACATGCTCCCTCGGAATCTGGATAGAAGACACCTGTTTTGAAATACCTGCTGCCAACCTTCGCCTTGCGTAGCCGGCGGATGTTGTCAAGCCAGCCTACCATTTCGTTCGAATTTGGGGGGTGGTCGATCGGCCTTTCGAAAAGGGCGAAGTTCACGCGATCCGGCGCTCGCCACCGACCAACGAGGACAAACCGCCAAGCGCCAGATCGCGGAAAATGCCGTCGATCTGAGCCGGTGTCAGTTTCGGCCTCCGCTCGAACCACCAGTTCAGAGCCGTGATGAATGCGCTGACGACGAATTGCACGACGAATTCGCGCGGGATGGTGCTGCTATCCGGAGCCATGGACAAATCCTCCCGCACCATTTCGGACAGGACCTGGCGAATCTCATTCTCCGCAACGAGGCCGCCTCGTCCGCCCGCCATTATTCGGTAGTGGTCGGCATACCGCCCCGCATGCTCGAACATGGCTGAACTGAAACTCAGGGGGCCTTGCTTCGAACCGTCGTCCTTTGTGCGTGCCGCGGATTGCGCGTCCCTGAGCTCCGCTCGAAGCATCTGAAAGCCGTTCCGCAGGAGATCTTCCTTGCCGGTATAGTGGGCATAGAAAGTCGAGCGGCCGACGTCAGCTTCGTCGATGATGTCTTGCACCGAGACGGCCTCGTAGCTCTTGCGCAGCATGAGCGACAACAGTGCGTGGTGAAGCGCCTTGCGTGTACGCGCGGCGCGACGATCAATCACCTCCGGCATCGACCATTCCTCACTTTTCCCGGACGGACGGCCGGAATTGTCCGGTAATAGACACTCTGGCCGCATCGTCTGTCGCAAGTTTCGAACAGAGAGTCCATTATCGTACGATCTGTTTAGGAATTTTACCAAACCCCGGATACAGCGGCCATGGAAAAGAGATGTTGTCATGACGCTTTCTCAGACCTGGCGGAATCTCCTGCTCAGCCTGCATGTCGCGGCGAGCGTTGGCGTTTTGGGGGCGGATCTCGTTCTGCTGACTTTCGGCATTGCCGGTGTTGCCGGAGCGGAACCGCTGACTATCTACCCGGCTGCGCGGCTGGTAGGTGCGTCGCTCGTCGCACCACTTGCCCTGGTGGCACTCGGCACCGGTGTGGCCTTGGCACTGCTGACGCCATGGGGTCTGTTCAAGCACTGGTGGGTCACGATCAAGCTCATCATCGTCGTGATTCTGTCGGGAGTCGTTGTTTTCGTGCTCGTGCCGTCGCTTGGCGAGACAGCAGCCATGATAAGCGGTGCGGCGCCTCGGGCGCTTTCGACAAGTCAGCGCCTGCCACTCCTGCTGGCGTCCACCGGGGCCAGCATTTTACTCGCGAGTGCCCTGTTGCTCGCAATCTTCAAGCCGGCCTGGCGCCTTCGTGCCGGGCAGGCCGCATTGCGACCGAAGTGAGGTAGCGACGACATGCATCATCTGCGAACTGGGACGCATGCTGTCCGGAGTCGACCTACGAACGGCCCAAAAGCCAACCAGGGTATTGGCTTTCCGCGGCTCTACGACCTCTTGCTTCTGTTCCTGACGCGAGGGCGCGACCGGACTTATCGAGAAGAGCTGCTCGATCTGGCAGGCGTGGCGTCGGGCAACCGGGTTCTGGATGTCGGATGCGGCACCGGCACCCAGGCGATCGCAGCCTGGCGCCGCGTGCAACCCGGCGGCTCGGTAGTCGGCGTCGACGTTTCAGAAAAGATGCTCGTCGCCGCACGCCGCAAGGCCCGCCGCGCAGGCCTCGACATTCCGTTTCGCCATGCCGATGCGGCAGAACTGCCGTTCGAGGACGGCGGTTTCGACGTCGTCATGATCACGACTGTGCTGCACATGGTGCCGGAAAGCAGGCGCCGCCCTTGCTTGAGCGAAGCCGGACGCATCCTGCGACCTGGCGGCCGGCTATTGCTGATCGACTACGCCGGCAATCCCGACGAGCGCAAGCATCTATCGGCGAAACACGGCCGGCACGGCCAATTCGACCTGCACAACCTGCATGGGCCACTGGCAGAGGCAGGTTTCAAGCATATCGAAGGCGGACCGCTCGAATGGCTCAGCCTACATTTCCTCCGCGCGACCAGAGCGTAGGCCTCATGGAACGGAACTTGGGCGGGGCGGAAGCTCGTGAATAGACCCGATACACTCACGCCGCCGCCAAAGATCGCCGCGCCTTCCACATCAGAAGCCCGATCGCCACCAGATTCACCAGGTTCCAGGCGATGCCGTTCATGAACGCGGCCGCATAGGAGCCGGTGAGGTCATAGATCCAGCCCGACATCCAGCCGCCGACCGCCATGCCGAAGATGGTCGCCATCATGACGATGCCGACGCGCTGGCCGGCCTCCCTGCCGCGCGATCGACGCCGAATTCGGCCTGCACGGCGGGCAGCACGACGACCACCGCCCACATGCCGACACCGCCGATGGTCGCCAAGAGCATCGAGATGGCGAGCCGCATCCAGGCGTAGGCGATGTCGATGCCGGGGCTGCTTGCCTGGCTGGCGGTTGTCGTCAAGGCGTTTCCTGTCCGCGTCTTTCTAGAAATCGACCGGTTCTTTCGCCACAATCGGCGCATTCGTGGCGCTGGGCAGCGCCACATCGGGCAATTCCGTGGCTCCAGGGATTTGAAGCGGCAATGGAACAGTGGCCATCGTCCGGAGTTCTCCATGAACTCACCATGGAGGGAGTTTGCCATGACCGCGAAACGAAAATGGTCGGCCGACGTGACCGAGCACAGCGATGCCATGGATCTCGAAGAGCACGTCTTCGAATCCCATGACGCCAGGAAGATCGCAGCCTCGCTGAAGCGCTCGGCCGAACATAGCGACCGGCGCAAGGCCGAGCCGTTCCAGTCTGCCATGTCGATGCTGAATTTCTACATCAACCGCGCCGGCAAGAACCTGCCGGCCGGGCAAAAGAAAGTGCTGGAGGACGCAAAAGACGAACTGCGCGTCGCCTTCGGACGCCCGAAAGAAGACTAGAAGATCGAGCTATCTCGACCTGATGACGACGTCGGTATTGGCCAGCAGCTTGCGCACGGCATTGCGCGCCGCATCCGGTCGCTGCAGGCGGATGTTCTTCTCAATCGCCTCATGCAGCTTTTGCGCATGCTGCAAATCGTCCAGTTCCCGCGTCGTATAGGCGAACAGATGATCGAACGCGGATTCGATCAGCACCCCGAGCGGCACCAGAAGATCGTTGCCCGACGCCCTCAGGATGGCCAGATGAAATCGCGTGTCGGCGCGTGTGCGCTCCTGCAGGGTCGCCGCCTCGCCCATCTCCCGGCAGGCCTGGCTGATTTCGGCCATCTGCTCGTCGCTGCGCCGCATGGCGGCGAAGGCGCTTGCCTCCGGCTCGATGATGTGACGGAATTCCTGCACGGTTTTCAGGAAGACCTCGCGGTCGGGCGATGTTGCGTACCAGGCGAGCACGTCACGGTCGAGCAGGTTCCAGCGTTCCTTCGGTTCGACCCAGCTGCCGATCTTGGGGCGCGATGCCAGCAGGCTTTTCGCCATCAGCATCTTGATCGCCTCGCGCACCGCCGAGCGGCTGACATCGAAGGTCTCCGACCATTTGGCTTCGTTGGGCAGGATGGTTCCCGGCGGATAGTCGCCGCGCACGATCCTCAAGCCGATCTCGTTGGCCAGCGAGGCATGTACGCTCGACCCGGGAATGCGGGCCGCATCGGCCCGGCGAACGGCGGCCGGACGTTCAGCGGGCGCCGCACCGGCCAATTTTTTTTCCTTGTTCGGCTTTGCGTCCCGCATCTGTCCCAGAAAGTCCGGATTTCAAAGCCTGTCAAGCACAGGACCGCAAAGCCTGCTTCTGTGCACAGATCAGCCCGGGATCATCACGTGATCAGGCCTTCTTGACATATTGCCGCCAGCTATGCTCAGGCCGGAAGCCTAGCACATCCCTCGCCTTGCGGTTGGAGAGCAGCGTCTCATATTCGCCGAGTTCAGCCTTGACCGGCACGTCGGGGTAAAACCGCTTCAGCAACTCGGCCGTCGGCAGATCGGACGAACAATCGTCATTGGCGGCATTGAACACCTGATAGCCAAGCCCGTCCTTTTCGATCGCCCGCAGCGTGATCTGGCCAAGGTCGCGCGCATCGATATAGCTCCAGGCGATGCGCTTGCGGAAACCCGGATCGGCGAACCATTTCGGAAACAGCTGGTATTCATGCGGCTCGATGACGTTGCCGATGCGCAAGGCGTAGATGTCGGTGCCGTTGCGTTGCGCAAAGGCGCGCGCCGTCTTTTCGTTGACGACTTTGGACAGCGCATAGCTGTCCATCGGATCGACGTCGTAGTCCTCGTCGAGCGGGAAATATTTGGGATCGCGTGGCTCGTTGGCGAACACCAGCCCGTAGGTCGTCTCGCTGGAGGCGATCACCACCTTTGGGATGCCGAGTTTCACCGCTGCCTCGATGACATTGTAGGTGCCGAGCGCATTGATGCGGAACACCTCGTTGTCGGTCGTGATCATGATGCGCGGGATGGCCGCGAAATGCACCACGGCATCGACCGGCTGCGCGCGCAGTGACGGATCGAATTCGTGCAGCCCCATATAGCTGGAGAATGCGTTGAACACCTGCCCGCTGCCGGTGATATCGGTGATCAGCGTGCGCACCTTGGGATTGTCGAGCGGCTTGGTGTCGATATTGAGCACCTGACAGCCATGCTCGACCAGATATTGCACGACATGACGCCCGGCCTTGCCGCTGCCACCGGTGAACATGATCCGCTTCGTCATTTTGCTCTCCACATCGCTTGGGAATTATGTGTATTGTCAGACAATATTGCATTCTGCAACCGCCTGCGGCAAGAACGGCGGCGCTATTGTCGATAATTTCCAGACAGGACAAAACGACATGACCACGACCGCCGCGAGCGAAAAAATCGGCTTCATCGGCCTTGGCCTGATGGGGCATGGAATCGCCAAGAACATCGTCGACAAGGGCTATGCGCTGACGTTTCTCGGCCGTAAGAACCGCAAGCCTGCGGAAGACTTGGCTAGCCGCGGAGCCAAGGAAGCGGCCACCTCGCGCGATGTGGCGGCGGCATCCGATATCGTCTTCATCTGCGTCACCGGCTCGCGCGAGGTGGAAGCCATTGTCCGCGGATCCGGCGGCCTCAAGGACGGTTTGAAGAAGGGCTCTGTCGTCGTCGATTGTTCGACCTCCGATCCGGTTTCGACGATGGCGCTCGCCGCCGAACTCAAGGCGCTCGGCGTCGACTATGTCGATGCCCCGCTCAGCCGCACGCCAAAGGAGGCCTGGGAAGGCACGCTCGACGCCATGGTCGGCGCCTCCGACGCGGTCTTTGCCCGGCTGAAACCGGTGCTCGATACCTGGGCCGGACGCATCGTCCATATCGGCGGCACCGGCGACGGCCACCGCATGAAGCTGCTCAACAATTTCATTTCGCTCGGCTACGCGGCGATCTATTCCGAGGCGCTGGCGCTGGCCGAGAAGGTCGGCATCTCGCCGCCGCGTTTCGACAGCGTCATCCGCAACGGCCGCATGGATTGCGGCTTCTACCAGACCTTCATGCGCTGGACGCTGGAGGGCGACCGCGACGCCCATAAATTCACCATCGCCAATGCCTTCAAGGACCTCACCTATCTCGAATCGATGGCGGGTGCGGCCGGCATCGCCAACCCGCTCGGCAATGCCACCAAGAACGCCTTCGCCGGCGCCTTCGCCGCCGGCCCCGCCGATCAATATGTGCCGATGCTGGCAACGCATGTCGCCAAGGTCAACGGCGTCGACCTGATGCCGACCAAGGACGGGAAAAAGCAGACGATCTGAGCGCGACCGGCCGACATCGGGATTCCACCTGATTCATCCCATGAGGATCGAGCTCTACCTTATTGTTCCAAGTGCGATTTCTCGTGCTTAGGGGGCGTTTATCGCCGTGATCGCCCAATGACGTCATCGGTGTTGGCAAGCAGTCTGTGCACCGCATTGCGGGCGGCGCCCGGCCGCCTCAGGCGGATGTTCTTCTCGATCGCCTCGTGCAGGGACTGAGCCCGTCGCTGGTCGCTGTGCTCGCGGGTGACGAAGACGAACAGGTGGTCGAGCGCCGATTCGATCAGCACGCCGAGCGGCACCAGCAGGTCGTTGCCCGACGCCCTCAGGATGGCCAGATGGAAGCGCGTATCGGCTCGGGTGCGCTCCTGCAGCGTTGCCGCATCGCCCATCTCCCGGCAGGCCTGGCTGATCTCGGCCATCTGCTCGTCGCTGCGTCGCGTGGCAGCGAAGGCACTGGCTTCCGGTTCGATGATATGACGAAATTCCTGCACGGTGCGCAGGAACGCCTCGCGGTCGGGTGCGGTCGCATACCAGGCGAGCACGTCACGGTCGAGCAGGTTCCAGCGCTCCTTCGGCTCGACCCAGCTGCCGATCTTGGGGCGCGATGCCAACAGGCTTTTGGCCATCAGCATCTTGATCGCCTCGCGCACTGCCGAGCGGCTGACGTTGAAGGTTTCCGACCATTTGGCTTCGTTGGGCAGGATGGCCCCGGGGGGATAGTCGCCGCGCACGATCCGAAGACCGATCTCGCTTGCCAGCGAGGCATGGACGCTCGATCCGGGAAAATGTGCCGCGTCGGCGCGCCGAAAGGTAGCCGGGGCTCTGACAGCCGCCTCGGCCTTGGCGGGTCGTTTCCTTGATTTTGCGTCGTCCGGCATCCACGTTCCAATGCGTCGGCTGTCTGTCGCGGGCAATTGTCGGGAGTTCAGATTCCTTGCCGAATGGCCCTTCGCCGAAATGCGAACTATGGGCGCGTCGAAACCGGGGCATTCCGTCCCAGGCGCGCTGCTTCGTCCCTTGTCATGAACCGGATACATTCCATGATCCGGGGTGGCGGGGCGCCCGCTCTACAGCTTCCGGCGCCCCGAAATTGCGGCCTACTTCTGGATGCAGGTGTCGACCGTGTCCTTGGTGCATTCGTCGAGGCCGGTGAACACCGGATCGGCAACGGTCTTGCCTTCGATCAGGTCGATCATCACCGACGGCGCCTTGTAACCCATCTCGAACGGCCGCTGGCCGACGAGTGCGGTGACAAGGCCTTCACGGGCGATCGCCACCTCGTCGCCGATCGTGTCGGCGGCGCCGATGACGAATTCGTTCTTGGCGATCTTGTCGGCCATCGGCTTGAACAGGTCGCGATAGGGCTGCGGCGCGCCAAACAGCGGCCAGCCGCCCATGATACCGAAGGCGTCGAGATCGGGGTTGGCGGCGAGGATATCGGTCATCGCCTGCACGCCCTTGGCGCCGTCGTCATTGGTGAACACCGGGCAGCCGGCGACTTCCGTCCAGCCGCCTTCGCCGGCGAGCGCCGCAAGGCCCTCCTTGCCGGAGAGCGCATCACGCATGCCCTGCGCACGGCGCAGGATGTTGTCGGCGGCAGGATTGCCCTCGATGGTGCAGATCTTGCCACCATTCGGCTTGCCCTTCTTGATGTACTCGCCGATCTTCTTGCCCATCAGATAGTTGTCGGTGCCGAGATAGGTCTTGCGCAGGCCGGCATCTTCCTTGGCGAGGTCGGCGTCGATGGTCATGATCGGGATCGACGGATTGGCGCTCTTGATCGTCTGCGCGATCAGCGGCGCGTTGGACGGCGAAATGGCCATCGCCACGGTATCGGACTTGCTCAGCATGTCGCCGACGATCTGCGCCTCGCCGGCCTCGTCGGAGGTCGAAGCCGGACCGGTGTAGAAGCACTCATACTCCGAGCTGGCATTTTCCTTGTTCCATTTCTGGCAACCCTGGTTGATGGCCTCGAAGAACGGATTGTCGAGACCCTTCACGACGATGACGAGCTGTTTCTTGGCCAAAGCCGGCCCGGCGCCGAGTGCCATGACGGCGGCAGCGGCGAGCAATAGTGATTTCCTCATGTCAGTCCTCCCTTGAAAACAGACGGACACGGCGTGTCCGCCACACAGACCGACCGGATCAAGCAATGACAGAGGATCGTTGCACGAGCGCTCGTGTCGCCAAGCCAGGTCGATAAGCATTTCCAGATGCGGTCTCGAAGCCGCCCAACAAACACTGCTGTCGGCAGTCCCTCGACCGATAAGCCTCCGCCGACCCGCCCGGAAAACCGGCAACAGGGTCGGCATATTCTCCTCCGACGCTTAGCTAATATCGGCTCGCGGCCAACGTCAATCTCTATTTGTCCTACAAAACTGATTTTTAAGGAGCCCTCCCCTCAATTCGTCGGACAATTGCCAGATCTTATTCGTCCGACAATTGACGCCGGTGCGGGCATTCGCATAATGGACTTCAAAATCGCTGTCTCCGGGAGGAGCTGGGGAGAGCGGGGCCGCGGCGGAACCGCGGGCCGGAAAAGCACGGGGAGGCAAGAAGGCTGGTGGCGGTTCTCGAACTCACCAATATCTCGAAACATTTCGGCGCCATCCAGGCGGTCAACGACGTGTCGCTGTCGATCGAGCCCGGGCAGGTCGTCGGCCTGATGGGCGACAATGGCGCGGGCAAGTCGACCCTGGTCAAAATGATCGCCGGCAATTTCCGCCCGAGCCATGGCACGATGCAGATGGACGGCAAGGACCTGATCCTGCACAAGCCGGTCGAGGCGCGCCAGCATGGCATCGAGATCGTCCATCAGGACCTGGCGCTATGCAACAATCTGACGGCCGCAGCGAATGTCTATCTCGGCCGCGAGCTGCGCCGGGGCGTCGGGCCGTTTCGCATCCTCGACTATGCCGCCATGTACAAGCGCGCCGGCCAGATCTTTGCGGTGCTTAAGTCCGAAACCCGGCCGCGCGACCTCGTCAAGCAGATGTCGGGCGGCCAGCGGCAAGCGGTGGCGATCGCTCGCACCATGCTTTCCCAGGCCAAGATCGTCCTGATGGACGAGCCGACGGCGGCGATCTCGGTGCGGCAGGTGGCGGAGGTGCTGAATTTGATCCGCCATCTGCGCGACCAGGGTATATCAGTCGTGCTGATCAGTCACCGCATGCCCGACGTCTTTGACGTTGCCGACCGCGTCATCGTCATGCGGCGCGGCCGCAAGGTCGCCGACAAGACGATCGCATCGAGTTCGCCCGAGGAGGTCACGGGCCTGATCACCGGCGCCATCGAGCAGGTATCATGAAAGTGGTCCGGAATTTCGAAGCTTTGAATTCGCCGTGCTGACGCGCTTCGCCACCGGCATGAGAGGTCGATAATGGCAGCCACCCTTGACCAGACGATTGCACAGAAACAGCACACCTTGCTGTCCAGGGTGTTCGCCACCCAGACCTTCTGGGTGGTGATTGCGGTCATCCTCGCCTGCCTGTTCCTGTCGTTTGCCACCGATTCCTTCGCTACGCCGAAGAACCTTTACAACATCACCCGCAACATCACCTTCGTTGCCATCGTCGCGCTCGGCATGACCTTCGTCATCATCACCGGCGGTATCGACCTGTCGGTCGGCTCGGTGCTTTGCCTGTGTTCGATGATATTGGCCGTCACCATGCATGCCGGCTACTCGATCGAGATCGGCATTGCCGCCGCGATCGCGACGGCGCTGATCGTCGGCGCCTTCAACGGAGTTCTGATCGCCTATCTTGGCTTTCCGCCCTTCGTGGTGACGCTCGGTATGCTGTCGATCGCGCGCAGCCTCGCCATGGTCGCCTCCAACAACACCGTCGTCTTCCAGTTCGGACCGGACCACGACAAGCTTCTGGCGCTGGGCGGCGGAGCCTGGCTGTTCGGCATCGCCAATCCGGTGCTCTATATGATCCTGCTGGCGCTCATCACCGGCTTCGTCCTGCGCTGGACGAAATTCGGCCGGCACATCTTCGCCATCGGCGGCAATGAGCATGCGGCGACGCTGACCGGCGTTCCGGTGCGCCAGATCAAGGTCGCGGTCTACATGATCTCGGCGCTGGCCGCCGGCATTGCCGGCATCATCCAGACCGGCTGGCTGGGCGCCGTCACCACCAATCTCGGCAACGGCATGGAGCTTCAGGTGATCGCCGCCACCGTCATCGGTGGCGCCAACCTGGCCGGCGGCGTCGGCACCGCCTTCGGCGCCATCGTCGGCGCGGCGCTGATCGAGGTGATCCGCAACAGCCTCGGCCTGCTCGGCATCAATGCCTTCTGGCAAGGCGTGTTCATTGGTGGCGCGATTCTGCTGGCTGTCCTGTTCGACCGGATACGCAACTTCAGGCGCAGCGACTAAGGCCACCAGCGCTATTCGTTCTCTTTCCTATCGCTCAGTCTGAAAAACAGCGGCTCGGGGTTCTATGGCGGGCGCGGATGCGCGCATGCGCCTTGACGCAGGCCCGAACTGGGCAGCAATATCCCCACTGCAGGCGAAGGGAGGCCAGTCGTCTGCGGGAGGATATACCCATGACGGAAGCGATCAGGCTCTACTGGGGCCGGTTCGGACATGTTTCTGTCCTGAACGTCGCCAGCGACTTCGTCACCCATGCCCATGTCGAGGCGCATATCATCATCTGGCTGGAAGGCACGGCCGGCGAGATGACCATTGGCCGTGAGACGGTGCGGCTTGGTCCAGGCACCGCTGCCGGCATCAATTCCTTCCAGCCGCACAGCCACGCTCTGTCGCGCGACGGCACGCCCGGTCTGTTCCTGGCCTTCTACATCGATCCGGACTGGGCCCGCCGGCGCCGCGACCTGCCGTCGTCGGCACCGCTGTTTTCGACCCCGGCGATCACGCTCGAGCCCTGGCTGCACCAGGCGGCAGCTAACCTGCTCGACCATTTGAGCGACAATGAGAGCATCGACGACATCGCCAATTACGAGATCGAGCGCTTCATCGACAGCGTGCTCGATGCCGCCGACGCTTCGGCGCCGCAAGCGGTGCGCGCCCGCGTCAATACCATGCAGGACTTCCGTGTCCGCAAGGCGATCCAGTTGATGAAGGCCAATGTTTGCGAGCGCATCTGCTTCGACGATGTGGCGCGCAGTGTCGGCCTGTCGCGGCCGCATTTCTTCGCGCTGTTCAAGGAGCAGACCAATCTGACGCCCAACGTCTACTGGAACACGCTGCGCATGGAAGAAGCGGTGCGACAGCTGCAGTGGTCGCAAGAGCCGTTGATCTCGGTCGCCTGCAATCTCGGCTTCACCACGCAGGGCAATTTCTCGCGCTTCTTCCGCGACCATGTCGGCGTTCCGCCGACACTCTATCGCGAGGCGGCGCGAGCGATAGCCTGAACCGCGTGGTTCATTTTCAGACTCCTTGATAGGTGCTCAAGACGCATTGATAAGCGCTGCCGAGCACACTGCCCTACCCTCCCAAGCATCTGATTTGCAAGGGAACATCCATATGGCGAAAGTCACCATCTCCAGCGTCATCGACGCACCGGTCGAAAAGGTATGGGCGCGCATACGCGACTTCAACGGCCTGCCGGGCTGGCATCCGCGCATGGTCGAAAGCCATATCGAGGACGGCAAGGATGCCGGCACGATCGGCTGCGTGCGCAATTTCCAGCTCGCCAGCGGCGCTCGCATCCGGGAGAAGCTGCTCGATTTCTCCGATGACAATTTCCTGGTCAGCTATTCCATACTGGAGACGCCGCAGCCGCTGACCAATCACAAGGCAACGCTGCAATTGCGGCGGGTGACCGATGGCGACCGCACCTACGCCGAATGGACCGCAAGCTTCGACGCAGCCCCCGAGGAAGCCGATAAGCTGGCCGAAGGCATGGGCGCCAACGTCTTCCAGGGCGGCTTCAATGCCCTGAAGAGCCACTTCGCCGGTCAAAGTTGAATTGAACTGGGCTGAAACAAGGAGCGTGCCATGGCGCTTGCCCTCCAGACTTTCTCGACGGTGAAGGATGCCGATGCGGCGCTGAAGGCGGACGGCGCCCGCTATCTCGGCGGCGGCACGCTGGTCGTTCGCGCCACCAATGAAGGCGACGTGTCGCTCTTAAGCTTCGTGCGCTCGACCGAGCCGTCCCTGTCGACCATAGCCGTCTCCGGCGGCAAGATCCGTCTTGGCGCCTCGGTGACCATGGCGGCGATCGCCCGCCATCCGGATCTCAGCACCCTGTCTCCCGCCGCGCGCGCCGTCGGCGGCCCGGCGATCCGCAACATGGCGACCGTCGGCGGCAATCTGTTCGCACCGGCGCCCTATGGCGATTTCACCGTCGCGCTGCTGGCGCTCGACGCGACGGTCAGCACGGATGGCGGTGATCAGCCACTCGAAACATTCCTGGCCAAACGGGACGACAGCCGCGCCATCGTTACCTCGGTTGATTTCACGTTGCCGAAAGGCGGCGGTTTTTGCTTCCTGAAGGTCTCGCGGGTCAAGCCCAAGGGCGTCTCGGTGCTGAGCATAGCCGCGGTGCTGGAACAAGCGGCGGACGGCACTGTGTCCACGGCACGCATCGCGCTTGGCTGCATGGCCGACCGGCCGATGCGCGCCAAGGCGGCCGAGAAGGCGCTGCTCGGCAGAAGGCTGACCAAGGATGGTATCGCGCCGGCGCTGGCCGCCGTGGGTGAAGGCACCTCGCCCATCACCGATCCGATCGCCAGCGCCTGGTATCGCGCGCAAGTCCTGCCGGTCCATCTCGGTCGGCTGCTGCTTGGCCAGGTCGCGGGCATGGAAACAAAAGCTTAAGCCCGTTGGGCGCGCGCGTCTGTCCTTTGGGGCAGACGCGCAAGGAGGAACGATGGCAAAGGTCCCGGTTCAATTCACCCTCAACGGAGCGGAAAAGGCCGAATTCGTCGACAGCGGCACGACGCTGCTTCATGCCTTGCGCGACAAGATCGGCGACACCTCGCCGAAAGGCGGCTGCCACCAGGGCACCTGCGGCGCCTGCTCGGTCATCATCGACGGCGAACTCCGGCTCTCCTGCCTGACGCTGGCCGAGACCTGCAACGGCGCTACCATCACCACGACTTCGGGGCTTTCGGAAGGCGGCGTTCTGCATCCGCTGCAGCGCGCCTTCCTCGATGCCTTCGCCACCCAATGCGGCTTCTGCACGCCGGGCATGATCATGGCGGCCAGAGTGCTGCTCGACCATACGCCCAACCCCAGCCGCGACGAGGTGGTCGAGGCGCTGTCGGGCAACATCTGCCGCTGCACCGGCTACGAGCCGATCATCCAGGCGGTGCTGACCGCCGCGCGATCGAACTCGCAGCACGCGGCTTGAGGGGAGCAAAGATGGAACTGCGCAAGAATTATTTCGCCGACCAGCGCAAGGACGATCTGCACGAGATCGGCCAGCCCCGGCCGCGCTCGGATTCGCCCGGCCACGTCACCGGCAAGACCGCCTATTTCGCCGACCGCAATTTTCCCGGCATGCTGCACCTGAAGATGGTGCGCAGCCCGCACCACCATGCCCGCATCCGTTCGATCGACACGTCCGAGGCCGAGAAGCATCCGGGCGTGGTGAAAATCCTGACGGCCAAGGACGTGCCGCACAATGTCTACACCATCCTGATCCTGATCCAGATCGGGCCGGAAGACGAGACGGTGCTGGCCGACGGCAAGGTGCGCTGGAAGGGTGAGGCCGTGGTGGCGGTGCTTGCCGAGAGCGAGCGTGCCGCTCAGGAAGCCGCCGCCAAGGTCAAGGTCGACTACGAGGTGCTGCCGGCCGTCTTCGACATGGAGGAGGCGCTGAAGCCCGGCGCGCCCATCGTCAACGAATATCACGGCCAGAACCATTATCTCTACGACAGCGGCGAGTGCCGCAAGGTGCGCTTCGGCGATGTCGAGGCGGGCTTCGCCAGCGCCGATCACGTGCTGGAACAGAGCTACCAGTCCTCGCCGATCGAACATGCACCGACCGAAACGACCGGCTGTGTCGTGGCGCCCGAAGGCAATGACCGCTTCACATGCTACACCAACACGCAGGCGATGTTCTTCACCCTCGACAACACTTCGATCATCCTGCAGATGCCGGGCAGCAAGCTGCATTTCGTCGGCGGCACCGTCGGTGGCGGCTTTGGCGGCAAGGTCGACGTCATCGTCGAGCCGATCGCTATCCTCGGCGCCAAGCTCACCGGACGACCGGTCTGTTTCGTCTACAGCCGCGAGGAAGAGATGCAGATATCGTCACCCCGCGCGGCCGAAAAGGTCGTCATCAAGGATGGCGTCATGAAGGATGGCCGCATCGTCGCGCGAAAAGTCACCGGATACACCGATGCCGGCGCCTATTCACGTCACTCGCCCTATGGTGCGCAGAAGGGCGCGGGGCACTATCCCGGCCCCTATACGATCCCTAATGTCTGGATCGACACCTACTGCGTCTACACCAACCGTACCCCCTCCTCCGCCATGCGCGGCTTTGGCGTTACCATCGGCGATTTCGCGCTGGAGGTGCAGATGGACAAGCTCGCCCGGCTGATCGGCTTGGACCCGCTCGAATTCCGCTTCATCAACGCCTATCGCGACGGCGACATGAAGGCGCATCGCCAACCGACCGAGGGCGCCGCGCTCATCGAGTGCATGCAGGAAGCCTCGCGCGCGGCCAACTGGCCGGTGGCGGAAAAATATCTGGCGATGTCCTCCTACGCGAAGGGAGCTTGAGATGGCGATCAGGCGCGGACGCGGCGTCGCCGCGATCAACTATCCGACCGGCATGAATCTCGGCGGCGATCCCACCCAGGCGCTGGTGCATTCGACGCCGACCGGCAACTTCATGGTCACGCTGTCATCAGTCGATCTCGGCCAGGGCATGAAGCAGATCATGGCGCAGATTTGCGCCGAGACGATTGGCGTGCCGACCGACCGTGTCGTCGTCGACACCGCCGATACCGACACCGGCCCGCACTGCATGGGCACCTTCGCCTCGCGCGGCACGCATCGCGCCGGCAACGCGGTCATTCAGGCGGCCAGGGAAGCTCGCCAGGTGATGCTGGAAGTGGCGGCCGAGGAGCTGGAAGTGAACGCTTCCGATCTCGAGACGGACGGCGAGGGCAACATCCTGGTCAAGGGCGCGCCGCAGAAATCGATCTCGATCTTCGATGTCGCGCTGTCGGCGCACTTCAAGCGCGGCCGCTCGATTTCCGGCCGCGGCATGTTCCTGATCCCGCGCTCCTATCCCGAGAAGGAGACTGGCGCGATGAAGCCGTCGACCTGCTACGCCCATGCCTGCACGGTGGCCGAGGTCGAGGTCGATGACGAGACCGGCGAAGTCACGGTGCTGACGGTGAAGAACATCTTCGAGATCGGTCGCGCGCTGAACCCGAAGATGGTCGAGCAGCAGTTGGTCGGCGGTTCCTGGATGGGCATCAGCCACGCGCTCTACGAGACGACCGAGCCCTATTACCCAAACCGCGACCATGGCGGCACCGACTTCAACCAGTATCTGATGCCGGGTCCCGGCGACCTCGCCCAGACCGAGATCATCGTGCTGGAGCGGCCGTCGGCCGATGGCCCTTACGGCGCCAAGGGACCGGGTGAGATGTGCGCCAACCCGCAGATTCCCGCCGTGGCGAACGCCGTCTTCGACGCCGTCGGCGTGCGCATCGACACGCTGCCGATCACGCCGGAGCGCATCTTGCGGGCGCTGAAAGCGGAAACCCCAAACTGAGTGCTGGAGATGTCGAAGCCAAGCGCCGAGATATCAGCAGCCTCGCCGGAGGCGGTGGCGGAGCGTCTTGCCGCTTCGCGCTATCTGGCCGACGAAAGCCTGGCGACCGCGATCTTCCTGGCGATCAGGCTGGGCAAGCCGCTGCTGCTCGAAGGCGCGCCGGGCGTCGGCAAGACCGAGGCGGCGAAGGCGATCGCCGAATTGCTCGGCCGTGAGCTGGTGCGGCTGCAATGCTACGAGGGCATCGACGCCGCGCATGCGCTCTACGAATGGAACTATCAGCGCCAGTTGCTGGCCATCCGTCATGCCGGCGAGCATGAGATCGACATCTACGACGACCGCTTCCTGATCGCGCGGCCGCTGCTGCAGGTGCTCAATGCGCCGGAAGAGCGCGTGCTGCTGGTCGACGAAATCGACCGCTCCGACCATGAGTTCGAAGCATTGCTGCTGGAATTCCTCTCTGATTTCCAGATCAGCATTCCAGAGAGAGGCACTATTCGCGCGACTGCACAGCCGATCGTCATCCTGACCTCCAACCGCACCCGCGAACTGGCTGAGGCACTGCGCCGGCGCTGCGTCTACCACTGGATCACCTATCCCGACGCCGGGCGCGAGGCCGAGATCATCATGCTGCGCGCTGGCGACGTTGCGGAAGTGACGGCGCGCGCCGTGGCGGCAGCCGTGCAGAGCATCCGCGCCCGTCCGCTGGCCAAGCCGCCCGGCATCGCCGAAGCGGTCGAATGGGCGAATGCCGCCACCATTCTCGAAAAAGGTGGCAGCCCGTGGCCGGAGGCTTTTCGCCGCGCCATCGGCGTGCTGATCAAGGACGAGGAAGACCTCTCCTATATCGCGCCGGAGCTTGGCCGCATCGTCGAGGAGGCTCTGGCGTGATGCGCGACCGAAACGCGCTAGCGCGATACCCTAGGGCTAGTGCGCGCCGCTGGCGGGACAGCGCCCCCCTCTGTCCTACCGGACATCTCCCCCTCAAGGGGGGAGATCAGACGTCACGCCGGCTTTCGCCAATCTTCAACATTGCAGAATTGAGCGGAGCGCCCAAGCTGCCAATCTCCCCCCTTGAGGGGGAGATGTCCGGCAGGACAGAGGGGGGCGCGAAGGAATGATGCGTGCGGAGAACTTGCCCCGTGCGACCACGCCGTTCCTCGGCTTCGCCCGCCTGCTGCGCCGCCACGCCTTTGCCGTCGCGCCAGAGCAAGTCTCTGGCTTCATGCAGGCTGTAACGCTGCTCGGGCCACGCTCCATGGCCGACATCCGCGAAGCAGCGCTCGCCACGCTGGCGCCGACGCCCGACCGCCGCGACGAATTCGAGGCGCATTTCCAGAGCTATTTCTACGGCAACACATCTGCCATGGTCGAAGGCGAGGCGGATGAGGAAACCCGCATCAAGGATGATAGCGGCGCCAACGACGAGCAGATCGCAGCCGAGCAGCAGGAAGAAGGTGGCGAACTGTCCTCGGCCATGGAGCAGTTGAGCGCCCGCGAATTCCGGCGCGACAACGACAGGCTGACCGCCTTCCGCCGCAAACTGGCATCCGCCTTGCCTGCGCGCCGCTCGTTCCGCACGGTCCGCACCCATTCGCGCGGCAAGCTCGACCTGCGCCGCTCGCTGCGCGAAATCGTCAGCGCTGATGGCGACGTCCCCGCGCCGTTTCTGCGCCGTCGCCGGACCGTGCCGCGCAAAATGTTGCTGCTGATCGATGTCTCCGGCTCGATGAAGCTGCATACGTCGGATTACCTCAGGCTGGCGCATGCCGCCGTGCAAGGCGCGGACCGCGCCGAGGTCTTCACCTTCGGCACAAGACTGACCCGCATCACCGGGGCGTTGCGCATTCGCGACTGCAACCAGGCGCTGGCACGCGCCGCCGCACAGGTCGACGACTGGGACGGCGGCACCCGCATGGGTCCGACACTGCTCGCCTTCCTCTCGGTGCCGCGCTTTTCCGCTTTCGCCCGGGGTGCAGCGGTCGTCATCCTGTCGGACGCGCTGGAGCGCGGCGACCATGCCGAGTTGCAGACCGCAATGCGCCGGCTGAGCGCGCGCGCCTACCGCTTGTCTCTGGCGACGCCGCTGGCCGGCGATCCGCGCTTCCGCCCGGCAACGGCAGCACTCAGCGCCATCCTGCCGGTGCTCGACGATTTGGTGGACGGCTCGTCGGTGAAAAACCTCACCGATTTCATCCTGTCGCTTGCCCGCCCTGCTCCGACGGCCGAGGCAATATGGAAAAGGGTTTCATGATGCAGAAGGCGATCGACGCTCATTTCCACATCTGGCGCCAAAAGGACCAGCCCTGGCTGATCGGCCCGATGGTGCCGCGCATCTTCGGCCCGTACGAGCCGATCCGGCGCGACTATCCGATCGAGGAGTTCCTCGCCGACCAGCGCAACTCGGACGTCGAGAAAGCGATCTACGTCCAGACCAACTGGGCCAAGGAGGACTTCGAGAAGGAAGTCGCCTTCCTGCAGAAGACCGCCGAGGAGACCGGCTGGCCACATGCCATCGTCGGCTATGCCGACATGACCGTGGACGACGTGCGTCCCCAGATCGACCGCTTGAAAAAATATCCGCTGCTGCGCGGCGTGCGCATGCAGCTGCACTGGCATGAGGCCCCGGCCTTTCGCTTCGCCGCCTCGGCCGATCAGGTCATCGACCCGAAAGTGCGCGCCAATGTCGCCCGGCTGAAGGACTATGGCCTGTCCTTCGACCTGCAACTCTTTCCCGCCCAGATGAAGGACGGGCTGACGCTGGTCGGCGAAAACCCCGACACCAATTTCATCCTCACCCATGCCGGCATGCTGACCGGCATGGAGCCTGAGACCACGCAGGCCTGGAAGGCCGGCCTGCGCACTTTGTCCGCGGCACCCAACTTCTACGCCAAGCTGTCCGGCCTCGGCACGTTCATCCACCGCAACGACCCGGCGCTGATCGCCTATATCGTCGACAATGCGATCGACATTCTGGGCAGCGACCAGCTGATGTTCGGCTCGAACTTCCCGATCGAGAAACTGTGGACCAGCCACGCCGAACTGATCAAGGTGCACCGGGAGGCGGTGGCCAAGCATGGCGCGGCGGCCGAAGCGGATATTTTCTGGAACACGGCGGAGAAGGTTTACAAGCCTGCCTAGCGGCTGCGCCCTACTTCAACTCGAACTGCGGATCGACCGGAATCTGCATCGCCGTGACCATCTGATTGGTCTGCCCGGCCAGTCCGATGATCGACACCAGCTCGCCATGCTGCGCGTCGGTCATGCCCTTGGCGCGGGCTGCCGCAGTGTGCGAATGGACGCAGTAGGTGCAGCCATTGGCGGTCGAAACGGCGATGTAGATCATCTCCTTGGTCAACGGGTCGATGGCGCTCTCGGTGACCATCACCGCCTTGAGCTGTTCCCAGACCCGCTTCAACGAAGCCGGATCATTGGCCAGCCCGCGCCAGAAATTGTTGACGAAATCGGATTTGCGCGTCGCGCGGATGTCGTCGAACACGGCCTTCACGGCAGGGATTTTTTCCACCTCGGCGTCGGTCAGAAGTTTCGTTGTGGCCATGGCGTTTCCTTTCGTTGAATCAGGTTTTGAGCAAAGGCGGCTAACCGGTTCGGCCGATTCAGTTTCTACCGCGAAGTAGCGTAGAATCGTGAAGGTTGGCCGAAGCACCTCAGCGTCGTCATCCCAGGGCGGAGCAGCCGCGAAGCGGCGTCGCGAAGACCCTGGGATCCATGCCGTGACCTCTCGCGAGGAGTGCAACGGAGCAGAATTCCGGACCGCCGCAACGCTTGGAAGTCACGGCATGGATCCTGGGGTCTGCGCCGCGTCGCTTCGCTCCTTGCTTCGCCCCAGGATGACGAAGCGGTGGACGTTTCTGCCAATCTCCAAAGCATGCGCCAACGACCACCGGACATGTCGACCCTCTACGCCATACCTAGTGCACGGCTGCGTACATGATTTTCTCCTCCGTCGCCTCAGCCGGCGAGAATTCCTCGACGATACGGCCCTGCCGGCAGACCAGGATGCGGTCGGACAGGTTCATGATCTCCGGCAGATAGGACGAGATGACGACGACGGCGAGGCCCTCGTCGGCCAACCCGTTGATGATCTGGTGGATTTCGGCGATTGCGCCGACATCGACGCCACGCGTCGGCTCGTCGAAGATGACGATGCGCGGCTTCTGCACCAGCCCCTTGCCGATCACCACCTTCTGCTGGTTGCCGCCGGAAAGCTCGACCACGCGGGCATTGTCGTTGATCGCCTTGATGTTCAGTGTCTTCGTCCACTTCGCCGAGAGCGCCCGCACCTCCTGCGCGTTGATCACCCACGCCTTTTCACGTCCTGCCGCCAGCACCCCGCCGAACAGGTTCTCGGCGATGCCCATCGTCTCGAAAATGCCTTCGCTCTTGCGGTCCTCCGTGACATAGACGATGCCGTCCGCCACCGCCTCGCTGGGCACGAGATAGCGCACCGGCTTATCGTCCAGCTCGATCGTGCCGCCGCGCAGGAAGTCGCGCTTGTAGATGCCGGAGACGATCTTGAAGGTTTCGGTGCGGCCGGAGCCGATCAGCCCGAAGACGCCGGTGATCTGGCCCTCGAAGATCGAGAAGGAGGTGTTGCGCACGACATTGCTCATCGAAATGTCCTGCACCGACAGCACTTTCTTGCCGGCCTTGCGCAACTTCGTTTCGTCGCGCTGGCGGTAAATCTGCCCCGACAGCGTGCGCCCGACCATGGCGGCGACGATCCTGTCGCGGTCGAAAGCGGAGGTGTCGTCGGTGATCACCAGTTCGCCGTCGCGCAGTATGGTGATACGGTCGGCGATCAACAGTGCCTCTTCCAGCGCGTGGCTGATGAAGACGATCGACACGCCCCTCGCTTTGAGCCGGCGGATCAGCGCGAAGAAGTGCCGCTTCTCCTCCGGCGTCAGCGTCGCGGTCGGCTCGTCGAAGATGATGATCTCGGCATTGTGGTGGACGGCGCGCGCGATCTCGACCATTTGCCGCTTGGCCGCGCCCAGCGTCGCCACCATGGCGTTGGGGTCGACGGGAAAGTTCAGCGACTGCAGGAACTGCTGCGCCGAGATGTAGGTGCCGCGCAGCCGGTTGAGGAAGCTTTCCGTGCCGAGATAGAGGTTCTGCGCCACCGTCATCGACGGCACCAGGCTGGTCTCCTGGAACACCATGGCGATGCCGGCTTCAAGCGCGGCATGCGGCGAGGCATAGGCGATTTCCACACCCTTGTGGAACATCTTGCCAGAGGTGGCGTCGACGACACCGGCGATGATCTTGGTCAGTGTCGATTTTCCCGCACCGTTCTCGCCGAGCAGCGCGTGGATTTCGCCCTTGCGCAACTCGAAACTTACATTCTTCACCGCGGGCACCCCGCGATAAGTCTTCGTGACGTTCTCCAGGCGAATGATCGGCTCCATCAGAAGCCTCCCGGCGCAAGGTCGATGGCCAGTACGCAGTCGCCGCCTCGGGAGGCGATGAACAGATGCCCGTCCTTTTCCGCCACACTGGTGATGCCGTGGCGCGTGCCGTTGGCGCGGCTGTGCAGGCTGAATTGCGGCCGCATGTTCCGGTCGAGCTTGACCACCAGTCCGTAGGAGCGGCTGGGCGACCATGGCTTGTGGATGCCCATGGTGCGGATGCCGCCGCATTGCAGCGGCTCGAGGAAACTGCGGTTGGAGGCCAGTGCCGGCGCGATCCAGAATTCGGGCGGCACCTCGGCGATCATATCGTCGCGATAATGCGTTTCCTGCAGCACGAATTCGATCAGCCGGTTGCGCGGCGCAAACAGCGTCAGCCAGCCGCCGCCGTCCGCGGAAGGCGACAGCCGGGAGGGATAACCGGGCAGATGCGCCAGCACCGTCGAGCCGCTGCCGGTCGTGCCATCGAAGCGGAGGATCTGATGGCGCCAGCTTTCGCTGACCAGCACATCCCTGCCGACCGGATGCAACCCATAGGGGAAGGCGATGTCGCCAGCGAGCTTGCGGAAGTCGCTGCCTTGGGGTTCGCGTTTCCACAACGAACCGGAGGCGCCCTTCTTCATCAGGTCCGCCGCCCACTGTGCCGGCGCATGGTCGGCCGAGCCGTTGGCCAGCCATAGCGTTCCGTCCGCCGCATAGGCGAGCGCCGTGATGCAGCGGATTTCGGCGGGAAGCACTGTCTCCTTGCCGGCGATCAGCAACTTGCCGCTTTCGAGGCCGACCGTAAGATCGCCGGAAGACGACACAGCGAGCGCGGTGACGGGAGACGGGAATGTCTCGACCACGGCAGGCTCGGCACCTCCGGCAATCGCAAAGACGCCATTGCCGCTCGAGGTCAGCAGGCGGTCGCCCGTGGCGGCCAGATTGTCGGGCTCGATCAATACGGAAAAGACTGGGGCATCGTCCAGAACCGTGTTCGGCCGAAAGGCGCCGTCGAGCGGCGGGATGGTCACCGCCTTGCCGCGAAAGATGTCGAGGATCGGATCGAGTATCATGATCTCGTCCCCCAGTAGGAGGCCGGGCTGGTCCAGTTCGGATCGGCGCCAGGGATCCTGTAGCGACCGATGCGGTTGTTGAGGATGCCGCCGACGAACAGATAGCCCTTGTGCTCCCGCATCGAGGTGACCATCGGATGTGCGTCGCCGGAAAGGTCGCCCATCGCCTCGACGATGCCGCCCGTCTCGTTGAACTTCACCACACCGCCGGTGTTGATGTTGGGAAACAGCCACTCGTCCTGCGGCAGGCGGCGGGTCATGCGCTTGCGCATGTCGGGATGGCGTAGCGACAGATCGAAGCTCGGCGTGCGCATGCCGAGCCAGGCCATCCAGTAATTGCCGTCGGAGGCGCGGTTGATGTTGTCGGGGTAACCCGGCATGTCGCGGATGACGCATTCGGCGGTGCCTGCCTTCGGCCCTTCCAGCCAGTAGCGATGCACGCGGCAGGCCCAGCTTTCGGCGAAGAACAGCGACTTGCCGTCATGCGCCATGCACACGCCGTTGGTGTAGCGGTAACCGTCGAGCAACGTCTTCGTCGAACCGTCCTTCGGATCGTAGACGAGCAGCCGCCCGGTGGCGCGGTTCTCGATCGAATCCAGCGCCCAGTCATGGGCGTCGTAGCGCTTGGTCGAGTCGGTGAAGTAGATGCGCCCGTCCGGCGCGATGTCGCAATCGTTGGGGTCGCGCAGCCGCGCATCGTCGACGACCGAGGTCCAGGAGCGCGACGTCTCCGCCGACAGCCTCCTGACCTCGCGCTGCGGCGACACCGAATAGAGCCCCATGGCGCCGACACACGAAATCAGATTACCGGATTTGTCAAAGGCCAGGCCCAGCGGAAAGCCGCCAATATGGGCAAAGACCTCCGAGCGGATGTAGTCCGGCGCGAAGAAGCGGACGATCTCGCCATGGCGGGTGCCGCAATAGAGATGGTCGTCGCGGTCGAGGATGACGTCTTCCGGACCCTCCAGTTCGCCAAGTCCGATGTGGTCCGCGGCCGACAGCCGGTTGTCGAGTTCGTAAGGCGTGCCGGAGCCGGACGCTGCCGACTGCGTCGCACCCATCTTCAGATAGACCGGCGCGACATAGACCTCGTTCAGTACCTTGTCGCGGTTCTTCAGCCAGCGAATGTCGATGGTGACGGCCACGGCCAGCATGATGCCCAGCACCATCTGGTTGGTGCCGGTGCCGTAGCCCATGCGGATCAGCCCGTTGGTCATGGTCAGCACGATGATCGCGCCCATCAGCCCCTTGACCACCGAGCCGCGGCCACCACCCAGGCTGACGCCGCCGACGACCGCCGCCGTCAGCGCCATGATCTCCAGGTTGAGGCCGGTCCCCGGCCCTGCCCCGCTCAGCCGGCAAGCGATGAGAAAGCCTCCAAGCGAAGCGCAGAAGCCGGAGAACACATAGGTCATGAACACGGTGCGGCGCACGCGGATGCCGGCATTGTGCGCTGATCGCCTGGAGCCGCCGACCGCCAGTACATGCCAGCCGGGCCGTGAACGCGTCAGCGCGACATGGGTGACGATGGCCAGGATGATCGCCGCCCACACCGCAACGGAAAGACCCCAGAAGGTACCGTCGCCGATGAAATCCAGCACGTCCGATGTGGCGCTGGAAAGCTGCACGTCGGCGGCATAGGTGGTGACCAGTATGTCAAACAGCGCCCGCCCGAAGATGAAGGTGACCAGCGTCGTCAGGAAGGCGCGCAGCCTGAAATAGCCTATGAGGTAGCCATTGATCGCCCCGAACAACAACCCGGTGGCGATCGACGCGGCCAGCGCCAGCCACACCGACTGTTCGAGAATGAAGAAGACATAGACGGCGGAAAAGCAGGAGAGTGCGAAGATCGAGCCGACCGAAAGGTCGATGCCGCCGCCCAGCATGACCACGGTCATGCCGGTGACGAGCAGCGAGAATTCACCGAGCTGGCGGGTCGAATCCTGCAGCGCCGTCAGCTTGAAGAAGCCCGGAATGAGCGAGCCGAACACGCCGAGCGTCGCCACCAGCGCCAGGAACGGAATGGCGTTGTCGGTCCAGCGCTTGGTCAGGATCTCACCGACGACATGGTCGGGCACGAGATTGTAGCGCCAGGACTGAAGGCGTTCGCGAAAGGACATCGGGCCACTGCCGTGATTGCATGAGGAGACGAGGTGGCTGGATTGTTCCCGCCACCTCGTTGAGGCTTGTCTTGGACCGGCGATTTACTTCGCCGTTTCGGCCTGCAGCGCCTTCAGGTCCCAACAGCTGTCAGGCTTGAGATCGGCTTTGGTCGTCGCCTTCTCCAGCGTGTAGATATAGGTCTTCGACGTGCCGGCCGGCTGACCGCTCTGCAGCAGGAACTTGATGATGGCGTTCATGTCGCCCGACTGACGGGCAAGGTCGGTCATGACAACCGCGCCATAGGTGCCGTCCTGCAGCTTGTCGCAGTCGGCGGTCTTCTCGCCGCCGCCGGTGGTGACCAGAAACACCTTACCCTCGAGCTTGGCGTCGCGGATAGCGGCGGCCGCGCCGGTGGCATCGCCGTCCCAGAAGTCGATGATGGCGCAGATATCGGGGTTCTGCTGCAGCATCGTCGTCGTCACATTGCGCGAGGTCGTCGCATCCCAGTTGGAATCCGGCTTGGCCACGACCTTGAAGTCGGGGTTCTTCTCCAGCACCTTCATGATGCCGGCATACTGGTAAAGGCTCGACGAATTGGCCTGGTCGCCCTGCACCAGCCCGAGCTTCTTCGAGGAATTCGGACCGCAGCCCTTGATCGCAGCTTCGGCCTCGAGTTGGCCGAGCCGATCCCAGTCGCTGCCGACAAAGGCGTCGGCCGGGAAATTGGCCGGATTGTCGACCAGCAGCACGTAGGTGCCGGCGGCCTGCGCCTTCTTCATCAGCTTTGCATAGGAGTTGAGATCGGGCGAATGGATGATCAGCACGTCCGGCCTGGTGTCCGACGAGATCGCGTCGGTGATCGCCTGCGCGCCGGCGTCGACCACCCAGTTCGGATCGCGCGTTTCGAAGGTGCCGCCCCAGGCTTCGACCTCCTTCTTCAGGAAATGCGTCCAACCCTGTGCCAGGTCGAAGCCCATCGCCATCGGGATAAGCATGACACGCTTGCCCTTGAGCGCCTGCGAATAGGCGGCGGGACCCGGATCCTCGGCGGCGAAGGAAGGTGCCGAGAAGACTGAGACAGCGAATACTGCCGCCGCAGCCATAAATGTCCTGATGATTTTCATGTCACATCCTCTGGTTGGTCGTGGTTGTCAGCGGCCGGCCCAACCGTCCGCGTTTGGTTTAGATGTCGCCTTGCTGGGCAGTCTGCTCGTCGCGCGGATTGATGAAACCGTCGACGATGATCGCTCCCAGCAGGATCGCCGCCTTGATCAGGTTCTGGTAGAGCAGCGGAATGTCGATGATGGTCATGGCGTTGAGCAGGATGCCGATCAGCGCGGCGCCGACCAGCACATTGCGAACCCCGCCCCGTCCGCCGGACAGCCCGATGCCGCCGATCACCGCCACCAGCACGATGTCGTAGAGCAGCGTGGAGTTGACGATGCGGGTGTTGATCGAATGCAGGCTGGCCGCGGTCAGCAGGCCGGCGATCAGGGCAACGAACGCCGAAAGCACGTAGCGCAGCACCAGCATCGGGCGCACCGGAATGCCGATGTTGCGCGCGGCGACCGGGTTGTCGCCGGCGAAATAGATGTAGCGGCCCCATTTGGTGAAGCGCAGGAACAGGAAGAAGACGAAGGCCAGCCCGGCGAAGATGAAGACCTCGACCGGGATGTCGAGGAAGCGCAGGCCGCCCAGAAGCTCGACCCAATGTCCCTGAGGCACCGGTACGGCGTCCTGCGAGATCAACTGCGAGCGTACATAGCCGAAGACGAAGGAGCCGGTGGCGAGCGTGACGAAGATCGCCGGAACGTCGGCATAGGCGACGAGAAAGCCGTTCAGGAGTCCGATGGCGAGAACGCCGGCGAGCACATAGGCGAAGGCCAGCCCGTCTGGCGTTCCCGAATTCAGCAACTGCAGATACCAGGCGACCGACATCGCCATAATCGCCACGGCGGACAGGTCGATGCCCCTGCCGATGATGACGATAGCCATGCCGAGCGCCAGGATGCCCAGCACCGACACCGAGCGCACGATGGCGACGAGATTGTTCGGGTCGATGAACCCCGGCAGGCCGATCGCGGCGGCGGCGAACAGCACGACCGCAATGGCAAAAACAATGCCTTCCTGGTTCAGGCTCCTCCAGTTCGGCCAGCCGATTGCATTCATTGCCCGGTGTCGCTCTCGCCCAAGATGGCTACGCCCTGCTCCCTCTGCGGCCATCCGAAACGAAAGCTAATCGGCTCAAGACCAATTCGTCAAATGAATCCGCGTTCAGAATCCCGGCTGGCGATGATATTCGGCGAGTGGACATACCGATTGCCGAAGCTGGTGCAATACACAGAAACTGCTGCACTTTTGGCAGTTCGTTGCGCTGGCGGAGCCATCGGCGAAACATCGGCTCCAAGACGAAAGGAGCAGGCGGAATTTATCTCTGCAAATGGCGAAAAATCGCGATATCAATTCCGCGGGGAATGACCCGAAACCTCGGCGCCCGCAGTCGCCGGCAATGCCAGGAAACGCAAGGCCGCCACCAGCCCGACGGCGCCGATCGCCAGGAAGGCGATGCGGAAATCGACGAGGCCGAGCGCCGGCCCGCCCCTGGCGATCTGCGACAGGTTGAGCAGCGCCGCCGCCACCGCCACGCCGAACAGCATCGCCACCTGCTGCAGCATGCTGGACAAGGTCGCGGCCGAACTGCGCTGCGCTGCGGACACGTCGGCGAAGGCCAGCGTGTTGAGCGCGGTGAACTGCATCGAGCGCGACAGCCCGGCAATCAGCATCAGCGCCACCACCAGCGCTTGCGGCGTCTGCGGCGAGATCGCCGCGCAGGCCATGATCGACAGCGACGCGATCACCCCGTTGACGATCAGCACCGGACGGAAGCCGAAGCGTCTAAGCGTCGGCGTCGTCACCGCCTTCATGCCGAGATTGCCAAGGAAATAGGCCAGGATCATCATGCCGGCATCGACCGGGCTCAGCCCGAAGCCGACCTGGAACAGCAGCGGCAACAGAAACGGCGTGGCGTTGATGGCGACCCGGAAAATCGTGCCGGCTGTCAGCGTCGATATAGCGAAAGTCTGCACCTTGAACGCTGTGAGGTCGAGCAGCGGATTTTTTGCACGCGCGAGATGCCGCACGGCCAGCCAGCCAACGAGCATGCCTGCGGCAAGCAGCGCCACGGTCGGCAAGGCACCGTCCTCCGGATGTGCGATGCGTTCGAGGCCGTAAAGCAGGCAAGCAAGCCCAACCGAGGTCAAGAAGAAGCCCGGCCAGTCGAGCGGCCTGGTTTCGGTATCACGGTCGCCGGGAATGAAGCGGGCGACCAGCGCCAGCCCGGCTACGCCAAGCGGGATGTTGATGAAGAAATTCCAGTGCCAGGACAGATAGGTGGTGATGAAGCCGCCAAGCACTGGCCCGATCACTGGCGCAAACAGCGCCGGCCATGTGATCAGCGCCGTGGCGTTGAGCAGCTCGGACTTCGGTGCGTTGCGCAGCACCAGGATACGGCCGACCGGCGTCATCAGCGCGCTGCCCAAGCCTTGCACAGCACGCGCGACGACGAACTGGGTCAGATCCTGCGAGACGCCGCAGGCGATCGAGGCCAGGGTGAACAGGGCGATGGCAATGAGGAAGACGTTGCGCGCGCCAAAACGGTCGGCGAGCCAGCCGGACAGCGGCACGAACACCGCCATGGTCAGCATATAGACGGTGATGCCGATGCTCATCGCCACTGCCGGCACACCGAAGGAGTGGCCCATCTGCGGCAGCGATGTCGAGATGATCGTCGAATCCAGGAGCTGCATGAAGAACGCAACCGCGACGATCAGCGCCACGCGGCGCGCCTGTGTCGCGCTTTCAGGCAAGGCTTCGTTCTCGGGAATGGCGGTCATGAACGGAACTGTACGAAATCTTCCCGCGCCACTGGGAACCAACAAATTGTCCGGCAAAACGATAATGCAACGGTTTGAACAGCATTTGGGCGGCGCCGTCCAGAGATGGACCAACAAACTTTCGTGTCGCGTCGCGGCCTGTTATGGGATGGCCGGGGCCTCCTTGGAAACCGCGCACGCATGAAGCCAATCTACATCGACTATCTCAACGCCCTCGACATCGAAGCCCTCGCAATGACCGATGCCGAGATCATCGATGCGGTCGAGGCCGGCCTGGTGGCGCAGGGCAACGGCCAGACGGTGATCGAACCGCGCGTCCATCTTGAGCCGGACCCGTCCTTCCACGGCCATTTCAACGTTCTGCGCGGCTACGTTGCGCCGCTCGATGCGGCCGGCGTCAAGATCGTTGGCGACTATGTCGACAACTATTTGCACGGCCTGCCTTCGGAATTCGGCATCCTCAACCTGTTCGATCCGCGCACCGGCACGCCACGCGCCGTACTCGACGCCACCGTCATCACCGACATGCGCACCGGCGCCGTCACCGCCATCGGCGCGAAACATCTGGCGAAAAAGACCTCGAAGGTGCTGGGCCATATCGGCGCGCGCGGCACCGCCTACTGGAACGTGCGCCTGCTTGACCATCTCTTCGACTTCGACGAGATCCGCGTCCATTCGCGCCGGCCGGAAAGCCGCGACGGCTTTGCCGCGAAGCTTGCCGCCGACCTTGGCAAGAAGGTCACGGCGGTTGCCGACTGGAAAAGCTGCGTCGAGGGCGCCGACATCGTCGTCGAGGCCTCGCGACTGCCAGAGCCGCAGCCGCTGCTTAAGACCGAATGGATCAAGCCCGGCGCGCTGGTGGTGCCCTATGGCACGATGAGCGCGGTGGAGCTGTCGCTGACCGACATCATGCAGAAGATCGTCGTCGACGACTGGGGCCAGTGCAAGGGCGGCAAGTTCGGCTCGCTGCGCGCCCATGTCGAGACCGGACGGCTGAGCGAACAGACGCTGCACGCCGAGCTTGGCCAGATCGCCGCCGGCCTCAAGACCGGGCGCCAAAGCGACGACGAGACCATCCTGTTCTGGCATCGCGGCCTGTCGCTGTCCGATATCGCGCTGGGCAAGGCGATGCTGGCTAAGGCGCAGACGCAAGGCATCGGCCAGAGGCTGCGCTTCGCATGAGCGCGCTCGTCCTGGCGGGCGCCGGTGTCAGCATCGAGGATGTCGCGTCGGTTGCCCGCGACGCCCGGAAGGTGGATGTCGCACCCGATGTCATGGAGCGGCTCGACAGAGCGCGAAAAACCCTCGACCAGGCTGCCGCATCCGGGCAGCAAATCTACGGCCTCAACACCGGGCTCGGCGCCAATCTTGGCACCACGGTGGAGGACGACGCCAGCGCCTTCCAGCGCCAGCTCCTGGAGGGGCGCAGCGGCGCGGTCGGCGAAACGCTGCCGGTTGAGACTGTGCGGTCAACGATGTTTGCTCGGGCAGCGATGCTGTCGGCCGGCGGCTCAGGCCTGTCGCCTGCCATTTATGTCGCGCTGGTCCAGGCGCTCAATGCCGGCGTCCATCCGGTGATGCCGTCGCTCGGCTCGATCGGCGCCGGCGATCTGGTGCTGATGACAGCTCTTGCCCGCTTGCTGATCGGCGAAGGCGAAGCCGAATACCAGGGCCGGCGCATGCCTGCCGCCAAGCGCTGATGATGGCGCGGCTGGTGCCCGTAAGCCTCGCGCCCAAGGACGGGCTGTCGCTGATCAACGCCTCGGCTGTCTCCACCGGCAGCGGCGCGCTGGCAGTGGCCGACGTACTATCCGCCCTCGCGCAGCAACAGCAGGCCGGCGCGCTGACCATGGAAGCCCTCCGCGCCAACCGAACGATCCTCGATCCGCGCCTGCAGGCGGCAAGACCTGCCGCCGGCCACCAACAAGCCGCGAAAGGCTTGCGCGATCTTCTGGCCAGCGACGAAAAGCAGACGCCGACGACCTTGCAGGACCCGCTATCGATTCGCTGTATGCCGTCGATCCACGGCGCGCTGATCGAGGCGATCGGTCAGGCAAAGTGTGCCGTCGAGATCGAGCTCAACGCCGCCGCCGACAATCCGCTGGTGCTGGGCGACGACGGCATGGTGTTGTCGACCGGCAATTTCCACACCGCGTCGCTGGCGCTCGCCTTCGAGACGCTCGGCCTCGCCATCGCACAATGTGCGGCGGCCTCGGCCGCCCGTTTCATCCAGCTCACCGGATCAACCCGCAACGGCCTGCCCAAATATCTGTCGCCGGTCGGCGGCGCCTCGGCCGGCTTCGTGCCCTTGCAAAAGACGGTGGCGGCGATCCTCGCCAGCATCCGCCACAAGGCCAATCCGGTGATGCTCGACTTCCTGCCCGTCTCGGAAGGCGTCGAGGATCATGCCACGCAGACGCCGCTGGCCGTCTCGAAATGCGCCGAGATGATCGTGCTGTGGCGGCGGCTGATCGCGTTCGAGCTGATGGCGGCCGCGCAGGCGGTCGACCTGCGCGAAGGCCTGACGCTGGCGCCAGCGACAGGTGTGATCCATGCAGCTGTGCGCGCGCACGTATCAAGCCTTAGGGAAGACAGACCGCTCGGAGCGGATGCCGAACCGCTTTACGCCGCGCTCGCCAGCGGCGCCTGGCGGGCGTAGCAGCGGCCGACGAGGCAAAACCAACGCTGCGGCGCGCTCAGGCCGCGCCGACCTTCTTCATGAACAGGCTGAGTTCGTTGGGGTCCATGTGCACGATGTGCCTGTCTTCCGGGTAGGCGCCGCTGTTGACGTCGGCGACGTATTCCGAGAAGGCGGCGACGCGTTCCGCCTGCAGGCGGTCATATTCGGCGGCGAAATTGCGATAGACCTTCGAATGGCGGGGCATGTGGTCGCGGTTCTGGCCGAGTATGTCGTCGGCGAACAGATACTGCGCGTCGCAGCCGGTGCCCGCCCCCATCGACAGCATGATCAGCGAGGTGCGTTCCGAGATTGCCTTTGCCACCTCGACCGGCACCACTTCGATCTCGGCGCCGACAGCCCCGGCGGCCTCCAGCTGCTTGACCGCCTCGAAGACCTGCATGGCGGTGTCGGCGGTCTTGCCGACGGCCTTGAAGCCGCCGGTCCAGGTGGCGCGCGACGGGATCAGGCCGACATGGCCGATCACCGGAATGGCATCGTCCGCCATCCGCTTGATCGTGGCGTAGCCGGCGCTGCAATAGACGGCATCGGCGCCGGCCTTGTAGAGCCGGAACGCCCAGCGCACGAAATCGTCGGCGGTGCCGATCTCGTAGAAATTGTCGCCCGGCATGGTGAACAGGCTGGGTGCGGCATCGCGGTATTGTGGGTTGAGCACCAACTCCGGCGGCACCGAGACGATATCGACGCCGGCCCGCTCGGCCGCCTCGGCCTCGTCCATCGTCAGCACGCGCAGCATCGTCAATTGCCGCTTGCCCTTCATGGCGCGCAGGTCAGCGATAGTGGGTCTTTTCCGGCTCATCGATTTTATCCCCTTGTGATTGCTGTGCAGTGGCTCAGCCGATCTGGATCAGCACCTTACCGGCCTCGACCTTCACCGGGTAAGTCACGAGATTGACGCAGACGGGAGCCCCCTTGGCCTGGCCGGTCTTGTAGTTGAAGCGGCCATTGTGCTTCGGGCATTCGATGATGTCGTCCATGACCAGCCCGTCGGCCAGATGCGCCTTCTCATGGGTGCAAAACCCGTCCGTGGCGAAGAACTCGTCATCCGGCGAACGATAGACCGCGAAGGTGCGGCCGCCGTGGTCGAAGCGGATGAC
The DNA here is from genome assembly GCF_000350085.1 of Mesorhizobium metallidurans STM 2683. GTDB lineage: Bacteria > Pseudomonadota > Alphaproteobacteria > Rhizobiales > Rhizobiaceae > Mesorhizobium > Mesorhizobium metallidurans. The sequence goes on from NZ_CAUM01000134.1 coordinate 154,093, forward strand.
GTCCTCTTCCTCGATATCGTCCACAGCGCAAGCCTCCACCCAATCGGCCATCTCTATCTCCTGAAATCCCTGGTCCGCGCAACTTATTCCGCGGCCGCCGACATGTTCACCTCGTGGAACTCGCCACGATAGGGCCGCGCCGTCGGCGGCAGCTCGCGCTTGAGGAAATAGTCCTCATATCTGAGCTGCTTCAGCAAGACCGGCCAGACCTCGCGATAGGCATGCCAGATCGAAGGGTTCGGCAGGGGCAGATCGTGCTTGATCAGCTCATGCAGCCTGGGCAGCGCGTGATAGGGCACCATCGGGAACATGTGATGCTCAACGTGATAGTTCATGTTCCAGTAGATGAACCGGCTGATTGGATTCATGTATACGGTGCGGGTGTTGAGTCGGTGGTCGACGACATTGTCGGCGAGACCAATGTGCTGCAGCAAACCGGTCATCACCATGTGCCAGCTGCCGTAGAGGCGCGGCAGACCGATCAGCACAAGCGGCAGGAACGACCATGTATAGAGGGCGAGTGCTATCGTCGCGACGTAGATGGCGACATGCCAGCGCGCGGCGGTGACGACCTTCGGCAGTTCCATCTCCGGAATGAAGCTCCTCTCGTCGGGCGAGATCTTGCCGAACGCGTTGCGCACCAATGTCGGCAGCGAATAGCGGAAATCGAGGATGCCGGTGAAGGCAAGTGCTGCGCGCAACAGGTCCGGCGGCCGCATCACCGCGATCTCGGCATCGCGCCCGACGATGATCGTGTCTGTGTGGTGGCGGGCGTGGCTCCAGCGCCATGTCACCGGGTTCCGCATCAGCATGAAGCTGGCGATCTGGTAGACCACATCGTTCATCCAGCGCGTACGGAAGGCCGTGCCATGGCCGCATTCGTGCCAGCGCGAGTCGCTGGAGGAACCGTAAAGCACGCCGTAGACGAAGAAGAACGGCACGCACCACCAGTTGCCCCAGAACCAGATGCCGCCGGCGGCCGAGCCCAGGATGGCGACAATCCAGATGATCGTATCGCGGATCGCCGGACCGTCCGATCGCTGCATCAATTCCTTCATCGCCTTGCGGGAGACGTCGGTGTGATACCATTCGGCCGAGGCCAACCCGGTTTCGATTGCCCTGCGCGTGCTTTCGCCGACCAGGCTGTAGTCGCGCTTCATCCTGTCAGCCATTGTGGCCTCCAAATCCTGATGGCCGCGAGCCCTCCCCGCTCCGGCCAACCTCGAAACTGGTGTTTTGCATCGCCCTCGTCACCATCATGACCTGCCTGCGAGAACCGGAAATTTGCCTGACGGCTGCGGATAGTCCTGCTGCGGCTGCCTGGCAATGCCGGCGATCCGGCGCTCCGCCGCGGCAATCTCGTCGGCGCCATCGAGAACGCGGAACACCGCATCGTAGGAGCGGCTCTCGCCGTGCTCCAGCCAGATCATCTCGCCGCGTTCGCGGGCGGCCAGATTGCCAAGCACATGATGCGTCGAGGGCTCTATGCCAAGCGCATACTGCCCCGCTTGGAAATTCTGCCATTCATAGGCACAAGGCAACTGGTCCTTGCGGGTGACGACTTCAAGGCCGAGGCCGAGGCGGTCGTTCACCACCGCCACCGGCACCTCACCCTTGGCGTCGGCGCCGAGCTCATGCTGCCAGACCTGCTCCTGGAAACCCAGTTGCGGCGCCGGCATTGTGCGGTAGCCGACCTTCTGCGCCTCGTAGCGCTCACCGGCGTGTCCTGCCCACACAACATCCCGGATCGGCGCCAGATAGCGTGAACCCTCGTCGAGCACGGGATGGCTGACATTGATGTGGTAGAAATACATATGCGGCGTGCGGTTGAAGCCGTGATTGACGACACGGTCCGACAGCCGGATCTCATTGCCGCCGACATCCGCCTCGATCCGGCGCAGCAGGTGCAAATCCTCGCCGAACACCGTCGACTGCTGGACGACGGCTTCGGCCCACAGTACGCAGCGGTCGCCGTCCCAGGCCTCGCCATAGCCGGTCAGCCGCGCCGGAATGGTGCTGATGCGGCCATGCAGCGAATGGCGCACCGTCTTCTTCGGCGGATAGTTGTAGCTGTCGGCAGGCACCTCGTTCATGAACAGGATGTGGTCGAGGCCGCAAGTGAGCAGCAGGCCGGAAAACGACCGCGCCCAGGCCAGGCCCTCCTCGCCCTCATACTCGTGCAGGCCGGGATGGCGAAAGCCGCTCGGCGAATGCCAGCCGATCGCCTGGCCCCTGAAGTCGCAATCGGCGATGTCGAGCGCCCGGTCGACGAGTGCCGTGAAGCGCAATCCCGAGCCGGTGCGAAATTCGAGCATGCGGATGCCGCGCTCGACGCCGTCGCCAAGCGTCATCAGCCGCACGCCGGCGAATTGCGACAGCATGCCGGACCGCTCCGAAACCTGCCGGCGCGACAGCGTCTTGCCGTAAAGCTCTACCATGCGACGGCCATCACTTAGTTCCCGCCTTCATTTTGCCCGAGCCTCTCGCAGCAGGGCCGACATGTCGGCGCCGGTGATGATGCTTTCCACGGTCAAGAGGTCGGTGTCGGCGACGGTCTGCTCGGCGACGATCTCGCCGCGCCGCATCACGATGATGCGGTCGGCGACCTGGAAGACATGGTGAATATTGTGGGTGATCAGCAGCACCGAATGGCCGGCATCGCGCACCTCCTTGACGAAGCGCAGCACGCCATGCGTTTCCTCGACGCCGAGATTGTTGGTCGGCTCGTCGAGGATGATCACCTTGGCGGCGAACTGCATTGCCCGCGAAATGGCGATCGACTGGCGCTCGCCGCCCGAAAGCGTGCTGACCAGCGCATCGGCATCGAGTTTTTTCGAAATGCCGACGCGCTTCAGAAGCGCCGATGCGGCATCGCGCAGCTTGGCGAGGTCGAGCGGCGCGAACACGCCCAGCCATTTCAGATTGACCGGCTCGCGGCCGAGAAACAGATTGCGCGCGATGCTGAGATCCGGCGCCAGCGAAGTGTCCTGGTGGATGGTCTCGATGCCGAGGTCCATCGCGTCGCGCGTCGAACGGATCGACACCTTCTGTCCCCGCACATAGATCTCGCCTCTGTCGACGGGAAACACACCGGAGATCGCCTTGATCAGCGTGGATTTGCCGGCGCCATTGTCGCCGAGCAAGGCCACCACCTCGCCTTCGCCAAGCGTGAAGGACGCGTTCTTCAGCGCACGCACGCTGCCAAAGGACTTTTGCAGATTTTGCAGCCTGAGCACTTCCTGCGCCATCTTCAACCTCTTGCGGCGTTTTTCTGCAGCAAAGCGTGCAGGATGAGCATGGCGAGGATGATGACGCCGACGAAGATGTTATAGGCAAGCCCGGGCACGCCGATCAGCACGATGCCGTTGCGGATGGCGCGCAGCATCAGCGCGCCGACGATGGTGCCCAGGATGGTGCCTCGCCCGCCGGTCAGCGCCGTGCCGCCGACCACCACCATGGCGATCACTTCGAGCTCGTAGCCGGTGCCGGCCACCGGCGAGGCAGCCGAGATGCGGAAGGCGCTGATCATGCCGGCCAGACCCGCCAGCACCGAGGTCAGGATGAACAGCCAGATCTTGACCGCATCGGCAGGCACGCCGCGCGCCACCGCCGCGTTGCGATTGGAGCCGATGGCGCTGATCCAGTTGCCGAGCTTGGCGTAGCGCAGGATGTAGATGGCCAGCAGCGACAGGCCGACGAACCACCACAGCGAGGTGTAGAAGCGGAACGAACCGATGTTGAAACTGCCGGCGAGCAGCGTCACGAAGAAGCCGGGCTGGTCCCAGGATTTCAGCGGAAACCCTTGAGTGATGTAGAGCGCGGCGCCTCGCACGACGAGCAGCATCGACAGCGTGACGAGGAAGGAAGAAATACCGATCTTGGTGACGATCAGCCCGTTGATGGCCCCTATCGCCACGCACAGGATGAGCCCGGCGAGCAGCGCCACGCCGATGCTGGCCTCGCCATTCTGCACCAGCAGCATGACCACAACCGGCGCCAGGCCGAAAACGGCGCCGACCGACAGATCGAATTCGCCCGCCGTGAGAAGCAGCGTCATCCCGAGCGCGATGATGCCGAGTTCCGGCAGGAACGCCATCATGTTGGAGATGTTGAGCGGCGACAGGAAATTGGCGTCGGCGACGGCGAACACCGTCAGCAGCACGATGAGGATGATGAGCGAGGAGAATTGCGGCGAGCGGATCAGGCTCGACCCGCGCTTGGCTCCGGGCATTTCCTCTTCAGCGGCAATTGTCATGACTGCTTGAACCATACTTCAGAGTGACACCCGCCGCCTGCGCGGCGGGCGTCAGCTTCAATCACTTGTTGTAGAGTTTCAGGATCGGTTCGACGCTTGTCGCGTCGTAGAGGCTGAACGTCTGTATGTCGTAACCGATCGGTTCACCCGATGCGGCGAGCCCGAGCAGCGCCACCGGCATGAAGCCTTGCGCCGACGGGAACTGCCAGGCGGCCGCGTTGACGAAGCCGGCCTTGACGGCTTCCGCGGTTTCCTTGGAGTTGCCCCAGCCGACCACGGGGATCTTGCCGGCAGGCACGCCGGCGCCGTCGAACACGCGCTTGACGCTGGCCGCCACGGAATCGCCTAGCGCAATGATCGCCGGCGGATTGTTGGCCACTATATAGTCGGTCATCTTGGCGATGATGCCGGCCGGATCGGTGCCGCAATCGACGACGTCGTATTTGATGCCGAGCGGATCGAACACGCTGGCGATGCCTTCGGTCTCGAGCTGCTGATAGCTGGCTCCCGGCACTTCGACCGGCAGGAACACCTTGTCGCCCTGCTTCACCATCTTGTGGTCGACCAGATATTTGGCCCAGATAACGCCGGCCTCCTTGAGGTCAGCGCCGACATAGGCCTGCCGCCCGGTCGCCGGATCGTCGGTGTTGAAGAACACGATCGGGATGCCGGCAGCCTTGGCCGCCTTGACTTCTTCCGTCCACAGGCCGGGCTGCGCCGAAGTGGTGGCGATGCCATCGGGCTTGGCCGCAAGAGCCGAATTGAAGGCCTCCTTCTGCGCCGCCATGTCGCCACCACTGAAGGAGATCTTGCAGGTCACCTTGAGCTGGTCGCAGGCCTTGGTCGCACCGGCATTCCAGTCCAGCCAGAACGCATCCGACGGGCCGCCATGCGACAGCAGATAGAATGTCTTCTGGCCGTCCTGTGCGAATGCCGGCGAACCCAACCCTATGCCTGCAAACAAAGTCGCGGCAGCCGCCAGTTTCAATCCGACTTTCAACATTTCGTTTCCTCCATTGTTGTGTACTTCGGGCCAAAAGCGTCGCCGCAAAGCGGCGACGCAGAACTCCTGTCAAAGGCCGTTGGCGCGGAACTTGCCGTCGAGGAATTTCTTGGCGCGCGGCACGTCGTCTTCCGAAAGATGCTCGATGATGACCGGGATGTTCGGGTGCTTCTCGGCGAGCCGCTGGAGATAGAGGTCGTAATTCAGCGAACCAAGACCGGGCGCCGGCAACTCAATCTCGCCGACGCCACGGAAAGTATGGCTCTCCAGCGCGTCCTCGTCGCCAATGTCGGCATGCTTTTCCGACTTGTCGCCACCCGAACGCTTGACGTCCTTGGCGTGGGCGATCTTGATCTTGTCGGTCAGCGTGTCGAACACCTGGTTCAGGATCTGGTCCATCCTGTCGATGTTGTGTGTCTCGAAATAGTTGGTCGGGTCCATCAACAGACCGAGACCGGGATGGTCGACCTGTGCGAACATCTTCACCGTCTCCTCGACCGAGCCGACGACATTGTTGACATAGGTTTCGAGCAGGAACACCGCGCCGTGGTCATAGGCCGTCTGCGCAAGGTCGGCGATCACCTTGCGGCATTCCTCGAAGCCTTCCTCGGTCTTGTTCTTGGGGTGGTGCACCCAGTCGGATTCGGTGTTGTAGGTGCCGGTTTCCGAGATCACGTAAGGCGAGCCGAAATGACGGGCGTTGCGGATGATCTCCTTGAGATAGCCGACGCGCTTCTCGCGCTCTGCCTTGTCGGGGTGGATGATGTTGGTGTAGCCCGACACGCAGCACACCGGCAGATTGTGGTCGCGGAAGACGTCGCGAACTTGTCTCGCCTTGTCCTTGGTGATCTGCCCAGCGGACAGGTCAACGTCCTTGAAGTGTAAATCGAGCTGCACCGTGTTGAAATCGAGCGCGCGGATCTTTTCCGCGGTTTCCTTGAGGCCGTACGGGAAATAGCCCGTGAAGATACCTGCCTGCATCATGATGTGAATTCCTCCCTGTAAGCGATTCGAGTTGCTGGTGATTCAGGTGATCGAGATTTCGGAAAGCCTGACCGTGCGGCCCTTCTCTATCGAACGGTAGCCCGCTTCGATCAGCGCCATGGTCTTGACATTGTCGGCGACGGAGAGCGCCGGCGGCTCACCCGTCTTCACCGCGTGCTGGAGTTGTTCCATGACGCCGATAAAGGCATGCGGGAACCACATCGTGTCCCAGCTCGGCGTCACCCATTTCCCGTCCGTTGTCTCGGTCGAGGCATAGGTCAGCGTCGAAGCGGAGCCTGTCGGCCAGCCGATCGTGCCCTTGGCGACTCCCTTCGTGCCATCAACACGCCAGTTGATGTGCTGGTCGTCCTTGTAGCCGTCCCGGCGCGGACCCGACCAGACATCCTCCAGCGACACGGCAAGCACGCCTGACGGGAACCGCATCGTCGACACGGTGATGCCGTCGGAGTGGTCGAACTTCGTACGCGGATCCTTGCGGGTCAGCGTGGTGATTTCGTCCGGATCGCCAAACAGGAAGCGCAGCACGTCAAGATGGTGCACGCTCATATTGGCCAGCGTCAGCCGGTCGTAGTCCTCGAGGAAGGTCTGCCAATGCGGGATCGCATGCATGTCGATCTGCGCGAAGACGATGTCACCCAGCGCACCGCTGTCCATGATCTGTTTCAGCACGCGCATCGACTGGTCGTAGCGCATGTTCTGGTTGACCGAGAGGATCTTGCCGGCCTTGGCCGCCTCGTCGCGCAGCTCGATCGCGTCCTTGAGCGACAGCGCCAGCGGCTTCTGCGCCAGGATCGCCTTGATGTGCTTCTGCTTCAGCGCATGGCGGATCAGCGCCGGTTGCTGGTCCGGCGGGAAGGCCAGGTCGATGATCTCGACATTTTTGTCCTCGATCAATTGCTCGGGCGTGTCATGGACGGTCGGGATGCCCCAGCGCTTCGCCACCTTTTCGGCGCTGGCCTTGGTGCGCGAGGCGATTGCCACCACCGGAAAGCCAGCCTCCTTGTAGGCAGCCAGATGACACTCAGCCATGATCATGCCGGCGCCGACGCAGCCGATCCTGTACTCCTTCGTGCGGACCTTCACGTCCGGCTCGAAACCTTTGCTCACCATGTGTTCCTCCCGAAGCTCGTTCCTTGCGGCCGCCGTCATCGTGCCAGCGCTCCCCCGCCTTGGCCGAAATAATGCACTCTGGCCGGCTCGCAGGATATCGCCACCATCGCGTCCGGTCTGATGTCAGGCTGGCCACGCAGCAGCGCCCTCAGGCGTGCCTGCCCGGCGGCGAGCGTCACCACGGTGTAGCCGCCAAGCGGCTCGACCTCGAACACCCGCGCCGGGCGGCCCGCACCCGCAACCGCGCGTCCATCGTCCGACCAGGGTCGGACCTTGATGTCCTCGGGCCTCAGCCCGATCTCCACGGCATCGGCCGGAGCGGCCTTGTCGGCGATTCGGATCGTGCCGTCCGCCGCCTCGACGCCACCCTCACCTCGCACCGAAGCCAAGATATTCATCATCGGCGAACCGAGCATGCGCGCCACGTAGGTACTGGCAGGCCGGTCATAGATCTCGGCCGGCGCGCCGATCTGCCTGATCCTGCCGTTCTCCAGTATGGCGATGCGATCGGCGACCGACATCGCTTCCTCCTGGTCATGCGTGACGTAGACCAGCGTCTTGCCGAGCTCGCGCTGGATGCGCTTCAGCTCGACGCGCGTCTCCTCGCGCAGCCTGGCGTCGAGCGCCGAAATCGGATCATCCATCAGATAGGCAGCCGGGTCGCGCACCAGCGCACGCGCGATTGCCACGCGCTGTCGCTCGCCGCCCGAAAGCTGCGCCGGCGGCTTATGCAATATATGGCCGATATGCAGCTTTGCCGCGACATCGGCGACGCGCTTTTCGATCTCGGCCTCGGCGATCCTGCGTTCGACCAAGGGAAAGCGCACATTCTCCAGCGCGCTCATATGCGGGAACAGCGCCAGGTTCTGGAACACCATGGCGACGTTGCGCTCGGCCGGCGACACCGCATTGACCGGTCTGCCGCCGATCAGGATCTCGCCCGTATCAGGAACCTCCAGCCCGAGTATCAGGCGCAGCAGCGTCGACTTGCCGGACAGCGGCGGTCCGAAGAAGCAGAAGAACTCATTGTCGTTGACGGTGAACGAGGCATCGTCGACGGCGAGCGTGCTGCCATAGCGTTTCGTCACATTGCTGAAGACGATGTTGGCCATGTCTCAACCCGTTCTCAAGGCAAGGCCGGTGGCAGCGTCGAACACCCGCACGGACGCCTCGGCCGGCGCGACGATTGCTGTCTGTCCGATCGCCAGCCCGACATCATTGTCGAACACCGCCTTCACCGCGGTCTCGCCCTGGCCGAGATGGACGATGGTGCGCGCGCCGATGCGCTCGACGAAAGTCACTGGCAAGGAAAGACCCTGGCCGCGTTTGACCAGCGCCGCCTGTTCCGGACGGAAGCCGTAAAGCACATCGCCCTGCGCGCCCCGCACGGCAGCAGCGATTTCGACCGGCAGCGGCGGTGTGGCGCCAAGCGGGCCAAGGTCGACAACCAGGCCACGATCGCTTTCCGCTGGCTTGCCCTTGAGCAGGTTCATGCCCGGCGACCCGATGAAGCGCGCGACGAAGACATTGGCCGGATTGTTGTAGACCTCGAGCGGCGTGCCGACCTGCTGCAGCACACCATGGTCCATCACCGCGATGCGGTCGGCCATGGTCATGGCTTCAAGCTGGTCGTGGGTGACATAGACCATGGTCTGCTTGAACTGGCGCTGCAACTGCTTCAATTCGGTCCGCATGACGGCCCGGAAGGCCGCGTCGACATTCGATAGCGGCTCGTCCAGCAGGAAGATCGCCGGCTCCATGATCGCCGAACGGCCGATCGCCACGCGCTGCAAGATGTTGACCGACAGCCGGTCGGCCTTGCGGTCGAGCAATGGCGTCAGTTGCAGCATTTCGGCAATGGCGCCGACGCGGCGGTCGATCTCGGCTTTCGCGGCGCCTCGCATCCTCGGGCCATAGGCGAGGTTCTGGCGCACCGTCATATGGGTGAAGATCGCATAGTTCTGGAAGACGAAGCCGACGCCGCGCCGCCCCATCGGCACGCCTTCCATGTCGCGCTGGCCAAACAGGATCTTGCCACTGGTCGGCTCTTCCATGCCGGCGATCATGTTCATCGTCGTCGACTTGCCGCAGCCAGACGGCCCCAGCAGCGCCATGAACTCGCCATCGGCGATGGCCAGATCCATCGTCTTCAGCGCGGTGAAGTCGCCGAATTTCTTGACCAGGTTCTGCAGATGGATGGCGCTCATGCCAGCACCTCCCGTGCCCGGGCCATGCGCTTCATCGCAAAGACAGCGGCAATGGACAGCACGATCAATATGGCCAGCGCGATCGCCGCGACATAGCCCCAGATCAGGTCCTGCGTGGTAAGCTTATAGATGTAGACGGAGATCGTCTCGGTGGCGACGCCGGGGCCACCGCCGGTCATGATGTAGAGCGTGTCGAAGATCTTGAAATTCTCGATCACCCTTATCGCCAGCGCGATGATGATGATCGTCTTCATCTTCGGCAGCACGATGGTGACGAAGCGCTGCCAGGGATTGGCGCCGAGCAGCGTCGCTGCCTTGATCTGGTCCTCGGGCACGCCGACCAGGCCGGCAAGCAGGATGAGGAACATCAATGGCGTCCATTGCCAGATGTCGGCGACCATCACCGCGATCAGCGCCAGCGTCGGGTCGGACAGCCAGGCGATGGTGACCGGCATGCCCGATATCGCCGACAAAAGGTCGTTCACCGGACCGCCCGACTGGAACAGCATGAAGAACATGTAGCCGGCCACAGCCGGCACGACCATCATCGGCATAAGCAGGATCGAGTAGAAGATGCGCTTTCCCGGAAACTCGTCGGCAAACAGCGTCGCCAGCGCCAGCCCGAGCAGGAACTCGACGGGCACGCAGACAATCATGACGATGGCCGTGCGCTTCAGCGCGCTCCAGAAGCGCGCATCGACGGCAAGGTCGGTGTAATTGGCGAAATTGTTCCACATCGACCAGGCATTCCACCAGCCGGTGCCCGAAAGCGGCGACCAGTCGGTCAGGCTGATGTAGAGCTGCATTAGCAGCGGGAAGACGGCGATGAACAGCACCAGTATCTGCGCCGGCAGCGTCAGCCGGAAGCCGAGCTTTGCGCCTTCGTCCCGCAAGGCCGGCTTTGCCTGGACGGTCTTCATCACGTCCTCCGAAATCGTCGCGGTCACCGCGCTCATTGCTTGAGCGCCCCGAAAGTCAGACCGCGCACCAGATGGCGCTGGATGGCGATGCCCATGATGACCGGCGGCACCGCGGCGATGAGGCCCAGTGCTGCCTTGGCGCCATAGAGCTGCCCGGTCATGGAGGAGGACAGCGAGGCCATGTAGACCGGGATCGTCACCCATTCGCGCGTCGTCAGCAGCAGCGCGATCAGATAGTCCGACCAGTTGAGGATGAAGACGAAAAGTGCCGCACTTGCCAGCGGTGCACGCATCATCGGCAGCGTGATGCGGGTGAAGACGCGCCATCGCGAACAGCCTTCGACCAGTGCCGCCTCCTCGATCTCGCGCGGCATGTCGTCGAAGAAGGTCTTCATCAGCCAGAAGGCGAAGGGCAGCGTGACGATGCCGTAGATCAGCGACAGCCCCCACCAGCTGTCGGTGAAATTGAGGAAGGCCCACATGATCATGACCGGGATCATCACCGCCATCGGCGGAAACAGGCGAAGCTGGATCAGCGCCAGCGGCAGGTTCTGGCCCGAGCCGAAGCGCGACAGCCCATAGGCGGCTGCCGTGCCGGCCGACATGGCGATCGCCGTTCCGAACACCGCCGACAACAGCGACGAGACGATCGGCTTCATCGCGGTGCGGTCGAGCGCGACAATGAGGTTGTTGGTCGATTCACCGAAGACGAAGCGGAAATTGCTGAGCGTCGGGTTCTTCGGCCACCAGGTCAGCTCGGCGCCGGTCGCCGACCATTCCGCGATCGGCTTGAACGCCATCGACACCATCCACAGGATCGGCACCAGCGTCACCGCCATGGCCGCGAAGATCGCGGCATAACGGAATATCTCGAAGGGAATTGAACGCTTCATCTTGCAGCTTTGCTGGTACCATCGTTGCGGAGGGGAAGAGCAATCACTCCTCCCCTCCATTGCGATCCCGGGAGGAGGATCAGCTGATCGGGTCGAGTACGGTCGGCCATGCCTCCTTGTTGGTCTTGATGGCTTCGAGGAGCTTGTCCTCGCCGGTGCGCCGGGCGATCTTCTTCCATTCCGCTTCGGTGTCGGCCATCGCCTGCTCGGCGGTCTTGGCCTTGGTCAGTGCCGCGACGAGGTTTTCGTCGAGCGCATTGTGGAAGGCGGTGGCGCCGGGATAGTTGATGGTCGGCACGGTGCGGGCGACCGTCTCGCGCACCACGTCCATGTGGTAGGCGTGGTAGGTCTGGCGGACCAGCGGGTCGGAAAAGTCCGACAGCCGGAACGGATCGAAATAGCCGCCCGGATTGGCCGTCATCCAGGCATAGATGCGGCTCGATCCCAGCCACTGCAGGAAGAGGTAGCAGGCCTCAGGATGCTTGGCCTGCGAGGACACCGAAGCCGACAGATTGAGCCACAGCACCGAGCGGCTGATCAGCTTGCCGTCGATCTCGCGGCCGGGCGGCAGCATCGAGCCGATCTTGCCGGTGACTTGGGAATCCTTATTGCCGGCATTGTCGAGGAATTTCGGCAGGTTGGAGAAGGCGCAGGTCATGGCCGCACCGCCCTTGGCGAAATTGCCATACTGCTCCGGCCAGCCCCACGAGATCGCATCCGGCGAATGATGGACCAGCGACTCGACATATTCCGTCGTGGCCGCGATGCCCTGTTCCGAATTGATCAGCGGCTTGCCGCTATCATCGAACAGGAACTGGTTGGGCGAGGCCATCGAGACGTAGCGCTGATACCAGTTGGTATAGCCCCAGCCCTGGTTGCGCAGATCGGTCGAGCCGAACAGGCCCTTGTCCGGACGCTGGAAGAAGGCCGCGATGTCGCCATGCTGCTTCCAGGTCTTCGGCGGCGCAAGCTCGTAGCCATATTTGTCCTTGAAGGCCTTCTTCTCGGCCTCGTCGCCGAACAAATCGGTGCGGTAGACCCAGGTCTGGAAATCGCCGTCCAGCGACACGCCATAGGTCGAGCCGCGATACTGGTTGAGCAGCGAGACGCCCTTGGCGCCGTTGACATAGCCGCGCTCGGGATCGTCCCATTCCGGCTTGTGCTGGGCGACGAAGTCGTCGAGCTTGAGGATGCCGCCGGTTTCGGCAAGATCGCCGAGGCGGTTCCACTCGACGGCGTAGATGTCATAGGCCCCACCCTTGGTGGAGATGTCCTGCATCGTCTTGGTGAATTCCTGGCCGTTCGGCACGCCGACGATCTCTAGCGGAATGCCGGTTTCCTTTTCCCACAGATCCTTGATCGATGGCGCGCCGGCTGGGAACGGCTGCGTCAGCTGGCCGATCGAGCCGTCGGACAGGCCGAGCACGATCTTGGCCGGCGCCTTGCCGGCTCCCTTCATCGCCTTGACCGCCTCGATAGCGCGGCCTTCCGGCGTGTCCGGGCCATACTGATAACGCTCCGAGCCGTCGAAGCCCGTCGGGCCACCGATCATGCCGGGCGCCAGCGCATCGGCGGCATAGGCGCGGCCTGGACGGATGAATTGCGGGGCAATACCTGCCGCGACCACGAACACGGCCGCCTTTCCACCGGACGCCAGCAAACGGCGCCGCGACATGCGGATCAAATTTGACATTGGAAGTCCTCCCTCAGGGCCCTGTTCCTCCACGGCCCTTATGATGGATATTGACGGCAGGATAGGAAGCCTGTCAACATCATAAATAATCAAAACACGTCACAACATCGCAAATGAGGGAGAAGATGCAGTCCACCAAGGTTGTCGCATCGCGCCCATTGCTTGAATTTGAGGGAATTCAGCACCGATCTCGCCCTTTCCCGCGCTGCCCGGCTATTTGGTTTAGCCCGGCGGCTTGCGCATCGGCCAAGGCCGGTTACATCATTTCCCATCAGAATCGCTGCCGGCGACGAGCCGTTCTCCGGGTTCGATCGAAATTTGCGCGATTTTGATGCTGGCAATGAGGTAGTCGACTGTGCGGTCCACCCTGACAGACATAGCCCGCGAAGCTGGCGTTTCCGCCGCCACGGTCGACCGTGTGCTGAACAACCGCCCCGGCGTCCGGGCGCGCACACGCGAAATCGTGCTCGAAATGGCGCAGCGGCTTGGCTACATCGCCGAGAATTCGAACAGCCCGACCCAGCGCCCCACCTTGCCCGGCGCTGTTATCCGGCTCGACTTCGCCCTGCCCGCCGGCACCAACTCCTTCATCAAGATGCTGCACCGGCATATCGAGGCGCAGGCGCAGGCGCGACCCGATCTCGATGTTCGCGTCGCCACGATCGAAGGCTTCAATCCGGACCGGCTAGCCCGGCTGCTGCACGATCTGCATGGCCAGACGCAAGGTGTCGGCGTCATCGCGCTCGACCATCCGACAGTCCGCGAGGCAATCCGCTCGCTATCGGCCAGCGGGGTCAAGGTCGTCACCATCGCCTCCGACATCCTGCATGTGCCGAGGGTCGCCTATATCGGCATCGACAATCGCGCCGCCGGCCGGCTCGCCGGCTACCTGCTCAACCGCTTCATGGGCGCCGGACGGCCGGGCAAGGTCGCGCTGTTCGCCGGCTCGCTGTCCTATCGCGGCCATGAGGAGCGCGAGATGGGCTTCCGCCATATCCTGACGGAGGAATCACCCAATCTGGAGATCGTCGAGATGCGCGAAATGCTCGACGACCGGGAGAAGGCCTATTCCGAGGCCTCCGCCTTGCTGGACCGGCATCCGGATCTGGCCGCGATCTACAATGTGGGCGCCGGCAACACCGGCATCGCCAGGGCGCTCAAGGAGCGCGGCCGCGCGCTGTCGACGGTCTTCCTCGGCCATGAGGTGACGGAAGGTACCAAGGACCTTCTGCTCGACGGCACGCTCGATGCGGTCATCGACCAGAACCCGCGCGTCGAGGCGCGCGAGGCGCTCAACATCCTGAGCCATGCGGTCAGGGGCTTGCCCTACGAATTGCACCAGCCGCGGCTGCAGGTGATCTTCAGGGAAAGCATTCCGGAGATCTGACCCAACTCTCCGGAACGAAAAAGAGCCATGCCAATGGGCACGGCCCTCGATTGCGCGAAACGCTATTGAACGGCAGCGACTTCCGTATAGGCGGCATCGACAAAGCTCTTATCGACCCATTTGCCATAGTCGATTGAGCCCTTCAAAAGCCCCGCGCCGGCCATGAACTTTTCTTCGTCCTTGAGCGCGGCGATCGCGTCGTCGGTGAGTTTGGGATCCTGGTAGAACAGGCCTTGGCTGTAGGTCTTGCGGACGGATTTCTCCGAAGACTTGGTCGCCTCGACAAAGGTCTTAATCGTCTCGTCGGGATGGGCGTCGGCCCAGCGCGCAATCTCGATATCGACCTTCAGCAGCCGCCTGACTAGGTCAGGATATTTCGTCGCGAAGGCGCCATTGACCGAGATGACATTCGGCACGTTCCATTCCGGATGCGAGCCGGTGTCATAGAGCACACGGGCCTCGCCGGTATCGACAAGCTTGGCCGCCGTCGAGTCGGTCTCGACGATGGCGGCGATATCGCCGCGCAGCAGCGCCGGGCCCGACGCCTCGAAGGGCAGATTCAGCCCTTCGACATCGGCCGTCGTCAGGCCGACGCTGTTCAGCGCCTTGCTGAAATTCGAATGCCGCACCGTGCCGGTGAGATAGGCGACCTTTTTGCCCCTCAGATCCTGCAGCGTCTTCAGCGGCGAGTCGGCCTTGACGACGATGTAGGAGCCGCCAGACTTCACATAGCTCGACAGGCCGATCAGCTTGACGTCGGCGCCGGAAGCAGCGACGCGCAGGGCCGGATTGTTGCCGGTGTAGGTGAACTCGATCGCCCCGGTCGCCAGCGCGGTGGTCGCCTCGGAGCCGCCGTTGAAGGTCACCAGGTCGACCTTGATGCCGTCCTTGGCGAATTCCTTCTCCCACCAGCCATCCTGCTGGGCGAGGATGAATTTGAGATGGCCAGGTGCTGTGCTGCCGATGCGGATGACGTCGGGCTTGTCCTGAGCAAAGGCCGGCACGCCGCCGAGCCCGACGACCACGGCGATGGCGCCTTGCAAGAGCAACCTGCGAATTGCATCGAACCGTATCTTTGGCATCTGAAATTTCCTTCCTGATAGCACGATTGGCCTGATTGGGATGAATGGCCGGCTTAAATGAGTGAGCTCTCGGACTGGCCCTTCCAGGCGGTTGCCCAGCGCTCGAACCAGACGAGCAGATAGTTGACGACGAGGCCGATGACGGTGAGCGTCAGGATGCCGGCATACATGTCAGCCGTTTCCATCATCAGTTGTGAGTTCTGGATGAGGAAGCCGAGCCCGGACTTGGCGGCCAGCATCTCGGCGCCGATCACCGCGAACAGCGAGGATTTCACCCCGAGCCGCGCACCTGCGACGATCGAGGGAATGCTGGCCGGCAGGATGATTTTGCGGAACAGGTCGAAGTCGGACGTGCCCATCGAACGTGCCGCCTTGATCAGCAGCGGATCGACCGACTTGACGCCGCTGATCGTGTTGACCAATAGGAAGAACACCGAGGAATAGAAGGTGATCGCCACCTTCGATTCCTCGCCGATGCCGAGCAGCAGGATGAACACCGGGAGCAGCGCGAATTGCGAGGTGTTGCGTAGCGTCTGCACCAGGAGGTCGGAGACCTTTTCGAACAGCGAATAGCGCCCCATCAACAGGCCGAGCGGGATGGCCACCACCACGCCGAGCGCGAAACCGATCGCCGCGCGTTGCAGGCTGATGCCGACATGCTCGACCAGCACGCCCGAGGCGAGCAGCTCCCACCAGGCGACGAGCACTTCGCTCAGTGGCGGAAAGAAGATGCGGTTCAGCCAACCGAGCCGCGGCGCGATCTCCCAGGTGAGGAAGAACAGGCCGAGCAAAGGCAGGCCGTAGACGAAGGTGCCGAAGCTGGCTCCTCGCCTGCTGGGCTTTGCGCGCGGGGCGGCGGCTCGGGCCTTGATTGCCGGGACCCTGGCGGCAGCCACCGCTTCACCGGCTCCGGCAAACGGATGAAAGCCGCCGGCCGGGCCAAACTTTTCGGTCAGATAGGCCATGCCAAAACTCCTCAGTGGCTGAACGCCGGCGACAGCGTCCAGTCTTTCTGTGCCTTGTTGACTTCGTCGCGCAGCACGTCCCAGACGCGGGCGCGGTGATTGTTGAAGGCATCGCTGGCGCGGATGTCGCCTTCGCGCGGCCGCGGCAGGTCGATATCGATGATCTCCTTCACCGTGCCCGGACGCGCGGTCATCACCACCACCCGGTCGGCCAGGAAGATCGCCTCGTCGATCGAATGGGTGACGAAGATCACCGTCGTCTTGATTTCGCCCCAGATCCTGAGCAGTTCGCCCTGAAGGAGCTCGCGCGTCTGCTGGTCGAGCGCGGCGAACGGCTCGTCCATCAACAGCACTTCCGGATTGCTGGCCAGCGCCCGGGCGATCGCCACGCGCTGCTGCATGCCGCCGGAGAGCTGGTTGGGAAAGCGGTCCTCGAAACCGGCAAGGCCGAACAGCGACAGAAGATGGCGAGCCGTGGCGGTGCGCTCCGATTTGGCGACGCCGCGCACTTCCTGCGCATATTCGATATTGGCCAGCGCCGTGCGCCAGGGAAACAGCGCATATTGCTGGAAGACATAGCCGGTCTTGGGATCGGGCTTGCTGATCCGCCTGCCGTCAAGCTGGACGCCGCCGCTGGTCGCCTGCGTCAGCCCGCCAATGATGTCGAGCAGCACCGACTTGCCCGATCCGCTCGGCCCGACCAGCGTGATGAACTCGCCCTTGCGGATGGCGAGGTAGACGCCGTCAAGCACGGTGACGCGGTCGGTCGCCTCGCCATCGACGGTGACGAACTGTCCCGGCTTGAGCTGGAAGGTCTTCTTGATGTCGTTGACGACAATGCGGTCCATGCCAGTCTCCGATCGCTTTATTGCGCCACGCGGATGCGGTGCGTCGGGTCGAACTCAGAGCCCCCGGCCTTGCCGCGCTTCCAGCCGAGCGCACGGGCATAGCCGCCGAACAGATGACGCGCTTCGACTTCAGCCTCGCTGATGCCGGTCGGCCCTTCGGCAACTTCGGCCACGTAGAGCGCGTCGGTCGGGCAATAGATCTCGCAGAGGAAGCAGGTCTGGCAGTCTTCCTGGCGCGCGATTACCGGCGCGCCGTCCTTGGTCGCGTCGAAGACGTTGGCCGGGCATACCTTGACGCAGATGTCGCATTCGATGCAGCGCGTGGCCGAGACGATCTCGATCATGACGCCAACTCCGCCAGCCGCTCGGACGCTCCGGCAATGCGAAAGTCGTCGACGCCGTTGATCACCAGCCGGTGCGCCAGGGACAGTTTCTTGCCCGGCAGATCGGTGCGGCGATGCATGCCGCGGCTCTCGCTGCGATGAAGTGCTGCCGCCACCGACCAGCGCCCGGCGGCGGCAATCGACGCGGCCTCGCGCGTACGGATCCGCTCCAACCCCTCGCCCTGCAGATGGTCGCGGACATCGCGCCACACGCTCTCCAGCCGCTCACCACTTTTTTCTAGGCCAGCGCCACTGCGGAAGAAATTCTTGTCCAGCGGTGTTACCTCATCACGCACGGCCTCGATGATCTCGGTTGCCGCGATGTCGGCGCGCGGCGAAGCCGCCGGGCGCAGGCCGGCCTGGCCGAGCGGCCGGACCTCATTGCGGAACGCCTTGCCGCCGCGGCGCCTAGCATGGGTCGAGGCGCCCTTGCCGGCCCACCAGCCGCTGGCCAGCGCCCAGGACGAATTGACGGCGCCGCCGCCCGAAACCGCGCCGGTCATGATCTCGCGGCTGGCGGCATCGCCGGCAACGTAGAGGCCGGGCACGCCGGTGGCGCAGTCGTCGGAGACGATGTCGATGCCGCCAGTGCCGCGCACCGTGCCTTCCGCGCGCAGCGTGATGCGGAACAAATCGCTGAAGGGGTCGATGCCGGCGCGGTCATAGGGCACGAAGCAGTTCGGCTGGCCCTGGCGCAGCCAGCCTTGCAGCGCCGGTTCGGCCTGGTCGAGCCGCGCATAGACCGGACCCTCGATCAGCGCCCGCGCCACTTCCTCCTCGCGGTCGCCGATGCCGTTGCGCAGCGGTTCGCCGGTCGGTCCGAGGATCGCGGATCCGTCTTCGCGGTGGAACGAGGCCCAGCGAAACGGCAGGCCTTTGTTCAGCGACGAGCCATGGGGCGCCAGCGTGTATTTGCCGGTGAATTCCATGCCTGACAGGGTGGCGCCGGCTTCCGCCGCCATCAGATAGCCATCGCCGGTCAGCCCGGCCGAGCCGAGGATGCGCTCGCGGAAGGCACAGCCGCCGGTTGCCAGCACCACCGCCTTGGCGTCGACCCGCCAGTCATGCTCGACCTGTCGACCAACGCCGGCGGCACCGACGACCGCGTCGCCGTCCGACAGGAGTTCGAGCGCCGGGTGATGGTCGAGCACGGTGACGCCGGCCAGCAACACCCTGCGGCGCATGAAACGCATGTAATCCGGTCCGCGCAGATTGGCGATGTAGAGCCGCTCGTCATCCTCGCTCGGAAACGGATAGCCCCATTCGGAAAGTTTCAGGAGATTGCGGTAAGCGGTGTCGACGCAGCGCAGCATCCAGCGCTGGTCGGCAAGTTCGCCGGTGCGTTGCCAGCGCCGCTCGACCACAGTGTGCCTGTTGTCGCCCGGCGGCACGCACCAGGTGCCGGTATTCGACGGCGCGGTGGCGCCGCTGGTGCCGAGGTAACCCTTGTCGGCCAGCACCACGGTCGCGCCGCTTTCAGCCGCGGCGACCGCCCCCCAGGCGGCCGACGGACCGCCACCCAGCACCAGCACATCGGCGGCGAGATGAAGCCCTTCTGGAGCGGATCGGACGGCTGTGGCAGTCTTCGGCATGATCACTCGCGGAAAGGGAATTGGCGGTCGGCTAAAGGCGGCAGGTTCGGCTCAGGCCGCCCTGGAAAACCACACCGGCTCGTTGCCGGCGCTCCATTTGATATTGCAGCCGATCGACGGCACCTGCTTGGCAGCCGGCGTTTCGCCCCTCAGCACCGTGTCGACCGCGACGCGCAGATCGGCACCCGTCACCGGCTTGCCGTTGCCCGGCCGCGCATCGTCGAACTGGCCGTGATAGGCGAGCCGCCGGTCGGCGCCGAACAGGAAGAAATCGGGCGTGCAGGCCGCGCCATAGGCTTTCGCCGTCTGCTGCGAAGCGTCCTTGAGATAGGGGAAGGCATAGCCGAACTTTTCCGCCTCCTCGCCGATCCTGGCCAGCGTCTCCTCGGAATGCGCCTCATGGTCGTTGGCGTTGATCGCCACCACTTGCAGGCCCTTGTCGGCACGATCCCTGGCGAAGGCAGCGAACGCCTCGCGGATCAAAACGACGAACGGGCAACGATTGGAGATAAAGGCGACGAGCAACGCCGGCTTGGCATCGAAATCGGCCAGCCTGTGCAGCACGCCCTGCGAGTCGGGCAACAGGAAATCGGCGGCCTTGGTGCCGAGGTCGATCGGATTGGATTCGGTTTTCGGCATCGATGCGCTCCCTTTGTGCCTTGGTTCTCGCAATCCAGCCACAAACGTCAACGCGTTCGCAGTTAGTCTATGAATTTAGTAGAATTATAGGCTGAAGGAGCCGTTCGCGGTCAAGTTGGCAGGATAGAATATCGTGCCAATGTTTGGACCAGCCCGGCAACTTTGTTCGGCTGGCGAGCGTCCCGAAGAAAACGACGCGGCGGACCGCCATAGGTCGCGATGGCCAACGGCTCGACATTTTTTGCCAAGCGGCCCTTACGGCGCAAAGGCCGACAGACCCGCCGAAATCGGCCTAATCTGCGTCCGCCACCTCTGGATAAAGCGCCTGCGCAAGGTCGCGGATCGCATCGGCGGTACGCGGGCCAAAGCCAATCATATAGGCGCCGTCGAGCACGATCAGCGCCTTGTTCTCCGCCGCCGGCGTAGCGCTCAGCGCGCGTGTGCCGAACACTTGCTCGGCGGTCGGCCCGCCCTTGTCGTCGCTCATCATCAAAATGACATCGGGCGCCATTTCGATCAACTTCTCCTCCGATGCCGGCTTGTAGCCTTTCACGACATCCATCGGATTGATGCCGCCGGCATAACGAATGATCGCATCGACCGCCGTGCCAGCGCCGGCCGCGCTCAGCCGCACCAGGCCGTGGAAGAACACCACCTTCTTGCGGCGCTCCGATGCAATTTTCGACGCGAGATCGGTGGCCGCTTGAAAGGCGGCGAGCACCTCGGCGGAGACCACCCTGCCCTTGTCCTCGCGTCCGAGCGACGCGGCGATCAGAGTGATCTTGCGCTCGATGCCTTGCTGGCTGTTGTCCTCGGGGACGAAGACGATCGGGATCGCCAGTGACTTCAGCACCTCGACGGCTTCGGGCGGCCCACTGTCCTCGGCCGCCAGGATCAGATCGGGGCGCAGCCCGGCCAACCCTTCGACCGAAAGCTGGCGGCGATAGCCGACATTGGGTTTTTGCATGACGGATGGTGGATATTTGCTGCCGCGATCGACGCCGATGATCCGCTCGCCGGCGCCAAGCGCATGCACGATCTCGGTGACATCGGAGCCAAGCGTCAGGATTCTCGTCGCCGGCCCCGGCGTGACGATGCGCCCCAGCGCATCCACCACTGTCTCGGCGGCCAGCGCCTTGAAGCCGCAGGAAGGCGCCAGGACGGACATTGCCAGAATGAGCACCATCGCGATCCTGCCCGGTCGAAACCAGTGGACCCACCTGCCCTCGCTGCCGACCATGCCGTTCACTTCCGTCCAGGATGCCTTCGCCAATGGTGTGGCCTATAAATTTAAAGTTGACTCATGTCATCATGTTTTAATATGTGACCCATGCCCTGATCGATCGGTCGAGGGATTTCCATCATGCCAGCCAAGGCCGTTCAGCCACCGCCAGCAGTTGCTTTGCTTGGGGGCTGGGATCACATGAGAACGAATACGACCTTGATGGCGAGCACCGCGCTCGCCTTCGCGCTCGGCCTTTGCGCCGCACCGCAGGCCAACGCGCAGGAACAGGAAAAGAAGGGCGCCCTCGCCAAGACCGGCCGGCTGGCACCGGCCAACGCCGCACAGGATCAGCCGGCCACCATGCTCGATGTCATCACCATCTCGGCGACGATGATCAAGACGGCGGTCATCGAATCGATGGCCGCCATCAGCGCCATCGATCAGGAAGAGCTCGACCGTATACAGCCCGACACCGCCGCCGACATTTTCCGCACCACGCCGGGCGTCGCCGCTTCGATGAACGGCGACGATCCGGCGACCGCCATCAACATTCGCGGACTGGAGCAGTATGGCCGCGTCGTCGTCACCCTCGACGGCGCCCGTCAGGATTACTGGCGTGTCGGCCATGGTTCGGGATCGTTTTATGTCGAGCCCGACCTGATCAAGGAAGCCACCGTCATTCGCGGCCCGGTGTCCAACGCCTATGGTTCGGGCGGCATCGGCGGCGTCGTCTCCTTCGAGACCAAGGATGCCGGCGACTTCCTCAAGCCGGAGGAGCGCTGGGCGCTGAGCGAGAAGCTCGGCTACGAGGACAATGGCGACGGCTTCACCACCAGCACCACCGGCGCCTATCGCTTCAGCGACGACGCCGACATCATCGGCAACCTCATCTACCGCGACCGCGACAGCTACACCGACGGCAATGGCGACATCGTGCCCTGGACCGGTGAGCGGATGACCAGCGGCTACATGAAGACGACGCTGCGGCCGGCCGACGGCCACGAGCTGAAGCTTGGCGCCATCCTGCAGCGCTACAACGACCAGATCACCGGCTCGAGCGGCTCGATCTCGCCGACGCTCAGCCGCTACGATACCAACACCACCAACCAGACCTATACGGCAGCCTACACCTGGAAGCCTGACGACAATGCGCTGATCGACTTCAGCGCCAATGCCTACCACAACCGCACGCGCGCCGAGCAGACGCAGGTCTGGCCGACGTCCGCGATCGGCAACTTCCGCTACTACGACGTCGCTACGACCGGCTTCAACGTCAAGAACTCCTCACGCTTCGACGCCTGGGAGATGGCCCACACGCTCACCTACGGGCTCGACTACTACTATCTGGAGGCCTCGTCGGAAGCCGCGCATTTCGGCGCCGGCGAGCAGCAAGGCTATGGCGGCTTCCTGCAATGGCAGGGCGATTATGAGAACTGGCTGCAGCTCATTGCCGCCATGCGTTATGACGGCTACCAGCTCGACGGCGAAACAAAGACCGTACCCCCGGAGAAAGCCTCGATGTCGGGTGACCGCTGGTCGCCGCGCCTCACCGTCGGCGTGACTCCGCTCGAAGGTTTCCAGATCTACGGCACCTATTCCGAAGGCTACCGGGCGCCGGGTCTGCAAGATGTCTATCGCGGCGGCGGTGCGCATGGCTCCGGCGACGCCTATCTCCCCAACCTGCTCCTTCAACCAGAGACGGCGAAGAACTGGGAAGCCGGCATCAACGTGAAGTACGATGATGTGCTGACGGCGGGTGACCGGCTGCGCGCCAAGCTCAACGTCTTTCACACCGACGTGGAGGACTACATCGAAGTCGACCTGCGCACTGGAATACCGCGCACCGCGATCAACATCGGTGACGCGCGCCTGAAGGGTGTCGAAGCCGAAATGGTCTATGACTATGGCTGGGGCTTCGTGAACCTTGCAGGCGCGCTAATCGACGCTAAGATCGTCAGCGGCGTCTACTCCGGTCAGGCGCTCAACAACACGCCGCTCGACCGCTTCTCGGCGACCGTCGGCTTCCGGATGCTCGAAGACCAGCTCACCGTCGGCGCGCAATATCTGAGCATCGGCAAGATCACCCGGACAAGCCGCACCAATCCAAACGCCGTGCCGGTGGTCAATGACGGCTTCGACCTCGTCAATGTCTTCGCCAACTGGCGCATCAACGACCACGCCAAGCTCGATTTCGCCGTCGATAACGTCTTTGACACCGCCTACACCGACCCGCAAAGCGCATGGTCGACGTCGGCGGCAACGGAACAGGGCAAGGGCCGCACCTTCAAACTGGCGCTGACTGGCAGAATCGGAGGTTGAGCGTGAGCGCAGCATTGGTGAGCGGACTGGCCTGCGAAGCGCGTCTGAACCTGCGCAACCTGCCGCTTTACATCGACCGCATCAGCGACAGGCTGCGGAGCTTCGATGCCGATGCCTCGCAAGAGGGGCAGCGGATCGATTTCCGCTTCGCCTTCGGCGGCGCGTCTCTCGACATGGAGCGGCTGGTGATGCGAGCCAATGCCGCCGACCGCGACGGCCTTGCCCGCATCAAGGATCTGCTGGCCACCGCGGTCCAGGTCTATGCCAGGGAAGAAAATCCCGAGATCGTCTGGACCGGCGATCTCGCCGATGAGACCCGCCTCGCCCAGTATCGCGAGATGATCGTGACTGACGTTGGCGACCTCACCCCGCATATGCGCCGTATCCGCTTTGCCGGCGAGTATCTGGAGCGTTTCGCGAAATTCGGCGGCATGCACATCCGCATGCTGTTCCCGACCAGCGAAGTGCCCGATCCGCTCTGGCCCATGCTCGGCAGCAATGGTCTGCCGGTCTGGCCTTCGGATGACAGGCGTCCGGTGGCGCGCGTCTATACGATCCGCAAGCTCGACGTGGCCAACGGCTTCGTCGATGTCGACTTTCTCGTACATCTCGGCGAGAGCGTCGGCGCTGCCTGGGCCATGCAAGCGGCACCCGGCAAGAAAATCGGCATCATGGGGCCGGTAGGCCGTCCGGTGCGGCCGGCATCATGGTATGTGCTGGGTGCCGACGAAACCGGCCTGCCGGCGCTGGCACGGCTGTTGGAGACGCTGCCCGCAGGGACCAAGGGCGTGGCCTTCGTCGAGATCGGCGACGATGGCGAACGACAGGAGATCGACAACGCCACTGGCATCGAGCTGCACTGGCTGACACGGGACGGCATTGCGGCCGGCGCCGACGAGCGGCTGGCGGATGCTGTCCGGTCCGTGGAATGGCCGCAGGCTGGCTCGGCCTTCGGCTGGTTCGCGGCGGAAGCAGCAGCGGCCAGGATCGTTCGCGAACACTGGCGCGGCACGCTCGGGCTCGGCCGCGACCAGACGCTGGCCGCGGCCTATTGGCGCCGTGGCGCTGCTGGACTGATGGCCGGCTAGAGCATGATCCCGAAAAGTTGCAGACTTTTCGGACAAGATCATGCGTAAAAACAAATACTTAGGTCAGGCTGACCATCGCTTGCGCATCCTCATTAATGCCGATGGCGATCCGGTCGCCGGAGACAATGCCTGACGTGTCGCAGACGACCAGCGGCATGCTGATGCCGTAGAGGAATTCGGCGACGATGGCGCCGACGGCAAGGATCGGGTCCGGCCGCTCCAGGATGACGCCGGCCGGCGCCGTGCCCTTGCGGATCGCCTCGGCAAGAACCGACGAGGACGACGACGAGCCCCGCCCGCTTGACATGATCAGGATCCGGCCGGCGACATTGCCGCCCAGCTCGGCAAGCGAATGATCGATGATGTCGCCCGTCTCGGCATCGACGCCGCCCCAGAAACTGAGCGCTTGCGACAGTACCAGCGCCGAGCCTTGCGCCTCGCCAACCAACTGAAAAATGCCGGTTCTGTCCAGGGTTCGCCTGTCCTGCCCGCTCATCGCGTGCCTCGCACGACATGGCCGGCCGCGGCGGAGCGGACGCAATCCGCCATGTCGCCAAAGGCCACCGAGACGCCGATATTGCCGGGCGCGTAATGCGCCCATTTGCCGGAATTGGTCATCACCACGCCGTCAAGCCGCTCGATGATCGAAGTGACATAGGTGCAGGTGTCGGCGACCGATATAAGCCCGAACGCCTCCATGCCGGCCAGCGCCCCCTCATCCTGCAGGCGCGTCAGCGTCGCGCGACCGGTGTTGACGTAGATCGGAATGCCCCTGCCCGGCGCGACCTTGCGCAACAATGGCAACAGCCGCATCCATTCGTCATGCGAGAAATGCGGCGTGCCCAGTGACACGGCCGCCAAAGGCGCGCCGTCCGGTACGCTCGATAGCCTGGCCAGCGCATTGTCGAGGTCGGCGCGCGTGATGCCAATTATCTCCTCTGGCGCCATGCCATGAAACGCCTCTTCGAGCGTGTTCGCTTCCGGCGTGATATCAACCGCATGGAACAGCGCCACAGCCCCGGTCGTCGCCGCGGCGGCGCCCAGCGCTTTCAACTGATCCTCATCGCGCGGTCTAGGCAGGCCCGAGATCACCGGGATGCGATCGCCACTTGTTTGCCCGATGATCAGCCCGACGGCGACGAACAGGCTATCGCTCGGTTCCGCGTCAGAATCGATCAATTCGAACAGAACCCGGCCGCGCCGGTTTTCGCTCAAATGCAGGCCCCATGCGGGCGCACGTCCGGTCATCGCGCAGCACAGATCGATGAAATCGCCGTAACGGTTGGTCCGCGCCCCGATCACGGAATTGGCAAAGACGATGGCGTTGGATTCACCCCAGGCGATCTGTTCACCAAAACCGGGCCGGAACCGTGTCTGGTAGGGTGCACAGGTGAAAGTCGCCCGGCAGCCGAGTTCCAGATGCGCCTTCATCAGTCGCCGCGCCGGCGCCTCCTGCGACGGCGGCATCTTCACCAATCCGGGATGGATGAGATCGAAGGAGCCGACATTGAGCGTCGTCGGCACAAGCACGCGGCCACTGCCCTCGACCAGTCTTTCGACGAAATCGAGGCTGGCCTGACCGTGATAGAGACAGCCATCGATATGAGCACCGGCAATGTCGAGCAGTTTCGACGCGCCGACCGCCTTAGAAAACGCGACCAGTATCCTCATCGCGGCGGCTGTAGCCGGCCCCCGCGCGCCCCGCAGCATCGACTGGTCTCGCGCACTCAGTTCAAGCGTCATCGGCTGTTTCGCTTTCCGCACTCCGCCGATAAGCTCTCCCCGATTGCGGTCCGGCTGGCAAGTCCGGCAGCCTGATCTAGCTCGCGGCGATCAGCACGGTGCTCTCCGGCGACCAGCGCAACACCACGTCTTGCCCCTCCGCCAGCCGCTCGATGCCGGTGTTCTGCACGATGACCTTGAGCGTCTGGCCGTCGCGTTCGACGAAATAGGTGCTGTTGTTGCCGGCGAAGATGCGCTTGGAGATCTGGCCCCGGAGCATGTTGCCATTGGCCCGGCCCGCGCTTCCGGCATCGGTGGCGATGCGGATGCGTTCGGGCCGCACGGCGCAGCTCGCCTTGGCGCCGGCTGCAAGCGTCGCGCCAGCCCCGGCGGCGATGGCCGTGCCGTCGGGCAGTCGGATGCCGGTGCCCGTGCTGTCACCGCGCAATATGTTGGCATCACCGAGGAAGGTGGCGGCGAACTCGCTCTTCGGGCTATCGTAGATCTCCTCCGGCGGCCCCTCCTGCACCAGCCTGCCGTCGCGCAAAATGCCGATGCGGTCGCTCATCGTCAGCGCCTCTTCCTGGTCGTGCGTGACGAAGATGGTGGTGATGCCGATCTCGCGCTGGATGCGTTTCAACTCGATCTGCATGTCGACGCGCAGCGCCTTGTCGAGCGCGCCCAATGGCTCGTCGAGCAAAAGCACGCGCGGCTTGGTGACGATGGCGCGGGCCAGCGCGACACGCTGGCGCTGGCCGCCGGAGAGCTGGTGCGGTCTCCGGCCACCGAGCTTGCCGAGTTGCACGAGCTCAAGCGCGCGCTTTACCTCGGCGGCAATCACCGCCTTGGCCTCGCCGCGCACCGACAGCCCGAAGGCGACATTGTCGGCGACGCTCATATTGGGAAACAGCGCATAGTTCTGGAACACCATGCCGATCCGCCGCTTCTCGACCGGCACCCGCTCGACGCTTTCGCCGCCAATCGCAATGCGGCCGGAGTCGGGAAAATCGAAACCGGCGATCTGGCGCAAGAGCGTGGTCTTGCCGCTGCCCGACGGCCCAAGCAGCGCGTAGAAACCGCCATCGGCAAAATCGATAGAGACGTCGTCCAGCGCCTTGTGCGCCCCGAAGCTGCGCGACACGTTCGATACCTGCACGCCGGCCATTATTTCTCTCCGCCGAATTTGAAGAACCGCGCCGTGAGCAGCATCAGCGCCATCGACACGACGATGATGATGGTCGAGACCGCGTTGATCTCGGGCGTAAAACCCTTGCGGATCGCCGCGTAGATTTCGACAGGCAGCGTCGTCTGGCCAGGCGTCGACAGGAAGTAGGAGACCACGAACTGGTCGAACGACACGGCAAAGGCGAACAGCCCGCCGGCAATGACGCCCGGCATGATCCAGGGCAACGTCACGCGCCGCGTCACCTGCCATTGGTTGGCGCCGAGCGAGCGCGCCGCTTCTTCCAGTTCCGGTGCGAAGGTTTGCAACCGGGCCGAGACGACGACGATGACGTAGGGCAGCGCCAGGGCGACATGGCCGAGCAGGATGGCGAACAGGCCGCGGCCGATACCGACGCCGAAGAAGAAGATCAGCATCGCCGTGCCGGTGATCAGCCACGGAATGGCGATCGGCGGAAACAGCAGCGCCTGCAGGATTTTTTTTCCCCTGAACTCATAGCGGTAGAGCGCCAGCGACGCCGCCGAGCCGAGCACCACGCAGATGATGGTGGTGATGATCGCGATTTCGAGGCTGTTCCATGTCGCCGAGATCAGCTGGTCGTTCTGCCACAGCGACGCGTACCACTCGGTCGTCCATTCGAACGGCAATTGGTAGAAGGGCGAGACGTTGAACGACATCAGCGCCATGATGATGATGGGCAGATAGAGGAAGGCGAGCAGCAGCCAGATGTAGAGCCGGCCGAGCCTTTCGAGGATACGCGTCGTCGCCATCAGGCGGCCTTCCGCAACACTGGTGCGGCCAACGCCAGGATGACCAGCACGACGGCCAGCAGAATGAAGGACAGAGCGGCACCCAGCGGCCAGTTGAAGACGGCAACGAACTGGTCCTCGATGACCGTGCCGTAAAAGGTGCCGGTGCGGCCGCCGAGAATACGCGGTTCCATGAAGGAGCCGACCACAGGCACGAAGATGAGTGCCGCACCCGCGACCAGCCCCGGCATCGAGAGCGGGATGATCACCCGTTTCAGCATTTGCAACCGCGAGGCGCCAAGCGAACGCCCGGCCTCGATCAGTGAATCGTCTATGGCCTGCAGCGTGAGATAACAGGTCAGCACCATATAGGGCACGTAGGAGTGCACCAGGCCGATGATCACAGCCGGATAGGAATACATCAGGTCGATGTTGATCTTGAACGGCAGTACGGCGTTGAGAGCGGTGTCGAGGATGCCGCCTTCGCGCAGCACCATCGCCCAGGAGAAGATGCGCACCAGCCCGTTCGACCAGAACGGCAGGATGACAAGCAGGAAGATCGCCTCACGGCTGCGCCCCTTCAGCACCTTGGCCAGCACATAGGCCGCGGGGTAGCCGATGACGATGCACCACAACGTCACTTCGAGGCCCAGGCGCAGCGAGGCCCATAGCAGCCTCAGATAGAGGCTCTGCGAGAAGAAGGTCGCGTAATTGCCGAACGTAAATGCCCACGGCTTTCCCGACAGCGGCAGATCGGTCATGAAGGAGAAGAAGACCATGGCCGACAGCGGCAGGAAGATCGCCACCGTCAGCCAGAGATAGGCGGGGAGAAGCAGCGGCAAGGCCGATCTCAGCCCGCTGCGTGAAGCGGTCGCACCCTGTATCGCCATGATACCTCCTCCCCAGGATCGGAAGAATCAGCCGGCGGAAACCGCCGGCTGATCGGGACGTCAGCCTATTTCACGTCGACCTTGAGCTGCTGCCACAGCGCCAGATAGGCTTCGCGCTGGGCGTCGGTGATCGGCGCCTGGAACTGAATGCGCTTGGCGACATCGGGATCGCCCATCACCTTGCGGTTAAAGGCGTCCTCGGGAAGAGCTTCCACCGCCTTGGTGTTGGCTGACACCGGCGCGCCGACCTTGGTGACCCATTCGACATAGAATTTCGGATCGATCATGTAGTTGATGAAGGCTTCGGCCCCAGTGACGTTCTTGGAGCCGACCGGAATGGAAAAGGCGTCGAGCCAGGCGACAGCGCCTTCCTGCGGGATAACCAGCGAGACCGGCAGCTTGAAATGCGTCTTGGCGCGGTCGGCCGAGCCACTCCAATAGGTGCCGATGTCGATCTGGTTGGATGCGACCATCTGGTTCCAGTCGTTCTCCGAACTCCAGAATGTCTTGATCTGCGGCATCAGCGAGCTCAGCTTCGCCTTGACCGCTTCCATATCCTTGATGTCGTTGATGTTCTGGCCGGTGGCTATGGCGCCGAACTGGACCGCTTCGACAGCATCGTCACGAATGACCACGCGGCCCTTGTGCGCCTCGTTCCACATTTCGGTGATGCTGGTCGGCGGCTTGTCGAAAGATTTTTCGTTGATGGCGAGCGCCGTCAGGCCCCACACCCACGGCACGCCATAGACCTTGCCGTCATGATCGAGCATCGGCGAGCCTGCCTTGTCCGGACTGATGTCCGCATAGTTCGACAGCTTGGACGTATCGATCGGCTGGATCAGTTTTTCAGCCATCGCCTGGTCGTTAAAGGCAGCATTGATCATGACGACGTCGTAGAGGCCGGGATTGGTCCTGAGCTTGGTCAGCATTTCCTGTTCGGAATTGAAGAAGTCGTTGACGACCTTGTTGCCGGTCGCCTTTTCGAAGGCGGCGATCGCCCATGGCTCATCGGCGCCGTAGCCCTTCCAGTTGAGCACATGCACTTCGGCGGCACTGGCGGCCAGTACGGAGGTGAAGACGGCGGTCGCCGTCAGGAATGCAGTCAGTTTGGGCATGCGCATGTTCGTTCCTCTCTTTTTGCTTGCCCGGTTCCCGGGCTTGTCAGGTTTTCAGGCAGTTAGGCATGGGCCTTCCGGTTCCGGCCGTCGGCCCCTGTCGACGGACCGGCGATGTGGCTCAGGAATGTCTTGATTTCTGCGTCCGTCGGCGCCGAGGATCCGCCATGGCGAGTGACCGAGAGCGCCGCCGCCGCATTGGCGTAGCGCGCCGCCTCGAAGGCCGCCACGCCGCGCGACAGCGCGCCGACAAATGCGCCGATATGGGTGTCGCCGGCGCCATTGGTATCGATGGGGTCGACCTTGAAGCCAGCAACTGTCCGCGTGCCACCGCCGGCCAGCCGCACGAAACAGCCCTTTGCGCCGGCGCGGATGATGATGCCTTCAGCCTTCGGGCAATGGCTGGAAAGCAGACGGGCGGCGAGTGCCTCGACATCGCCAGAGCCGGCGATCTCGACCGCTTCCGTCGTGTTGCAGCTCAGCCAGGTCGTGCGGGCAAGCACCCGGTCGAGAGTGGCACGCGGAATGTCCGCGACGATCGGCGTCGGATCAAAGACGAAGGGAATATTCTCCGGTAGCGCCTCGATCCAGTCGCCCAGCGCATCGCGGCTGCCGGAATAGCTCAGCGTATAGCCAGAGGCGAACACCCAGTCGCCCGGCGCAACCCGGACCGGCGCCATCATGTCGAGGCTGAGCACGCTCTCGGCGCCGGGCCACGAGACGAAAGTGCGCTCGGCATCGCCGCTGATCATGGCGACGCAATTACCGCTGTCCATCACTGGTGATGCCGGCGTCAGTGCCGTGATGCCTTCGGCAGCCAAGGCAGCGCGCAGGAAATCGCCATTGGGTCCGGTACCGAGCTGGCCGCCGAAGACGACCTTCATGCCGGTGCGGCTGGCCGCGACCATCATGTTGAAGCCACCACCCGCGACTTGAGCAAAACTCGATGCGGTCTTCTCCGCGCCCGGTTCCGGCAAGGCATCGATGCGGTAGACATAGTCGACCACCGCGCTGCCGATATGGACGAGGCGCCCGCTCATGTCAGGCTGAGTTCCGCTCATGCCGCAGCATCCTTGCCAGAGCCGGCTTTTGCCGTGCGTGCCGCGACAAGATCAGTGGCCAGCGCATGCACCCGTTCTACGTTGAGGCCCTTCAGTCTGGCGATGTGCTGTTGCGGCAGCCGGGAAAAGCCCGTGCAGGCGCCGGCCATGCCGGCGGCAATGGCGCCGATCGTGTCGGTGTCGCCGCCGAGATTGGCGCTGATGATGGCGGCCTGCCAGGGATCGCCGCCGGCGATCTCCAGCACGGCGAAGGCAGCCGGAATCGATTCCTGGCTGGCGACGCCGGTGCCGACCAGATCGGTGATCAGCCGGATGCCGTCGGCGACAGTCCTGCCGCGAACGAGGCCCCTCGCCCAGTCGATGCGCGCAGCAATGTCGCCGCCGGTGACCCAATGGCCGAGTGCCGCGCCACGCCTGGCTGCCATGACGGCATGGTCCAAAGCGGCGTGCCAGTCGCCGCCGGCAACGCCGTTGCTGACGGCGGCCGCAACTGCGGCGGCCGAGGCGATCGCAATCGAGGTGTTATGCGTGGCCCGGCAGGTTTCCGCAACCTTGGCGACCAAGGCGTCGAGCGGTTCCAGCGGCATCATGATCCCGACCGGGGCGATGCGCATGGCAGCGCCATTGGTATCGCCGCCGCTTCCCGCTTCTTCGGGGGGCACGCCATTGTTGATGGCGTCGATGGCGCGCTTGGTCGACGGACCGAGCAGATCGTAGCTGCCACGCGCCTTGACGTCGCGCTCCCAGTCGAGCAGCGCATTGACCCAGCGCGTGTGGTCGAAACGATCGCCGGAAACAATCAGGATGCGGCCGAGCAGGAGCGCCTGTTCGGTGTCGTCGGTGATCGTGCCAGCCAGCAGCCCTTTCGATACCGGATGGTCGGCGACGGGCGCGACGAAACCCTCGACATGGCCGTAGAGCTCGGCGATGCGCGCGGGCGACAGGAGTTGTGTCGGCATGCCGAGCGCATCGCCCAGCGCGCCGCCGATGAGCGCGCCCATAGCCCGGTCGATCATCTCGGTCCTATCCATCATCTCAGAACTCCAGATGAAGGGCGAAATGCGCCGGGTTGAGCAGGCTGGTGACGAACTCGATGGCGCGGCCGTCGGCGGCGCGTGTCAGGCGTCGTGTGCGCAGGAACGGCATCCCTGGCGCGCAGTCGAGGATCGCCGCGTCCTCGGCGCTCAGCATCTCGATATCGACCCATTCTTCGCCGTGATCGGGAACAAGCTTCGCACCGCGCAGCGTCTGGTGCAGCGAGCCTTCGCGCAACCCGCGCAGCGGCACGTCCTCCAGCTCCGGCGACAACGGCAGACGGCTGCGCTCGATGGAGATGGCATGGCCGTCATCGGCATTGGTGCGCACCCGGTCGACGGCGATGAAGAACGGACTGTCGACGCCGAGCCTGGCGGCGAGTTCGGCATCCTGCATGACTTCGAGCCTGAGCGTGCGCGTGTCGGCATTGGCGCCGGCATTGGCCAGAGCGCGCGACCAGCCGACCGCGTCGTCGACCGGCATGCCGTCGAAAGTGACGAACGAGCCAATGCCGACCTTGGTCGTGATCAATCCGCGGCTCGACAATTCCTCGAGACCCTTGCGGATGGTGTTGCGGCTGACGGAGAAGCGCTGGACCAGCTCGTTCTCGCTCTGCAGGCGATCGCCAAAGCCGAGCACGCCGGAGCGGATCTCATGTTCGAGAACAGTCGCGATCTGTTCGGGCTTGCCCGTTCCGGGAGATGACAGAGCCGCGCGGCGCGCCATGGAATACCTGTTCAGTGAACCTGTATAGTCCTGTTCAATATCGCGCAGTAATGGCTATGTCAATGCCAGGACGGATGCACTTGTCGCCCGAAGCAGAAGTGCACCAACACAAAAAAGCCCGCCACGCTTGCGTGGCGGGCTCCAATAGGCTGCTGAATCGCGGAGATTCTGAAAACCGGGCGACTTCCGTACTTCCCCGCCGCCCGCTCGATTTCCAACGGATTGCTACGACTGCTGAAATGCCGGGAGTGGTTTCAGTTCCCGGCCGGGACGGCTATCGATGTTGCTTCTGATGCCTTTGTTACAGGCGCACTGGGAGGTTCCTGGCCGGAATTTTATGGGAACCTTCATTACCCCCGAGCGGTTTCCACCACAGTCGCAATGCGGCGACAATCGAAAAAATGGAGACAAACCATGTTTACGAAAATCCTCGCAGCGTCCGTATTAGCCGCCGGCTTGGCCACTTCGGCCGTGGCCCAGAACGCCGACGGACCGGGCGGCGGCACTGCCGGGACTGGCAGCGACAAAAGCGTCGTAGTCGACCCGGCTTATCCCGATCCTGCGGATCCTAACGCTGTCGACTTTGGGATCACCAACAGCATCGTCGGCGCGCCCGACAACTGGAATTCGAATGCTGATCAGAACTGTCCGGTGAACCCGCAAGGCGCACAACCCGACGCCTCGAACAGGGTTGCCGGCACGGCCTCACCGACCGTCAATGACAACCATTGTGGCAAGTAACCGAATCAACTCAGAATTCCAGCAATTCACATTGCTGCCGCGACACGGACCGAACTCCGTCCGCGGCAACAATGGCAGCCGTATGTCGGATGGTCCCCAAGCGGATGCCGGACGCTAGGTTGACGCCTTCTTCGGCTTGCTGTCCTTCGACTTGCCGCCCTTGGCGGCAACGGACTTCTTGAGCGCCGCTTTCGCTTTCGGCTTGCTGTCCTCGTTGTCGATCTCGGCAGCTGCCTGGTCCCAGTGGCGCTGATGCGCGCCGTCGGGTCGGCCGGCTTGTTCCCAGATCGCGTGTGCCCGTCTGCGAATACGTTCCTGCCGCTCGTCCGTCACTGTTGCCTCCGTCGGTTCGGTTCAAATCCGTGAGCAACAACTGTTTTAACTGAAATTTCGATCGGCGTCTTGGGCGGCCTCAGCCTTTATCCGACAGAACCGCGACACCAAGCAATGCCGCCTTCTTCTTGATCAGCCCTGCCAGATCCGCGTCCGAGCGCTCCGTTCCGGTTCGCTCACGCACGACCTCAATCACCTCCTTCATCGACAAGAGGCCAGTTCCCCGTTCGACAAGCAATTTGTCGACGACAGCGACCACGTTGGGTGAATCGACATGCGGCAACATGGAAATAGCTCCTTCATTCCCGAGACAGATTCACGCACTCCTGCGGCCAGAGACGGCCCGCCGCTCCTCTTCATCTTCCGGAGAGAGAGCGGCGGGTAAGGTCAGTCTATGACCTGCACAATTCTACGGGTGCCAGGGTCGACCAGCACGGTACGATTGTCGACGACCGCATATCTGTACTGCACGTCGGGGATCGACTGGAGCTCGACCGTGTCGGGCAGAGCGGAACCGACATTGAGTTCCACGCCCAGCAGGCTAACCGACGCCAGCGGGTGCTTTTGCACATGTTCGCGAATGATGGTCTGCTGTTCGGGTGTGACAATCACCTGATCCGCAGCGGCCACGCCTATGCCGGCCAGCAGAACAAACCCTGCAGCGGCAGGGACAAGGTGGATTTTCATCATCTTCTCCTGTTGCTGTTGGCAGGCTCGCCATTCATGGCTTTGAGAGCATCACTGCCGAGAAGGGCGAGCCCTGTGAGCAAACGCTGGGGCGTCTCTCTTGTTCCGTAAGCCGAGACTAATTGATCAAAGGGTTTACCGGCCGCCGCTATCGGCTTTCGCAACCCATCACGACCTATCGATGGCATCCGGCGTATTGGCCAGATCCGCTTTGAAGGGCGCTGCGATCCTGTCTGACCGCCGACCAGGCGCGGCGGGCATTCATCAGCTTCGCCGAGGTGAACGCCATGATGTGGACCGGCGTCGATCCGGTGACAGTGTCGCGTGAAGCCAAGAGCGCAAGGAGCATGCGCCCCAGGACCACGCGACACCCGCATTGAAGCAGGAGATTTCAGGGGCGAACGATGGCTACTGCTTCGGCGGTTGCACGGGCACCTCGCCGGGCTTGATTACCGGGGTCTTGCCTTCGTCCGGCGGTGGCGCGGCCATACCTTGATCGCCTGTCGGTGGCGGCTGCAGCACGCCGTCGCAAGGATCGAGCGTATCGGACAGACTATTCCTGTTGCTGCCATCGTTGTTGGCGGGCGGTTTCTGCTGCTGACCATTCTGCGGTGCGGCCTGGCAACGCCCGCGCGCCTGGCTCTCTGTCTGATCGGGTGTCTGCGCAGCAGCGGGTACCGCCAGGGGCAAGGCCAGCGCGCCCGCCACAAGCAATATGTGGAGAGGTTTCATATCCAGTTCCTTTCTTCGCGAACTCCTTGCCAAAGCAAATGGGCGGCGATTGGTTCCGGCGTGCGGCAACCCACCCCAGGCCGGCGCACTCATGAGGTCCGTTGCTCCTGTTCGACCGACACGATGGTTTCCGGCGACGATGAGGGATGACATGGGCTTGAAACGACTGCCGCTGATCGCAGCCATACTCTGCGCGCACGATGCCAACGCGAAGCCCGCATGTGAACGCGGTTCGCCTGACATTCTCGAAATGCTGGAATGGACGACCACGCGCAGCGACATCGCCTTGAAGGTCTTCAATCCGAACGACCGCGAGATCAACAAGATCGACGCCAGTTCAGAGACGCTGAGGGTGCGGTCATCGGCCGGATCAAGATCGATCCGGACCTGCATCTGGAGGCAAGCCAGTTCATCTACGACGTGATCGATCTGCCGTGGGCCGATGGCCTGGAGGCGGTCGCCCGAAAGGACATCGGCGGCGTCATCTGCACGATTTCGGTGCTCTTCGCCGACTGCACGGCGCAGGAATTCAAATAGCCCGTTCAATAAGAAAACCGGCCAATTTATGGGCGGACATTGCCATTGGCGAATCGTTAATCAGCGATTGCTACTATACCGGACCATGACCAAGAATCTCGGAAATGCGCAGAGGAACATTCCCAGGGAAACGGTGAACCGCTCTCTCCTGAGCCGGTTGGCGCCGGCTTTGTTTCCCCTGGCGGTCGTTGCCCTTGGATATATGATCGGCCGGCAATTCTTTGGATTCTAGCGCATGTCGCGCAAAAGTGTGCAGCGGTTTTGCGATAACGACATGCATAAAACACGAATCTAAAGCGCGTCGATCGAATCCGTTTCGACGCAAAACGCCTTGGGAGCGTCGAACTCGAAGCCGACTGCTTCTCAATCCGGCAAATCGGAAACCGGCTCGTCGCAGCGATGGACCAGGCACTGGCCGTCACGCGTCTTGACGTAGGCGGTGGTCGGCACCTCCGGCCAATCGCATTCGTTGCCGAATTGACGGACATATCGATCATACGTGTTGCGGCCAGTGGTCAGCACGACCGCGTGACGGCTCTGGATCAGAAGCTGCGTCTGCTCGCACGTCATGGTGCGGGTGTCTGGGCGCGCGTAGGCCGTGGCTGTTGCGGCAAACAGAATCGCCCCAGCGGCTGTCAAGACGGCTGGGCGAATTGGCATGGCGGCATCCTCACGAGATTTCGTCGTGCCTAACTCGCACCGTCGCTCGTCGTTCCGCAAGGTTGACGATGAAGCAACAATTCGTGACCTTGATTATCGAACCGAGCGCCAAAAACGCGAAAAGCCCGCCACACCTTTCGGTGTGGCGGACTTTAAAAAAATTGGACTTCACTCCTCCGGCGGCGTTGACACCACCGCAGCGGCAATTGCCGCGAGCCTGCCCTTCTTGACAAGCGCCGGCTTTTCGTAGGTTTTCTTCATAGGCCCTCTCCTCGTTACATCGAAAAATTGGCTTGTCGATCCAGTTCTGTCAATAGGCGAGGGCAATTGCCACGAGATCTACTCGAACAGCGGACCCTGGAACGCGTCGCATTTGGACGGACCCATGCGATGCGCCTCAAGGTCTTGTTATGTGCATGTCGTCATCGCAAAACCACGGGCGCGCCCTCAGATCAAGCCTTAGGACAGTCGTCA
>NZ_CAUM01000133.1 GCF_000350085.1 Mesorhizobium metallidurans STM 2683
AATGGGCAATGCTATGCTCTGCCGATGAAAGCCGATGCCGCCTCGTTGCTCGAAAAGGCCCGCCACGCCTACGCGCAGCGGGCATGGGCGGATGCCTTCGCGCTTCTGCGGGCAACGGACGAGATCGCGTCTCTTGGCGTGGAAGACCTGGAACGGCTGCTCTGGTCGGCGGGCATGCTGGACCGAGATCAGGACATCTTCGCCGCCGGCGAGCGTCTCTTCAACCTGCATATCGAAGCGGGCCGTGACGACCAGGCGGCGTATTGGGCATTCTTCCGTGGCTTCAGGCTTATGGCGTTGGGCGAGGAAGGCCACGCAACCGCCTGTATCCAGCAGGCGCAGCGTCTGGCTGATGGCTTTGGCCGCGAGTGCGCGGCGCATGGCTACCTGGTGTTGCTGGCCGCCCAAAAGGAGCTTGTGACCGGCAACGATCCGGCATCGGAGGCGCAGGCAAGGCAGGCGCTCGCGATCGGCGAACGCTGTTGCGACATCGATCTGATCGCCTTTGCCAGATGCTATCTCGGGCGCGCACTGGTTCGGCAGGGCCGGGTCGAGGAAGGCATCGCCCTGCTCGACGAAGCCATGCTGCCGGCCACCGACGGCAAAATCTCGCCTGTGGTCACCGGCCTCATCTATTGCAACCTCATTGCCGCGTGCCGGCAGGTCTATGCGCTCGACCGCTCGCGCGAATGGACGCAAGCGCTGTCGAACTGGTGCGGATCGCAGCCGCAGCTTGTTCAGTTCAACGGCATCTGCCTGTTACATCGGGCCGAGATCATGGAATTGAACGGCGCCTGGCAGGAGTCCATCGCCGAGGCAAGGCGCGCCACTCTGTCGCTCACGCATGCCATCGGCAGCGAAGCGGCAGCGGGTGCAGCCTACCAGGAGGCCGAAATCCATCGGCTGCGCGGTGAATTCGCCGCCGCCGAAGACCTCTACCGCGCCGCCAGCCGTCTCGGGCTAGACCCGCAGCCCGGCATGGCGCTGCTGCGCCTCATGCAGGGCCGGACCGAGCAGGCGACGGCAACCATTCGCCGCGTGCTTGCCACGACCAAGGCGCCGCTTGGCCGTGCCCGCCTGCTTCCGGCGCTGGTCGAGATCATGATGGCAGCGGGCGCCTTCGATGGAGCGCGCGATGCCTGCGCGGAACTGGAGGCGCTCGCCCGCCGCTTCGCCACCGAGATCCTGGCCGCGATGGCCGCGCAGGCGAGAGGCGAAATCGAGATGGCTGGCGGCGATGCCGCGACGGCGCTCGGCCATTTCCGCGCCGCGCTGACAATCTGGCAGCGCTCCGGCGCGCCCTATCTGGAGGCACGTCTGCGCGTGCTGGCCGGTCAGGCCTGCCGCATGCTCGGCGACGAGGATGGCGCCGAGCTGGAATTCGAGGTCGCCGGATCGGTTTTCGCAGCACTTGGCGCGGCCCCCGATCTCGCTCGCGTCAATCTGCTGATGCGGCCCACCGCTTCACCCTCGCATGGCCTGACGCCGCGCGAGATCGAAGTCCTCGGCCTTGTCGCCACCGGCAAGACAAACCGGCTGATCGCGATAGAGCTCGGTCTCAGCGAAAAGACCGTCGACCGGCACATCAGCAATA
This sequence comes from Mesorhizobium metallidurans STM 2683, assembly GCF_000350085.1. GTDB lineage: Bacteria > Pseudomonadota > Alphaproteobacteria > Rhizobiales > Rhizobiaceae > Mesorhizobium > Mesorhizobium metallidurans. Next base: position 1,595 of record NZ_CAUM01000133.1, read on the forward strand.
TCTTCGACAAGCTGGCGGTCAACTCGCGCACCGCCGCGGCAGCCTACGCCTTCCAGAACGGCCTGGTCTGACACGGCGTCGTGGGGGAAAATCCCCATGGCATTTTCTTTCTCTCGTGAGGTGTCTCCCCGAAGCGGCGCCGTGCCCGGCTCGCTATTTTTTGCTCCATGACCAACGAAACTCGCATGGAGCGATCATGAACCAGATTTCGACACCTCTCCCGATTTCGAGCCACGCCCCCTCTTCAACACACGCAATGAAACCGCACGGCCATGGCGTCGGCATCACCGAAACCAGGGCGCGCGCCGGCGCGTTGCTGGAACAGGGTGCGGCGTTCGTGCAACTGGAGGCTAGCGCGGTGCAGGCTGCGGAAAACGAGTCTCCGATCGGCGACGAAAGGCGACCCATGCTCAGGGAAGAACATGTCGATGTCGTCGTCATTGGCGCCGGACAAAATGGCCTGTCCGTCGGCTATCACCTCGCCCGCAAGGGCATGAAGTTCGTTGTCCTGGAGGCCCGCCAACGCGTCGGCGACATCTGGCGTTCACGCTGGGATTCGCTGCGCCTGTTCACGCCGGCACGCTTTGACGGGCTGATCGGCATGCCTTTCCCCGCCGCCCGCTATTCCTTCCCGGCCAAGGACGACATGGCCGACTATCTCGAGGCCTATGCGAGGAAATTCTCTCTCCCGGTACGCACCGGCGTCAAGGTCGATGAGGTGACCCGTTCCGGCGACCGCTATATCGTCACATCAGGCCAAACCCGTTACGTCGCCAATCATGTCGTGGCCGCGGCCTCGAGCTACCAGAAGCCGAAAATCCCGGATTTCGCTGCATCGCTCGATCCGTCGATCCGGCAATTCCACTCGGGCGCCTACAAGAACCCCTCGCAGCTCAATGCGGGCAGCGCGCTGCTGGTCGGCGCCAGCAATTCCGGCGCGGAAATCGCCATGGATCTGGCGCGCACGCATCAGGTCTGGCTGGCCGGCCGGCATCCCGGCAACATCCCGGTCGCCTACAACGGCTACTTCGCCATGCGTCTTGTGCTGCCCATCGTCTTCCGCATCGTCTTCCACCGCTTGCTCACGGTCGACACGCCGATGGGCCGCAAGGTCAAGCCGGGTCAACTGGCCCATGGCCTGCCGCTGATCCGGGTCAAGCCCAGCGATCTGGACGCCGCCGGCGTCCGCCGGGTCTCCCGCGTTACCGGCGTCAGTGATGGCAAGCCGATGCTCGACGATGGCCAGGTTCTCGATGTTTCAAACGTCATCTGGTGTATCGGTTTCCGGGCCGGGCTGGATTGGATCAAGCTGCCGGTCTTCGACGAAACCGGCCGGGTGAAGCAGTATCGCGGCATCGTGGAGGACGAGCCCGGCCTCTATGTCTGCGGCCTGCATTTCCAGCATTCGACCTCTTCAACGATGATCCATGGCGCGGCACGCGACGCCGGCTACGTGGCCGACAAGATCGGCGAGCGGATGCGGGCATCGGCCAGGTAGGGTCTGGGAGAGAGAACTTTGGCCGGATTGTCGGGCACCGGCGATAATATTCGCACGCCGATCGGCAATTCGGCTTCCAAACCGGAACAAAACGTAGACACTTCTGGCCTTTCCCCACCGAATCACTACATTCGGGGGCGATGTCCGGCTTTTCGGAAGACATGCCCTTTTTTGACGAACCGAATGCGCGGCCCGCGGCCCCGTCCGGCATCGCCGCGCGCGCCATGGCTGCCCGCAGCGGCCAGAACAATGCGCCCGACTATCTCAAGGGATTGAACCCCGAGCAGCGGCTGGCGGTGGAAACCACCGAAGGCCCGGTGCTGGTGCTGGCCGGCGCCGGCACCGGCAAGACGCGGGTCTTGACCACCCGCATCGCGCACATCCTCGCCACCGGCAAGGCCTTCCCGTCGCAGATCCTCGCCGTCACCTTCACCAACAAGGCGGCGCGCGAGATGAAGCAGCGCATCGGCATCCTGATCGGCGAAGGCAATGTCGAGGGCATGCCCTGGCTCGGCACCTTCCACTCGATCGGTGTCAAGCTGTTGCGCCGGCACGCGGAGCTGGCCGGGCTGAAATCCGATTTCACCATCCTCGACACCGACGATGTCGTGCGCCTGATCAAGCAGCTCATCCAGGCCGAAGGCCTCGACGACAAGCGCTGGCCGGCCAAGCAGTTTGCGCAGATGATCGACGGCTGGAAGAACAAGGGGCTTGGCCCCACCGATATCCCCGAGGGCGACGCCCGCAGCTTCGCCAACGGCAAGGGCCGCGAACTCTACAAGGCCTATCAGGAGCGATTGCAGACGCTGAACGCCTGCGATTTCGGCGATCTGCTCTGCCACCCCATCCGCATCTTCCGCGCCTATCCGGACGTGCTGAAGGAATACCACAAGCGCTTCCGCTACATCCTCGTCGACGAGTACCAGGACACCAACACCGCGCAATATATGTGGCTGCGGCTGCTGGCGCAGCGGCCGGATGGCAAGCCAATCTCCCCCCTTGAGGGGGAGATGTCCGGCAGGACAGAGGCCTCGCGCCGACAGGCTGGAGGGACAGCGCCCCCCTCTGTCGCCTCCGGCGACATCTCCCCCTCCAGGGGGGAGATTGGGCGCTCTTCGGCCGAGACCCGTGCCACCGTCAACATCTGCTGCGTCGGCGACGACGATCAGTCCATCTATGGCTGGCGCGGCGCCGAGGTCGACAACATCCTGCGCTTCGACAAGGATTTCCCCGGCGCCACCATCATAAGGCTGGAGCGCAATTATCGCTCCACCGCCCACATCCTTGGCACCGCTTCCCATCTGATCGCCCACAATGAGGGCCGCTTCGGCAAGACGCTGTTCACCGAAAAGGTCGCCGAGGACGATGAGAAGGTGCATGTTCACGCCGCCTGGGATTCGGAAGAGGAGGCGCGCGCCGTCGGCGAGACCATCGAGGCCTACCAGCGCCCAGATAAACAAGGAAATCGGCACAATCTGAACGATATGGCGATCCTTGTCCGCGCGTCCTTCCAGATGCGCGAATTCGAGGACCGCTTCGTCACGCTCGGCCTCAATTACCGCGTTATCGGCGGCCCGCGCTTCTACGAGCGCATGGAAATCCGCGACGCGCTGGCCTTCTTCCGCGTCGTCGCGCAAGGCGCCGACGACCTCGCCTTCGAGCGCATCGTCAACGTGCCGAAGCGCGGGCTCGGCGAAGCCACCATCCGCCAGATCCACGATACGGCGCGCGCGCTCCGCATCCCGATGCTGGAGGCGGCAGCCAAGCTCGCCGAAAGCGACGAGCTGAAGCCGAAGCCGCGCGCCGCGCTGCGCGAGGTCGCGGCCAATTTCGAGCGCTGGCAGAAGGCGCTGGAAACCACGCCGCACACCGAGCTCGCCGAGACCATTCTCGAGGAGAGCGGCTACACCGACATGTGGAAGAACGACCGCTCGGTGGAAGCGCCGGGCCGGCTGGAGAATTTGAAGGAACTGATCCGCTCCATGGAGGAGTATGAATCGCTACGCTCCTTCCTCGAACATGTGGCGCTGGTCATGGACGCCGAGCAGAATGAAGCCCTCGACGCCGTCAACATCATGACGCTGCATTCGGCCAAGGGCCTCGAATTCGAGACCGTTTTTCTCCCCGGCTGGGAGGAAGGCCTGTTCCCGCACCAGCGGTCACTCGATGAAGGCGGCCGCTCCGGGCTGGAGGAAGAGCGCCGCCTGGCCTATGTCGGGCTGACCCGGGCCAAGAAGAACCTGCACCTGTGGTTCGTCTCCAACCGCCGCATCCATGGCCTGTGGCAATCGACCATTCCCTCGCGCTTCCTCGAAGAACTGCCGGAAGCCCATGTCGAGGTCGCCGAAAGCGGCAACTCCTATGGTGGCTACGGCAATTCCTATGGTGGCGGCTCGTTCGCCTCCGGCCGTGGCGGCAAAGGGGCAGGAAGGCAGAATCCTTATGGCGCCTCGCGCTTCGACAATGTCGGCGAAGAGAAATCGGGAAGCTTCTCCAACACCTATGCGACGCCCGGCTGGCAGCGCGCGCAAGCCAACCGCACCGAGGCGACCGACCGCAACTGGGGCTCGCGCTCCGGCCATCAGGTCGAGCGCATCGGCTATGGCGAGACCGACTCCGGCTATGGCGCCGGCCGCACCTCGGTCAAAGGCCGCACCATCGACGGCGAGCTGGTCGCCAAATCCGTCGCCGACACGCCATCGGCCTTCAACGTCGGCGACCGCGTCTTCCACCAGAAGTTCGGCAACGGCAACATTGCCGCCATCGAAGGCAACAAGCTGACCATCGACTTCGACAAGGCCGGCCAGAAACGCGTGCTGGACGGGTTTGTGGCGGCGGTGTGAGTGAAATGGCTACTCACTTGCCGATTTTACCGGCAAAATTGATTGGTCTGAATTCCAGTAGTTTGCGTATCGACTTGGAAGCATCCTCACCTGCGTCAGCGCAGTCGCTTCAGACGAAACTTGTCGTGGAGACCGCCAATTGTCGAAGCCGGCGCCGCCCCTCACCTGCCTGCCGGCATCCTCTCCCCGTATAGTGACGGGGGGAGGGGCGCTGTCATCGCCGGTTTCGCCAATCACCAGCGTTGCAGGAAGGGCGCCGAGGCTGCTGCCAGCCACTTCTCCCCGTCACTATACGGGGAGAAGTGCCCGGCAGGGCGATGAGGGGCGGCGCCAACGTCCGGAAAACGGGACTACAAAACCTGAAGCGATTGCCTGCGTTTAAGCAGCTTGAAGCGGCAGCCTCCCTCACCGATACCGCGCCTGGTTCCATTTGTGGCCGAGCAGTGACAGGATGATGATCAGCCCGTTGAAGAACTGCACGTAGAAGCCGCTCAACCCAGCCGCCACCACGCCGGTCTGGATGAAGGACACTGTGACCGCGCCGATCGCGCCGCCGACCACCGTGCCGATGCCGCCCCAGGTCGGCGTGCCGCCGACGAACACCGATGCCAGCACCGGCAGGAGATAGCCGTCGCCGGCGGTCGGCCACCAGGTGAAGTTGATCATCACCGAAAAGGTGCCGGCGATCGCCGCACCGATGCCGACGAACACGAACACTTTCACCCGCACGCGCTTGACGTCGATGCCCATCTGCTGGGCGCTGTCGGGGTTGTCGCCGACCACCCTGACCTGGGCGCCGAAGCGATGCCTGTTGTAGAGCAGCGCCGACAGTACGACGAAGGCGATGGCCCAGAAGATCTGCACCGGGATGCCGTAGAGCTGGCTGGAGAAGATCTTGTAGGCCCAGCTGTCGGCGAGGCTGGTCAGCGCGGTCGACTTGCCCTCGTTGATGATCTGGATCAGGCCGCGCAGCAGGAAATTCATGCCGAGCGTGGCGATCAGCGACGACAACCCGCCATAGACGACCAGCGACCCGACGAGGAAGCCGAGCAGCGTGCCCGTGGCGATGGCGGCGGCGATGCCGAGGAACGGGTCGTAGCCGGCCTGCACCACCAGCGCGAACACCCATGAGGCAAAACCCATCGTCGCCGGAAACGACAGGTCGATCTCGCCGCAGGTGACGACGAACACCAGCGGCACCACCACGAACAACGCCACCGGCAGCGTCGTCAGCACGGAGCTGTAGAGATACCAGGTGGTGAACACGGTCGGGTTGGCGATCATGAACACCGCCATCATGACGATGAACACGGCAAGCGTGCCGAGCGCGGCGCGGTTGTCGAGGATGAAACCGCGCAGCCAGTTGTCGGACGGGTGTCTCCACTCTTGTCCAGCGGCCTCATTCTGCGTGCCGCCAAGCGGGCTCTGCAGATCGGGTTCCATGGTCTTGCTCATCGCGCCGCCCTCCCCGCATCGTTGGCTTCGTGCAATCCGGGCAAGCCGCCGGGATGCGCCACGTCTTCCATGAAGTTGATCAGGTCCTCGGCCGACTTGACCTCACTGCGGCCGGCGGTCAGCGCCACCTTGCCGCGATCCAGCACCACGAAGCGGTCGGCGATGTCGAAGACGTGATGGATGTTGTGGCCGATGAACAGGATCGAGCGCCCGCTCGCCCGCACCTGGCGCACGAAGTGAAAGACCTTGGCGGTCTCGGTCAGCGACAACGCCGTCGTCGGTTCGTCCAGAACGATCAGCTCCGCCTTCTTGTAGATGGCGCGCGCGATCGCCACCCCCTGGCGTTCGCCGCCGGAGAGCTGGCCGACGATCGAGTGCGGCGTGAACACTTTCGAGGTGAAGCCGATCTCGCGCATCAGCCGGCTCGCCTCCTGGATTTCCTTGTTGACCTTGAGCCAGCCGAGCCAGCCGGTGAGCTCACGGCCCATGAAGATGTTGCGCACGATGGTCTGCTGCACGGCCAGCGCCCGGTCCTGGAACACGGTCTCGATGCCGGCCTCGCGCGAGCGCGCGGGGCTCCATCCGGTCACCGGCTTGCCGCGCACCAGGATTTCGCCGCTGGTCGGCTTGACGACGCCGGACAGGATCTTGATCAGCGTCGACTTGCCGGCGCCGTTGTCGCCGATCAGGCCGACCACCTCGCCGCGGTCGACGCTGAGATTGACCCCGCCCAGCGCATAGACCTGACCGTAGGACTTGCTGATGTCGCGCAATTCGATGATGCGTTCGGCCATGGCGATCCTCGCTTGATTTCGTGCCGGCGTTCTCGCCAGCGGCCCCGCCGGCCGGGCCAGACCCCGGCCGACGGCTTGGGAGGTCAGCGCAGCGCCTGCTTGGCGAGCTCGGCGACGATCTCGTAATTCTGCGGCGTGACGAAGCCGGCGCCGGTGTCGACATTCATCGGCGCCAGCCCAAGCACCACCTGCTGGCAAAGGCTGAGGATCGGCAGATAGCCTTGCAGGAACGGCTGCTGGTCGGCGGTGAGTTGCACCCAGCCGCCCTTGAAGGCCTCGACAATCTGCGGGCTGGTGTCGAAGCCGAAATTGAAGATGTCGCCCGGCTTCCGGCCCGCCGCCTGCATGTAGGTGGCGACGTTGCCAAGCATCTGTCCGCCGGGATAGCCGACCGCCTTGACGTCGGGATTGTTAAGCAGCGCCGCGGTGATCACCGGAATGGCCAGATTGGGATCGGAAGCCCATTCCCCGCTTGGCGGCGAGGACAGCTGGATGACCTCGACGCCCGCCTCCTTCAGCGCCGCGACGGTGCCGCGCTCGCGCGCGCCGCGGCTTTCGTTCTCGAACGGGCCGATCATGATCGCCTTGTCGCCGGCCTTGAGCCCGGCCAGCTTGAGCGCCTCGGCGCCGAGCGCACGGCCCTGCTGTTCCTGCTGGGCGCCGACATAGCCGCCGCCGAACGCTTCCACCACCTTCGGCACCGGCACGTTCTGGTACATCATCTTGATGCCGTCCTTGTGCGCCTGTTCGGCCAGCGGCATGATCGAGGCGTCGCCGGGATGACCCATCATGGCGATGCCGTTGGGCTTCACGGCGACGGCTTCGCGCAATTGCTGCACCATCTTCTCTACGTCCCACTGGGAGAAGATGTAGTCGACCTTGGGCCCGAGATCGGCCGCCGCCTGCTTGGCGCCATTGTAGACGATGGTGCCGAAGGCATCGCCCTCGGCGCCGCCGACGAAGAAGCGGATCCGGACATCCTTGCACCATTGCGCGTCGAGCGCCTGCGCCGGCAAGGTGGAGATGGCGGCGGCGAGCGCCGTGGCGGCCGCCACGACGGTCGAGCGCAGAACTGTCGTTCTCATCGCGATGCTCATGCACTTATCCTCCCATTGTTCCCTCGCAAGCCGAGGGGTTTCGAACGAATGCTTCGGCTTTTCGCCGCAATGCTTCATTGGCCGGCTCCTCCCGCCGGCCGATCCTCAAACCGGATTTGGCAGGTAGCTGGCGCCTCCCCGGCATTGCTTGAGATAATCCAGCGCCCGCGCCTGCCCGGTGATCTCGAGGTCGCCGCGATAGACCGGGTCGTGCCAGCCCTCGATGTCGATAGCGCCCTTGTAGCCGGCGAGCCGCAATTCGCTGATCACCCTGGTCCAGTCGCTGTCGCCGAAGCCCGGCGTGCGCATCTGCGCGAACGGCAGACGGCCGAATACGCCATGCTCGCGGATCACGTCCCAGCGCACCGTCGCGTCCTTGCCGTGGACATGGAAGATGCGCGGCGCCCATTTGCGGATCTGCGGCATCGGGTCGATGAGATAGACGAGCTGGTGGCAGGGCTCCCATTCCAGCCCTAGATTCTCATCGGGCAATTCGTTGAACATCAGCTCCCAGGCATCCGGATTGTGGGCGATGTTCCAATCGCCGCTGGCCCAGTTGCCGTCCATGGCGCAATTCTCGAAGGCGATGCGCACGCCCTTGTCGGCGGCGCGTTTGGCCAGCTTCCCCCAGACCTCGCGGAAGCGCGGCAGGCTGTCCGTCAGCTTCTTGCCGCGGATGCGGCCGGTGAAGCCGCTGACCATGCTGGTTCCAAACAGATGCGCATTGTCGATGACAGTCTCCCAGGCCTTGAGCACGCCCTGATCGACATCGCCGCTCTCCAGCGGATTGCCGAACACGCCGAGCGACGAGACGATGACGTCGGCATCGCCGATGGCGTCGCGGACCTGGCCGGCGAGCCTTGGCAGGTCCTTGCCGCCCAGCGTCTGCCAGAAGAAGGGCTGGATGCTCTCGAAACCAAGCGGCAGGATCTGCTTGATATAGGCGGCCGGGTCCTCGAGATTGGCCCGCACCATGGTGCCGATCCTGATATCGAGAAGCGGGTTTGGCATCATTGTGCGTCCTGTGAAATCGCCACCCGGCGCCCGGTCTCGGCGCTCTCGATGGCGCCAAAAACCATGGCCAGACTCCTGATGTTGTCGGTGCCGCGCGTTTCCGGCTCGGTGCCGGTTTCGACGGCGTGCATGAAATCCCTGATGATGCCGAGATGGCCGTCGATGCGGTCGGCGGGGTCGAGCGGCGGTACGTCGACCGGCTCGGTCTTGTCGAACAAGCCCTCTCGAACCGGCAGCACGACTTCCGCCTTCAGCGCATCATGGCCGTCCCAGGTGAGGCTGCCGCGCTCGGCGACGATGCGCCAGTTGCCTTCCCAGCTGGTGCGGAAGCCGGCGCCGCACCAGGAGCCGGCATAGGTGAACAGCCTGCCGCCGCCGAGATCGAAGACCGCACTTGCCGACGACCCCTGCCGATACCAGGAATTCGCCGGCTCCCATTCCTGGCAATAGACGCTCACCGGCTCGCCGCCGACCATGTAGCGGGCGGCGTCGAACGTATGGATCGCCATGTCGAGCAGCAGGACATGCGCCATCTCCTCGCGGAAGCCGCCGAAATGCGGGGCGACGAAGAAGTCGGCATGGATGCTGGTTGGCGCTCCGATGGCGCCGGACTGGAGAAAGCGCCTGATGCGCCTGACATTGGCGACATAGCGGCGGTTCTGGACGACGGCGTGAATGCGCCCAGCGCTGCGCGCCGCCTCGACGATGGCGCGCGCATTGGCCGGGCTGTCGGCCAGCGGCTTCTCGGTCAGGAGATGACAGTGATGCGCGAAGGCGGCAAGCGCGACATCGCGCCGGGCCGCGGGAACCACGACATCAAATACCGCTTGCGGTTTGGTCTGGTCGAGCACCGCGTCGAGGCTGGTTCCGATGACGGCGCCGGCAAGCTCGTATTCGAGCGCCCTCGCCTTCGCCCGTTCGGCGTCGAGGTCGACAAGGCCGGCAATCCTGAGCCCGTCGATCTGCCTCGCGGCATCGAGCCAGTGCTTGCTCATGGCGCCACAGCCGACCAGGACGACATCCATCATCCAACTCCTCCCGTTCGGCCCCTCCAGGCCGAAGTCACGGCATTCACGGCATCACCGTAAGCGTTTTCCGTAAACGTTTACGACAACACACCCGATGAGGTAGAATGTCAATTGGCCGCTCGCGAAAAATCGTCTTTATCCTTGGCCTGTGCGGCTGCCGGTGCTAGCCAAGCAAGGGGGAGAACTGTCCTTTGGCGTCCAGCATCCACGACCTTGCACGTCACCTGAACATTTCGATCGGCACCGTGTCGCGCGCGCTCAACGGCCGTGCCGACGTCAATGCCGACACGCGCCAGCGCGTGCTCGACGCGGCGGCAAAGCTGAACTATTCGCCGAACCAGTCCGGCCGCAGCCTGCGGCGCGGCTCGACCCATTCGATTGCCTTCATGCTGCAGCCGCATCCCGGCGACCAGCAATATGGCGAGCCCTTCTTCATTCCGTTCCTGACCGGGCTGCAGGCGAAACTCGCCGAAAGCGGACTCGACCTGATCGTCGTCATGGGCGCGCCGGGCGACTATCAGCAGGAACGCCTGCGCCGTGTTGTCGAGACGCGCCGGGCCGACGCCGTGGTGCTGGCCTGGACGCGGCGCGAGGACGAGCGCATCGACTATCTGACCAGGGTCGGCTTCCCCTTCGCCACGCTCGGCCGCAGCCGCTCCGGCGGCAAGTCCTATCCCTCGCTCGACCTCGATTTCGAAAAGGCCGGCGCCGACGCTGTCGACCGTCTCGTGGCGCGCGGCCACCGCCGCATCGCCGCCATCCGCCCGTCCCTCGACCTCAATTTCGGCTATCTGTTCCTGGCCGGCTATCGCAAGGCCCTACGGCGGCATGGCATCGCGGTCGATCCCGAACTGATCGCCTCCGGCTTCATCAACGAGGCCGGCGGCTACGAAGTGACGCCCGGGGTGATGAATTCCAAGGACCCGCCGACCGCCATCATCTTCAACAATGATGCGATGGCGCTCGGCGGCTGCAAGGCGCTGGCCGAGATGGGCGTCAGGCCCGGCCACGACATCGCGGTGATCGTCATCGTCGACACGCCGCTATGCCGCTATTTCTCGCCGGCACTGACCGGCTTCCGCCCTCCCCTGGCGCCGATGGGACGAAGGCTCGCCGAAATGCTGCTGGCCTCGATCCCGGCCTATGCCGGCGAGGAAGGCCCGCGCGCCATCCGCGAGGTCTGGCCGCTGGAGCTGATCGCGCGCGACAGCGATTGAGCGCGGCACGCCTGCGTCCTAGACCGCTTGGCGGAAAGGCGCAGGCGGCATCATCGATGCGACGCCCTTTGAGGTTGCGCCCGCTCCGGCACGCTTCGTCACAAAGGCGATATCCATGAAAAATCTGTACCGAACCGCCTCGCTCGGTGTCGCGCTGCTCGTGCCGGACAGGCGGTTCGAGCGACTGATTGAAAAATAGGTCCGGAGGGTTTGCCAGTAATTGTGGCCATGTGGAGCTTTCTCCACAGCCGCACCTTTGTCGACCCGACTGGCACCACACGCGGATGCGCACGGCCATCCAAATCACCACCTGTCCAGCGGCTAAAATCGCGCCACTCCCACGCTCATGCTTGATGCCGCCGCTATTTCACTCCACATCGGTCAGATGAAGGACGAGACACGAGTGCAGCGTCGGAATTTACTGTGGGGCTTGCCCGCATCGCTGACCCTGCATGCGCTCATCGCAGCTGTCCTGGTCTACGGCCTGCCGACGCCTCCCCAACAGCCGCAGGAGGAGCAACCGGTAAATGTCGCGCTTGTACCTCCGCCCGATCAGCCAAAGCCGAAACCTGCTCCCCCAAAGGCTCCCAAAGTCGAAAAACCGCCAGAGCAGAAAGTTGAAAAGCCGCCTGCACCGGAAAAGCAGCCGCGCAAGCCGTCGCCAATCGAGATCCTGAAGCCCGTTTTTCAGTTCGGCGAGAAGGATACCGGCCCCAGGAAATCCCTGGATGGGAGCAGCCCTCAAGACAACTCGCCGTCGCCGGCCAAGGATGACGATTCGAAGCTGCCTTTCATGCCAAAGGCCGAGGAGCAGGCGGATTCAGCCACGGACGGCGACAACTCGGCAATCGCAGCGAAGGACGCCGAGCCCACACAGCAGAAGCAGGCACCATCAGCCCAGGACGTAGACAAACAGGAGGCAGACAGACAAGATGTGGGAACGCACACCGACAAGCAAACAGCCGCGGCACCAACGCCGTTGGCTGCTGCCGGCAGCGGCGGTGAGATCGAGCTTCCCACGTCAGCCGACGCGCCCCGGCCCAGACCCGCAAATGCGCCGAAACCCAGCCCTGCAAAGGTCTCGAAGCTCGGAAACGCGAGCGCCAGGAGGCCAAGCTCCACGAACGCACGCAACTATGCGGGTCTTCCGGGTGTTCGCCGGCTCTACTCGCAAGGCGTTACCGGCGATGTGCTGGCTACGACCTCGATCGCCGGAGTGCCTCGTGGACAGCGGGCTGCCAGACTTTGCGCCAGCGCGTTGCAGCAACAATTACAGGACGCCTCCTATTTTCCTGACCTGGTGCCACTTGTTCCGCTGAAGATGGGCAATATCCTTGATGTTCCGCAGGCCGCTTTCCACACAGCTGCAACATGGTATCGTCTGGGCTTCCGGTGCGAGGTCGATACCGATGCGAAGAAGGTCCTGTCCTTCACCTTCCGTGTCGGACCTACGATCCCGCCTGACGAATGGGCCGGCCTTGGACTACCTATTCGCTAGAGCATGATCCCGAACCGAAGGTCAGCGAAGCAAAAAGTTGCAGACTTTCGGACAAGATCATGAGAAAAAACAAAGACCTTGAGCAGGATGACCGATTCAACTTCAATTCATCCTGCTCTAGCCGCGCATCGCCTTCAGCTTCTCCGCCACCGAGGCCGCCAGGTCGGCATAGCGCTCCTCCAGCCGTTCGGCGGCCTTGATCACGGAAAAATCATGGCCGAACTTCTCCAGCGCCATGCGCAGCTTCTCGACGAATTCCGCCTGCTTTTCGAGCGCCGCAAACAGCGTCTTCACTTGCGCCTCGGTGATATCGGGATTGGCCAGCATCTGCGGCACCTCGCGGCCCATCTGGTCGCCGGTGGCGGTCTGTTGCTTCAGGATCTCGATCCAGTCGGTCAATCGGCAAATCTCCTCTTTCGCCGGCAACATGCGCAGCGCCCGCCGATGCGGTCAACCCGAAGACGCCAGGAGAGCTTGCCTGAGCCGCATCCCACGCTAAGTTCGGCGCTATCCCGAACAAGGAAAAAATCATGACCTCCGACGCTGAAATCCAGACCACCTTGCCGGCTCTCGCCTCCGGCAATGTCGCCGTCATCACCGGCGGCGCCAGTGGCATCGGCCTTGCCGCGGCCAGGCGGCTGGCGGCGCTGGGCATGAAGATCGTGCTGACCGATATCGCCGGCGCGCGCCTCGATGAGGCCGGCCGCGCCATCGCCGCGATCGGCGGCGACGGCGCCGTGCTTGCGGTCCCGACCGACGTCTCAAAAGCAGACGAAGTCGACCGCTTGGCGGAAAAGGCATTCGGCGCCTTCGGTGGTGTGTCGCTGCTGATGAACAATGCCGGCGTCGGCGACAATCCCGGCAAGCCCTGGGAGAACCGCGATGCCTGGAAGCGGCTGCTGGACATCAATTTCTGGGGCGTCGTCCATGGCGTCGAGGCCTTTGCGCCGCGCATGCTGGCCACGGGAAAACCGGGCCTGATCATCAACACCGGCTCCAAGCAGGGCATCACCACGCCGCCCGGAAACCTTGCCTACAACGTCTCCAAATCGGCCGTGAAGACCTTCACTGAAGGGCTGGCGCATGCGCTGCGCAACGAGCCCGGCGCGCAGCTATCGGCGCATCTGCTCATCCCGGGTTTTACCTATACGGGCCTGACCGAAGGGGCGACGCAAAAGCCGGCCGGCGCCTGGACCGGTGAGCAGGTCATCGACTTCATGCTGGCCTCGCTGATGCGTGGCGATTTCTACATACTGTGCCCGGACAATGAGGCGACGCGGCCCATGGACGAAAAGCGCATGGCCTGGGCGATCGGTGACATCATCGAGAACCGCCCTGCTCTCTCGCGCTGGCATCCCGATCACGCCGACGCCTTCGCGGCGTTCATGAAGCGCTGAACTCAGGCGGCTTGCTTTTTCGAGCCGCGTTTCTGCGCCACGGCCTTCTTGGCGGCGATGTCGGCGATTTTCCGGTCATGGCGCTTCGCCGCCCGTTCGCATTTGGCGCGGATCTCCTCGACCTCGGATTCGGTCAGATGCTCAATGCCGATGAAGTGGTTCTGGGCTTTGCTAACCCGGATCAGCTCGTCGAGCTTCACCTGGATCGCCGCGCCATCGCGGTTCTGGGTGTTCTGGATGAGGAACACCATCAGGAAGGTGACGATCGTGGTGCTGGTGTTGATGATGAGCTGCCAGGTGTCCGAAAAGCCGAAGATCGGCCCGGTCGTCGCCCAGACCAGGATGATCAGGCAGCAGGCGGCGAATGTCAGCGGTAGGCCGGCGAGATGGGCAACCGTGTTGGCGATCCTGGTAAAAAGCTTTTCCATTTAGTGAAATCCCTCAAGGACTGCGCGATGAGAAACAACCGGCGCCCGTTTCAGGTTCCCACCGGGAGCAAATACATCGGCACAATTGAATGCGCGCGAAAAGCGCATCCCGCGGAAAACACTCCTTATGGGTTTGGCGCGATAGTCGTTGCGCAGGCAAAGTGCCTGCTCCTTCCGCTTCACGGCGGTTTATCTCCAGCCCCTCCCGCCGCGCCACCCCCGCAAGGCGGGAGGGGTTTCATCCCAAAAGCCCCTGCCGCCAATCCGTTTCGGATTAGCCTGAGAGAGCGAGTGATCAGGCGTCTTCCCAGCGGTCGAGGAAGGCTTCGATCGACAACGCCTGCATGTCGGGGATTGCCCTGGCCAGTTTCTCGACCGGCCAGTCCCACCAGCCAAGATTTTCGATGCGTGCGGCAATATCGGCGGTGAAACGCTGGCGCAGCGGGCCGGCCGGAACGCCGGCGACGATGGCATAGGGCGGCACGTCGCGCGTCACCACCGCATTGGCGCCGACGATCGCGCCATTGCCGATGGTCACCCCTGGCATGATCACCGCGCCATGGCCGATCCAGACATCGTGGCCGATGCTGACGGATTTGGCCTGCCGCCGCTCCCGGAAAGCCGCATCGACGCCCAGCCAGCGGAAATATTCGTTCGGCCGGTAGCTGACTTTGTGCTGCGTCAGCCGCTCGATCGGATGCTCCAGCGCGTTGATGCGGCTGTTGGCGGCGATCGAACAGAACTTGCCGATCGTGGTGTAGATCGCCTCCGCATGGCGCTCGAAATAAGAGAAATCGCCAACGCTCACCTCGCGCAGGATGACCCGTTCGCCGATCGAGGCATAGCGCCCGAGCTTGCACGCCTTCAATTCCGCGGTCGGGTGGATGCGCGGCTCGGGATCTTTCGGGACAAGGTTTTCGGCACGATCCATGCCGGCGGATTTACGTCAGCGCAATTGCTCCTGCAAGGCGGGAGCAATTGTCGCGTCGCCGATTGGTCCCGCAAGCGGCACCAATCGTCCGTCACCTGTTGCCAGGGCTTATTTCGGCTTGCCGTTGGTCCACACCACGTTCTGGCCGTAGAGCGGCACCGTGGTGACCGACATCTTTGCCGAGCCGTCCTGCACCTGGCGCGAATGCGACAGATAGATCAGCGTCTCGTTGGCCTTGTCGTAGATGCGGTTCACCACCTGCTTCTTCCAGATCAGGCTGATGCCTTGCTTGAACACCTCCTCGCCGGCCTCGCTCATGTCGATGGCGCCGATGGTGATCGGCCCGGTCTGGCGGCAGGAGATCGAGGAATCGGATGGGTCCTCGAACCAGTTGCCCTTCTGCAGGCGGTCGATGACGCCGCGGTCGAAATAAGAGACGTGGCAGGTCACGCCTTCGACCTTCGGGTCCTTGATCGCCTCGACGATGATGTCGTTGCCGAGCCAGTCGACGCCGACCTTGCCGACCTCCTGGGCGACAGCCGCGCCAGCGCCGATGACGAGAAATGCGGCCAAAGCGCCGCCGATCAGTGTTCGCCCAACCAGTCTTTGCCCAATCGGTCTTTGCAAAGGGAGCCTCCTGCGGTTCGAGTTTTGCCGGTCTCAGGTGGGGCGAAGGACAGCACTTTGCAAGCTGGATCGTGCGCACGGTCCGTCAGTTGCGGCAACGCGACATCTTTGCGTGCGCGGTATCAAGAGTTAAGAGTGTTCGCCAAATGGCGCCGATCCGGCGCGCCCAATGAAAATCACGACGGACATAACAGATGATGCGTTCAATTCTGGTCGGCATTCTCGTCCTGATGGCGGCAGGCATCGGCTGGCTCACTTTCGACTGGTACCGCGGGCTCTATGGCGGCGAGCCCTATGGCGCAGCCTTCACGCTGGTCGACCAGAAAGGCGCGCCGATCACCGAAGCCGCCTTTCGCGGCCGCCCCAGCGTCGTCTTCTTCGGCTTCACCCGCTGCCCCGACGTCTGCCCGACCACGCTCTTCGAGCTGGCCGGCTGGCTGAAGACGATGGGCGACAGCGGCAAGGACTTGCGTGCCTATTTCGTCACGGTCGATCCCGAGCGCGATACGCCCGAGATCATGAACACCTATGTCAGCAATTTTTCCGACCGCATAGTCGGCATATCGGGCGATCCGGACAAGGTGCACGCCATGGCCAAGGCCTTCGGCATCTACTCGAAAAAGGTCGACACCGGCGACGGCGACTACACGATGGACCACACCGCCTCGGTGCTGCTGCTCAACGCCAAGGGCGAGTTTGCCGGCACCATCGCCTACGGCGAAAGCGCGGACACCGCCATCGCCAAGCTCAAGCGGCTGGCTGGCGAAAGCTGATATCTCTGATGACCCAGACGCGGATTTACTTCACGGCCGGCAAGATCGAGGCCGACCGTACCTTCGCGGCCCTGGGCGCGGCCTTCGAGGACGAAGGCCTGCCGATTGCCGTGCTGGAGGTCGACGAAGACGGCGACATCCATGAAGTGTCGATCTATGCCGATGGCGATGTCGACGCCGTCGAGACCAGGGTGAAGGACATTCTCGCCGGCCTTTCGCTGTCGAGGCCGGTCGAGCGCGAGGCGCTGCCCGATATCGACTGGGTGGCGCGCTCACTGGAAGGGCTGAAGCCGGTGCGTGCCGGCCGTTTTTTTGTCCATGGCGCGCATGACCGCGGCAAGCGCCGCAGCGGCGAACTCGCCATCGAGATCGAGGCGGGCCTGGCCTTCGGCACCGGCCATCACGGCACCACCGCAGGCTGCCTCGAAACGCTCGAACAAGTCGTGCGGCGCGAGCATCCGCGCAATGCGCTCGACCTCGGCACCGGCAGCGCCGTGCTGGCCGTCGCGGTGGCCAGGCTCGCGCATATCCCGGTGCTGGCCACCGACATCGACCCGGTCGCCGTCAAGGTGGCTGCAGCCAATGCCCGCCTCAACCACGTCAAGGCGCTGATCGAAACGGTGACGGCGCCGGGTTTCCACCATCCGATCTTTGCCGCGCGGGCCCCCTTCGACCTCATCGTCGCCAACATATTGGCGCGGCCGCTGATGCGGCTGGCGCCCGAAATGGCCGCGCACATCGCGCTCGGCGGCTCGATTGTGCTGTCAGGCATCCTCGACCGGCAACGCGACGCGGTCGTTGCGGCCTATGTCGGCCAGCAGTTCCGCCATGTCCGGACCTTGCACCGCGAGGGCTGGGTGACGATCCATCTCAAGCGGTGAGGCGTCAACCCGCAAAATCGCTCAGACGTAGGGCGAGTTTGCGGCCTTCCTCAGGTCTTCGCGATCATAGCCGTGCGCCTTCAACGTTTCGTCGTCGAGGGAGAGCAGCACACCGCTCACATATCGATTCGCTTCGCGCTGGCGGGCTTCTATCAGCGCGTTCATGGCGTTTCTGAAAAATCCGCGTCTGGCTGGAATCGTGGGCATGACAGTCTCCTTTGCAGGACAACAGGACACATTCCTCCACACTTGAAAGGTAAGCTTTGCTGACCTGTCTGGGAATCGCCTATTCCGCATAGCCTCCATGCGAAAAAGCGACCTCCCCCTGATTCCGGCCAAGCCGGTGGGCGACGCAATAAAAGTCGATTCCGATTTTCGGAGCCATGCGCTTGAGCGGGATGCGTTCAAATTGAACCGGGCATCCCGCTCTATCTATTTGTTTTGGCCGCATTTGTGCGACGCCAAGTGATTCCACTTGGCTGCAAAATGCTCTAGGTTGCGGCGAGCATCCGAGGAGAGGCCACCATGTTCCAGACCTTTGATTCCGCAGGCGATCCCGCCGTCGGCAAGCCTCGTGTGGCGCTGTTGCGCCAATGGCTGGCGGCCAACGGGCTGGATGGCTTCATCGTGCCCCGCGCCGACGAGCATCAGGGCGAATATGTCGCCGACCGCTCGGCGCGGCTGAAATGGCTGACCGGCTTCAGCGGCTCGGCCGGCGTCGCCATCGTGCTTGGCGACCGCGCCTTGATGTTCGTCGACGGGCGTTACACGCTGCAGGTGCGCCAGGAGGTCGATCTCGACATCTTTGCGATCGAGAGCCTGGTCGACAACCCGCCTGCCGCCTGGATCAAGGACAATCTCGGCAAGGGCGTGCGGCTCGGCTTCGATCCGTGGCTGCAGACGATCGGCGACGTCGAGGCGCTGAAAGCCTCGGCCGAGAAATCGGGCGTCGTGTTGGTGCCGCTCGACAAGAATCCGATTGACGCCATCTGGAAGGACCAGCCCGGACCGCCGCTGGAGCCTGTCGAAATTCATCCGATCGGCTTTGCCGGAGAACTGGGTCGGGACAAGCTGGTGCAACTGGCGGCGGCCATCGGCAAGGACGGCGCCACCCATGCCGTGCTGACCGACCCGTCTTCGATCGCCTGGGCCTTCGATATCCGCGGCGGCGACGTGCCGCATACGCCGCTGGCGCTCGGCTTCGCCGTGCTTGCCGCCGACGGCAAGCATCAGCTGTTCATGGACCAGCGCAAGTTCTCGCGCACGGTGGCCGCCTATCTGACCCAGCTCGCCGACCTGCATGAACCCGGTGAATTCGAAGCGGCTGTCGCGGCGCTCGCCAAGGGCGGCGCCAGAATAGCGCTCGACCCGGTGCTGGCGGCCGAAAAACTCCGGATGCTGGTCGAGGACAATGGCGGCAGCGTCATTGCAGCGCCTGATCCTGCCCGCATTCCGCGCGCCACGAAAAACCGGGCCGAGATCGATGGCGCGCGCGCCGCGCATCGCCGCGATGGTGCGGCCGTTGCCAAACTGCTCTGCTGGCTCGATCGCCAGAAACCCGGCAAGCTCGACGAGATCGCCGTCGTCACCAAGCTCGAAGAGTGCCGCCGCGGCACCGGCGAGGAAACGCAGATGCCGCTGCGCGACGTGTCCTTCGACACCATTTCGGGCGCCGGCCCGAACGGCGCCATCATGCACTACCGCGTTTCGCGCGCCACCAACCGTAAACTTGCGGCTGGCGAACTGTTCCTGCTCGATTCCGGCGGACAGTACCAGGACGGCACCACCGACATCACCCGCACCGTGCCGATCGGCCAGCCGACCGAGGAGATGCGCGAACGCTTCACCCTGGTGTTGAAGGGCATGATCGGCATTTCCACGCTGCGCTTCCCTCCGGGCACGCGCGGCTCCGAAATCGACGCGGTGGCGCGGCTGGCGCTATGGCGGCACGGCTGCGATTTCGCCCACGGCACCGGCCACGGCGTCGGCTCCTACCTGGCCGTGCACGAAGGCCCGCAGCGCATCGGCAGGACCGGCACCGAAAAGCTGCTCGCCGGCATGATCCTCTCCAACGAGCCCGGCTACTACAAGGAAGGCGCCTACGGCATCCGTATCGAAAACCTGGTCCTGGTGACCCCGGCCGAAGCTATAGACGGCGGCGACATCGCCATGCACGGTTTCGAGACGCTGACGCTGGCGCCCATCGACGTCAGGCTGGTGCGGTCAGATCTGTTGACGCGCGACGAGCTGCACTGGCTCGACACATACCACGCACGCGTGCTCGCCGAGATCGGGCCGATGCTCGACGGCGAAACCCTGGCCTGGCTGGAAAAGGCCACCGCCCCGCTGCCGCACGACGCCAAGATTTGATTTTTGGAGAGACGACGGGCCGTGAGGCTCAGGCAGTCCCTTTCCGAGCGGGGTTTCGAATCCACGCGACGATGCTTTCAAGAAACTGCCACACATCATTATGGGCAGGCTGCACGTAATTCGGATCAGCAGGGTCGCTGCCCAACCGCTCCAGCATCGCTACAGTCCAGTCCGTTTTCTTGCCTGCCACTTCAAGTGCCGGAAGCCAATTCTCAAGTTCACCTCGGCGAACCGGAAATATCCCATACTCCTCAAGGTTGTTAAACAATTGCTCGGCCGCAGCTTTGTCATTCGCATCAAGGATACCAATTCCCCCATCGGACTTCATATCCTTCCCGGTGGCAACAAGTGCGTCCTTGATCGCAACGCGCTGCTGACCGTAGCCCAGGTGTAGGGCAGTTGGTACCTGGGCCGCTTTCAACCAGTCCGTCCAAGTCGCGCCGCCGTCCTTCACGAAATCGATATCGGGAATTGCCGCCGCTGGTACTCCAAATTGTCGTAGCGGTCCCATCATATCCTTGATGGTCTGTTTGTTCTGGGCGTTGATAAAAAGGATCGAGGGATAGTCAGGTTTGCTGGCCGCAAGCCGATGATAGATTTCGCCATAGAACGCCCGATCGTTATCCGATTCGCAAATCACCACCCCGTCATGAAATAGGCCCGAAATAACATTGGCGCTTCGCATGAGCGGACGCTTGAAAAATTTTTCCAGGATTGTCGGATCGATCATGCGTGCGCGAGATTTGCCATTGCTATATTCCAGTCGAACTACGCGCACAGCTGGTGATGCCTGGACACATCCCATGAGGAAGTCGGAGCTATGGGTAGATGCCATGAGCGTACCCCCACGTTCCGCAGCCAAGCCAGCAAGACTTTTGCCAAGCTTACGCGCTAAAGGGGGATGCAAGAATGCCTCCGGCTCGTCCACAAGGATGGTGTGGAATTCCCCTGAACAGACAGCTGTCACGATGCCGGTAAACGCTTGCACCCCATCACTGGCATCTTTGATGTAGACAGCATCAGCGTGAAATTTGCGAGCATCCGCATTAAGCGATTGCTCATCAGCCAACGGTTCTTTTTCAGAAAGCCGAATACGAAGTTGACCTAGATTGGTTGGGTCCACCACGAAATTCAGGCCAAAGGCCTCTTTAACAAGTGCTCGAACCTTTTGTCGCGCCGCGTCATCCTTGAAGAGGTGCATTAGGACGTTTTGCGCCGGCCCGGTTAAATCATGCCCAGGCTGATCGTTTGTGAGATTAAATCGCGACCTACCGTCAAGCCTGATTACGCCCCACTTCAAATACTGGGTTGCAAACCAGTACTTGTCATTTTTTTGTCCCACAATGTTCAGAAGAGCTTGCTTATCCATCTGCAAACTCTCTTGACCGCCAGATGGATTCAATCGGCCAAGCATGATAGTATCAATTGGCAAATTTGGTATGCTGAAAGGACTCATCTTTTCAAGAGTGGCGTTGACGCTTTCATCATTCGGCCATTCAACTTCGTAGTCTTTAAGTATGTTAAGGCCCGCAGGAAACGGGTGAACGTTGAATGCCTGCTCGATCTCACGCAGAACAAGGCTTTTGCCGGAATTATTAGGGCCAACAAATATCGTTATCCCCTTTGCGGGCAAGCTGATTGGGCCGGTCTCGGTGAAATCTAGATTGATCGAATGAAGCACGGGCGCGGCTCGCAATAGGATTGATCACGGGCATATCACTACGAGAGTGGATATTGCCACCACCATTTTGACCCTTGGCTATACAAGGGCCGACTTCGCCGTCTCGGCTCTGTAGGGAACCACGCCATCGCGCCTCGCGTCTGATTACCCGACGAATTGCCGCGCCAGGATCAACACCGCGGCTCCGACCAAAAACATCGCCATCAGCCCGCCGCGCAGCGACACCAGCGCGGTGACGATCAGCGCCGCCCATTCCGCCGGCCCGGCGGTAAGGGCGGCCGGCGCCACCAGTGTCGTCAGCACCGCCGCCGGCACGGCGTACAGCCCGGCCTCGACCCGCGGATGGATGTTTTCGAAGCGCGAGATGACCAGGTGCCCGCCAATGCGGGTGAGATAGGTGGCGACCGCACCGGCGATGATGATCCACAAGGTCGTGCTCATGGCCGCGCCTCGACACCGCTGTGGTGAGGGGGCAGGATTACGGCAAGCAGCACGCCGGCAATCGCGCCGATGGAAACGTGCCATGGCGATCCGACCGTCTTGTAGGCGATGATCGAGGCGGCGGCACTGGCCACGACCACCGGCAGCCACAATGGCCGTTTGCGAAAACCCATGACCAGGCCGAGGAAATAGATCGGCAGCAGGAAATCGATGCCCAGCGCATGCGTGTCGGGGATGAGCTTGCCGAACACCGCGCCCAGCGCGCTTTCGACCACCCAGAACATGATCGCCGCGGCCGCGCCAGGCACAAAGTGCGGGCAAATTCGCTCGCTTCAGCTGACGAAATAGCGCTGCCATTCGAAGTCGGTGATATGCGATGCCTGCCAGGCGTCGAACGCTGCTTGCTCGGCGCGCCGGCTCTCGGCGTAATTGTCGCGAAACACCTCGCCGAAGGCCTCGGCGCAGAAATCGGATGCGGCGAAGGCTTCGATCGAGGCGTTGAGCGTGCGCGGCAATTTCGGCTTGTCGAGATTGGCGAGGTTCGATGTCACCGGCGCCTCGAGCGAAAGATCCTTTTCGATCCCCTCGCAGCCCGCCACCAGGATCGCCGCGATCGACAGATACGGGTTGATGTCGGCTCCGGGCGCGCGATGCTCCAGCCGGCAGGCGCCATCATTGGGCGTGGTGATGGCGCGGATCGGCGCGGTGCGGTTCTCGAATCCCCAGGCAACGTCTTCCGGCGACCAGGCACCACGATCGAAGCGGCGATAGGAATTGACCGTCGGCCGGAACAACAGATGCGTTTCCTGCATCCGGTTTAGCACGCCGGCGACGAATTTCTCGGCGACCGGCGTCAGCCGGCCCGGCCCGGCGGCAAAGGCCGGCTTGCCGTCGCGCCACAAGCTGACATGATGATGCGCGCCGCAGGCGCTTTCCTTGCCCGGCGGCTGGAACCGCGTCATGAAGGTCGCGACCAGCCCGCGCTCGGCGCAGAGTTCGCGCAGGTGCAGCTTGGCGCGCATGGCGTCGTCGGCCGCCTGCAGCGCCGTCTTTGGCGTCAGCGCGTATTCATACATGCCAAAACCGTATTCGGTCACCAGAGAGGCCACGCCGATGCCGATGCTTTTCATGCGGGTGATGAATTCAGCGGCGAAATCCTGGTACTCGCCGCTGCGCACCAGGTCGTAATTGATCAGCGAATGGCCCCAGGGCTTCAACTCGCGATAACGGCCGGCGCGCATCAAATCATGGTCGGCGTGAAAAATGCCGAACTCATATTCGAGCGCAAAGCGCGCCTCGTAGCCAAGCGCATTGGCCCGCTCCTCGACCTTGGCCAGGACGCCGCGCGGATCGAACGGGCAGACCGCGCCGTCGAGCATGTAGGCGCGGGTGATGGCCGAGGCGAATCTCGGCTTCCAGCCGTGCTGGACGACGGTCGCCGGGTCGATGATGCCCTTGATGTTGGGAAAGCCATTCTCTTCATTGGCGCTTGCCGAAGCGAAGGCCACGTCGCCCATCGGCTGACCGTCGCCATGGGTTACGCAATAGAGGATGGCGTTGATCGCTTCGCCGTAACTCGACAATTTCAGCGGCGCGATCTTGGAGCGAAAGGCGCCTGACGTGTCAACCGTATGGATCTCGATAAATTCGACGCCGTCGGCTGCCAGCTTGCTCTGCAGCGCCTTGAGCTTGGGCGCGTACGCCGCGACCCTGTCCTCAAATTCCACTTTCAACCTCCACCAGAAAACACCAGGCATCGCTACTTTGCGTGCCTGAAAAATCGCGACAGCAACTCGTCCAGTTCGTAGCGGCCGCTGATGCCGCTTGGCCGAAAGGCCATGCAAAGCACGATGACGACGCCAAGTGCGACGCCGGACAGACCGAGCAATTGCGGCAGCTGGATACCGGCAATCGTCACGCCGGATTCGATGCTGCGGATAAATTCGAGCCCGACCGAAAGCACGATGACGCCGGTCACCGCGCCCGTCACCGTCGCCATGCCGCCGAGGATCAGCATCGCCAGCGTCATGAAGATCATCTGGAAGTAGAACAGCTTCGGGCTGATCGTGCCGGCGAAATAGGCGTAGAGAACACCAGCCAGGCCGCAGATCAGCGCCGACAGCACCCATGACATGAGGCGCAGGCGCCGGGCATCGATACCGAGCGCGGCGGCCGCTTGCGGACTCTGCGCGCTAGCCCTCAGCTGCATGCCCCAGCGGCTGTCTTTGAACAGCCGTGCCAGCACGATCACCACGACCGACATCACCATCATCCACGGCAGGCCGACCACTTTCGGAATGCCGAAGAAGGCCTGGTTGCCCTTGAACAGGTCGGTCCAGTTCAGGAACACCGAATGGACGATGATCAGCAGCGCCAGGCTGACAATCGTTGCGGCGACGCCCGAGAGGCGGCTGATGACCTTGCCGCTGATCAAAGCCAGAATGCCGACCGCAAGCAGCGCGAGCAGCGCCGATGAGACGGGGTCGAGTTCCAGCGTCGCGAACCCGAACGGGGCATTGGGGATGGAAAGCTTCTTCATCGCCAGCGGTGTCGACAGGATGGCCACGCCATAGGCGCCAAGGCCGACAAAGGCGCTGTGGCCGAGATTGGCGATGTTGCTGTTGCCCATGAACACTTGCAGGCCGACGACGACGATCAGGTTCACAAAGGCGCCGAGCGCCAGGAAGGTGTGGTAGGTCGGCGCGAAGTTCAGGATCAGCAGTCCGACCACCAGCACCGGCAACGACGTCACCAGCCCGCCGATGAGCGAGCGCGCCAGCGCGCCGCCGGGCCGTGTGGCAGCGACAGGCGCGGTGTTTTCGATCGCCTGCGACATCTCTGATCTCGCCACCTCGGTTCTCGCCACCTCAGATCTCCTTGTCGCCGAGTTCGACCCGTTGGCCAAGCAGGCCTTCCGGTCGGTAGACGAGGAGCGCGACGATGATCACGTAGGTAAGCGCGTCCTTGAAGCCCCCATATTCCTGCGGCAAGACGACCAGCAGGCCGACTTCGATGAAGCCGAGCAGCATGCCGCCGACCGCCGCCCCGGGAAGCGAGCCGAAGCCGCCGATGACGCAGGCGACGAAAGCCTTCAGCACCAGGCTGAAGCCGAGATCGGGCGAGACGCTGCCGCGCCGCGCCATGATGAACACCGCCGCGATGCCGGCCAATGCGCCCGAAACAGCGAAGGCAGTGGCAATCACCCGGTTGGCCCTGATGCCCATCAGGCGAACGGTGGCGAAATCGCGCGAGGCCGCGCGGATCGCCAGACCGAGCGTCGACCGGTTGAGGAAAAGCACCAGGGCCAGGATGGTCAGGCCGGAGACGATCAATTCCATGACCTGAAGCGACGACACCGCGAACGGCCCGAAGAACCACATCTGGTTCAGGCCATTGAGGATCGAGACCGATTGCGGCTTCGGCGAGATCAGCAGCATGAACAGGTTCTGCACGACGATGCTGACGCCAAAGGCCGTCAGCAATCCCGTCGTCGTCGGTGCATAGCGAACCGGGCGGAACGCCACGCGCTCGAAAGCGATCGCCGCCAGCGCCGCCGCGGCGATGGCGAGTAGAACCGCGACGATTGGCGACGTAAGCCCCAGCGCCGCCGCCAGGAACACGCTGTAGGCCGAAACGCCGATGATCTCGCCATGGGCGAAATTCACCAGCCCCATGATCGAAAACACCACCGCCAGGCCAAGCGCCACCAGCGAATATTCCGCACCGAAGGCAAGTGCGTTCAAAAGTTGCTGCAGAGCGTAGTCCATGCCGCGCCTATCCGCCGATATAGAGATTGAGGAGGCCATGTTCGTCGGCGAGCCCGGACGGCGGCCCGTCGAAGCGAAGCACGCCGGAACTCATGACATAGACGCGGTCGGCGAAGCGCAGCGCCTGCCTGGCGTTCTGCTCGACCACCAGCAGCGTCAGCCCCTCGGCCTTGAGCTGGCCGATGAAATCGAAGATCCGCACGACGATCTTCGGCGCCAGCCCCAGCGAGGGCTCGTCGAGAAGCAGAAGCTTTGGCCGCGACATCAGCGATCGCGCAATGGCCAGCATCTGCTGCTCGCCCCCAGAAAGCGTGCCGGCTGCCTGCGCGTATCGTTCGGAGAGGACCGGAAACAGAGCGAGGAAGCGCTCCATATCCTGGCGCACGCCCTTGGGATCGCGCCGCGTCGCCGCACCCAGCCGCAGGTTCTCGCCAACCGTCAAATTGGCGAAAATGCGCCGGCCTTCCGGCGTCGACGTCAGGCCGGCGCGAATGCGATCCTCGGTTCGAACGCGCGATATGTCCTGACCGTCAAGCACGATACGGCCGGCCGATGGTGCGACAAGGCCCGTCAGGGCATTGATGGTCGAGCTCTTGCCGGCGCCGTTCGGGCCAAGCAGGGCGACAAGCTCGCCCTGCCCCACCGACAGCGACAGGTCGCGCACGGCGGCAACCGCGCCATAGCGCACGCCCAGATTCTCGACCTTCAGCACGAACCGGCCCGGATTGTCGCTCGCGGCATCATCGAAAAAGCTTTGCCAATCAGTTCAACGCTGGGACGAAGGTCGGCTGCGCGTCGGTGATCAGCACGCGTTTGCCACCGGAGAATCCCATCACCGGCACGGCCTTGACCGGATAGCCCTTCTTTTCGGCAAACGAGATGATCGGCGCGGTCGTGCCGGGATAGCCGCCCGGGGCGCGGATCGCTTCGCGCAAGGCGGCAGGCTCGATGGTGCCGGACTTCTTCGCCGCCTCATAGCTGATCTGCACCATGTCGGCGCCGAGCGCATCGAAGATGCCGTTGATCTTGTAGCCGTCGGCCTTGCACTGCGCCAGGAACTGGTCGATCGGGCTGTCGACGCCGGTCGCGCCATGGGTGGCGAACATCACCTTCTCAAGCGACGCCGGATCGCCGACGGTTCCTTCCAGCGACTTGTCGTCGAAGGCGTCGCAACCGGCGACCCAGCCGTCATAGCCGTTGGCGCGCAACTGGCGAATGAGGATGCCGACATCGGGCAGCACGCCGCAGACATGGATGGCATCCGGCTTCTGCGGCAATGCCTTGATGCTGGCGATCTGCGGCGACCAGTCCGTCGTGCCCAGGAATAGTTGAGCTTGGAGACGACCTTGCCGCCGAGATGCTCGAACACCTCGCCGAACCATTCCGGCAGTTTTTCCGAGTAGGAGCCGGCATCGGGCGAGACCAGCAGCGCCACGGTGCGCGCGCCCTTGCCGTAAAGCGCATTCGCGGTTGCCGCCGCATTGATCGGGTCAGGCACCGCGCCGGCAATGAAATTGTCGAGACCGGCCTGCTGCATCTCGATCTGGGTGTTCGGCGCCGAAAACACCGTCGCGCCATAGGGCTCTGCGATCTGGGCGGTCGGGATCAGCGCATCCGGGAACGGCACGCCGGTGATGACCTGCGCACCGGCATCGAGGAATTTCTGACCGAGCGAAACCGAAAGCTGCGGATCGGAACGGTTGTCCTCGATCATCAGCTCCACCTTGGGATCACCGGCGCCAGCCGCCTTGTTCAATTTGTCGGCCATGCAGCGCGCGCCTTCGGCCTCGCTGTAAGGCGCATAGGTCCCGGTCATCGCCACGGCGAGCCCGATCTTCAGATCGGCAGCGCCGGCATGCGCCACCTGCAAGAGCCCCGCCGCGGCAATCGTGGCCCCCAAGATCATCCTGTCCATTGAACCCCTCCTTCTCCCTTGTTGTTGCAGTTCCAGGCGCCGTCACGATGTCTCGGACTGCCCGACATAAACCTCGATGACGCGCGGATCGCGCCACACCTCTTCGGTCTGCCCGGATGCGATCACCTGGCCTTGGTCCATGACGCAGAGCCGGTCGCAAAGCCGGTTTATGAAACGCAGATCGTGATCGATGACGATGGTCGCGCAGCCGACATCGCGGCGAATGCCCTCGATCGCCACCGCCAGTGTCTCGGATTCGTCTTCATTGAGCCCGGCCGCTGGCTCGTCGAGCAGAAGCAGCAGCGGACCGAGCGCCAGCGCACGGGCGATTTCGAGCCGGCGCTGGCTGCCGTAGGACAGGGTTCCGGCCGGAATATCGGCGAAGCCGTCCAGTTGATACTGGGCAAGCAGCCGGTCGACGCCGATGCGGGCCGCGACATCGGGGCGGACCGAGCGACAGGTGATATGGGCGACCTCGACATTCTGCCGGACGGTCAAATCCCTGAACAGCCGGATGGTCTGGAAGGTGCGGCCGACGCCGGCCCGCGCGCAATGCTCGGGACCGTGGCCCGTGATTTCCTTGCCCGCCAGCTTCACACTGCCGGTGTCCGGCCGGAGTACACCGGAGATGGCGTTGACCAGTGTGGATTTTCCCGCACCGTTGGGACCGATCAGGCCGAGGATTTCGCCGGCCGCGCAGGACAGCGAAGCACTGCGCAAGGCCTGCACGCCGCCAAAGGTCTTGCTGACTGCCTCAACCGACAGCATCGGTCACATCTCCCCATCCCGGCCGATGGCTTTTTCTCCTGTCAGCCGCTCATCAGGATGCTAGACCCCAGACTTTTCCATAACAAGTATTTTTTTCCATTTTAGAAAATATTCTTGGGGAGCTTAACTTTTGGCCTCGAATCCGGCCGGCAGGAATCAGACCACGGCGCCGGCCGGCAGCCCATCGCGCGGAACCGTGTTCGACATCAGCATGACGACGGGCTCATCGCCGAGCGCGATATAAGCGTGCCGCATTTCGCCGTCGAACAGGATGCTGTCGCCTGGTTGCAGCACCGTCGGGTCATAGTGGACCGTATGCAGTTCCAGGCTGCCGCTGAGCACATGGATGAACTCTTCGCCCGAATGGCTGCGCCAGCCGCCATTCTCCTCAAAGCTCCTTGCCCGCAGCGTGACGCGCCAGAAAATGTTGGTCTTGTCGCGAAAATCGCTGCACAGCACCTCGAATTCCATGGCGTTGCCGTGATGCAGGATGCCGCTGCCGGCGCGCGTGATCGAGCGGCGCGCCTGCATGCCCGGCTTAGGGCTGAACAGGAAGGATGCCACCGGCACATGCAGTACGCCGGCAATCATCAGCGCCACGTCGACCGTCAGGCGCGCCTTGCCGTTTTCGAGCTTCGACAGTTGCGAGACCGAAAGGCCGGAGCGCTCGCTGAGGTCGCGCAGCGTGATGTTCTGCTCCTTGCGCGCATCCCTGATCTTGCTGCCCACATTGCCCTGCATCGCCCACGCCCTTGGCTGTCGTGTTTCCAATTCGACAAGCTCTAGCGGCGTGGCCTGAGGGCGTCCAGCCTTTAGACGGCTACGGCTGATTTCGGCCATAGTGACATCGCGACAGTGGCAAAGCTTGTCTCCAGGGTCTGGCTGATGAGCCCGAAAGTTTCCGGATCGGATAGCAGGTCGTTGCGGACTTCGAGATAGAGGCAGGGCCTGCCCTGCTCCAGCCCGTGGCGGTTCAGCGTATAGCCGACTGCCTGGCGCCAATCATACGGCTCGTTATCGCCGATCCTGAGCCCCGCATCGGCGCCATGCGCGCCGAGGGTTTTGAGCACCGA
>NZ_CAUM01000132.1 GCF_000350085.1 Mesorhizobium metallidurans STM 2683
CGACTTGGCGAACAGCGCCATGTCCACCGCACCCTGCCCGCCACTGAGCACCGTGCACAGGGCGATCATCAAGAGCTCATGAAGGTCATGCAGACCAGCGTTCCCGGTCCGCGGATCCTCGAGACCCTCCCAGCACGTGGCAAACTCTTCCAAGTGATGACCTCCCGCGACGTGATTCGAACGCCTACGGGTAGAATCGATGCGCCCAAATCGGGCAAGGCCCCGTGAAATTGTCTGTCAGATCCCAAATGCGATTCCCCTGTGAGTGACATTGACCGGTTCGGATCAATCACCGCTTCGAGTCGTTTCGCCGCAAGACACCGCTTCAGCAGTATCCTCAGTGGCGCCAAAGTCTCGATAAGTAGCTGAAACCACACCAAACTATTTGACGACGTGACGCGGTGCGCATTTTGCCGCGATACTCCAGCCGACCGAGCTGGGAGGGCGCGGCGAAGCCACAGCAAACGACCACGACGTCACGGGAGGAAATTGATGCTCGACAAGGCCCCAAACAAGAAACTGTCAGACCTGCTCGACCGGTTCGGCGCC
Organism: Mesorhizobium metallidurans STM 2683; assembly: GCF_000350085.1. Lineage (GTDB taxonomy): Bacteria > Pseudomonadota > Alphaproteobacteria > Rhizobiales > Rhizobiaceae > Mesorhizobium > Mesorhizobium metallidurans. The sequence goes on from NZ_CAUM01000132.1 coordinate 550, forward strand.
GCACTTGCCGCCGGCGATGTCGACAGCGCGGTCGGATGCTTTCAGGAAGACTGCTATTGGCGCGATCTCGTCACCTTCACCTGGAACATCAAGACCATGGAAGGCCGCGACCAGGTGCGGGACATGCTGATCAGCCAGTTGGCGAAGACAAAACCGTCGCACTGGGCGATCGCCGAAGGCGAGGATGCGAGCGAAAGCGACGGGCTGCTGGAGGGGTGGATCAGCTTCGAGACAGAGGCGGCGCGCGGCTTCGGTCATATCAGGCTGAAGGACGCCAGGATCTGGACGCTGCTCACCACCATGGTCGAATTGAAAGGCCACGAGGAGCCGGCCGGCTTCGCCAGACCGATGGGCGCCAGGCATGGCCACGGCAAGAATCGTCCGACCTGGAAAGAAGAGCGAGAGAAGGAGGTGGCCGAACTCGGCTTCAAGACGCAGCCCCACACGCTGATCATCGGCGGCGGCCAGGGCGGCATCGCGCTCGGCGCCCGGCTGCGGCAGCTCGGCGTGCCGACCATCATCGTCGAGAAGAACGAGCGCGCCGGCGATTCATGGCGCAAGCGCTATAAGTCCCTCTGCCTGCACGACCCGGTCTGGTACGACCATCTGCCCTATATCGATTTCCCCAGGAACTGGCCGGTCTTCTCACCCAAGGACAAGATCGGCGACTGGCTGGAAATGTACACCAAGGTCATGGAGCTGAATTACTGGTCCTCGACCGAGGCCAAGAGCGCCACCTATGACGACAAGAAAAAGGAATGGACAGTCATCGTCCACCGCGACGGCAAGGATATCACGCTGAAACCGAAGCAGCTGGTGCTGGCGACGGGACAGTCCGGCAAGGCCAACATGCCTGATTTCAAGGGCATGGACAGCTTCAAGGGTGATCAGCACCATTCCTCGAAGCACCCCGGCCCGGATGCCTATGCCGGCAAACGCGCCGTCGTCATCGGCTCGAACAACTCAGCCCATGACATCGCCGCGGCCCTTTGGGAAGCCGGCGCCGACGTCACCATGGTGCAGCGCTCGACCACGCATATCTCCAGATCCGACACGCTGATGGAAATCGGACTGGGTTCGCTCTACTCGGAAAAAGCCGTGCAAGGCGGCATGACGACAGCCAAGGCCGACCTCATCTTTGCTTCCCTGCCCTACAAGATCCTGCATGAATTCCAGATACCGGCCTATGCCGAGATGAAGAAGCGCGATGCCGAGTTCTACAAGGGGCTGGAAAAGGCCGGCTTCATGCTCGACTGGGGCGATGACGATTCCGGCCTGTTCATGAAATATCTCAGGCGCGGCTCGGGCTACTATATCGACGTCGGCGCGTCCGACCTCATCATCGACGGTTCGATCAAGCTGAGAGCCGGCGTCGAGGTCAAGGAGATCAAGGAGCATTCGGTCCTGCTTAGCGACGGATCGGACCTGCCGGCCGACCTCATCGTCTACGCCACCGGCTACGGCTCGATGAATGGCTGGGCGGCCGACCTCATCTCCCGAGAGGTCGCCGACAAGGTGGGAAAATGTTGGGGACTGGGTTCGAACACCACCAAGGATCCCGGGCCCTGGGAAGGCGAATTGCGCAACATGTGGAAGCCGACCCAGCAGGAAGCGCTCTGGTTCCATGGCGGCAATCTGCACCAGTCACGCCACTATTCGCAATTCCTGTCGCTGCAGTTGAAGGCACGGCACGAAGGCATCGCAACGCCGGTCTACGGGCTGCAGCAGGTGCATCACAAGGGATAGCAACGGGAAAAGGCACAAAGGGGGAGGTGCAGCGAATGCCGCGCCTCTCTGTAGTCAGACAGCCGGTGCGGATACCGGCTGGTCCTGCGTGGCTGCCAGCGCGTCGCGCAGAGCCTGCTCCTTGGTGTGGTCGAGCGAGGTTTTCAGCACGGTGCCGCCCGATCCCTTCAGATCCTCAAGTACCTTGTCGGCCGTCATCTTGCGGACCAGCACGAAGAGTGCCGCGTTGCCGGGCTGAAGGCTCGACCCGAGTTCCTTCATGAACTTGTCGTTGATGCCGAAATCGCTCAGCGCGCCGCCAAGCGGCGGCCCGCATCAGGCGGGTCGCCACGCCCTTGCCGCGATGCTCGACGCGGGTCATCAGCTTGGCGATCTCGGCCCGGTGCGGCTGGTTGGGAGGGCAGTCGAGCAGCAAGGTGACGGTGCCGACCAGCACCTCGCCGTCCCATGCGCCAAGCACTGCTCTTTCGCCTCTTGCCGCCGCGGCAAGCGACTTCGTCCAGAAGGCGCCGGCAGTTTCCCGCGACAGCGGATGCATGAAGCTGACCGACCCGCCGGCAGCGACCGTTTCGATCAGCAGGTCGGTCAGCAGTGCCCGCATTTCCGCGGCCTGCGTCAGTGCCTTGATTTCGATGGAACTCATGCGTGCGAAGTCCTTGACTGCGATGGAGCGATCGGCCTGATGCAGATGCTGCCGTCAATCCAGGCGGCTGGCTCGGCGTCGCTTTCGTGTTGCCTTGATCGCGGCAATGCGATCGGTGTCCTTCGGCTGCAGATGCAGCCCGCGTTCCAGGATTTCGAGCGTATATTCCTCATAGGTCAGACCCAGTCGTTCGGCCTTTTCCATCCGCATCAGCATCACGTCACGGCTCGGCGCCTTCCAGGCCTTGGCATGCGCAGCCTGCCAGGCAAGGAAGATGTAAGGGTCGCCGTTGCCCCATGGTGGCCCTTTGTAGTCGTCGAGCGGCGGCCCGCCATTGTGCGAGCGTTTCGGGCGACGCGCCATTCGCCTCAGCCTCTTGCCAGCGCGACCAGATAGTCGGCGGCATCCGGTCCCGGAGCGTGGAAGGTGCAATCCGATGGCGCGCCAAGCGCCAGGCAGTCGCCTGGTTCGAGATTGTGTACGACATCGCCTTCGGTGAATTCCAGGCGTCCGGTAATCAGCCAGATCTGCTGCCTGATGAAGGCATAGGACGCTGCCGGAAAGCTAACCTTGGCTCCCGCCGGCAATTGGACCCGGATCAATTCAAGCGGCATGTCCGAGACCGGCGAAAGATGCCGCCTGACATAACCGGTGGCTGGATCGCGCCAAACCGGCTGGTCGCTTTCGCGAAGCAACCGGCCACCCTGCAATTCTGCCCGCGCGATCAGGGTGGAAAGCGTCATCCCGAAGGCCGCGGCGATACGCACGAGAAGTGCCGCGGTCGGGCTTGTCTTGCCGTGCTCCATCGTGCTCAGCATGGCTTTCGACACATCCGATCGGTCGGCGAGTTCGGTCAGGGACCAGCCTCGCAGGATCCTTTCCGAGCGTATCCGCCTGCCGATGGTCGAAGAGATATCATTCGCTATATCATCCATTCGTTCAATATATCGAATTCTCCGAGTAGCGCAAAGGCAGTTTGATTCAATTTTCGCGAATGGCTTAAGGCCCCCTGCACCATCCGGCCTCACCCCACCTTAACCCCGCCGCTGTAAGGTCGATCTCCTGGGGAATGGGAAACAGCCTGCTCATGTTCGTCGAACGCCAAGCCTCCGTCGGAGAGCCGACACTGCAGGAGCGCCGTACTGCGGAGCAGAACGACAAGCGCATTCTGGGCAATGTCGTTCAGTGCGACGGCGCGCGCGCCACCATCAGCGCCTATGCCGAGGATGCCGAAGGCACGGTCACCGGCCAATGGACGGTCGGCAAGATGATCTCCATCAATCTCGGCGACACGCGAACTGTCGGTCTGGTCTACGGCATCGGCAAGTCGGATCGCGCCTGGAGCAATGAGGGCCAGAACCCGATCGAAGTCAGCATCGAGCTCATCGGCGAGGTTCGCGACGGCGCCAGGCCCGGCGCCAAGCCGGTTTTCGACCGGGGCATCACCTGCTATCCACATATCGGCGCCATCGCTCATCGCATCCGCAGCCGCGACCTGCAGGCCGTCTACGATCTTGCCGGGCGCCATTCGATCACCATCGGCACGCTGTCGCAGGACGAGACGATCGACGCCAACATCGCCATCGACGACACGCTGGCGCGCCACTTCGCCATTGTCGGCACCACCGGCGTCGGCAAATCCACCGCCGTTTCGCTGCTCTTGCGCAAGTCGATCGCCGCCAGGCCCGATCTGCGCATCCTCATTCTCGATCCGCACAACGAGTTTGCGGCGTCCTTGCCGGAATACTGCGTCAAGGTCGACTCGACGACGCTGGATCTGCCCTTCTGGATGTTCAAGCTCGAGGAATTCGCCGAAGTCCTGTTTCGCGGTCGTGAGACGGTGCCGGAGGAAGTCGATGCCTTGCGCGATCTCATCCCCGCCGCCAAGAGTCTGTACCGCAACCCGAACTCGGGCACCTCTCTCAGGCGAGGCGCCGACGCGATGACCGCGGACACGCCGGTGCCCTACCGCATTGCCGATCTCATCAAGCAGATCGACGAGCGCATGGGATTGCTGGAAAGCAAGAATGACCGTCCCACCCTCAGATCGCTGAAGACGCGTATCGAATCGGCGGCCGCGGATCCGCGCTACCGCTTCATGTTCAATTCACGCCTGATCGAGGACACCATCCACGAGACGATCGGCAACATCTTCCGCGTGCCGCATCACGGCCGCCCGGTAACCTGCTTCGAGATGGCCGGCATGCCATCGGAAGTCGTCAATTCCGTCTGTTCGGTGCTGGCCCGTCTGGCCTTCGACCTGGCTCTGTGGAGCGAAGGCCGGCTGCGGCTGCTGTTCTTGTGCGAGGAAGCGCACCGCTACATGCCGGCCGATCCGCGTCTCGGCTTTGCGCCGACCCGACACGCGCTGTCGCGCATCGCCAAGGAAGGCCGCAAATATGGCTGCTATCTCGGCGTCGTCACCCAGCGCCCGGGAGAGCTCGATCCCACGATCCTGTCGCAGTGCTCGACCTTCTTCGCCATGCGGCTCGCCAACGAGCAGGACCAGGCGATCATCCGCTCGGCGATCGCCGACTCCTCGGCCTCGACGCTTGCCTTCCTGTCTTCCATGGGTCAGCGCGAAGCCATCGCCTTCGGTGAAGGCGTGGCGACGACGATGCGGCTGAAGTTCGAGAAAATGTCCGAAGACCTGATCCCAGGCACGGCCAAGCGCGAACAAGCCTTGCCGTCCGAAACCGGCAATGACGTCGACCTGGTGGCGATCGTCGAAAGGCTGCGCAACGTGCCGAAGCCGCAGCAGGCGATGGCTTTCGCCGAAGTCGTGGATTCGGGCCGGCAGGCCGGCGATCCCGACTACCGCAAACCGCTCGTCGCGCGCGCGCAAACGGACGACGATTTCGACATGCGCTACGGCCTCAAGCCGGCCACCTTCGGCCTGCGCCCGCAAAACGACTGAGCCTGCGGCGTTACGTCCTTCTGTTAACAAATTTGAGCTTCCAAGGGCTCTGCTTCGGTGGCCAGCTTGGGCAAATCCCGTCAGGAAATTCGTCAGGCTGAGTCGGATGGTACTGTTTTCGAGAACCGGAGCGGAGCGTACTTATAGTACGCGAGCACCGGAAGCACAGAAAACTGCGCCAGGCGACCAGCCTCACGAATTTCCTGACGGGATTTTAGGCGCAGACGCGGTTGCGGCCTTGCCTCTTCGCCTCATAGAGCTGGCGATCGGCGCGGCGATAGAACTCTTCGGCGGTTTCCTTGCGGTCCCAGACGGCAAGGCCGACGCTGGTGGTGATCTTCAGGCGGACATTGCCTGACAAGATCGACATGTTGGCGATCGCCTTGCGGATGCGCTCGGCGAATTTGGACAGAAGTTCGGCGTCCATGTTGGGAGTGACCACAGCGAACTCCTCGCCGCCCAACCGCGCCACCACGTCGTGATAGCGCGTCATGTCCTTGAGACAGTTGGCGACCGCCCGCAACACCTCGTCGCCGACATCATGGCCATGGGTATCGTTGACCTGCTTGAAATGGTCGAGGTCAAGGATCATCAGCCCGACCGGCTTCTCGACGCGGCGGAACTCCTCGAGATATTCCTTCAGCGCATCGTCGAAATAGCGCCGGTTCTGCATGCCGGTCAGGCTGTCGGTCAGCGCCGCATGCTCCAGCGTTTCCGAGCGCGCGCTGAGCGACACCGTCATGGCGCGCAGCTTGCCTTCTTCCGTCGCCTGCTTGCGGATCAGCGGGTAGATGAAGAAAATGCCGAAGAACAGGGCGGTCGCCAAAAGCACGCCGGTCATAAACAGCAGCTTGTTGAGATAGACGATCTCGTCGACCTTGGAGGGCGTGCCAAGCTCGTTGGCAAAGGCTTGCAGAAGCCCATAAGCGTGAAGCGTCACCAGGCCAGCGGCCAGGATCACGAAGATAAACACGAAAAAGGCTGATTCCGCCTTGTGGAAACGCATCTGGCCGCCGCTGGAAAATTCCTGGAAACCTTATGGCACGCAGGGGCCTTACGGAGAGTTAATCGAGACAACTTCGACGGGAAATTGCGCTTCGAGATCAACTTTTCAGTTTGCACCGGAAACAGCCGCCGAAATCGTGGATTTCACATCATCCCCAGGGCGCAATCTCTGCCATTCCGGGCCCAACTGATGCCTGAACCAGGTGGCCTGTCGCTTGGCATATTGTCGCGTCGCGATCTTGGCGCGCTCGATCGCTTCGGGAAAACTTAGCTCGCCTGCCATCGCCGCCCGGAGTTCACGAACGCCGATCGCCTTCATCGCCGGCAGGTCGGCATCGAGGCCAAGTGCGGCGAGTCGCCTGACCTCTTCAAGGGCGCCGTTGTCCAGCATCCGGTCGAACCGCGCCTCGATGCGGCTCACCAGCGCGGCCCGCTCGGGTTCGATCACGAAGAAGCGCGCGCTGGCCCTGTCGACCAGCGGCCGGCCGCGCATCGCCTGCCAGTCGAGAATGGACCGGCCCGAAGCATCGAGCACCTCCAGCGCCCGCACGATGCGCTGCCCGTCGCTCGGCTTCAGCACCATGCCGGCCGCCGAATCCTCGCGCAGCAGGATGCGATGCAGCTTGGCCGATCCCTGCTCCTTGAGTTCGTAGCGCCAGCGGTCGCGGACCTGTTGCGGAATCTCGGGCATTTCCGAAATGCCTTCCGCAAGCGCCCGGAAATAAAGCCCGGTGCCGCCGACGAAAATCACCGTCCGGTCGAAGAACGTGCCCTCCTCGATCAGCCTGGTCACGTCGCGCAGCCAGGCGCCGGTGGAATAGGCGGTGGAGGGATGGACGTGGCCGTAGAGATAATGCGGGGCGCGGGCGAGTTCGGCGGCGCCCGGCCGCGCCGTCAGCACATCGAGCACCGAATAGCCCTGCATGGAATCGCTGTTGACGATGACGCCGCCCTTGCGTTCGGCGAGATCGAGCGCAAGCGCCGACTTGCCGCTGGCGGTCGGCCCGGCTATCAGGATCGCGTTCTTCACGCGGCCCTCGCCCGCCTGCCCGCCGGAATTCTCGATGCCCCCGATTGCCACGCCCTTGATCGCCACGCTCGTATCCCATCCCGCCGGCCGCGCATTGTCGCCGGCGATTGCGAATATGGCGTCACGGTCGGTCGGCGCAAGCGCTGTTCGCTGGCTTGCCGAAGGGATCGCCTGCGATCTCGCTTTGCCCGAGACAGCCGAAACCACGGAAGCGACCGCCAGTCTGCGCGCCGCGCTCGCCACTGAGCCGGTCGACGTGATCGTTCAGCAGGCCCAGGCAAGGCGAAAGAAGCTCCTCATCGCCGATATGGATTCGACCATGATCGACCAGGAATGCATCGACGAACTTGCCGACGAGATCGGCGTCAAGGATCGCGTTGCCGCGATCACCGCGCGATCGATGAATGGGGAGATCGCTTTCGAGCCGGCCTTGCGCGAGCGGGTGGCGTTGTTGAAAGGTCTCGACGCCGCCGTGGTCGACCGCATCATCGCCAACCGGCTGACGCTGGCCTCCGGTGGCCGCGCACTTGTGCGGACCATGCGTGCCAACGGCGCCTGGACGGCGCTGATATCCGGTGGCTTCAACGTCTTCACCGCGCGCATCGCGGCGATGCTCGGCTTTCAGGAGAACCGCGCCAACCGCCTGATCGAAAAGGATGGCCAGTTCACCGGGATGGTGGCCGAGCCGATCCTCGGCCGCGCCGCCAAGGCCGACGCGCTGCTCGAGATTTCGGCGCGCCTCGGACTGACAACCGCCGACGCCATCGCCGTCGGCGACGGCGCCAACGACCTCGACATGATCCGTCTTGCCGGTACTGGCGTCGCCTTGCACGCCAAGCCGGCGGTGGCGGCCGAGGCCAAGGTCCGCATCGACCATGGCGACCTGACGGCGCTGCTTTATCTGCAGGGGTACCGGCGCGAGGAATTTGCAGAATGAGACCGATCCGCACCGAGCGCCTGATCCTGCGCAATTGGGCGGAGCGCGACCGCGACCTCTTTCACCGGATCAATTCCAACGAGCGCGTCATGGAATTCTTTCCGTTCCGCCGCGACCGTGCCGCCGCCGACGCCAAGATGGACGAATTTCAGGACGCCGTTGACCGCGACGGCTATGGCTGGTCAGCTGTCGAGATTGCTGCATCCGGCGAGTGCATCGGCTTTGTCGGTCTGAATCTTGCCGAGATCGAACCCATAGCGCCGGCCGGCACGATAGAAATCGGTTGGCGGCTTGCACCTGAATTCTGGGGCCGTGGCTACGTCAAGGAAGCGGCAGAGGCATGGCTCGCCTATGGGTTTGTAACGCTTGGATTGACCGAGATCGTCTCCTTCGCCGTGTGGAACAACCTTCGCTCGACGGCGGTGATGGAACGTCTTGGCATGGGCCGCGACTTTTCCGGCGACTTCGACAACTCCCGGGTTCCGGATACACATCCGCAACTCAAACGTCATGTGCTGTACAGGCTGACAGCCGAGGACTGGCGAAAGAGCCGTCGCTGATCAGGGCCTGTCAGAAGGTAGTTCATCGCCGGGGTGCGGCGATTTGACGGCGACCTTGTCGAGCACTTTGGCGAAATCGTCCTCCGACGCATCTCCGGCCCGTCGACGCAGGAAATCGGCAGCCGTCTCCATTGCTCCAACCTTTTTGCGTCCCATGGGATGTTCAACATACCTGTGAGGATGCCGGCATCAGTCCATTCTTATAGTCACGAACCGCAACTCGCCCGTCTTCGACGCCAGCATCAGAAGCGCGTTCTTGCGGCCTTGCTCCTTCAGCGCGCCGATCCGGTCCATGACGTCCTTGGGCGTGGCAACCGATTCCTGGGCGATCTCGGTGATCACCTCACCGGCCTGGATGCCGCGTTCGGCCGCGGCCGAATCCTTGGCGACATCGGTGATGACGACGCCGGAGACATCGGCGGCGATGCCGAATTTCGTGCGCGTCTCGTCGTTGAGTTCGCCGACGGTCATGCCGAGCACGGAAGCCGTCGAAACGGCCGGCGCCTTGTCGCCGTCGTCCTGATCGGTGTTGCCGTTTTCGCCGCTGGCAAGCTTTTCGCCGTCCTCGAGCCGGCCGAGCGTCACCTTCACGGTCTGCTCGACACCTTTGCGCACGATGACCACGTCGACCGCCTTGCCGACCGTGCTTTCCGCGACGACGCGCGGCAGATCGCGCATCTCCTGGATGTCCTTGCCGTCGAATTTGATGATGACGTCGCCCGCCAGGATGGTGCCATTGTCGACCGGCCCGCCCTTGATGACGCCGGCGACCAGCGCCCCCTTGGCGGTCGCCATGCCGAGGCTTTCGGCGATGTCGGCCGTCACCGGCTGGATACGCACGCCGAGCCAGCCGCGCCGCGTCTCGCCGAACTGGCGGAGCTGGTCGACGACGCCAGATGCAAGCTGCGAGGGAATGGAGAAGCCGATACCGATCGAACCGCCGGACGGCGAGATGATCGCCGTGTTGATGCCGATTACTTCGCCGACGCTGTTGAACAGCGGGCCGCCGGAATTGCCGCGATTGATCGCGGCATCGGTCTGGATGAAATCGTCATAGGGACCGGAACTGATGTCTCGATTGCGGGCCGAGACGATGCCGACCGTCACCGTGCCGCCGAGGCCGAACGGATTGCCGATCGCCATCACCCAGTCGCCGACACGCATCTTGTTGGAATCGCCGAATTTCACCGCCGTCAGCTTCTGCCCCTTCGGATCGACCTTCAGCACCGCAACGTCGGTCTTGATGTCGGCGCCGACCAGCGTCGCCTTGAGCGTCACGCCGTCGGAGAAATTCACCTCGATGTCGTCGGCATCGGCGATGACATGGTTGTTGGTCACCACGATGCCCTGCTCGGCGTCGACCACGAAACCGGAGCCCAGCGACTGCACTTTCTGCGCACTGCCCTTGTCGCCGCCACGGTTCTTGAAGAAATCGTCGAAGAAATCCTGGAACGGCGACCCCTCGGGAAGCTGCGGCATCGGCACCGCGCCCGGACCTTCCGTGCCCTTGACCGTCTGCGAGGTCGATATGTTGACCACGGCGCCCAGCAGGCCCTGCGCGAGATCGGCGACCGAAGGCGGCCCGTCCGCAGCTGCCGAAGGCGTCACGAAGGACGGGACGGCAAGGGGCCCGACAATGAGTGCCGCCGTGCCGGCGATGAACGTCCGCCTCGCCGCGCGCAGAAGGGTGTTGGATGTCATCGAGAAGTCTCCCAGTTTTTCTGAAGAGATAAGTGTTTCTGAAAAGATAAGCGCTTCGGCAAAAACGCTGCGTCACGCCATGTTGGCAAAAAATACGGCACGTTTGCGGCCTTGACTATCGGCTGAGGATAAATCCTCCGTTACGCCGGCACCATTAAAGCATCGCCGTCATCAGCCACGCACCAGCCAGACAATGCCGACGCCGATGACAATCGCCGCCAGCCCCGCGATCCGCAGCGCGTTCTCCGGCATTGACAGCACTTCACCGGCGAGTTTCCTGGCAAGGCCGGGAAAGCCGCCATAGACCAGGCCCTCGATAACGAGGACCAGGCCTATTGCCGCCAGGAAATCCTGCACCGGCCGTTACTGGCCGGTGCCTGGCTGCGCCGGCGCGGCAGGTGCTGCCGGCGGCTTTGGCGGCGTCTGCCCGCCGTCGGGATCGCGGAAGAAGCGGAAGAACTCCGAGCTCGGCGACAGCACCATCGTCGTCCCGGTATTGTCCAGCGCCGTGCCATAGGCATTCATCGACCGGTAGAAATCGAAGAAAGCCGGATCGCGCTGGTAGGCCGCCGCGAAGGTGGCACTGCGCTGGGCTTCGCCCTCGCCGCGCAGGATTTCCGATTCCTTCTGCGCCTCGGCGACGATCTCCACCACCTCGCGGTCGGCACGCGCCTTGATGCGCTGCGCCGCCTCGTTGCCGCGCGCCCTCAGCCGCTCGGCTTCGGCCAGACGCTCAGCCTTCATGCGGTCGTAAGTCTGCTGCGAGACTTCGGCCGTCAGGTCGGTGCGGCGGATGCGGACATCCTCGATCTGCAGGCCGAGCGACGTGGCGTCGGGCCTGAGCTGATCGCGCACCTCGCGCATCATCACGGCCCGCTCTTCCGAGAGCGCCGCCTCGAAGTCGCGCAGACCGTAGACACGGCGCAGTGCCGCGTCGAGACGCGTCCTCAGTCGCGCCTCGGCCAGTTCGATCTGACCCGACACCGCGGCGCGGAACACCCGCGGATCCGAGATGCGATAGGCGATGAAGGCGTCGACCTCGTAGAACTTGCCGCCCGACACCTGGACGCGGATGTTGTCGAGGTCGAAGCGCAGCACCCGGTTCTCGATCAATTGCACGCTGTCGGCATCGAAGAACGCGAACGGCGCCTTGAAGTAGATACCGGGCTCATTCTTGACGTCGACGATCTCGCCGAATCTGAGCACCAGCGCCTGCTGGCGCGCATTGACCACGAACACCGAGGAATAGAGCAGGAACAGGATGACCGCGGCAATGACCGCGATGACGGGAAGACGGTTGGCCATCACTGGTTTCCTCCCAGCACCGGCGCCGGCGCCTTCTGTTGCAATGCCGGCAGCGGCAGATAGGGAACGACCCCCTGCCCGTTGCCTTGCTCGACGATGACCTTGCCCGAATCCCTCAGAACCTTCTCCATCGTTTCCAGATAAAGCCGCTTGCGCGTCACGTCGGGCGCCTTGGCGTATTCGTCATAGACCGAGATGAAGCGCTGCGCCTCGCCTTGGGCCTCCTGCACGACACGGTTCTTGTAGGCTGCCGCGTCCTCGCGGATCTGGGCGGCCGCGCCGCGCGCCTGGCCGAGTTTCTGGTTGGAATACTGGTTGGCCTGCTCGACGAACTTGTCCTCGTCCTGCTCGGCGCGCTGCACCTCGTCGAAGGCGTCGGCCACTTCGCGTGGCGGCGCGGCATCCTCGATCGAGATTGCATTGACGTTGAGGCCGGCCTTGTAGCCGTCGAGCGTCGTCTGGATGATTTCGCGAACCGAGGCCGCAATGCCCTGGCGGTCGTCGCGGAAAATGTCCTGCGCGGGCCTGCGGCCGACCGCTTCGCGCATGGCGCTTTCGGCGACCTGCCGCAGCATGCCGTCCGGATCGGACACGTCGAACAGATAGGCCCTCGGATCGGCGACCTGATAGGCCACCGAGAACTGGACGTTGACGATGTTCTGGTCGCCGGAAAGCATCAGGCCTTCGCCGCTGGTGTTGCCGCCGCCGATGTTTACGAGCTGCTCGGCGATGTTGGCCGTCTCGACCGTTTCGATGGGCCACCAATGGAAATGCAGGCCGGGCTGCGAGAGCTCCGCCTTCGGCTTGCCGAACCTGAGTTCAACCGCAACCTCGTCGGGCTGCACGGTATAGACCGCCTTGAACGCCCACAGCACGACAAGCGCTGCCGCAATCAGCGCAAACACGGCTGGGCTGGCGCCACCGCCGCCCGGCAGCGCGCGCCGCAACCTGTCCTGGCCGCGCCGGATGATGTCTTCGAGATCGGGAGGCGAACCCTGCGGGCCGCTCGGCCCCTTTGGCCCCTGCCCCCAGGGACCCTGATTGCCGCCGCCGCCCCACGGGCCGCCGCCACCGCCACTCTTGTCATTCCAGGGCATGAATGTCCTTTCGCTTGGAATTCCCTCAAGCGCCTGTTCTACGGCGCAAAATCCAATATCGTTCTTCTATAGGGATGCGACGGCACGCTTTCAACGCGATCGGTTGCCGGCATCGTCCGATTTTGCAGCGGTCGCGGCCCTTTATCGCCTCTCAATGCACGTCATGGCGTCGCTCGTAAACCGAATAGCGCGTCGCATGGCTATCCTTTTCACCGGCCGGAATGTCCTCGGAGCGGACAATGTGCCACAAATCCGGATCGATCGGCTGGAAATGTGCGTCACCATCGACCACAGCCAGAATATGGGTGACATGCAAGCGGTCGGCCAGCGGCAACGCCTGGGCATAGATCTCGCCGCCGCCGATGACACAGATTTCGTCGACGCCGGCCATGCAGCGCCCGCGAACATCCGCCAGCCTGATCGCGTCGTCGAGCGAATGCGCGATTTCGACGCCCTCGGCGCGCCAGGTCTTGTCGCGGGTCACCACGATGTTGAGCCTGCCCGGCAGCGGCCGGCCGATGCCTTCATAGGTCTTGCGGCCCATGATGATGGGCTTGCCCATCGTGTCGGCCTTGAACCGCTTGAGATCGCTGGAAAGCCGCCACGGCAAGCCGCCATCGCGTCCGATCACGCCGTTCTCGGCGATGGCGACATAGATCGCGACGTCCATCAGCCGCCGCCCTCGCTATCCGACGGCTCGAGCAGCAATATGTCGATGTCGCGCTCGGGATAGAAGTCATCGGCCGTCATCTCGAAGGTGGTCGGCCCGACCTTCCTGACATTATCGCCGCAGAACGAGACCAGGTTCTTCGGATCGCCCTTGTCGATGGTCAGCTTGAACTTGCCGATGCTGCCCGATGCCCAGTTGCCGCCGGTGGTCAGGATATAGGCGATGCGGTTCTCGAAATATTTCGGGTTGCCGTCGGGATCGGCCTTTGCCGCCTTGCGGACAGCATTCTCGAACGTATCGTCCATGCAATAGCGGGTCTTGTAGGCGCCATACTGGCCCTGGAACTGGCCGTCGTGGAAGAAGCTGAGCGAGGACGTGCCGCCGACGCTCGGCTTGTAATGATGGGCGACACGGACCGCCTTGTTGGCGGGAAAGGTCGAGCGCCACCAATAGGTCGAGCGCAACTGCCAGAACGGCGCATAGACGGTCTTCATGCCCGAACCGTCGTCGGAAGTATCCTGAATGATGATGCCACGGTTGACCCAGTCGTCGGCAACCGCCGGCGGCAGCTTGGCCAGCGCCGCCTTGGCGGCATCGCCGAACGGGTAGAACGGCACGTTTTGCGCCTTGAGGTCGGCACTGATGTCGATGCCGAGCGCGAACACCTTCTGCTCGAGCTGCGGCTTTGCCGCCACGCCGTCGATCGTTACCTCGAAGCCGAGGAAATTATCGCTCTGGTCGTCGGGGATCGCCGGCATCTCGTTCGGGTCGCCCTCGATGTCGGGCATCGGAAAGGCGACGATCGCATCGACATCCTTGTCCGTATTGTTGCGGAAGACATAGTCGACCGTCACCTTGTCCGCCGAGATGAAGAGGTTCTCGCTCTCCATGGCCACCGCGTCGCTGCGCGACAGGATCAGCCCGCCGGTGCCCAGTTCGGCAACCGAATCATTGGCGAACGCGGGCGCGGCGCAGAGTGCCAGTGCTGCGGTCACGACAGATCGAAACATCGAAGCTCCTCAGCGAGAATGCAGCCATGACCCTAGCTGTTCAACGTGGCGTTTCAAGCCCTTGCGTGCGCCGCGGACGCTTGCATCGATGCCACGGTTATCTGGACACAAACGCTCCGATCGGGCAGGAGTTCGCCCATGCGCAAGCTTCTCGTCATCGGCATCGGCGCCGGCAATCCCGACCATATGACCGTGCAGGCCATAAACGGCTTGAACCGGGCCGAAGTGCTGTTCATTCCCGACAAGGGCGCGGCGAAGAACGATCTCGCCGAATTGCGCCGCCAGATCTGCGACCGCTTCGTCACCAATCCGAAGTCACGCCGCGTCGAATTCGAGGTGCCGGTGCGCGCCGAGCCGACGTCCTCCTACCGCTCGACCGTCGATGACTGGCATGAGGCGATCGCAGCGATCTATGAAGGCCTGATCCGCGACGAGCTTGCGCAAGACGGCTGCGGCGCCTTCCTGATCTGGGGCGATCCCTCGCTCTACGACAGCGCGCTGCGCATCCTGGAGCGCGTGCGCCTCAGGGGCAATGTCGAATTCGCTTTGGAGGTCATTCCCGGCATCACCGCCGTCCAGGCGCTTGCCGCCAGCCACAAAATGGCGCTGAACCGCATCGGCGATGCCATCCTGATCACCACGGGCCGCCGGCTCACCGAGGAAGGCTTGCCCGAAAATGCCGGCAGCATCGTCGTCATGCTGGACGGCAAATGCGCCTTCAACACGCTGGAGGACAAGAACACCCTGATCCACTGGGGCGCTTATCTCGGCACATCAGACGAGATCATCATTTCCGGCCGCCTCGGCGATGTCGGCGACGAGATCGAGCGCGTCCGCGAAGAAGCCCGCCGGAAAAAGGGCTGGATCATGGACACCTATCTGCTGCGCAAACCTGACGTAGGGCAGTAGGGCAGTAGGGCAGTAGGGCAGTAGGAAATAATATTTTAGAGGCGTGATAGGCAAGATCTCACACGAAAAACTCTGATAGTCGCGAATTCTCATATCCCTACTGCCCTACTGCCTTATTCCCCTACTCCCTTCCTCTCACCCCGCGTCTATCTCCGCCTGCAGTGCCTCCATATGCGTCGCTGCCGCCGAAGTGGCCGCCCGCTCTATGGCGCGAAAACGGCTGACCACAGCGAGCCCCACCGCCGTCAGTTGGGCGCCACCGCCCTTCCTGCCGCCGGTCTGCGCCGCGACCAGCGGCTTGCCGAACACCCGGTTCATGTCCTCGACCAGATCCCAGGCATGCTTGTAGGACATTTCCATGCCGCGCGCCGCGGCCGAGATCGAGCCGAAGGCGGCGATCTGCTCCAGAAGCTCGATCTTGCCCGGCCCGATGCGCCCGTCGGGATCGAGATTTATCCGCAAGCTCAGCGACGGCATTTTTGCTCCTCCGCAGTCACGCCCGCACCCAGACTAATGTCTCTTCGACCATATCGCTATTCCAAAGCAACATAGCGAAAATCATGGATCGGTCACCCATCCGACTCTACCGGCAGGCCGGCGCCGGTATTCGCCCGGTCGAAACTCACCGTCTTGACCACCGCGAACACCTTTCGGCCGAGCCGTAGCTTCAGCGCCTGTCGCGACTGCTCGGTGATCCGGGCAAGTATGGTTGCGCCATTGCAGTCGATTGCGACCTCGACCGCAGGCCCCTCGCCCGGCTCAATCGCGACGATCGTGCCCGGCAATATGTTGAGCGCGCTGAGGCCCGTCGGCTGTTCGGTGGCGATCATGACGTCACGGGCGCGGACGCGGATGCGGACCGGCGCACCGACCGGCATCGCCAGAAGCGGCACGCGGATCTCGCCCGCCGCCGAGCCGAGCACGGTCATGCCGAAGACTTCGTCATGGCGCAGCACCGCCGTATCCAGCACGCCGCCGCCCTCACCGCGCTCTTCCGCCGGCAACAGATCGAGCCGCTGCATGATCGCCGTAGTCGGTCCGGCGGCCGCGACCTTGCCTTGCGCCAGCACCACTACGTCGCTCGCCAACCGCGCCACCTCGGCGACGGAATGGCTGACATAGACGATCGGAATTTTCGTCTCGTCGCGCAGCCGCTCGATATAGGGCAGGATCTCGGCCTTGCGCGCGTCGTCGAGGGAGGCCAGCGGCTCGTCCATCAGCAGCAGTTTCGGGCTGGCAAGCAGCGCCCGGCCGATCGCCACGCGCTGCTTCTCGCCGCCGGAGAGCTTCGCCGGCCGCCGCTCCAGCAGCGGACCGATGCCGAGCAGGTCGACCACCGCATTGAAATCCGCGTAGCGTTCTGCTGTGGGCGTGAACCAGCGGCCATAACGCAGATTGCTCGCCACGCTCATATGCGGGAACAGCCGCGCGTCCTGGAACACCATGCCGATCCGGCGTTTGTGCTTCGGCACGAAGATGCCCGCCGCCGTATCGACCAGCACGCGGCCGTCGACTGCGATCCGCCCTTTGTCGGGGCGGATCAGCCCGGCGATCAGGTTGATCAGCGTCGTCTTGCCGGAGCCCGAGGGGCCGAACAATGCAGTCAATCGCCCTGCGCTCTCGAAACGGGCATCGACCCCGAAATCGCCAAGCCGATGGCTGATGTCGACAGTTACGGTCATTCGATGTCCATCCGCCGGCCGACGCGCCGCGCCAGCACTTCCGAGGCGACAAGGGCGGCCATCGAAATGACGATCGAGATTAGCGTCAGCCGGAGCGCGCCTTCATCGCCACCGGGCACCTGGGTAAAAGTGTAGATCGCCGACGGCAGCGTCTGCGTCTCGTTCGGGATGTTGGAAACGAAGGTGATCGTCGCGCCGAACTCGCCCATCGCCTTGGCGAAGGACAGGATCGCGCCGGCGATCAGTCCCGGCAGGATCAGCGGCAGCGTGATGGTGGCGAACACGAGCAACGGATTGGCGCCAAGCGTCCCGGCCGCCGCTTCCATCTTGCGGTCGACCGCCTCGATCGACAGCCGGATCGCCCGCACCATCAGGGGAAAGCCCATGATGCCGCAGGCCAGCGCCGCACCCGTCCAGCGAAACGAGAAGACGATGCCGAAATGCTCGGCGAGGAACGCGCCGGCCGGCCCGCGCCGGCCGAACGTCAAAAGCAGCAAATAACCGGTCACCACCGGCGGCAGTATCAGCGGCAGATGCACCAGCCCGTTGAGCAGCGTCTTGCCCCAGAATTTTCCGCGGGCAAGAACGAGCGCGATCAATATGCCCGGTGGCAGGCTGAAAAGCATCGCCACGGTCGCCACCTTGATGGACAGCCGGACCGCATTCCATTCGTCGGGAGTGAGGTCCAGCAGCCAGGTCATGCCTTGGTTTCGTGCCTCAGTTGCTCGGCGTCAGGACGGTGAACCCCTGCTCCTTGAAGAGCGCGCCGGCCTTGGCGGATTGCAGGCATTTCAGGAAGGCCGGTGTATCCTTGTCCTTCGAGTCGGCGGTCTGGGCAACCGGGTAGATGATCGGCGGGTGCGAATCCTCCGGGAAGGCGCCGATCACCTTGACGCCCTTTTCGGCATGCGCGTCGGTGGCATAGACTATGCCGAGAGCCGCTTCGCCGGTCGAAACCAGCTTCAGCGCCGCGCGCACATTCTCGGCCTGCGCCACCTTGCCCTCGACCGACGACCAGACGCCGAGCGATTCAAGTGCCGCCTTGCCGTATTTGCCGGCCGGCACCGCCTTGAAATCGCCCATGGCGAGCTTGCCATCGCCGATGAGCCTGGCGAGATCAAAACCCTTTTCGATCCTGGCTTCGGCCGTTGAATCCTTCGGCGCCACCAGCACGATCTCGTTGCCGAGCAGCTTCACCTCGGTGTCCGGCTTGGTCAGCTTCTTGTCGGAAAGATACTTCATCCAGTCGAGATCGGCCGAAATGAAGATATCGGCCGGCGCGCCGCCCTCGATCTGCTTGGCCAGCGCCGAACTTGCCGCGTAGGAGACCGTCGCGGCCTCGCCGACATCGGCCTCGCAGGCCTTGTTGACGGCATCGAGCCCGTCCTTGAGGCTGGCTGCGGCAAACACGATCACCTTGTCTTCCGCGTGCGCTGCCGGCACTGCAGCCATCAGTGCCGCAGCAAAACCACCGATCGCAATCGCCCTCAATCCAAGACCTTTGCGCGTCACCATGAAAACTCTCCCTGGGTTTGAAATCCGCTCGGCTCGAAGCCTGTCAATCGATATATCCGGATGAACATAACAAGGGAAGGCTTTTACTCGACGCCGGGATTGTATCTTGATGTTGTCGCGGCCTACGATGAGTTGGACCGGATACAGCGGTATCACGCCGAAGGAGACGTCGCATGAAAATCAGCGCCCGCAACATCCTCAAGGGAACGATCGTCGAGATCGTCAAGGGAGCCACCACTTCGCACGTGCTGATCGACATCGGCGGTTCCGTCGTCACCGCCTCGATCACCAACGAGGCAGTGGCTGATCTCCAGCTTGAAAAGGGCGGCAGGCCTATGCCGTGATCAAGGCCTCGGATGTGATGGTCGGCGTCGACTGAGCACTTCCCAATCTACAAGGTTCAGGCAGCGAGCCTGTGAATCAAAGCATCTTCGACATAAATGCCGTCGACGGTGTTATGGGAAAATCGTACTTCTCCAAGGCCATCCACCCGCATCGCGGTGCCTAAGCCGGCTATCAGCCGGTCGTCCGCTGATGTGATCTTTACCTTGCTAAGATCCAGAATCGGCTGGTCTGGGCGCGCTTTGCGCCAGTCTGCGGCAATGGTTGCCGCATCAAGGTACTTTTTCTCGAGATCCTTTCGCTACCCCCGATAGGCGATGACCATACGCCAATTCTCGACATCGCCATTGTACAGCCATGGTGCAGCCGCGACCCCGAACCTCTTTTCGTCAAGAGCACGAATCAAATCGATCCCGGCATCAATGTCGGCCCTTACCAGCGCTCCTGAAGCCATCCGAACACTCCTTGTTCTTCGTCGACCATGGCATTTCGCATGGCCGTCGCCTCAAACACATCTATCATATCGTAGCGCGAAGCCTCATTCCAATCCGAGACCGCTGACCAGTGGCCATCGAACACAGGCGAAGACGCACGACGCTCGGTAAGCTCGGCGGACAAGCCAGCCAACGCTATGAGCTTGTTGAGGTCATGTCTTGGGCGAATTTCTTGTCAGGGATCGTATCAGGACTGAACAGTCTGGATATTCGCGACTTAATGGCGATCTCAGCTGCGTAACCGAAAAGATAATATGCGTTCGAAAAGCGTTCGTTCTGAAACAGGAGTTCGGCGTCACGTAATTTGGCGTTGGCAATGGCTTGGAGTGTCGCCCTCTCCAGCGTCATACAGCGATCGGCGCCTTGATCGTCGCGTCGGCGAAATAGTTCTCAAGCCGGAAATCCTCGAAGCGGAAGGCAAAGAGATCCTTCACGTCCGGATTGATCCACATGGTCGGCAGCGTCTTGGGCGTGCGTCGCAACTGTTCGCGCGCCTGCTCGAAATGGTTCGAGTAAAGATGCGCGTCGCCCAGCGTGTGAACGAAATCGCCGGGCTTCAGCCCGGTCACCTGCGCCACCATCAGCGTCAGCAACGCATAGGAGGCGATGTTGAAGGGAACACCGAGAAAGATGTCGCCGGAACGCTGGTAGAGCTGGCAGGAGAGCCTGCCTTCCGAGACATAGAACTGGAACAGGCAGTGGCAGGGCGGCAGCGCCATGGCCTCCACCTCGGCCGGGTTCCACGCCGAAACGATCAACCGGCGGGAATTAGGATTCTTGCGTATCTCCTTGAGAAGGCCTGCAATCTGGTCAATGGCGCCGCCGTGGCCATCCGGCCAGGAGCGCCATTGCTTGCCATAGACCGGGCCGAGATCGCCATTCTCATCGGCCCATTCGTCCCAGATGGAGACGCCATGGTCCTTGAGGTACTCGATGTTGGTGTCGCCGGCCAGGAACCACAAAAGTTCGTATATGATCGACTTCAGATGCAGCTTCTTGGTGGTGGTGACCGGAAAGCCGCGCGCCAGGTCGAAGCGCATCTGGTAGCCGAACACCGAGCGTGTTCCGGTGCCGGTGCGGTCGTCGCGGTCGGCGCCGTTTTCCAGCACATGATTCAAGAGGTCGAGATACTGGCGCATTGGCTTCGGCTCGATTCGGGTTGCCATCCATAGTAGCCGACTGGCTGTCGGCCGAACATATCAAAGCGCAAGATGTTTCAACGCCGATAGCGTTACAAGCTGGCGCGGCAAATCGCGCCAGCTTCCGCTTCGATGCAGATGTCAGAGTGAGCCGAGCTTGCCCAAATCCTTGGCGACCAGATAATAAAAGGTCACGCGGCTCTTGGTGTTGTCGGCCGCCATCGCCTTGCAGGTCTTTTCGATGGCAGCGTCCGCCTTGCTGCCGTCGGTGACGCCGAGTTTCTTGGCAGCCCAGTTGTTCCGGACGCGCTCGAGTTCCTTGGGATCCGTGCAGGACACCAGCGAGGAATCGCGGTTCCTGAGCGCGATGCCCAGATGCTTCACGATCTTGGCGACCGCATCGGCATTTGCCGCGGCGTCGTACTTCTTCACGTCTGCAAGATAGTCGGACATCAAAATTCCCCTCGTCGGCGCCACGGGATCCAGTCGATGAGGGCTGTGGCGCGCTGCCGCGAACTCTGCGCTAGGTTGATAATTCCTCACCGCGGCAAAGCTTCGGTTGAGTGCGCGTGCAAGTCAACCCTCCATGATCCGCTTTGAGACAGATATGAAACGGCTTTCCGGCCTTTCATTTCCTGCGATGGCCCCCTATATTCGTTTTGTCGGCTTGACCGACTATGGCGATAAATGGGCGATGAAATAAGCCGTTCGGACCCGGGGGCGGTACCCGGCGCCTCCACCAAAAACCGCTCGATGAGAGCGGCTTTTGCTGGGGGCGAAATAGGATCGACGAAGGTGTAAAGATCGTACTTTTGCCCGGCATTGTACCACCGTCATCGGGCTAAACTTATAGTTGCCAACGACAACTATGCGGAAGCTCGTCTCGCTGCTTAATGCAGTGCGAACGCTTCAAATCAAGCCCTAGGGGTTCGCACTTCTAGGCGGGGTTCGGAGGTACCTGGCAACAGAAACCTCCACTTCTCCCCTCTTTCGATTTGGTAGCGGCGGCAGGCTTGCCGGTCGGTTTCTTGCGTTGCGCAGGGCGCGCCGATCGAAGCTCGGCTGCGCTTCGCGCTGGCGGAGATGGGATTGCAGTCCGGTTAAGAAGGCCGGGCTGGCCAGGCGTCTTTGTCCGCCATGAGAGGTCTCAAGCTACAGCCGGCAAATTAGCGCCGGCACGTGCCAGGCCGTGCGCCACGAGCCGGTCGATGACCTCCGCATAGCTGACCCCGCTCGCCGCCATGGCCTTGGCGTACATGCTGATATCGGTGAAGCCGGGGATGGTGTTGAGCTCGTTCACGAGGGTGCGCATGTCGGTCGTCAGGAAGAAATCGACGCGTGCCATGCCGTCGCAGCCGACGGCGCGAAAGGCCTTGGCGGCGATCTCGCGGATCTTGCCTTCGATCTCCGGCGGCAGTTCAGCCGGAACCTTCAGGACGGCGCCATTTTCATCGATGTACTTGGCATCATAGCTGTAGAAGCCGTGGCTTTCGGCTGGTACGATCTCGCCGGGGCGAGACACGAACAACCCGCCATTGGCGTCCTCCAGCACGCCGCATTCAATCTCGCGGCCGCTGATGAACTCCTCGGCCAGCAGCTTGCTGTCGTGTTTGAAGCCCTCGACGAGCGCGGCCTCATAATCCCGCTCGGTCGCGACCTTGCTGACGCCGACGGACGAGCCCTGCCTGGCGGGCTTGATGAAAAGCGGCAGTCCCAGGTCGCGCCGCAGGTCGGTAAAAGCCGGCGCTTCCCCTTGCGAAATCGTAACGGACCGGGCCGTCGGCAATCCCGCCTCTTTCAGAAGGCGCTTTGCTATCTCCTTGTCGAGGGCCGTGGCTGAACCGAGGATTCCGCAGCCCGCAAACGGCACCCGCGCCACTTCCGCCAGCCCTTGCACCGAACCGTCCTCGCCATGCAGGCCGTGCAACACGGGAAAGACGATATCGATCTTCGCCAGTTCATGCGGCTTGCCGCTGGCCGGGATCGCCAGGATGCGCCCGCGCCCGCCCGGCACAAGGCAGATCTCAGTCTCCGCCGCCGGCCTTGCCAGCGCCCCACCCTCGAAGCTGCTCAGCAGCCATTGCCCTTCGCGGGTGACGAAGATCGGCACCGCATCATATCTGGCGGGCTCCAGCGCGCGCATGACATTGGTTGCCGAAAGCACCGAAATCTCATGCTCGGCGGAGCGCCCGCCAAAGAGCACGGCAATGCGCAATCTGTTCGCGGCCATCAATGTCTCCCGAATGATCTGGTGCTTGAAAAGGAAGCCGACAACGATGCCGCGGCCGGATATTCGTATACTCGTATACGAGATTCAATCGTGCATTCAAGCGGGCCGGTCCAAGCAATAGCGCAAAAAGCCTCAGCCAGCCGCGCCGCAAACCTCCCTTACGCATCCGCGCAACCAGCGATGCACCGGATCGGCGTCGAGCCGCGGGTGCCAGAGCAATGAAATCGTTACCTCCAGCATAGCGACCGGAATGGCAAAACTATGCATTCCGGCGCGCAGATTGCCGGTATATCGCTCGGGGACAGTGGCGATCAGATCGGACGCCCGGGCCAGGGCCAGCGCGGTCGAGAAGCTGCCGACGACCATGACGATGTCTCGCTTCAGCCCGAACGGTTCCAGGGCTTCATCGATCGGCCCCCTGTCGAGCCCTCGCCGCGAAACGCCGATATGCTTGCCCTCCGCATAACGAGCGGCTGTGATCTCGCCTTGGCTCAGCGGGTGCCCCATTCGCACGACGCCGATGAAGCGATCCCTGAACAATGCCTGCGTGCGCACCTCCGGACCCGTGGCGCCTCCCACGACGCCCGTCTCCAGATCGATGCTCCCCTCACGCAGCGGCGTGCTTTCCTTGTCCGACTTCAGCACGAAGCGCAGCCGCACGCCGGGAGCTTCCTCCCTGAGGCGAGCCATCAGGTCCAGCCCGAAGTTTTCCGCAAAGCCTTCGCGGGCCCGCAGCGTGAACGTCCGGGTCAATTGCCTGAGATCGGGCTTCTCCGCCGGACGCAGGGCCGCTTTGGCATCCTCGACGAGCTGACCGACCCGCTCGCGAAGTTCGAGTGCCCGAGGTGTCGGAACGAGACCGCGTCCGGCCCGAACCAACAGCGGATCGCCCGTCGTCTCGCGCAGCCGCGCCAGCGCCCGGCTCATCGCCGACGGACTGAGCCGCAACCGCCGGGCTGCACGCGCGACGCTGCCCTCCATCAGCAAGACATCAAGGGTGACCAGCAGGTTGAGATCGGGTGTCGACATGCGCCTGACATAGCACGATTTGACCTGGATGTGGCGTCAAATGCACGAATGGAATGCAAATGATGCGTATTCCGCCATGTCATGCAGAGGACTATTTTCCGGCAGCTCCGTTCCGGGAGCCGCCAGAAGACGGAGTTCACCTTGAAGCCAATCGTTTCAGGACAGCCAGTCATCACGGGACAAAATGCGGCGGCAGTCGCAAATACGGTACGGACACCTTCAATCCGCTGGGCGCTCGCCGGTCTGTCGCTGTCGATGTTGCTTTCCTCGCTCGGCACCAGCATCGCCAATGTCGGCTTGCCGAATTTGGCACAGGCGTTCAACGCCTCCTTCCAGGACGTCCAGTGGATCGTGCTGGCTTATCTCCTGGCGATCACCACGCTGATCGTCAGCGTCGGACGGCTCGGCGACATCGCCGGCCGCCGCCGGCTGCTGCTGGCAGGGATCTTCCTGTTCGCCGCGGCCTCCGGCCTATGCGGCATCGCGCCCACGCTCTGGTGGCTCATCGCTGCCCGGGCGGCGCAGGGCCTGGGGGCAGCCATCATGATGGCCCTCACCATCGCCTTTGTCGGCGACACCGTTCCGAAAGCAAGGACCGGCAGCGCCATGGGTCTGCTCGGAACGATGTCCGCGATCGGCACCGCGATCGGCCCATCGCTCGGCGGTGTCCTGATCGCCGGCTTCGGCTGGCGGGCAATCTTTCTCGTCGCGGTGCCGCTGGGCATGCTGACTTTCTACCTCGCGCACTGCCATTTGCCGGTCGATCGCGTCGAGCCGAAGGCCGATCGGGCCGGCTTCGACACTATCGGTACGTTGCTGCTCGCCATGGCGCTCGCGGCCTACGCGCTCGCCATGACGGTCGGGCGCGGCAGTTTCGGTTCGCTCAACATGGCGTTGCTGCTGGCTGCTCTGTTCGGGATCGGCCTCTTCGTGCTCGCTGAGGCAAGAACAGCATCGCCGCTTGTCCGACTGGCGATGTTCCGCGATCCGGCGCTGAGTGCGAGCCTCGCCATGAACGCGCTGGTTTCGACGGTAATAATGGCAACGCTGGTGGTCGCGCCGTTCTACCTCTCCCGCGCGCTCGGGCTCAAAGAGGCTCTTGTTGGGCTGACCATGTCGATTGCCCCGATCGTCTCCTCTGTGAGCGGTATCGTGGCCGGCCGTATCGTCGACCGTTTTGGCGCCCCTACGATGGTCGCCGCCGGACTTGTGCTGATGGCGGCTGGTTCGTTCGCCCTGTCCGTGATTCCGGCATCTCTGGGCATTGCAGGCTACATCGCCGCCATCATCGTCCTGACCCCCGGCTATCAGATGTTCCAGGCGGCCAACAACACCACCGTCATGATGGATGTCAGGCCGGACCAGCGCGGCGTCGTTTCCGGCATGCTCAGCCTGTCGCGCAATCTCGGCCTCATCACCGGCGCATCCGTCATGGGTGCCGTGTTCGCGCTCGCATCGGCGACGACCGATGTGGCAACCGCGCCTCCCGAAGCCGTTGCGTCAGGCATGCGGATCACTTTCGCCGTGGCGGCAAGCCTGATTGTCGCAGCACTTGCCATCGCGGCCGCAAGCCAGGTCCTCGCAACACGGCGAACCGGATCGCAGGCATGAAAAAGGCCGGGACTGGCCCGGCCTTTCCCCGGAGGTCTCGTGATCGTTACTCGGCCGGCGCTTCGACTGCTTCGCGACCGCGGCCGATCGTGACCTTGGCCAGCGCGAAGGAGATCACGGCGCAAAGCGTGATGCCGGCGACCATCGGTAGCGGCGTTCCGTCGAAGAACACGCCGGCGACACCCATTGCGACCGCGCCGATGGCGAAATGCAGCGTGCCCATCAGCGCCGAGGCGGTGCCGGCGATTTCGCCATGCTCCTCCATGGCCAGAACCGATGTCGTCGGGATGACCAGGCCGAGAAAACCGTAGCCGATGAACAGCAGCGCCGCCATCACGTCGAGCCGGTCGACGCCGGACGCCATAATCGCGAACAGCACCACCATCGTCGTCGCATAGCCGACCACCGCGATGCGCACCACGCGCCTGAGGCCGAAGCGCTCCGACAGCAGGCCGGTCAGCTGCGACATGCCGATGAAGGCAACGGCGTTGATCGAGAAGAACACGCTGTAGACCGACGGCGACAGCCCGTAATAATCGATCAGGATGAAGGACGAGCTCGAAAGATAGACGAAGAAGCTCGCAATGCCGAAGCCGGCGATGGCTGTCAGGCCAAGGAAGTTGCGATCGCCCATCAGGAAACGGTAGCCTGAAAGCGCCGTGCCAAAGGAGGAGCCGGCGCGCTCTTCAACCGGCCGCGTTTCCTTGAGCGAGGTGGCGAGCAGGATGGTGGCGAGCACCGCCGCGCCCGTCACCGTCCAGAATACGGCGCGCCAGCCGAAATTCTCGATGATCTGGCTGCCGGTCAGCGGCGCCAGGATCGGCGACACCGAAAACACCAGCATCAAAAGCGACATCAGCTTGGCGGCTTCGGTGCCGGTGTGCAGGTCACGCACGATGGCGCGCGGCACCGCCATGCCGGCGCTGGCGCCAAACCCTTGCAGGAAACGGAAGGCGATCAGCCATTCGATGGTCGGCGCCAGCGCCGAGCCGACGCCGCCGACCATGAACAGCGCCAGGCCGCCATAGAGCGGCAGCTTGCGGCCGACCATGTCGGAGATCGGCCCGACAACGATCTGGCCAAAACCCATGGACAGGAAGAAGATCAGCAGGCTCATCTGCACGGCGGCCGTGCTGGCGTTGAGATCCTCGCCGATCGAAGGCAATGCCGGGAGATACATGTCGATGGCGAAGGGGCCGATGGCGGACAACAGGCCGAGCACGACCGCAATGCGGAGGAATTTAGGACTCATGATGCAGGCTTCTTTCGAATCTGGTTGCCGCCGCGGACCGGCGTCTAACCCTAGGACGTTCCATCCCGTCAAATTCCTACCCTGCAGGAGCGAATTCTTCGTCCCTGCCGAGCGAAATCTCTTTATGTCAGGTCTACAAATTTAGACACTCTTGTCCATTTCGTCAATCACGTCTATATAGATTTTCATGAAGCTCGGCGTTTCTCCTGACATCATCCCGCCACGCGGCCATGAGGCCAAGCGTGTCTCCATCATGGATGCCGCCAGTGAGGTGTTTTGCCGCGAGAGCTTCGCCGGCGCCAATATCGACATGATCGCCGCCGAAGCCGGCGTGTCGCGCCAGACGATCTACAACCACCATGGCGACAAGGAGAAACTCTTCGTCGCCATCGTCCGCGATCTCACCGAGCGCTGCAATGCCGGTATCTTCGCCACCATTTCGACCTTTCCCGACCAGCCGAAGGATCTCGAAGCCGACCTGATCGCCTTCGCCGTGCGCTTGAACCAAAACTGCATCTGCAACCGCGACGGAAAATTCCTGCGCAAGCTGATCCAGACCGAGGGCGAGCGCTATCCCGAACTCTTCGCCGAATGGCGCGAACAGGGACCAGGCAGGACATGGCCGGCGATCGCCGCCCGTTTTGCCCGCCTCGCCCATGCCGGCTTCCTCGACATCGACGATCCCGATGTCGCGGCGCGCCAGTTCCTGGCGCTTGCCAATGCCGAATTGCAGACCACCTTCATGCTCGGCGGCACGCCTGACGAAGACGAAGTGCTGCAATCCGCGACACATGGCGTGCGCACCTTCCTGCGCGCCTTCGGCAAGCGGCAGCCTGCGGCCAGCGCCGGCAAACAGGGCGCGCTTGCCAACGCCTGATGCATGCCGCCCAAAGCCGGCCATGGGCTCGACCCGAGGGTGCTCGGCGGTTTGGGGACAACGACATGCATGAAATAAGGCGATCAAATCTCAGGCATCGCTGTCTCGCATCTGCACCGTCGGCCTCTATATCCGGTTTACGCCGCCCTCAAGCTTGATTACAGCTATGCGGACGATTCAACGGAACCTGACTGGCATATGGCCGACGACCACATCCGCTACGACATTCTGGCCCAGGAGGCGTTGCGCGGCGTCATGCGCAAAGTCCTGGCCGAGGTCGCGCGCACCGGCCTCCCCGGCAACCATCATTTCTTCATCACCTTCCTGACCGGCGCGCCGGGCGTGCGCGTGTCGTCGCGGCTGCGCGAGCGCTATCCCGAACAGATGACCATCGTCATCCAGTTCCAGTATTGGGATCTGAAGGTCACCGACACCGGCTTCGAGGTCGGACTGTCCTTCTCCGACGTGCCGGAAAAGCTGGAAATCCCGTTCTCGGCCGTGCGCGGCTTTTACGACCCGTCCGTCAATTTCGAGCTCGAGTTCGACGTGAAGACGGAAACCTCGGCGGAGGACGAACCGGCCACCCAGCCTTCCGAGCCGCTGGCCATCGTCGCCGAGAAGAAGCCGGAAACCAAGAAGAAGGCCGCCGAGGCCGAAAAGAAGCCGGCCGCGGCCGACGCCGCGGCCAAGGGCGCCGACGTGGTGTCCCTCGACGCCTTCCGCAAGAAGTAGCCCGACGGGCCGCGCGAGATGGCCGACATCGTCAATCTCCGCCATGCCCGCAAGCAGAAGGTGCGCGCGCAAAAGGAGCGCTTGGCCGAGCAGAACCGGACGCTGCACGGCCGCTCCGGGGCTGAGCGGGAGCGTGACCGGCTGGCCGCCGACAAGAGCGAGAAGTTCGTCGCCGGCCATCGCCGCGAAAAGCCTGGCGACCAGAGCATCGGACCGAAAAGTGCGCGGCGGTTTTCGGATGAGTCCGATACCTGAAGTGAAGTGAAATGACCCCGGTCGAAAAGCGCTCGGTGACCATCCACGGCCATCGCACCAGCTATTCCCTCGAAAAACCCTTCTACGACGATCTCGTCGCCATTGCAGCGGCACGAAAACTGACGCTTGCCGCGCTGGTCGCCGAAATCGATGAAAGCCGGCCGCGCGACGCCAACCTGTCGTCGGCGCTCAGGCTCTACGTCCTGGACTGGGCCAAGCGAGGGATGAAAGGTTCTTTGTAGCTATCCGCCGTCCAGCGATTTCAGCAAATTTTCGATCGATGACGGTTTGAGCTTTGGCGCGGCTTCGGCCGGCGGCGGATTGTCAGACGGATTGTCGTTGGCCGGCGGCGCACGCTCCACCTTCGGCGCCTGCGCCGCAGCCTTGCGTTCGGCGTCGAGCTTGGCTTTTTCCTCGGAGGCGATCCGCATTGCTTCCTCCGCTTTCTGGCGCTCTTCCTCCTCGGCTTGTGCCTTCCTGGCTGCCTCGGCGGCCCTTCGCTCTATCTCAGCCTTGGCTTCGGCCTCAGCCTTGGCCTTCGCTTCCTCTTCTGCCTTTGCCTTTGCTTCGGCGTCTGCCTTGGCTTTGGCTTCGAGATCCGCCTTGGCCTTGGCTTCCGCTTCGGCCTGGGCTTGTGCCTCGGCTTCGGCCTTCGCCTTGGCATCAGCCTCGGCTTGCAGCCGCGCCGCTTCTTCCTGCTTGCGCAATTCCTCGGCTGCCCTGTCGCGCTCGCTCTGCAGGGCCGCGTAATAACGCACCTCGCGCCGCAGCCGCTGTTTCTCAAGCAGTGCCGCCTGCATCGCCTCGACCCGCTGCTGCTCCTTTTCCAGCGCGCGCTGCGTCAGGAACTGCGCCAGCGGCTCGCTGTCGAATTGCCGTTTCGGTGCGCCGAACGGTCCGTCGACGCTGAAATTCAGGGTCGGTTCGGAGCCGACCAGTGCCTCGTCGCCCGGCCGATAGGTGATCGCACCGTTGGCGGCGACCGTGCTGGCATTCAGGTCCGCGCTGATGTCGGCGGACAAGGTCGCCGCCGGATTGTCGAAATTGACCGGTGGCGCCCTCAGCGTGCCGCCGGCAATGGTAAAGGCGATGTCCGTATCTCCGGCCGGAAAGCTGCCCGCGGCGGCGATCTGCGGTGCGAAACCAGCGGTCTTGGCCGCGTCGATGTCGCGCCCGATCGCATCGGCCTTGGCGATGAAGGCACCAAAGGCGGCGGGATTGACCCCGGCAATGGCCAAGCCCTTCAGCGCGGCGGTCCCCGAGCCGGACAATGCCGCAATCATCGCATCGACCGATTTGCCGCTGCTCGAAAGCGCCGTCGAGAAATCGCCGTTTCCGCTGATCCCGGCCTCCGGCAGCACGGTGGACAGGTCAGTGCCGGCAAGCTTCATCTGGCCGGAAAAAAGCCCGGTGCCTTCAGTGTTCTTCAGTTCGAACAGCCCGGTAAGCATGCCGCCGAAGAGCTTTGCCTTGAGATCCGACACACGGATGCCTTCCTGGTCGAGCTTCAGCGACAGCGTCCCATCATAGGCCGTGGCAAGCGGACCGGCGGCCAGCGCCGCCGTGGTCAGGTCGAGGTCCGCAGTGAATGGCAGGCTGGACTTCTGGCTGAAAGGAGCGGTCGGCCAACTCCCCTTCGTGTCGAGAAAGGCTTGGTCACCGAACAGCATCACCGCCATCGGATCGAGATCGAGTTCATCGAGCGCCAGAGCACCGGCAAGATGGGGCAATCCATCCTTGGCGTCGACATTGACGTCGCCGGAAACCGCCGCCTCGTTGACGGTTCCGTTGAGACCGCTCAGCACCAGGAGGCCGTTGCCATAATCGGCATCGGCCGCAAGCGAGGTCGACATGCCTGACCCCATATTCGGCAGGCCGACGCCGGTCGTCATCAGCCAGGGCTCGATGTCGGTGGCCTCGAGGCTGACCTTGCCCTTGGCCGTCGGGCCTTGCGGCGTCTCGGTGACCGTTCCGTCGAACCCGGCCTTGAAATCGTTGCCGGCGAGGCTGAAGCTCGTCGCCATGCCGCCGCCAAACGTGCCCTTGGCCGAGACATCGGTGGTCGCCTCGCCGAGCATGCCGAGCGGCAGCGCGGGCAGGCCGTAGAGCGCCAGAAGCGCCGTCGCGTCGGCATTCCTGGCATTGAAGGTCAGCGTCATTGGCGCCTCGAGCAGCCGGTCGGCCGCGCCCTTGCCCGAAAGCGATGCCGAAAAGGCCGAGCCGCCGGCCTTTCCTTGCGCGCTGACCGCGAGCCCCGTCGTGCCGTCGCCATTGCCGGCGGCACTTGATACCAGATCGACGCGCGCGTCCTGGAACAGCTCGGGATAGGCCGCCACGCGGGTCTTCAGCCCTTCGAGTATGGCATTGTCCGGATAGTGCTGCGCCGCCACGTCGATCAGCGGCTTGAGATCGACGGCAACCACCGATGCGTCAAGCTTGCCGGTCGGGCTCTGCGGGAAATCCTTGACCCGGCCGGTGGCGCTGATCGAGGCGCCGGCAAGTCCGCCCACTGAAAGCCGGTCGATTTCGAGCAACCCGTCGCGCAGCCTCATTGCGGTATCGACCGTATCGGCGGTCAGCCCGCCGGCGCTGACCGGCCCGGCCTTGATCTGGAAATCGAGATCTCGGTCGGAAAACCGGTTGGCGCCCTTGTCGCTGATGAAGATCGAGGCGAAGGCCGCAAGGCCGTCGACATCGAGTTCGCCGCCTTCGAGCCGCATCAGCACCGACGGCTTGGCGTCGTCGGGCTGGCTGGAATCGATACGGCCGGAAAATTTCGCCTTGCCGAGCACGAGTTCGAGGTCGCTGAAAGCCTGGCGCTTTTCGGTCAGGTCGACATTCGCCTTGAATCCTGCGGCCGGCAGCCGGCGGATCGCCTCGTCGACATCCTTCGACAGCCAGGCGGCAAAACCTGACGGCTGCGCCACCGCCAGAAGCAACGAACCGGTGAAGCCGAAACGGCCCTCGACGCTGAGCATGCCATTGGCTTCCAGCTTGGCGCGGCCGGGCAGCGTCGCGGCCAGCGACTTGACCGACCAGCCGCCTTCGGTCGGCTCGGCGGAAAGGCGCACGTCGCGAACCGTCGTGTCGCCGGCGACCACCGCTGGCAGCTTGACCTCGACGGTGCCCGGTATGGTCGGCTTCGGCAGGCCGAGCAGTGCCTGCTCCAGTCCGGCAATGCGCTGATCCAGGGTCAGGCCGGTGCCGGCCTCGGCGCCGACGGCTTCATCGAACTGCACCTGCGCGCCGTTGGCCTCGATCGCAAAACTCGGCTTCAGCCCGAGATCGACCGAGGCTTTGCCGTCGGCGGTATAGGGATTGTCGAGCGGCCCGGTTTCGAAGCGGAATTCGTCGACGCCGAGCTTCTGGTGATCGAGCGAGAAATTGCCGTTCAGCCTGAACCCCGGATCCGGCCTGCCGGCGGCGACCTTGTCCACGCTGACTTTTACCGTCTCGCCATCGGCGCCGCGCAACTCGGCCGATTTCTTGTCGGCACCATTCTTGTCGACACCCGAGATCTTGAACTGGCCCGAATAGACCGCCGCGCCCTCGACGATGCCGGCATTGCCGTCGGTCTCGATGACCAGCGGATAGGCGTCCGGATTGGCCCTGAGCCTGAGCCGCATCTCTCCATTGGCACTGGCCTTGCCGGTGGAGGCCGCGACCGTGGTGCGCAAACCGTCGAGCCGCATTGACCCGTCCATCCGCCATGGCCCGGCCAGCGACTTGGCCGAGATCGTCGAGTTGATCTCGGAGATGAGATGGCTGCGCCCGCCGGCGGCATGGCTGAGCGCGATCCGCCCCTCGGTTATCGTCAGCTTCTCGATCGAGATCTGGCTGGGATCGAACGGCGAGGATGGCCGCATCGCCCAGTCGACGGTTCCGTCTTGAGCAATGTCGATCGTCGCCTTCGGCCTGACCAGCCGCATGTCGAAGATCAGCACCTCGCCGCGCAGGAAGGGAGCAAGTTCGGCGTCCATCGAAAAGGTCTCGACGGTCATTGCCGGCTGGCCGCCGGTGCCGCCGGCGACGGTGACGTTCGAAAAGGTCACCGAGGGAAACGGCAACAGCCTCGCCGTGGCATCGCCCTGGACAGTTACCTTGCGGCCCAGAATGGCGCTCGCCTCACGCTCGAAATCGGCACGGTAGCCCGCCCAGTCGATGAAATACGGCACCACCAGCGCCGCGCACAGCACCAGCACGAAAAGGCCACCGAAGATCACGAACAGGCGTGCGAGCATCAATCCCCAAGCATCGATTGAAAGTCAGCCGCACTCTACCCGCATCAGCGTGTCGATAAAGAGGCAATTCTCAAACCGGCCGGCTTCCGGCGCGCGGAAACTCAGCGTGCGTCGCGCTTTGCCTGTGCCACCTTGGCCGCCTTGCGCTGCCGGCCGAGTTCCATCGGCCGCACCAGGTTCGGCGCCCTCTGGTTCACCACCGCCCGCATGCCCTTGTGCGCGGTGCGTGTGTTGAACTCGGGGCCGTCCGCGCCGGCGCCTTGCTTCATGGAAAGCGCCTTGCGCGCATTCTCGACCAGCGAGATCCGCGCCGCCAGCTGGCGGCGGCGTTCGGCCTCGCCATTCAGCCGCCGCATGGCCATCGCCAGAACCTCGAGCTTCAACTGCGAACCGCCATCGGCCTTTGAAGCGACGGCTCCCTTTGGCGCACCCTTGCCGCGTATTTCGCGGCGGCGCCGGCGCGCCTCGCTTTGCGCCTTGTCGCGCCGCTCCCGCAACAGCTTGACCAGGCCGGCAAGCTCGGCGTCGGCAAGATCCTGCACCGCCGGATGGTACGATTTCTCCACCAGACCGTGTTCGTCGGCGCTTAGTGCGCGCGCCTCTTCCTTGCGTGACATCGCCATGCTGCTTGCTCCTACGCTTGTGGCACCCAGTCTCCCGAGATGAAGTGTCCTGCCAAATGGTGCTGCGATCAAGGAAAATTCCCAGAAGGATCAACCGCGTCGCTCGGGAAAGCGAACTGGTTCAGTGTCAGGCACCGGAGCCGACGGTCTCCATCAATACGGTCAGGACCGCTCCCTCGCGAAGGCTGGTCGAGAAACTCTCAGCGATGAACTCCAGCGTCGAGTCGTGGAACGTCAGGATGAAATGGCGGTATTCTGAAAACAGCTCAGGCACATGGGATGGGTGAGCCCGGTTTGCCTCTTCCAAGGAAGCGATCCACGACGAATTTAAAACTTCGAACGCGGAATATGGCCGCAGCCCGAGCCCATACAGCCGATGCCCGCTGATAGCTTCGTCGTTCGGCGGGCCGAATTGCAACGCCAGATACGGTTCCGCAGTCAGGATTGCGACCGATAGGTTGCCCGTTGTCGGCGAAACCGAACGCGGATTCGTGCCATCGAATGACGGCTCCGGCCTGTTAGCGAGGTAGCCGATAAGCAGCTTGCCTTCATCCGCAAAGACGTGAGGCAACGGTGCACCGGCGGACGACGGCGGCACCTCGATTGGCAGAAGTGTCTCGAGGACGGCCATATCCCTTACTTCCCCGCGCCCGGCAATATCTTCCCCGGATTCATGATATCAAGCGGATCGAGCGCCTGCTTGATCGTGCGCATGATGTCGACGCCATGGCCGAGTTCGTGGCGCAGGAAACCGACTTTGCCCTGCCCGATGCCGTGCTCACCGGTGCAGGTTCCGTCCATGCCGATTGCCCGCATGTTCAGCCGCGCCACGAATTCTTCCGTCTGCGCGATCTCCTTCGGATCGTCAGCGTCCATCAGCACCAGCACGTGGAAATTGCCGTCGCCGGCATGGCCGACGATCGGCGCGACCAGCCCCATCTCTGCAATGTCGGCCTCGGTTTGCGTGACGCATTCGGCAAAGCGCGAGATCGGCACGCAGACGTCGGTCGACAGGCCCTTGGCGCCGGGCCTGAGGGTCAGCGACGACCAATAGGCGTCGTGTCTCGCCTTCCACAGTTTCGTCCGCTCCTCTGCGACGCTGGTCCACAGGAACGGGCCGCCGCCATATTCCTCCGCGATCGCGCCGAAGGTCTCGGCCTGTTCGGCAACGCCGGCATCACTGCCATGAAATTCGACGAACAGGCACGGGCTCTCCGGATAGTCGAGCTTCGAATAGGTCTTCATCGCCCGCATCTGCAGCGCGTTGACCAGTTCGATGCGGGCCACCGGAATGCCCATCTGGATCGTTGCTATCACCGCATTGCAGGCCGCCTCGACGCTCGGAAACGGACAGACGCCGCCGGAGATCGCCTGCGGAATGCCCTGCAGCCTCAGGGTCAGCGAGGTGATGATGCCGAGCGTGCCTTCCGAGCCGATCAGGAGCCGCGTCAAATCATAGCCGGCCGAGCTCTTTTTCGCGCGTTTTCCCGTCGTCACCGTCTGCCCGTCCGCCATCACCGCCGTCAGCGACAACACATTCTCGCGCATCGTGCCGTAGCGCACCGCATTGGTGCCAGACGCCCTTGTCGCCGCCATGCCGCCAAGCGAGGCGTTGGCGCCCGGATCGATCGGGAAGAACAGGCCGGTGTCGCGCAGATGCCGGTTGAGATCCTCGCGCGTCACACCGGCCTCGACGGTGCAGTCGAGATCCTGCGGATTGACCGCGAGAATGCGGTTCATCCGCGACGTATCGACCGAGATGCCGCCGCCCGGCGCGTTGGTGTGGCCCTCGAGCGAGGAGCCGACGCCGAAGGCGATCACCGGCACGCGATGCGCCGCGCAGGCCGACACGATTTCCTGTACCTCGGCCGTTGTTTCGACAAAGGCCACGCCGTCCGGCGCCTGGGTCGGAATGTAGGTGGTGGTATGCGCGTGCTGGGCGCGGATCGCCTCGCCGGTCTGGAACCGCTCGCCAAGCCGCTGCTTGAGGATGCCGAGCACCGCGGCGATGCCTTCCTCGTTGCGTTCGACCGGGTTGAGGTCGCTCAGGGCCATGAATTCCTCCGCGAATGGACCAGCGTCCATGCTTGTTATGGATTTATGGATGCGTAGTCTCACCAGCCACGCTCTGTCCAGCGATCCCGAAAAGGAAAGTCAAGATGCCGATCCCTGCTCCTTTCGTTTCCCAACCCATGGACATCGAGAAGGACTGGATCGATTACAATGGCCATCTCAACATGGCCTATTACAACGTGCTGTTCGACCGTTGCTCGGACGACGCCTTCGAGATGATGGGGATGGGGCCGAACTACGCCAAGGACCGCCGCCTCACCATCTACACGGCGGAAGTGCATGTCTGCTATGTGCAAGAGCTGCATTTGGAACACAAGGTCACGGTTTCCTTCCAGCTCATCGACCATGATGACAAGCGGCTCAGGGTCTACCAGGAGATCCGGCATGTCGATGGCTGGCTCGCCGCCACTTCCGAATCACTGTCGCTGCATGTCGACATGTCCGGGCCGAAAGTGGCGCCCTTCCCGGCCGATGTCCTGGCTAGGATCGAGGCCATGCGCGCCGCCCATGCCGCGCTGCCGATGCCGGAGCGCGCCGGCCGTTCGATCGGCATCAAGCCGCGTCGTGCTTGACGAGGTTTTTGCAGCGCCCGCCTTAAGTCATTGTTTTTATTCATACCGTTGCCCGAAAGCCACTACGCCCCAGTAAGCAATCGGGACTAGCCCGCAAGATGGCTTGAACCACGACCGGGCCGTCGTTAACCTTACCGAGGTTTTAACGTGAACAAGCCGGATTGAGGCGTTGAACGACTCAGCGCGGCGGTCGAAAACCGTCCGTATCGAGTTGCGAAACGGGCGGCTGGGCGGAAGCGGTTCGGGGAACGTGCATGAAAACCGACATCAAGGTCGAGGCGGACAGGCTGGCGGCCGACCCACGCATCAGCGACTATGATTTCTGGCGCTCGCTGAAGAATCTCAACAACGAGATTTTTCACATCGCCAACAACAACGAGCCGATCCCCTTCGCCATGATCCGCTGGCGCGCCATCCTGAAACAGGCGCGCTCGAAACGCGGACATGCCTGAGCGGAAGTCACGCCGAGGCCAGCCCAGCCCTCCCCTAAGCATCAACCCGGTCGCTTCAGCGCCCCCAGCGGCGAGCGCGCCATCACCGGCGACGACTGGATGATCGCGGTGTTGGTCATCGCGTGCGGGATGATGCGGTCGATCACCCGTTCGAGCTCGGCCACCGAGCCGACATGCGCCAGCGCGATAAAGCAGTCCTCGCCGGTCACCCGGTCGCATTGCGCGATTTCCGGCAGGTCGCGGATGATCTCGGCCACGACGGTGAGTTGCCCCGGCACCGGCCTGATCCGCAGCCATGCCGACAGCTTCATGCCGAGCGCGGCCGGATTGATCCTGATCGTATAGGCCTCGATCACGCCGCTCTCCTGCAGCCGCCTGATGCGCTCCGCCACGCTCGGCGCCGACAGGCCGACCGAACGCGCCAGTTCAGCCGTGCTAGTGCGCGCATCCTTTTCCAGCAGCCGCAGGATTTTCAGGTCGGCGGCATCGAGATCGGGATTTTCGTTTCGAAGGCGTTTCAAGGGAAACTCCTTGGGATCGGAAAGACATTGATCACTATGGACGGTCATCATCCATATAAACTCGAAAACCGCCTTGCGATAGTGATCTCATGAAGGATCGAGCGCAAGCACCTGCCGCCAGCCCCGCCCTCGCCGGCCCAGCCCTTGCGAACCTGGCGAGCGCATTGCCGCCGCATCTCTGGTTCGGCGTCAGCGCCGTGTTCCACTATCTCGGGCCGGCCTTCGCCGTGCTGCTGTTCCCGCATGTCGGGGTGCTCGGCATGGCGTGGCTGCGCATCGCCAGCGCCGCCCTTGTCTTTGCGCCGCTGACCCGGCCGTGGACGGTCTTTGCCCGTGCCAACCGCTCGACCAGGCTGCTGCTTCTGGCCTTCGGCGCCTGCCTCGGCATCATGAACTGCTCCTTCTATCTGGCGCTCGACCGCTTGCCGATCTCGCTGGTCGCGGCGATCGAATTCGTCGGCACTATCGGCGTCGCCCTGGTCGGCCTGAGAAGCCCGCGCAATCTCGCGGCCCTTGCCGTCGCCGTCACCGGCACCTTGCTTTTGATCGATGTGAAATGGTCGAGCGATCCGGTCGGCCTGTTCTGGGCCTTCCTCAACGGCGCGCTGTTCGTCTTCTACATCGTGCTCGGCCATCGCGTCGCGCGCGCCGGCGCCGGCGACGGCATCGCCGGCCTGGGCGCCGCGATGGCGGTCGCCTTCCTCATCGTACTGCCTGTGGGCTTCGCCGATGCGCTGCCGGCGTTCTCGGCCCCGACGCTGCTCATCGCCGCCATCGGCGTCGGCATCTGCTCGTCGGTCATCCCCTACATCTGCGACCAGCTCGCCATGTCGCGGCTGCCGCGCTCGAGCTTCGCGCTCATGCTGTCGCTGCTGCCGGTCACCGCGACGCTGATCGGCATCGTTGTCCTGCGCCAGATTCCGAGCCTCACCGATTGCCTCGGCATCGCGCTGGTCGTGGCCGGCGTTGCTTTCCACAAACCGGCGCCGCAAACCAACGAAGCCTGATCAGGCGAGCTTCTCCCTGAGGAAGGTGACCGTCCGGCCCCAGGCAAGATCGGCCGCCTGCTTGTCGTAGCGTGCCGCCGACGTGTCGTTGTTGAAGGCATGGTTGGCGCCTTCATAGACATAGACGGTGTATTCGACATGGGCCGCGCCGAGTTCCTTCTTGAAGGCGTCGATGCCGGCATTGATGCGCGTGTCGAGCCCGGCGTAGTGCAAAAGCAGTGCCGCCTTGATCTTGGGCACGTCCTCGGCCTTCGGCTGCATACCGTAATAGGCGACGCCGGCGGCGAGGTCAGGCGCATTGACCGCCAGCATGTTGACGGTGCCGCCGCCCCAGCAGAAGCCGACCGCGCCGACCTTGCCATTGCCGTCCTGGTATCCCTTGAGGAAGGCCAACGTCGCCACGGCATTGGCCGCGGTCTGTGCCGGATCAAGTTTGGTAAACAGGTCACGCGCCTTGTCTTCATCGACCGGCGTGCCGCCGAGCGGCGACAGGAAGTCCGGCGCCAGCGCCACGAAGCCTTCCAGCGCCACGCGCCGTGCCACGTCGCGTATATGCGGGTTGAGCCCCCTGTTCTCATGCACGACGATGACGGTGCCGAGCTTGCCGGACTGGCCGGCCGGCTTGACCAGATAGCCCTTCATCTCGCCGCTACTGCCCGGGAAGGTGATGTCCTCGCCCGTCACCCGCGGGTCGTCCTCGGAAACGATCGCCGCCTGGGCCGCATTCGCCGCCAGCAGCGGGGCGATCGTGGCCGCCGCCGCGCCCGACCCGGCAAGCCTGGTCAGTTGCTCCATGAAGCGGCGGCGGTCCAGCGTCAGATGCGTGTATTCGTCATAGGCGTCGATCATCGCCTGAGTAATGGCGGGCTTCGTGATGACCGGTTTGGCAGCCTTGGCGCTTTCGGGACTGGCGGCGGACTTCGTCATGGCGTGCTCCTCGCTTCGAGACGATCTCGCTGCGCAAGATAGGGTCGCGACGTGCATGGTCCAGTCTCGGGCGAGTGACATGGCGAAAGCCCTCAAGCGAAGGATCGGCTCCAATCGTCATTTCCGACAATCTTGATGGTCCTGCCACAATATGAAGGGAAGCTGGTGGCCTCACCTCACCCAACGAGATGCTTGGATCCGTGCCCAGCCTGAAAGGCCATCTCGGGCTCGGCTAGACTCGCATTGGGCTGCCTATTTCGGCAGCGTGTAGGCCATCACATAGTCGCCCGCCTTAGTGCCGACCGAGCCATGGCCGCCGGCGACGATGACCACGAACTGGCGCCCGTCGGTGACAGTGTAGGTCATTGGCGTCGACTGTCCGCCGGCCGGCAACCGCGTCTGCCAGAGCTGCTTGCCTGATGTCAGATCATAAGCGCGCAAATAGTCGTCGACCGCAGCCCCCA
The DNA here is from genome assembly GCF_000350085.1 of Mesorhizobium metallidurans STM 2683. Taxonomy (GTDB): domain Bacteria; phylum Pseudomonadota; class Alphaproteobacteria; order Rhizobiales; family Rhizobiaceae; genus Mesorhizobium; species Mesorhizobium metallidurans. The sequence goes on from NZ_CAUM01000132.1 coordinate 40,118, forward strand.
GGAACGCGATGCCGCCGGCGGTGATCATCGGCCCGCCTATGCCGGGCACGCCGACCTTGAACGGCAGCGGCAGCGGCGTCATGTCGTAGACGGTGCCGTTGCGGTGCTTGTAGGCGATCTTGCCGGTCCTGAGATCGGCGCCCGCCACATAGCCCCAGGGCGGCGCCTGGCAAGGCACTCCAAGCGGCGACAGGAACGGCCCCATCACCACCGCATAGGGCGCGCCCTCGTTGCGGTTGAGGCCCTGCTCGCTGCCTTTGCTGTCATCCGGCGGCGGCACGTCGGCGCGTGGCACAAGCCGGGACGTGAAGGCCAGATAGGTCGGCATGCCGAACATCACCTGGCGGACCGGATCGACGGCGACGCCGCCCCAGTTGAAGGTGCCGAAATTGCCGGGATAGACCAGCGAACCCTGCACCGAGGGCGGCGTATAGCGGCCCTCATAGCGCAGGCCCTGGAATTCGATCCGGCACGCCAGCTGGTCGAACATGGTGATGCCCCACATGTCGGCGCCGGTCAGCGGCTTCGGCATGAAGGTGAGATCGGAGACCGGCTGCGTCGGCGCGGTGCGCTCGCCCTCGATCGCGCCGCCCGGCGCCGGAACCTCGTTGACCGGAATGATCGGCTCGCCCGTGCGCCGGTCGAGCACGTAGAGGTCGCCCTGCTTCGTCGGTCCGACCAGCGCCGGCACCACGCCACTGGCCGTGGTGATGTCGACCAGCGTCGGCTGCGCCGGCACGTCCATGTCCCAGAGGTCGTGGTGCACGGTCTGCCGCACCCAACGGAACTGCCCGGTATTGAGATCGAGCGCGGTGATCGAGGAGGAGAATTTCTCGACATTGGCGCTGCGCCCGGCGCCGAGCTGGTCCGGCGTCTGGTTGCCGAGCGGCACGTAGAGCAGGCCGAGCTTCTCGTCGGCGCTTGCCGTCGACCACATGTTGGGCGAGTTGTGGGTGTAGGTCTCGCCTTGTGCCAGCGGCGTCGTCTGGTCGGGATTGCCGGAATCCCAGTTCCAGATCAGGGCGCCGGTGTCGACGTCGAAGGCGCGGATGACGCCGGACGGCTCCTCGGTCGAATAATTGTCGTTGACCGCGCCGCCGACGATGATCTTGCCGCCTGATATCAATGGCGCCGAGGTCGAATAGTAATAGCCCGACTTCGGAAAGGGCATGTTCGCCATCAGGTTCAGCGTGCCGCCCTCGGCGAAGGCCGGACAGACCTGCCCGTTCGCCGCGTCGAGCGCGATCAGCCGCGCATCGGAGGTCGGCAGATAGACGCGCGCGGCGCAGGGCTGGCCGGCGGCGATCTTGGCGTCGGCATAATAGGACACGCCGCGGCAGGTCTGGTGCTGGCGGTCCTTGTCCGGCTTGACCTGTGGATCGTAGCGCCATTTCTCCGTGCCGGTCGCGGCGTCGATGGCAATGGCGAAATTGTGCGGCGTGCAGATGTAGAGCGTATCGCCGACCTTCAGCGGCGTCACCTGATAGGTCGTCTCGCCGATGTCGTCGGGCCCCTTCACATCGCCGGTGCGGTAGGTCCAGGCCGGCTGCAGCTTCGCCACATTGTCTGGAGTGATCTGGTCGAGCGGCGAATAGCGCTGGCCATACTGCGTGCGACCGTAATAGTGCCATTCGCCGGCAGGCACCTCGCCGCCGAGATCGGCGGTCGGCGTCACCTTGTCGGTGCTGAGCTGGCCGGCGATATCCTTCGGATCCGCCGTCATCGAATAGCCGGCGACGCCAAGCGAGGCCAGCACGGCTAGAATCAGGGGCGCCCGGCCGTCCGGGCCAGTGAGCCCCCGCCGCGCCCATGGCGTCAGCAGCCACAGCGCCAGTAGGACGATGACACCGCCACGCGGACCGAGCTCCCACCAGTCGAAGCCGATCTCCCAGACCGCCCAGGCGAGCGTGCCGAGCACGATCGCCGCATAAAGCCACAACGCCAGGGATTTGCGCCTGTAGAGCAGCCAGGCAGCGATGAGGAAGGCGAGACCGGCTATGGCGTAATACCAACTGCCGCCCAGCATCGCGAGCCAAATGCCGCCGCCGCCGAGTGCCAGGCCGATGAGGAAAAGGATCACGGCGGTAAGGACGGTTGCCATAACGACACTCCTTCAAGCGCAGCAGGCGAGCGGCCGAAAACCGCCGTTCCAAAATGGAAACGTAGCCCGCAATTGATTCTGTTTCATCTCGCCGCCGCAGTTTTCCGCTCGCCTGCACGCGGTGTCAAATTAGCAAGACAACATCCTTCGATACCGCAGGCATTGATCCGCCCTATCCTTGGTCCTGCTGTCACTCACGTTGAAATGACAGGGCGTGGCATTCGCCATTCTTCTGCCTGCTAAGGACAGTCGTCA
>NZ_CAUM01000131.1 GCF_000350085.1 Mesorhizobium metallidurans STM 2683
GGATGAGGGGCGGCGCGGCATGTCAAAAACCAAACGGCCAACACCTCAATGGCTAACCATCGTCGGCATCGGCGAGGACGGTTTAGCGGGTCTCGGCGACGAGGCCAAGCGGCGGATCGCCGGGGCCGAGTTCATCTTCGGCGGCAAGCGGCATCTAGCGCTGGTGGCTTCCGTCGCCAAGGGCGAGCCGCGCCCATGGCCGGCTCCCTTCGATGCCGGGATGGCTGACGTGCTGGCGCTTGCCGGCCGGCGCGTCTGCGTGCTGGCCTCCGGCGATCCGTTCTTCCACGGTGTCGGCGTCACCCTCGCCCGGCAGGTCGACGCGCAGGAGATGCACGTCATTCCGGCGCCCTCGGCCATTTCACTGGCTGCCGCCCGCCTCGGCTGGGCGCTGCAGGACATCGAAACCATCTCCCTGCACGGCCGGCCGCTCGACCTGATCCGGCCCCTGCTGCACCCGGGCAACCGCATCCTTGCCCTGACCTCGGATGGCGACGCGCCGGTGGCAATTGCGCGGCTGCTGACCGAACTTGACTTCGGCAGCTCAAGGCTGACGGTTCTTGAAGCGCTGGGCGGCCCGAACGAAAAGCTGCGGAGCGCTCTGGCCAACGCTTTCGACCTCGAAAACAGCAACCCGCTCAACGTGCTCGCGATTGAAGTTGACACGGCTCCGGATGCACGAATCCTGCCGCTGACATCGGGGCTGGCCGACCATTTGTTCGAGCATGACGGGCAGATTACCAAGCGCGAGATTCGCGCCATGACGTTGTCGGCATTAGCGCCCAGGCGCGGCGAACTGCTATGGGACATCGGCGCCGGCTCGGGCTCGGTCGGCATCGAGTGGATGCTGGCGCACCCTTCCTTGCGCGCCATCGCCATCGAGGCCGAGCCGACCCGCGCCGCCCGCATCGGCCGCAACGCCGCCGCCTGCGGCGTTCCCGGCCTCGTCATCGTCGAAGGTGCCGCGCCCAAGGCGCTGGCCAAGCTTGACCAGCCAGATGCGATCTTCATCGGCGGCGGCGGCAGCGATACCGGCGTGCTGAGTGCGGCCATCAAGGCGCTGCCCTCCGGCGGCCGATTGGTCGCCAATGCCGTGACGCTGGAGATGGAGGCCCTGCTTCTCGCCCAGCACACCAAACTCGGCGGCGATCTGGCCCGCATAGCCATAATCCGCGCCTCGCCCGTCGGCTCGATGCAGGCCTGGCGGCCTGCCATGCCGGTCACCCAATGGAGCTGGGTGAAGCCTTGATGGTCGCGGGCATCGGCAGCCGGAAGGGCGTGAGCGCAGGCGAAGTGCTTGCGGCGGTGGAAACCGCGCTGGAAGCGCACGGCCTGGCGATGACTGCACTGTCTGCGTTGGCGACGACCGAATTCAAACGCAACGAAGAGGCCATTTTCGCTGTCGGTCGTGAACTCGGCCTCCCGGTCATAGTGGTTGATGTTGCTGGCTCCGAACCGTCGCTCCCCCTCACCCGGCCTCCGCTTCGCTCGGCCGACCATTCCGGGGCGAGCCACGTGTCTCGCCCGTCCTTCGGACCCCCGAGCGAAGAGGAGATTGCCACCGCTGGCGCAAGCCTCTTCTCCCCAGCGGGGAGAAGGTGGCCCGAAGGGCCGGATGAGGAGGCCCCTTTGCTCAGCCATTCCGATCTCTCGCAGCGTCTTGCCGGCACACCCTCGGTATCCGAAGCCTCCGCCCTCGCAGCAGCCGGCGCCGGGGCGAAATTGCTCGGGCCGCGCACTGTGTTCGGCCCGGTCACCTGCGCCATCGCCATCAGCGGAGATACGCCATGACCGTTCATTTCATCGGCGCTGGTCCGGGCGCCGCCGACCTCATCACCTTGCGTGGCAGCCGACTGCTGGCCAGCTGTCCGGTCTGCCTCTATGCCGGCTCGATCGTCGCGCCGGAGCTGTTGCAGCACTGTGCGCCAAGGACAAAAATAATCGACACCGCGCCGATGTCGCTCGACGAGATCGAAGCGGAATATCTGGCCGCCCACAGGGACGGCCACGATGTCGCTCGCCTGCATTCCGGCGACCTCTCCGTCTGGAGCGCCGTGGCCGAGCAGATCCGCCGGCTGGAAAAGCACGCCATTCCCTACACGCTGACACCGGGCGTGCCCTCCTTCGCCGCCGCCGCGGCAGCGCTGCGCCGCGAGCTGACCATTCCCGAAATCGCGCAAAGCCTGGTGCTGACCCGCATCTCCGGGCGCGCGTCGAAGATGCCGCCCGGCGAGACGCTGGCCGGCTTCGGCCGCACCGGCGCCACGCTCGCCATTCATCTTGCCATCCACGCCATCGACCGTGTCGTCGCCGAGCTGACGCCGCTCTATGGCGCCGATTGCCCGGTGGCGGTGGTCTTCCGCGCCTCATGGCCGGACGAGCGCGTGCTGACCGGCATGCTGGCGACGATCGAGGCGCAGCTCGCCGCCGATCCGATGGAGCGCACGGCGATCATCTTCGTCGGCCGCTCGCTGGCGGCGGAAGGGTTCGGCGAGAGTTCACTTTACGACGCCCACTACCAGCGGCGTTTTCGCGGACGGGACGGATTGTGAGCGGCAGTACCAAGGAAAACGGCGAAAGGCTCGAACAGGCGCTCGCGCGTCTGAACTTCAAGCCGCGTAGTCTGGGGCCGGGCCATGTCTGGCTGGCAGGCGCCGGCCCCGGCGATCCCGGCTGCCTGACGCTGGAAGTGCTGGCGGCGTTGGCAGAGGCGGATGCGCTGGTCTATGACGCGCTGGTCTCGCCCGATGTCGTTGCCGTCGCCGAGGGCGCCGAGCTGTTCTTTGCCGGCAAGCGCGGCGGCCGGCCATCGATGAAGCAGGACGACATCACCGCGCTGCTGGTGCGGCTGGCGCGCGAGGGCCGCCGTGTCGTCCGGCTGAAGGGCGGCGATCCCTATATTTTCGGCCGTGGTGGCGAAGAGGCACTGGCGCTGGCCCGCCAAAATATCCCGTTCCGCGTCCTGCCCGGCCTGACCTCGGGCCTGAGCGCGCTTGCGGCTACGGGTATCCCGGCCACCATGCGCGGCATCAACAAGGCCGTCATCCTGGCGACCGGCCACGCCGCCGGCACCGATGACGATCTCGACTGGGCGGCGATCGCCCGCACCGGCCAGCCGGTCGTCGTCTATATGGGCATGGCCAATCTGCCTGTCATCGCTGCCTCCATGCTCGAAGGAGGTCTGGCGCCATCGACGCCCGCCGCGGTGATCGTCGCCGCCACGACGCCGCAGGAGCGCATCGTTGTCGCCACGCTCGCCACCATTGCCGAAGAGGCTGCGGTTGCCGGCTTGACCTCACCCGCGCTGATCGTCGTCGGCGGTATCGTTGCCATGCGCGCGGCACTGGCGGGCGAAGCATGACCCGCGCCATCATCATAGGCGCGCCGCGCTCCGGCTCGGGCAAGACCAGCGTCACCATCGGCATCTTGCGCGCGCTCGCCCGGCGCGGCTTGAAGGTGCGCGGCGCCAAGTCCGGCCCCGACTATATCGATCCCGGCTTCCACACCGCCGCCACAGGTCTGGACGGCGTCAATCTGGATAGCTGGGCGATGTCGCCTGCCTTGCTCAATGCACTGGCAGGCAACGCCACCGAGGATGCCGATTTCATCTTCCTCGAAAGCGCAATGGGCCTGTTCGACGGCATACCCGCTGCTCCAGGCCGCTCCGGCTCGGCCGCCGACCTCGCGCGGCTCTACGGCCTGCCGGTGCTGCTGGTGCTCGATGTTTCCGGCCAGTCGACCACGGCGGCAGCCGTCGCCAAGGGCTTTGCCACCTATGACCCCGACGTGCGCATGGCCGGCGTCGTGCTGAACCGGCTGGGCAGTGAACGCCACCGTCGGCTCTGCGGCGAAGCCATCGAAGCGATCGGCCTGCCGGTGGTCGGCGCGATCCTGCGCGATCCCTCGCTGAACCTGCCGGAACGCCATCTCGGCCTCGTTCAGGCTGGCGAAAACCAGAACCTGATGGCCCATCTCGACCGCCTTGCCGACATGGTCGAACAATCGCTCGACCTCGATGCCATCATGGCGCTGGCTGCACCATTCGCGCCGGCACCGGGCGATTTCGGCGATGCATTGCCGCCGCCCGGCCAGCGCATCGCCTTGGCGCAGGACGCCGCCTTTACCTTTCTCTATCCGCATGTCGCCACGCATTGGCGCAAGGCCGGCGCGGAAATCGTCCCGTTCTCGCCGCTCGCCGACCAGGCGCCGGCCGCGGATTGCGACGTCTGCTGGCTGCCCGGCGGTTATCCCGAGCTTCATGCCGGGCGGCTCGCGAACGCCGCGAATTTCAGGGCAGGCATGGGGGCGTTTTCGGCAACGAAACCGGTGCATGGCGAGTGCGGCGGCTTCATGGTGCTGGGCGAAACGCTGGAAGATGCCGAGGGCGAGGCACACAAAATGCTCGGCCTGCTCGGCCACTCGACCAGCTTCGCCAAACGCAAGATGAATCTCGGCTATCGCGAGGCGCGGTTGCGCGCCGATTGCCCGCTGGGAGCCGAGGGCACGCTGATCCGCGGCCATGAATTCCACTATGCGCAGATGACCGCCACCGGCAATGACGAGCCGCTCGCCGATCTCGCCGACGGCCAGGGCAATCCGCTCGGCGCCTCGGGCTACCGGCGCGGCAAAGTCAGCGGCACCTTCTTCCATGCCATTGCGAGGGGGGCGAGCATGATCCCGAAAAGTGGGAACCGGTTTTCGGAATAGATCATGTTCAAACTCCAGATCCCCTCACCCCGGCAGGCGCTCGACGACATCGCGCTCTGCCTCGTCTTCTTCACCCGTCTGCCGCTGCCGGTTTTCGACTTTCGTGACCGCAGCTTGGCCAGCGCCATCTGGGCAGCGCCCATTACCGGTCTCGCCGTCGCCCTGATTGGCGCCGTGGTCTACGCCGTCGGGATAAAACTCGGCCTCGCCGCAGGCCCCGCTGCTGCCCTTTCCCTCGCCTCCACCCTGCTCGCCACCGGCTGCCTGCATGAGGACGGGCTTTCGGATGTCGCCGACGGCTTTGGCGGCGGCAAAACGCGTGAGAAAAAGCTGGAGATCATGCGCGATAGCCGCATCGGCGCTTACGGCGCTTGCGCGCTCGGCCTGTCGCTGCTGATCCGCTGGAGCGTGCTCTCGGAATTCGCCACATCAGCGCAAATGCTTTTCGCTCTCGTCGCAGCCCATGCCGGCTCGCGTGGCCTGCTGGGCGCCTTCATGCTTTTGTTGCCGCCAGCCCGCGGCGATGGCCTCTCGGCCGGTGCGGGCGCCGTCTCATCCGAAACTGCTGCTCTCGGCGCAGCACTTGGTGCGCTCGCGCTGCTGGCGCTTGGGATCGGTGGCGCGGTCGTCGCGCTTGTCCTGCTTGGCTTCCTGTTCGCAGCCTTTCGTGCGCTGTGCCTCAACCAGATCGGCGGCCAGACCGGCGATACGGTCGGCGCGCTGCAGCAGCTTGGCGAGATCGCCATCCTGCTCGTCGCTTCCGTTTCCCTATCCTGACTCTCTTTCGGAGATTTTGCCCCCATGCCCTTCAAATCGCTTGATGAACTGCGCGCGGCCTGCCTCGACTTGCCTGCCGGCAGCGACGCCGCGGCCAATGCCGTTGCCCGCCGCCAGGATACGCTGACCAAGCCGCAGGGCAGCCTCGGCCGGCTGGAAACCATAGCCGCCTGGCTGGCGCGCTGGCAGGGTCGCGACATGCCGAAGCTTGACCGCGTGAAAGTCTTCGTCTTTGCCGGCAACCATGGCGTCACCGCGCAGGGCGTGTCGGCCTTCCCCTCGGAAGTCACCGTGCAGATGGTGGCGAACTTCGCCGGCGGCGGTGCTGCCATCAACCAGCTTGCCCGCATCGCCGGCGCCGATCTCGACGTCATTCCTCTCGACCTTGATCACCCGACCGGGGACTTCACCCAAGAACCGGCGATGGACGAAAAAGCCTTCCTCGCCGCCGTGTCGGCCGGCTACGGCGCCGTGACCGGAGATATCGACCTCGTCTGCTTCGGCGAGATGGGCATCGGCAACACCACGCCGGCGGCGGCCATTTCGGCCGGTCTGTTCGGCGGCGGCGCGGAAAAATGGACCGGGCGTGGCACCGGCGTCGACGATGCCGGCCTGAAGCGCAAGGTCACCGCCATCGAAGCCGGCCTGAAGCGCCATGCCGACGCGCTTGCCGACCCGCTGAAGATCGCGGCCACGCTTGGCGGGCGCGAACTCGCCGCCATTTTCGGCGCGACGCTGGCCGCGCGCCACAACAATGTGCCGGTGCTGCTCGACGGCTTCGTCTGCACCGCCGCCGCAGCACCCCTTGCAAGGCTGCACCTCACCGGCCTCGCCCACACCATTGCCGCCCATGTCTCGGCCGAATCCGGCCATCGCCGCCTGCTGGAGGCGCTCGGCCTGCCGCCGCTGCTCGATCTCGGCATGCGGCTCGGCGAAGGCTCCGGCGCCTGCCTCGCCGTCAACATCGTCCGCTCGGCGCTCGAATGCCACGCCCGCATGGCAAGCTTTGCGGAGGCCGGTGTGTCGGAGAAGTAAACGCAAAGCTTACGTGAGACTGAAAAACCAGTCTCACGTTCTCACCCTGTTCCGGGTGTCGTAGCTGTTCTTTTTGTAGCCCTTGCCGTTGTAGCCCAAGGCGAAACCCGCCCAATCGTGGGCGCGCAGATTGTCGTCCAGCTTGTTGGTCTTGATGAAGCTGATCGACGCGGCGAGCTGCAGCTCCTCGTCGGCCATCATCGCCTCGACCATCGCCTGCACGCTGGCGTAGCCGGCCGCGGCAAAATTCTCGCCGAGCACCTGGCCGAGCCCCACGACGGATTTGAGCGCGGCCGTCTCGTCGATCGCGCAGGCCTGCTTCAACCGCGGATAGCTGTCCCTGGGATAGGGCTTCTCGCCCCACTTCGCATAGGCCAACCCCTGCGCCACGGCCTCGGCGCGCTTGGCGCCGGAGAGATTGCGGAAAAACACATGCGGCTCGAACAGGATGATCGGCCTGCCCTGGGCGTCGAAGCCGTGGCCGCTGGTCTCGACGTCGAGGAAGGCGTGGATCTCGTCTTCGCCGACGCCGATCGCAGCACCCAGTTTCGGCAGGTCGAGGTCGTCCAGACGTTTCGCTGCGCCTTTGAATGAGGTGTTCATGCCCTGCCGCTCCACTGGTTGCGGGGCAGGATACGGCCGCTGGCGGGGTGTAGAGTTACGGCGGTTCCTTTCCGCCCTTGCGAGCAGGTTGAGGGGATTTACCCCCGTGATGGGGAAGAAATTGCGGGAAGAAAGTCTGAGCGAAATCTGGTCCAAGACGAGGGGGGACGGGGATGGCTAGCAAATTACTGCTGTCGGTCTACAAGGCGATGCCGCCCGCAATTCAGAAGCACGCGGCGCTCTACAGAGAGGCGATGCTTACGGCCAGGCTCATGCGCACCCGTTCAAGCGTGCGGGAGTGCAACGTTTGCGGGTATGTCGGGAATTTTAAAGCCTTTGGATTCCCGTCCCGGCTCGATGCGAGGTGCCCACAATGCAACTCCCTGGAGCGCCACCGCCTTCTGAAGAAGTGGTTCGATGACAATAAAGAGCGTGTCGTGTCAAAAACCGCGCTACATTTCGCACCCGAGACGGCGGTGACCAGCTTCATCAAGCCTGTTGTTTCGAAATACGTCACGGCCGATCTTTACGCCTCGCTAGCCGAAATCGTGTTGAACATCGAGGCCATCGATCTGCCCGACAATTCCTTCGATCTGGTCATCTGCTCGCATGTGTTAGAGCATGTGGATGATCGGAAAGCGCTCCGGGAAATGCACCGGATTCTTACACCTGGCGGGATCGCCCTCCTGATGACGCCGGTTATCGAAGGATGGCCGGAAACCTACGAAAACAGCGCCGTTGCCAGCCCGCAGGACCGGGCGCTGCATTACGGGCAGTTCGACCATGTGCGCTATTTCGGTTCCGACATCCGCGCCAGGATTGCGGATGCCGGGTTTGCATTGAGCGAATTCACTGCGGTCGAACCACACGTACACAAGCATGCGCTCACTCGCGGCGAAAAGGTGTTCGTGGCGTCCAAGCACGCCCAACAGACATGACCTCAAACCGGCAACTGGCTCAACGCCCAAGCGTAGTCAGCATCGCGCATGTCAGTTGTCTGCTCGCCAACGCGATGGACCATGCCAAATATGTGTCCATTAAAGAACCCGGCAGGAACCGCAGCGGCAGAGGCACCAAGTCGCATGAGGACAGCGGTTGCATTGATCGCCCCGCCCGAGATCGGCCCGGATGCCACCAAAACGCCATTGACATAAAGGTATAGCGTAGTGCCGACCGTGTAGGATTGGACGATCAAGTCCGCCCCGTAAGGAGCGTCTTCCGCGGCGATCCCCAACCGCTTGCACGGGAACCAAACGAGTGACACAAGACGAGGAATTGGACAGGAACGGCATTGAACTCTGCTTCTGCGAAATCGAGGGCATACTCGACGTGCTGATCTATATCAGGGTCGAGGCCGAACCGGTGCAGCATCTGGCGCTGAACGACGCCTGCGTGACGCTGCTGCACTTGGGCAAGGAACGATTGAAAAAAGCCGGCGCCAAACTCGGCCGGCCGAGGGTCGCAGCTTGAAAAAGCTCACGTGAGCCGTGAGCCGGTCTCATGACCGGCTCACGTTCCCGGTGTGTTCACGGGGTCTTTCCACCTAAGTCTTTGAAATCTTTGGTGGGTGCGCACAGGATTGAACTGTGGACCCGCTGATTAAGAGTCAGCTGCTCTACCAACTGAGCTACGCACCCACTCGGCCGGTAAAAACCGGCGTCGGCGGGCATATAGCCGCCGATACCAGTCATGTCCAGCCCTGCCGGATTCATTTCCCGACAAATCGCCGAAGTGCCGCACAGGGTCAGACGAACAGCCTGCCCTCCGCCACCTTCACGGCATGACCCCCGATGCGGGCGGCCGCAAGCTTGCCTCCCTCAACATTGAGTTCGAGGCGGATGCGCGACGGCCGGCCCATCTCCAGCCCCTGTTCGATCCAGAGCTGCGACACACCATCCGTCGGGCGGTCGAAATGCATGACAGCACCTGCAAAAGCGGCGGCCGCCGAACCGGTTGCCGGATCCTCATAGGAGGGATTGCCCGGCACGATCATGCGCACATGGAAGGCGCTGCCGTGGTTCACCGTCTCGCGGCAATAGACATAGGGGCTGGCGAACGCCCATTCGCTCTTGCGCGGCGCCAGTTCCGACCAAACCTGGTTGTCCAGCCTTACCCGGGCCGCCGCCTCCAGGTCGGCGACGGGGATGGTCACATAGGGCACGCCAGCCGACCAGAATGAGACGCGGTGGTTCTCGAAGCCGATTTCGTGCGGCGCGAGGCCAAGCGCGGCGCCGATCGCTTCCGGATCGGCGGCGAGCTTCAGCGGTTCCGGCAGTTTCGCCAGGTCGAACTCGGCGAAGGTGGCGCCGTCGTGCTTGCTGACGGCGCAGCGCACCGGGCCGATGTTTTCCTCCAGCACGAAGATGCCGGCGGCGTTGCCGTCTCCGGCCATTTCGGCGAGCGCGATCGCCGAGCCTACGGTTGGATGGCCTGCGAAAGGCATTTCATAGTCGGGCGTGAAAATGCGGATACGATTGCGGTGTTTGGCATTGTCGGGAGGCAGCACGAAGACGGTTTCGGAGAGATTGAACTCGCGCGCAATGGCCTGCATCGCCGATGTGTCCAGCCCTTTGCTGTCGAGCACGACAGCCAGCGGATTGCCGGCCAGTTGATCGGTCGTAAACACATCGTAAAGCAAGTAATTGCGCGGCTGCATGTACAAAAGTCCTCCGCCTCAATCCAAACATGAGCGAAATTTAATTTGAAATTTGAACCATCAGGCCTGATCTGTGCACTGATGGGGACATCTCAGGCTTATAGGGGTCCGGCGTGGACCAGATTGTCAATCTGCCAAATGTGGAATCCACTTCCTCCATCGAGACGGCGCTCGGACTTGACCGGAACGGTCTTAAGAAGAAACGCCGGCGCTTCTGGCTTTATGGCCTGCTGGCGCTGATCGTCATCGCCGCCGGCTTCACCGGCTATCAATGGTATGCCGGGTCTCCCGCCAAGATCGACTACACGACAGTGCCTGCCGCTGTCGCCGACCTCACTGTCGCGGTTTCTGCGACCGGCACGCTGCAGCCTCTCACCCAGGTCGACATTTCCAGCGAACTGTCGGGCGTCGTCCGCTCGGTCTCGGTCGAGGAGAACCAGCAGGTGAAGAAGGGCGACGTGCTGGCCGCGCTCGACACCGCCAAGCTGGAGGTGCAGATCGAGCGCGCCGAGGCTTCCGCCAAGGCGGCGGCGGCCAATGTCGAGGACGCTACCGTTACGTTGCGCGAAAACGAAAAGGCGCTTGTGCGCGCGGCGGCACTCACCAAGCGCGGCATGGCGACGGACCAGTCGCTTGAAGCGGCGACCGCCACGCGCGACCGCTCCAAGGCGGCGCTCGACAGCGCCGAGGCCAATCTCGCCATCGCCAATGCCGACCTCAAGGCACAGCAGACAGACCTTGCCAAGAGCACCATCTATGCCCCCATCGACGGCATTGTCTTGACGCGCTCGGTCGATCCTGGCCAGACGGTCGCCTCGTCGCTGCAAGCGCCGGTGCTGTTCATCATCGCCGCCGACCTCAGAAACATGGAATTGAAGGCGGCGGTCGACGAGGCCGACATCGGTGCGGTCAGGACCGGCCAGCAGGCGCGCTTCACCGTCGATGCTTTCCCGGAACGGCCGTTCGATGCCGAGATCCGCGACATCTCCTATGCTTCGGTCACCACCGACGGCGTCGTCACCTACGATGCGCGGCTCGAAGTCGACAATAACGAGCTTCTGCTGCGGCCCGGCATGACCGCCACCGTTTCGGTCGTCACCAGGCAGGCCAAGGGCGTGCTCACCGTGCCGGCCACCGCGTTTCGCTACCGGCCGCCAGCGGCCTCCACCGCCCGCGCGTGGAGCCTGGGGGACCTGTTCACCGGCCGCATGGGAAGGCCGGGCGGCAATCGCCAGCGCCAGGCGACGACGACGCCCACCGACGGTTCGCGCACGCTCTACGTCCTGGAGAACGGGCGGCCGCGTCCGGTCAACGTCAAGACCGGCTCGACCGACGGCGAACTGACCGAGATCATTTCGGGCCTCGACGAGGGCGCTCAAATCATCACCGCCTCGCAGCGGAGCTGAGACCATGGCGTCGGGCGCGACCCTCATCAGCTTCGACAAGGTCTGGAAGAGTTATGGCCAGGGCGAGGCCAAGGTCCATGCGCTGGCCGGTGTCGATCTTGCCATCCGTCGTGGCGAGTTCGTCGCCATCATGGGTCCGTCCGGCTCGGGCAAGTCGACGGCGATGAACATCATCGGCTGCCTCGACACGCCGACGGCCGGAACCTACAATTTCATGGGCATCGATGCCGGCCGCCTCGACCGCAACCGCCGCGCCATGCTGCGCAACCTCTATGTCGGCTTCGTCTTCCAGGGCTACAACCTCCTGCCGCGCACCACGGCGGTGGAGAACGTCGAACTGCCGCTGATCTATCGCGGCGTCGGCGCCCGTGACCGCCACGACCTTGCGATGAAGGCGCTGGCCGAGGTCGGCCTTGTCGGCCGCGAGCACCACACGCCGGCCGAGCTTTCCGGCGGCCAGCAGCAGCGCGTGGCGATCGCGCGCGCCATCGTCACCAGGCCGACCCTGCTTGTCGCCGACGAGCCGACCGGCAATCTCGACACCGCCCGCACGCACGAGATCATGGAACTCTTGACGCGGCTCAACACCGAGCTTGGCCTCACCATCGCCATGGTCACCCACGAGGCCGACGTCGCCGGCTACGCCGAGCGCACGATCCGCTTCCTCGACGGCCACGTCGCCTCCGATGGCATGAACTTCGAGGTGGCCTGATTTGATCTGGGAAACCGTCCGCCTCTCGCTGTTGTCCGTACGCCGCAATGTGCTGCGCTCGTTCCTGACCCTGCTCGGCATCGTCATCGGCGTCGCCGCCGTCATCGCCATGCTCACCATCGGCTCCGGCACCACCGAGAAGGTCAAGTCCGACATTGCCAAGCTCGGCAGCAATCTGCTTGTCGTCCGCTCCGGCCGCCCGGCCGGCCCCGGGGGACCGGGAGGGCTCGACCAAGTGGTCCGTCCGCTTGCCGAAAAGGACGTTGCGGCGCTCGTCGCCCACCTGACCGGGGCCAGCGCCATTTCGCCGGCCTCGCAAAAGCAGGTGCGCGTCATTTTCGGCACCGAGAGCCTGACGTCCGGCATCACCGGCACCGACAGCGCCTATCTCGATGCGCGCGACTGGAAGCTGGTTTCGGGCCGCCCGTTCAGCGATTCCGAAACTCGCTCGGGCACCGGCGTCTGCCTGATCGGCGAAACGGTGCGCCAGCAGTTCTTCGGCGCCGGCGACCCCGAGGGCGAGATCATCCGCGTCAACCGCACTTCCTGCAAGATCATCGGCCTGCTCGAGCCGAAGGGCTATACCGGCTTCGGCCAGGATCAGGACAACGTCGTCTTGATGCCTCTGCATGCATATCAGCGCCGCATCGCCGGCAACCGCGACGTCGACAACATCTATGTCGCCGCCGACGACAGGACGCCGACCACCGAATTGCAGCCGCGCGTCGAGGACATATTGCGCGACACGCGCCGCATCACGCCCGACCGCGAGGACGATTTCTCGATCCGTGACATGACCCAGATCGCCGACGCCATGGCCAGTGCCACCACCACCATGACCGGGATGCTTGGCGCCGTCGCCGGCGTCAGCCTGCTGGTCGGCGGCATCGGCATCATGAACATCATGCTTGTGTCGGTTACCGAACGCACCCGCGAGATCGGCATCAGGCTGGCCATCGGCGCGCATGAAAAGCACATCCTGATCCAGTTCCTGGTCGAGGCGACGGTGCTTTCGCTGCTCGGCGGCATTATCGGCATCCTGATCGGCCTGGCGCTCGCCGGCCTCGCCTCGGTGACGCTGACCATACCGTTCGCGCCAAGCCCGGCGGTCATTCTGCTTGCCGTCGGCTTCTCGGCGCTGATCGGCATGGTGTTCGGCTTCTTCCCGGCGCTGCGCGGCGCCAGGCTCGATCCGATCGACGCGCTCAGGCATGAATAGGAGCGGGGAGCCGCCTTCGGGGGCCTGACTTTTTCTGGGTGCCTCCGCCTGCTCCCTGTCGCCGCGCAATCTACGATGCTAGTGTCCTCCCCGGGGAGCCGGGGGGATGGGTAATATGAGCAAGAAAGAGCGCCTGATTCTGGCGATGGTGGTCGTTGAGGCCGCCTTGGCAGGTCTCTGGTGGTACCTGGCCAGCTATGGCATGGAAAATCCCGATCGCGTCACCGCCGATTTCCAGCAGGTTATCGGGCAGACGATGGGAATGGCGATGGGGGCCTTGCTGGGTCTCGGCGTCATACTGTTCCTGGTGGCTGCCCGCAGCGATCGCAAAGCCGTAGCAGGCAAAACGCGTCGCTAATCCTTGCCAGCAACGTTAATCCTTGCCAGCAAAATGCCACTCGATTAGCGGCTTCATGTGCCCCATCAGCCCTTCCGGCAGATCGGCGGCATGGCGGATGATCACCGGCCCCTCGATCTCCGGTTCGGCTTCGGCGGCAACGAAAGCTGAGATGCGCCGCGCGATCTCGCCGGCCGGCTCGACAATCCTATAACGGCGGAAGATCACCGTGCCGCTCGGCGTGGATAGTGCGTGGTAGCGTTGGCCGCGCGCGGCACCCGACAGATCGATTCCGGTCTCCTCGCCCACCTCGCGGATCATATTGAAGTCGGCGTCGACAAGCCCGTCGCGGAAATCGACCGGCTCAAACGAACCGGCAGCGAAATAGACGCGGCCGGCATTGACCGTGTGCGCGCCCATGCGGATCGCCACCAGCGCGTTGTCGCCGGCGACCAGCATGGCATGCGCATAGGCGTGCTCGGCGCCGGTTCCCTGGCGGTTCTGCCGCCACAGCATGAAGGTCGAGTATTTCACCGCATGGCAGCGCCCGACCAGCCGGCTGTCGCGGTAGGCGAGCGCAGACAGCAGCACCACCGTGCCGTCGAACAGCGCCGGGTTCGCTCGCACCTCACGCCGCCAGTTCTCGGCGATCGCCTGGCGGTTGTCGCGTTCGAAAGGATGCGGACCGGGGTCGAGCCGAACGTCGACCGCATCGACCGGCAGGATGACATTGCGCGGCAGGTCGAAGCTCAACGGAGCGATCCTCAGACTATGTCCAGGGCGATCGCGACGGGGCAATGGTCGGACGCTTTCGGCCGGTCCCAGCCGGCGCGTGGAAAACGGTCCACCTCCTGACCGGCCGGAAATATCGTGCGCCAGGGCTGGCCGTTGCGGATGATGTCGGGAACGGCCGTCGCGTTCTTGGCCGCCAGCGCCTTCGACAGCAGGATATAATCGAGCTGGCAGAGATGCCGCTCTTCCGGTCCGCGCGTGTGGTAGAAGGTCCAGCGATCCATTTCGGGTCGCCGCTCGACCGCGTTCTCGCAAAAGCCGCCGGCGGTGAGCGTGTTGAGACAGGACTGGCTCTCGTTGATCACCTCGAAACGATAACCGTCGACGGCATCGCCGGCAATCTTCACGCGCTGCCGGTAATCGTTCATGTCGCCGCAGATCGCCCAGCGCTTGTCGGCGGCATGATCCCCGCCAAAACGTTCCTCGATGATGCGGCGCACCGCTTGCGCCTCGGCGATGCGCAGCGGCATCGTCGCCTCGCGGCCGTCGAGGCCGTTGCGGGGCGAACCCATCGACTTGAAATGCACGAGATAGAGCGTCAGCGGCACGCCGCCCACCCTCAGGTCGACTTCCAGGCAGTCGCGCCGGAAGATGCGCTCGTTGGCCTGGTATCCCAGCGCGGCCAGTTCCGGCGTGTACAGGCCGAACTGCTCGAACGTGACATAGGCATGGCTGGTCATCCGTACGAACTCGATCGGCTGGCCTTGCGCCGTCTCGTTGCGCATCATCACGGCAACGTCGATGCCGCGCGAATCATTGCCAGCGGTGGTATATTTCTGCCGGTAGCCCTGCCCCACCATCTTGAACAGATAGCCATATTCGAAGGCCTTAAGCGCCTCGATGTTATCGACTTCCTGCATGCAGATGATATCGGCCCGGGTGGCGGCGATCGCCAGCGCCGTCAATTGTCGCGTATCGTCGGATTGCGCGATGGCGCGCGCCTGTTCCAGCGTCCTGTATTCGGCCTCGCTCTGGATATCGAAAAGCGCCAGCGTGCGATCTTCGTTGAGCTGGTTGCGGTATCCGGAAAAATCGAACCTGTTCATCAGGTTTTCGACATTGAATGTGGCGAGGCGCAGCGTCATGGCCGTGACCTTTGCCTGCAAGCACGGGAGAAAACAAGGTCGCAGGACCACCAGCGCAGATTGATCCCGATGGCATTCCCGTCATGGTTGAGGGAACCTTTTCCGTTCATCCTCCGTTCAGATGGAAAGGTCCATCAATGAGGCTCTTCCCCGGGGTATTCTGGGCGTGGGGCCTGAAATCTCTTGGAGAGTGCAATGAACTCGCTCTTTTCTTCCACGGTGAAATCCGGGCTGATAGCCTTGGGTCTGATCTCCGGCATCACCGCACCGTCCGCCGCCGGACCATTCATGCAGCCGGACCTCTCTATTCCCGCCAGCACCGCTGCGCCGACGATCACGCCTGTCCGCGACGGCTGGGCGGGTGGCAACGACCGGCGCTTCGACAACGAATGGCAATGGCGTCGCAATGACGGCCGCCATTTCTCTAGGTCGGGCAATTGGGACCGCGGCAACTGGAACCGCCGAGACTGGAACCGTAGAAACTGGAATCGCGGGGATGACTGGCGTTGGCGCAATCATCGCCGCCGCGGTGGCTACTACGACGATGGTGCGGGCGCTGCGATTCTTGGCCTTGGCCTGGGACTCGGCCTCGGCAGCATGTATAACAACTATAACTACTACGATGCGCCGGCGCCGCGCCGCTACTATCGTGCAGGGTCCAGCGCTCACGTCCGGTGGTGCTACAATCGCTACCGCTCGTATCGCGCCTGGGACAACACGTTCCAGCCTTATGGCGGTCCGCGTCAGCAGTGCTGGTCGCCCTACAGCTGAGCCGGGCGACCGGTGAATTCCAGGACGGCGTCGCACCTTGCGGCGCCGTTCTTCGTTCGAGATCTGTCAGACCGCGAAATCGCGACGCCGCCGCCGATGATAACGCGATCTTTATCAGACGGACCTAATTATCGTGCCGATCGCACCGTCTGGTATGCGACGATCGCCCGGGGATTACTCGCGATGGCCGAAGACGAGCACAGGGACAAACACCGGCAGCGCGTGCTGAAGGGCGCGACGATCCTGACCGGCGTGACCAATTCCGAGGTCAAATGCATGGTGCGCAACATGCATGCCGAAGGCGCGGAACTGAAAGTTTCGCCCGATGCACGCGTACCCGACGAATTCCTGCTCTATGTGCCGGTCGACGGCATCGCCTACAAGGCGGTGGTCCGCTGGCGCCGCGAGAACCGCATCGGCGTGATGTTCACCGGCACCGAACCAAAGCCTTCCTGGCATTACGGCTGAAATGGAGAAGCCGGCGGAGCGTACCGCCGGCTTCTTCCTGCACAATGATGAAATTGCGAATTAATTCTTCGCCTTGTCGACCAGCTTGTTCTTCGAAATCCACGGCATCATCGCGCGCAGCTTGGCGCCGACTTCCTCGATCTGGTGGCTGTCGTTGTTGCGGCGGATGCCCTTGAAGCGCGACATGCCGGCGCGGTATTCCTGCATCCATTCCGAGGTGAACTTGCCGGTCTGGATATCCTTCAGCACGCGCTTCATCTCGGCCTTGGTGTCGGCGGTGATGATGCGTGGGCCCGAAACATATTCGCCCCATTCGGCGGTGTTCGAGATCGAATAATTCATGTTGGCGATGCCCCCCTCATAGATCAGGTCGACGATCAGCTTGACCTCGTGCAGGCACTCGAAATAGGCCATTTCCGGTGCATAGCCGGCTTCCACCAGCGTCTCGAAGCCGGCGCGGATCAACTCGACCAGACCGCCGCACAGCACCACCTGTTCGCCGAACAGGTCGGTCTCGCATTCCTCGCGGAAATTGGTCTCGATGATGCCCGAACGGCCGCCGCCAACGCCGCAGGCGTAGGACAGAGCCAGATCGAGCGCATTGCCCGAAGCGTCCTGATTGACCGCGACAAGGCACGGCACGCCGCCGCCCTTCTGGTATTCGCCGCGCACCGTGTGGCCGGGACCTTTCGGCGCGATCATGACGACGTCGACCGAGGCCTTCGGCTCGATCAGGCCAAAATGCACGTTGAGGCCGTGGGCAAAGGCGATCGCCGCGCCATCGCGGATATTCGGCGCGATCTCGTTCTTGTAGATGTCGGCCTGCAATTCGTCAGGCGTCGCCATCATCATCAGGTCGGCCCATTTGGCGGCGTCCGCCACGCTCATCACCTTGAGCCCGTCGGCCTCGACCTTCTTGGCGGTCGCCGAGCCGGCCTTGAGGCCGATGGCGATGTCCTTGGCGCCGGAATCCTTGAGGTTGAGCGCATGCGCCCTGCCCTGGCTGCCATAGCCGATGATGGCGACCTTCTTGCCCTTGATCAGATTGAGATCGGCATCGCGATCGTAATAGACACGCATCTTTCTTCCTTCCCGTTTTGAATTCAGAGCATGATGCCGAAAAGTGTGAAGCGGTTTTCGGACGACATCATGCTCCATCTCTAGGTGTAGAGCCGGATTCAGATTTCAGGTCGACTTGACCTGAAATCATCCGGCTCTAGGGGCCTGCGGCCCGGTTTTTGCTCCATAAAGAGCGAGAAACTGCTGCGTAGCCCGGACGGCATCGCCGCCGATCGCCGCAGCAGTCAATCCCAGCCGGTCGCCGAGCAGCAGGCGTATCTGCACGTCGCGGGCGACCAGCCCGAAAAAGGTGCGGAACGCCGTTTCGGCGTCCGAAAAGTCGAGCAGCCCGGCTTGCCGGCCTGCTTCCAGCACCGGCTTCAGGCGCCTTGCCAGCGCGAAACGGCCATTCTCCAGCACGATGGCGCCGAGATCGTCCTTTCCCGAACCGGCGTGGCCGACCGCCACCCGGTTGAGCGCGATCGACGTGTCGCTCGAAATCACCTTGAGCCAGTCAGCGGCAAAGCGCTCCAGGCTCGCCGTCAACGAGGCGAGGTCGAGCCCCTTGCCATCGACCGGCACCACCCGCACCTTGGAGGCCTGCCATTGCACCGTCGCGGTCAACAGCCCATCACGGTCGCCGAACCATTTGTACAGAGTTTCCTTGGAGCAGCTTGCGCGGCGCGCCACCGCGGTCATGGTCAGGTTATCGCCATCCTCGACCAGCAGGCGAAGGGCAGCGTCGAGCACGGCCTGCTGCCGCTCCGTCAGCGCTTCACTGGTGTCGAAGTCGGCGCTTGCCTGCAACAATTCTTCCTGCCTTGCGGAGTCTTGCGTACCGTACGTTACGGTTCGGCACTTCTATGGCGTATTGTCCGAGCCGGTGCAAGTCCTATTTTCTATATTGGTCCGCTATGCGGACGTTTATCGCCGAGTATCGGGATGCTCGCAGGATTGCTCGCCTTGGCCGTCGCCGCCGCCTTCGCGGGCGCCGCCGTCTATGTCAGCGTCGCCGAACAACCGGCGCGCCTTCGGCTCGATGACCGGGCGCTGCTGCTGCAGGAGTGGCAGCCCTCCTACAAACGCGGCGCCGCCATGCAGGCGTCGATTGCAATTGTCGCCTGTATTCTCGGCGTCATTGCCTGGTGGCAGACTGGTACTCTTGCCCATCTGATTGGCGCGATACTGATCATCCTGCCGTGGCCATGGACGCTGATCGTGATGATGCCGACAAATCGGCTGCTGGAGGCGATGGATGCGGCCGTCGCCAATCCGCAAGCCCGGAGCCTGATCGTCAAATGGGGCAATTTCCACTTGGTTCGCGTAGCGCTTGGCGTGCTGGCGGTACTGGCATTCGCGGGCAGCGCCTGACGTTACGCTGATTTGCCTGCCGATCCACCATCGATGGCATTCTCGTCATTGGCCGGAGCGGTCTGACCACGACGCTTCCACAAACCCGATCCGCCCGAACGGATCAATCACGGTTCCCGCCACCATTGAGGCTAGAACCTTCGGCGCCGGCGGAATTCTGGCCACCGCCACCAGCCTGTCGCGGACGAACAGGTTTCCGAAGGGTCAGGCCTGGGCGTCAAAGGCGGCACGCGCGGCGCGCACCGCGCCATGATTGAGTTCGGCCCACTCGATCAACTCATGCAATGGGCCGAACATCGAGCGTCCGAGATCGGTGAGGCTGTACTCGACGCTTGGCGGTTTGGTTGGAAACACCTCGCGATGGACGTAGCCGTCGCGCTGCAGATCGTGCAGCGTCTGGGTCAGCATGCGCTGCGAGATGTCGGGGGCCAGCCGCCGCAACTGGCCGAAGCGATAGGGCTTCTCCGACAGCGCCATCACCAGCAGCGAACTCCATTTGCCGCTGATGCCCTGGATCACATCGCGAACGGGACAATCGGCAAAGCTGGCGCCGGCATCGGCCATGGCCTTATAGATCTCGATCTTCGATTCGAGGGTGAAGATATTGCCGTCCATCGCTGGTTCCTTGCGTGTGCCTACCTCCCACAAAACTGCCTTCTTTACGAGGGTCGGTCAATTCCTATTTTAGTGCTGCTCTCTTTTTGAGACCATATAGGCAATCGCCGCCTCGGCGCAAAGACAGGACCTCCCCATGACCGAAACCCTTCTCGTCACCGGCGCTTCCGGCCAGCTTGGCCGCGCCGTCATCCATCATCTGCTGGACACGCTAAAGGTTGCGCCTGCCCGCGTCATCGCCACCACCCGTAATCCGGAAAACCTTGCCGACCTGGCGGCGCGTGGCGTCGCCATCAGGACCGCGGACTTCGACGACACAGCCTCACTCACCAGCGCCTTCAAGGGCGCAGACAGGGTTCTGATCATCTCGACCGGCGAACTTGACCTCAAAAACGGCAAGCGCCTGAAACAGCATGAGACGGCGGTCGCCGCGGCCAAGGAAGCAGGCGTCTCACATCTGCTCTACACCTCGATGCCCAATCCGGAGCCGGTCTCGCCGGTGCTGTTTGCCGGCGACCACTACGGTACTGAGCAAGCGATCAAGGCGAGCGGCATCCCCTATACGATCTTCCGCAACGGCTGGTATCAGGAGAACCTGTTCATGTCGTTGCCGCACGCCATTGCCTCGGGGCACTGGTACACATCCGCCGCCGACGGCCGCATCGCCCATGGCGCCCGCGACGACATGGCCGCCGCGATCGCCGCCGGCCTCGCTTCGGGCGCGACAGACAGCGCGACATACACGCTGACCGGTCCGCGGGCCTATACGGTGGCCGAGATCGCGGCCCTTGTGACCGACGTCACTGGCAAGCCCATCGAGGTCGTCCAGCTTTCGGACGAAGCCCTGACCGAGGGGCTGAAAGCAGCAGGCGTTCCCGAAGGCTTCGCCCCCATCATCGTTTCCTTCGACACCA
Organism: Mesorhizobium metallidurans STM 2683; assembly: GCF_000350085.1. Lineage (GTDB taxonomy): Bacteria > Pseudomonadota > Alphaproteobacteria > Rhizobiales > Rhizobiaceae > Mesorhizobium > Mesorhizobium metallidurans. The sequence goes on from NZ_CAUM01000131.1 coordinate 20,528, forward strand.
ACACGCGCTCCGGCCGCATCAACATGGTCACCGACGCGATCGAAACACTGTCGGGCAAAAAGCCGCAATCGCTGAAACAGTTCATCGAGGCGAACAAGGCGGCGCTGGTTGGCTGAACCTTGAGAAGCCGGCGGGACAGCGCTGCCGGGCATCTCCCCCTCAAGGAGGGAGATTGGATGTCACTTCGGCTTTCGCCAATTACTGGCGCCGGAAGGTTGGCGAAGCGTGGAAGCTGCCGATCTCCCCCCTTGAGGGGGAGATGTCCGGCAGGACAGAGGGCGGCGCGAAGGATCGCAAACAGAGCGGCTTAATATTCCGCGCCGCAGCTAAATTGCCACCTGCGTGCCGATCTCCACCACGCGTCCTGTCGGGATCTGGAAATACTCCGTCGCATCCGCCGCCGTGCGCGCCAGTCCGATGAACAGCTTGTCCTGCCACACCGGCATGCCGGAATTGGGCGACGCCTTGAGCGAACGCCGCGACAGGAAGAACGATGTCGTCATGATATCGAACTTCCAGCCCTGCTTGCGGCAGATCGCCAGCGCACGCGGGATGTTGGGCTGCTCCATATAGCCGAACGTCAGCGTCACCCGCATGAACAGATCGTTGAGCGTCTCCATCTTGACCCGCTCGCTGTCGGGCACGATAGGCTGCGGCGCCGTCACCACCGACAGGATGACATTCTGCTCGTGCAGCACCTTGTAGTGCTTCAGGCTGTGCATCAGCGCGGTCGGCGCGCTGAGCGGATCGCTGGTCAGGAACACGGCCGTGCCGGACACGAGCTGCGGCTTCTTCTTCAACAGATTGCCGGCAAGGAAATCGAGCGGGATCTCGTTGCGGCGGGTCTTGTCGAACAGATAGCGGCTGCCGCGCACCCAGGTCCACATGGCCAGCACGACCGTGAAGGCCACCGCCAGCGACGCCCAGCCGCCTTCGAATACCTTGACGATGTTGGAGGCAAAGAAGCCGACATCGATGAACAAGAACAATGCCGTCAGGCTCGCCGCCAGCCAGAGCTGCCATTTCCAGATGCGGGTCATGATGACGTAGAGCAGCACCGTCGTCACCAGCATGTTGCCGGTCACCGAAATGCCGTAGGCCGAGGCCAGCCTGCTGGATTCACCGAAGCCCACGACCAGCAGCATCACCACCAGCGCCAGCAGCAGGTTGACGCGCGGCATGTAGATCTGGCCGGATTGTCTTTCCGAAGTGTGCAGGATTTCCAGCCGCGGCAGCATGTTGAGCTGCACCGCCTGTCTGGTCAGCGAGAAAGCGCCTGAGATCACCGCCTGGCTGGCGATCACCGTCGCCGCCGTCGCCAGCACCACCATCGGCAGCAGCGTCCAGCCCTCGTTCATCTCGAAGAAGGGATGGCCGACGACACCGCCATTGGCCAGCACGAAGGCGCCCTGGCCGACATAGTTGAGCAGCAGGCAAGGGAACACGATCGCCAGCCAGGCGAGCACGATCGGCTTGCGGCCGAAATGGCCGAGATCGGCATAGAGCGCCTCCGCGCCGGTGACGGCGAGGAAAATGGCGCCGATCGTCACGAAAGCAACGTCTGGCGAATTGATCAGGAAGGCGACGATATAGTGCGGGCTGATGGCCAGCAGGATTTCAGGGTCGTCGATGATCTGGTTGATGCCCGACAAGCCGATGGCCAGGAACCAGACCGCGGTGATCGGGCCGAAGATCAGCGCGACGCCGCCGGTGCCGAATCGCTGCACCGAAAACAGGATCGCCAGGATGACCAGCGTCAGCGGCACCACATAAGGCTGGAACGCCGGTGTAACGACGTTCATGCCCTCGACCGCGGAAAGCACCGAGATGGCCGGCGTGATCACGGCGTCGCCGAAAAACAGGGAAGCGCCGACGATGCCTATGCCGAGTATCACTGCCGAGCGGGTCGGAAAACTGCCGCGCGCCAGCGCCATCAGCGACAGCACGCCGCCCTCGCCGCGATTGTCGGCCCTGAGCACGAACATGATGTATTTGATGGTGACGATAATGGTCAGCGACCAGATGATCAGCGACAGCACGCCAAGAATGTCGCCGCGCTCGGCGACATTGCCGCCTGCCGACGCACGCAACGCCTCGCGGAACGCATAGATCGGGCTGGTGCCGATATCGCCGTAGACCACGCCGAGCGCGCCCAGCATCAGAACCTTGGTGCTGTGCTGCTCGATCTCAGGATGGCTCGATTGTTCGACGGTTTCTGCCTCACTACCAGTGTTGGCAAGGGCCATGGACGACACTCCGATAAGCGCGCGGTGCTCTACGCTTGCTGCGATGCAATATCAAGTGCCGCCGCGTAATCGCTTCCATGCGGGTAACGCAAAGCTGCCAACTCTACCACCCGCAGGCCTTCAGGAACCGCCCGACCGTGCCGGCCATGCCATACTCCAATGCGTCGGCTGTCAACCCGTGCCCGATCGATACTTCGGCCAAGGCCGGGATGCGCTTGCCCAATGCCGGGAGGTTCGCCACCACCAGATCGTGCCCGGCATTGACCTGCAGCCCGGCGGCAAGCGCGGCATCCGCGGTTTTTCCCAGTCTTTCCAGCTCTTTCGCGGCCTTTGCCGAATCGGAATGATAGCTGCCATAGGGGCCGGTGTAGAGCTCGATACGGTCGGCCCCGGTGTCACGCGCGGCTCTCATGCCATCCGGCTCCGAATCGGAAAACAGCGACACGCGAAAGCCTCCCTTTTTCAGGCGCTTGACGATCGGAGTGAGGAACGGGGCATCGGCGACGAAGTTCCAGCCGTGGTCGGAGGTGGCTTGGGCGGGATCGTCGGGCACCAGCGTCACCTGCTCCGGCTGGTGCCTTTCCACCAGCGCCAGGAAATCCTCGCTCGGATAGCCCTCGATGTTGAATTCCGCCCTGGGAAACTCGTCGTCGATCAGCGCCCTGATCTCCGGCAGGTCGGATTGCCTGGTGTGCCGCTCGTCGGGCCGCGGATGCACCGTCAGCCCATGCGCGCCCGCCGCAAGGGCAAGGCGCCCGAGCCCGATCACGCTTGGCCATGGCAGGTCGCGCCGGTTGCGCAGCATGGCGATGGCGTTGAGGTTGACGGAGAGCTTTGCGGGCATTTTTCGGATCCGGTCTAATCTTGGCGCGCATCTATAGCGTCTTTGACGGGAACAGACAGGGGGTTTTCGGTGTTCCAAGGTGAACCATTGCGTCCACCGAAGGAGGTTCCGTGAATTTTCTCGATGAGGTGCCGGCCATCCGCCGCATCGACACCAACCGCGCCGATCTTTTCGCAGTCGATGTCGTCGGCCATGTCACGGCCGCCGACGCGGAGAATTTGTTCGGGTTGCTGGAGGCGGCTTATGCGCTGCACAACAGGATAGACGTGCTGGTGCGTCTGGTCGACCATGACGGCGTCGACTGGGCCGACGTGTCGGACGAGACGATCGAACAGGGCACGGCCGATGCCGTGGCGCATATCGGCCGCTGTGCGGCAGTCGGCGAGCCAGACTGGATACCGGGCGCACAAGCCATACTGCCCGCCTCCGTGCCGATCGAATTCCGGCATTTCGAGGCCGAGGACGAAGCGGCCGCCTGGGAATGGCTGGCTGCCAAGCCGATCAGTCCGCCGGTGATGCCAGCAGGATCGTGATGGTGACGCGGGATCGGTCTATCTGACGATAGTCAACCGTTCGGCAGCGCGGGTGATGGCGGTATAAAGCCAGCGCTGACGGGTTTCCTTGAACGCCCAGCTTTCGTCGAACAGCACGATCTCATTCCATTGCGAGCCCTGCGCCTTGTGCACGGTCAGCGCATAGCCATAGTCGAAATCGTCGAAGCGCTTTTTCTGCTGCCAGGGAATATCGGCGTCCGGATCCTCGAACGCCGCCTTGAGCAGCTTGATCTTGGCGACGCCGCGATCCGGATCGTCCTCCTCCGGCGAGACCAGCAGGTTGATGCCGGGCTTCACCGTCTCGCGCGACGAGGTCATCACCTTCCACAGCGAGCCGTTGAGCAGCCCCTTGGCGGGGTCGTTGCGCAGGCAGACGAGTTTGTCGCCGGCCTGCGGATAATCGGCGTTGAAGCCTTTCAGTTCGCGCAGCCGCTGATTGTAGCGCCGGCGCGTGCGGTTGGTGCCGACCAGCACCTGGTCCGCCTTCAGCACCAGTTCCTGGGTAACGTCCCCCTTGCCGATCACCTGCGCCGTGCCATAGTCGCCGCGCATGAATTCGCGCCCCTCGCGCACGTCAAGCGCCAGCCGGATGATCGGGTTGTCGCGCGCCTGCCGATGAATCTCGGTGAGCAGCACGTCAGGCTCATGATCGGTGAAGAAGCCGCCGCCCGAGATCGGCGGCAACTGGCCGGGATCGCCGAGAACGAGGATCGGCGTGCCGAAACTCATGAGGTCGCGGCCAAGCTGTTCGTCGACCATCGAGCATTCGTCGATGACGACGAGCTTGGCGCGCGAGATCGGGCTTTGCCGGTTGAGCGAAAAGGTCGGCGACATCGAGGTCTTGCCGGTCACCTCGTCGGCCACCGATTCCTCGCCCTTCGGCCGGTAGATCAGCGAATGGATGGTGCGGGCATTGACCGCGCCCTTGGAGCGCAGCACCTGCGCCGCCTTGCCGGTGAAGGCGGCGAACTGCACCTGGCCGTCGACATGCTCGGCGAAATAGCGCGCCAGCGTCGTCTTGCCGGTGCCGGCAAAGCCGAACAGCCGGAAGAGCTGCGGCCGGCCGGTCTTGAGCCAGCCGGCAACCGCCTTCAGCGCCTCATCCTGTTGGGGGGAGAATTCCATCAGAGCGAGAGACCGGATTCGCGGGACAAAGACAAGATAGCTGCCGTCACCTCGACGCTATCGGTGAACAAGGCTAGCAGGCTCAAACCAGGGAACAAATGCCGGGGCCGCCACGACCTTCGGTCGGGCGGGGATCGTTCTCCAGCAGGATCGGCTTGCCGTGCGGGGTGGCGTGCGCGGCGCGTTCCCAGGCGGCGGCCAGCGCATCGACATCGCGCTTGCCGGCAACGCCCTTGGCCGACAGCAGCTTTTCCAGCGCCGCCAGCCAATGTTCGTAATAGTCGTGGCCATCGCTTGCCGCGCCGGGCTTCTTCACCTCGGTAGACAAGGCGTCAGCCCATTCGTTCCAGGAAAACAGGCCCCTGTCGTGCAATGCCACCGTTATGGCGAAGGCCTCTGCCTGCCATGGCTTGGCGAACACCGGCTCGTCGAAGCCAGCCGGCAATTCGGCTGTTGCCGCCTCAGGCCGGCTCAAGATAGCTCTCCCAGGCGTCGATCGAGACCGTCAGCGTCGGGTCGGCCCCCTCGCCCCAGATCTCGACGCCGTCGAAGACCACCGTATAGACCCATTGCGGGTTCTCGCCTTGCCCATGCGCATTGCTGTCGGGAAACACGAAGCCATCGCGGATGGCTTCCACGATCCCCCGTTTGCCGCGCGCATAGCGCGGCAGCCGCGTATGACCGGTCGGATGAAAGTTCTTCGTCCGCACGCGGTCGCCCGCCCTGAAGCGCGCCGGCGTCGAAACCGGCCGGTCGCAAGGGCCGCCATTGGCCAGCACCGCTGGCACGTTTTCCGCCTTCAGCACGCGCTTGGGTGTCGCAGCCGGGTCAATCGCGCTGCCCGCGGCCAGATCGCGATCGCTGACGAAACCATGGCGCTTCAGCAAGGTTTCCAACGCCTTGATCCAGATCTGATAGTAGCTTGAGGAATAGTAGTCGGCGGGATGCAGCGATTCGCGCGCATGCCGGCTCTCGTCGATGGTCCACGCCCCCATGGCGCCGGCGGTAAGCGTCACACCAAGCGCCCGCTTTTCCCAGGCGGCATGGAAGTACGGCTCATCCTTCTCGGGCGCGACCGGCCCGAACCCCATCTGCCCCCCGAGATCGTGCGGTCCGTTCATGCCGGCTCTCGCGCCAATGCCGTACCGATCATCGCGTCGCGGCTCACCAGATCGGCCAGCCGCTCCTCGCTCCAGCCCTCGGTGCCATCAGGCCGCATCGGCACGACGAGGTAACGCAGTTCGGCGGTGGAATCCCACACCCGGATTTTTGTCGTCCTCGGCAGCGTCAGCCCGAATTCCTCGAGCACGCCGCGCGGATCGATTACCGCGCGCGAGCGATAGGGCGGCGCCTTGTACCAGACCGGCGGCAGGCCGAGCACCGACCAGGGGTAGCAGGAGCACAGCGTGCAGACGACGAGGTTGTGCGTCTCCTCGCTGTTGAACACCGCCTGCATGTGCTCGCCTTGCCGGCCGGTATAGCCCAGCGATTCGATCGCCGCCGTCGCGTCGCGTTTCAGCCATTCTGCATAGGCAGCATCGCTCCAGGCCTTCGCCACCACCCTGGCGCCGTTGCGCGGGCCGATTTTCGTCTCGTAGGTGTCGACGATGACGTCGATGGCAGCCGGATCGATCAGGCCCTTCTCGGTGAGGATCGTTTCCAGCGCGCGCACCCGCGCGGCGAAAGGATCGAGCTCATTGTCGTGATCATGATCATGGGGCATGGCCTCAAACTACGATTCCCCGCAGCCGGCCGCAAGCGCGACGCCAGCCTATTCCGCCGCCGCCTTTTGCGGCACGACCATGTCCTCCTCGGGATCGAACAGCGAAGGCTGCTCCTCGCTTTCCACCGCATTCAGCGCCGGCCGGTTCTTCCTCAAGAAAAAGCCGAGCAGCCAGCCGGAGAAATTCTCGAAATAGACATAGATGACCGGCGTGACGAACAGGGTCAGCGCCTGCGAGGCAAGCAGGCCGCCGACGACAGCGACGCCAAGTGGCTGACGCAACTCGGCGCTGGCGCCGGTGCCGAGCGCGATCGGGAAGGTGCCCATCAGCGCCGCGACCGTCGTCATCATGATCGGCCTGAAACGCATCAGGCACGCCTTGTGGATGGACTCCTTGGCGGACATGCCCTCGCGCCTGAGTTCCAGCGCAACGTCGACCATCATGATGCCGTTCTTCTTGACGATGCCGATCAGCATCAGGATGCCGATCACCGCGATCACCGAAAGGTCCATGCCGGCGAAGCGCAGTGCAGCCACGGCGCCCAGCACGGCCGACGGCAGGCCGGTCAGGATGGTGAGCGGATGGATGAAGCTCTCATAGAGGATGCCGAGAACGATATAGATGGTGAGAATGGCGCCGCCGATCAGCAGGCCCTGATTGGCGAGCGAATCCTGGAAGGTCTTGGCCGTGCCGGCAAAGCTGGTCGAGATCGCCGTCGGCATGCCGATCTGCTCCTTCAGCGCGGCGATGCGGGCGGTACTGTCGCCAAGCGCCACGCCTTGCGGCAGATTGTAGGAAATCGTCACAGCCGGAAGCTGGCCGAGCTGGTTGACGGTCAAGGCGCCGGCGGTGCGATCGACACGGGCGAAGGCGCCGAGCGGCACCAGGCTGCCGCTGGCCGTCCTCACCTGAATGGCCAGCATCCGCTCGGGCGACCATTCGATGTTGGGATCAAGCTCGGTGATGACTTCATAGCTGTCGGCCGAACCGAAGATCGTCGAAACCTGGTCGGTGCCGAACCCGCCATAAAGCGCTGAACGAAGCGTGTCGGTATCGATTCCAAGCTGGGCGGCCTTATCGCGGTCGACCACCAGCGTCGCCTGCAGCGCATTGTTCTGCAGGTCGCTGGTGACGTCGGTGAAGGTCGCATGGTCGGCCGCCATCGCGTCATTCATCTTCTGCGCCCAGATATCGGTCTGGCCGGTATCGAGGCCCTGAACCACAAGCTGGTAGGCGCTGGCCGACGACCGCGAGCCCAGCCTCAGGTTCTGCACCGGCTGCATGTAGGTCTCGATACCCGCCACGCCGGCCAGCTGTCGCCTTAGATCCGAAAGCACCTTATCGATATCGGGACGCTGGTCCTTCCCCTTGAGCTGGACGAAGAGCTGCCCCTGATTGAGCGCATTGTTGCCGCTGCCCGCCGACCATGCCACATGGTCGACATAGGGCGAATGCGAGAAGACGCTGGCCACCTGCCCTTGTAGCTTCGCCATGGCGTCGAACGAGATGTCCTGGCGCGCGATGGTCGTCACCGATATCTGGCCGATATCCTCCTGCGGGAAGAAACCCTTCGGCGAGACCTGGATCAGCCACACCGACGCTGCCGCGGTTCCGATGAAGACCAGGAACACCAGGAAGGCGTGCCGCAGGCAGAAGCTCAAAACCGCATCGTAGCCGCGCGTCACAATGTCATGCCGGCGGCCGTCGCCGTGCGCCTCGCGGTCGGCCTTCGTCACCGACAGCAACCGCGAGCACAGCATCGGCGTCAGCGTCAGCGAGACGAACATCGATGCCAGGATGGCGACCGTCACCACGACGGCGAATTCGTTGAAAAGGCGGCCGATGACACCGCCCATGAGCAGCACGGGGATGAACACCGCAACCAGCGAAATCGAAATCGAAATGATGGTGAAGCCGATCTCGCGCGCGCCTTTCAGCGACGCATCGAAGGCCGACAGCCCATCCTCCTCCATGTGCCGGAAGATGTTTTCCAGCATCACGATGGCGTCGTCGACGACGAGGCCGACGGCAAGCGTCAGCCCCATCAGCGAGATGTTGTCGATGGAAAATCCGAACAGGAACATCGCGCCGAGCGTGGCGATCAGCGAGATCGGCACCGCCACCGCCGGGATGATGGTCGCCGTCACCCGGCGCAGGAAGACGAAGATCACCATCACCACCAGGGCGACGGTCAACAGCAGCGTGAACTGCACGTCGTCGACGGCCTGACGGATCGAGGTCGAACGGTCGTTGAGCAGCTTGATGCTGGCGGCGGCCGGCATCTGGTCCTGGAAGGACGGCAGCATCGCCTTGACCTTGTCGACGACGTCGACCGTGTTGGCGTCGGGCTGGCGCTGCACGGCCATGATGATCGCGCGGGTACCATCGTACCAACTCGCGGTGGTGGTCGTCTGCACCGAATCGACCACGCGGGTCACCTCGCCCAGCCGCACCGGGTGGCCGTTCTTGGTGGCGATGATGAGGTTGGAGAAGCCGGCGGCGTTGTCGAGCTGGGTGTTGGCGGTGATGGTGAGTTGCTGCTTGTCGTTCTGCAGCACGCCCAGTGGCGTGTTGCTGTTGGCCGACGCGATCGCCGCCTGCAGCTGATCGATCGAGATGCCGCGCGCGGCAAGCGCGGTCGGATCGATCTGGATACGCACCGCATATTTCTGCTGGCCGAAGATCGAGACCTGCGCCACGCCGTCGATCGTCGACAGCGACGGCGAGATGACGTTTTCGGCGAAGGCATCGAGGTCGGTCAGCGGAACCGTATCGCTGACCAGCGACATCAAGAGGATCGGCGCATCGGCGGGATTGACCTTGCGGTAGCTCGGCGGCGCGGTCATCTCCGGCGGCAAGGACTTCTGCGTGCGCGCGATCGCCGCCTGCACGTCGGCCGCGGCTGCATCTATGTCGCGATTGAGCACGAACTGGATGGCGATCGAGGTCTGGCCGAGCGAGTTGGTGGTCGAGATCGAATCGATGCCGGCGATGGTGGCGAACTGCTTGATCAGCGGCGTCGCTACCGAGGTCGCCATGGTTTCCGGCGAGGCGCCGGGCAACTGGGCCGAGACGTTGACCACTGGAAATTCGGCGCTGGGCAATGCGGCCACCGGCAGGAACTTGTAGGCAAACAGCCCGCCCAGCACGAGGGCAAACGACATCAGCAGGGTGGCGACGGGCCTGCGGATGCAGAATTCGGAGATCATTGGCTCGCCCCGCTGGCCTTGCCGGCTTCGGCTACCTTTGGAGCGGCCCGATCGCCGCCCGCCGCCTTGCCTTCATGGACGGCGGCGCCATCCTTCAGCCTGGTCTGGCCCTCGACGACCACCTTCTCGCCGCTCTTCAAGCCTTCGCTGATGGCGCTGTTTTCGCCTTCGGTCAGCGCCACCTGCACCGGCCGCATCTCGACGGTGTTGTCCCGCTTGACCACGTAGACGAACGGCCCCTTCTGGCTCGGCTGCACCGCAACGGTCGGAACAGACATCATCTGCGGCATGATGCCGGCATCGAGCACGACATTGACGTACTGGCCCGGCCACAGCGACAGGTCGGCGTTCGGCACGCTGGCGCGCGTGGCGATGGTGCCGGAGGCGATGTCGACGCTGGAATCGACGAAATCGAGCGTTCCCTTGCCGATCGGCGTCGGGTCGCCGTCCTTGGTCAGCGTCACCGCACCTTGGCTCGGCGAGGCCAACGCCTTGTGCAGCAGCGCGAGATTGCTTTCCGGCAGATTGAAGTTCACCTGCAGCGGGTCCATCTGGGTGATCGTCACCAGCGGCGTCGTCGACGAACTGTTGCCGTTGCTGGTGGCGACGAGATCGCCGAGCGATACATTGATCGCCCCCAGCCGGCCGGTGATCGGCGCCGAGATGGTCGCATAGCTCAACTGCACGGTATCGGAATCGATCGTCGCCTTGTCGGCATCGATGGTTGCGGCGGCGGCCTTCTGTGCCGCCAGTGCCTGATCATAGGTCTGCTGCGTGCCAGCCTGCTTGGCGACAAGATCCTTGGCGCGCTGGAGATCCGCCGTGGCGCTGACGAGCATCGCCTGGTCCTTGGCCAGCGTCGCCTGATCCTTGGCCAGTTGCGCCTTCAGCGCGCGATCGTCGAGCGAGATCAAAAGATCGCCGGCCTTCACCATCTGCCCGTCCTTGACCGCGATCGAGACGATCTGGCTGGAGATCCGGGCATTGATACTGACCACGGCCGGCGACGAGACGAAGCCGATGGCATAGCGGCGGATCGGGAAATCGGCCGTCGAAGCGGTGGCCGCGACGATCGAGGCTGAACGCGCGCCATTGCCCGCGCCTGCCTCGTCGGCGGCTGACTTGCCTGCGCTGGGTTTTTCCGCGGCTGCCATCGGCTTTGCCGACAGCAGCTGCTGAACCTTGCTCATCGCGGTCGGTGAAAGATAGAGGCCGGCCCCGGCGAGGCATGCCGCCGCCACCACTGCAAGCACGATCTTTCCGCGCATCGACAATTGCCCTCTCATCCGACACGCCGAACCCGGTGGTCTTAGGCTAGCTCACGGCGCCTCGCCGCGAATTCGCCGAATAGATAGGACACGCCTTTGGCGGAAAAGGGCCAAAACGCGGCATTACGAAGATTTAATGTGCAGTGCACAATAAGGCGGCACTAAAGCGCAACGGGTTCAAGCGGCCTCGCGCGACGCGCCTTGGGCCCTCGTTTTATGCCTGCTTTGGGCGGCAAACATCACCTCAGCATCGGCCACAGCGTCGCCGCCAAAAGCACGCCCATGGCGATGTTGAACCATTTCAACCGCACCGGATCCGACAGGAAACCGCGCAGCGCCGTGCCGAAACCCGCCCATACCGAAACGCTCGGCAGATTGACGATGGCGAACGCCGTCGAGATCAGCACCACCGACAAAAACGGACGGTCCGCGTCGCTGTAGACGGCCATCGCGGTGATCGCCATCACCCATGCCTTGGGATTGACCCACTGAAATGCCGCCGCATCGATGAAGCGCATCGGCACTGCCTTCGCCTCGCCCTTGCCACTGAGCGAACGCGACATGGCGATCTTCCAGGCGAGATAGAGCAGGTAGGCGCCGCCGGCGATCTTCAGCCCGGTGTGCAGCACCGGAAACGCCGTCAGCACCGCGCCAAGCCCGAACCCGACGGCCAAAAGCAGCACGAGGAAGCCGATGCCGATGCCCAGCATGTGCGGGACGGTCCTGACGAAGCCGAAATTCACGCCCGACGCGAGCAGCATGAAATTGTTCGGCCCAGGCGTGATCGAGGTCACGAAGGCGTAAACCAGCAGGGCAAGGAAGGCATCGAGGGACATGGTTTCCTCCCAAGTCAGGTCAGTATTATTGTCCTTTTACGCCAGGCGCACAAAGACCACCTCGGAGCAACAGCGGGGGCCAGACGATCATGACTTGCGAGGTGACCTACATCCCCTGCGGGCCGCGGTTCATCGCCGCCACGCCGGTGCGGCAGATTTCGACCAGGCCGAGCGGCTTCATGATGGCGATGAACTGGTCGAGCTTGGAGCCCTTGCCGGTGATCTCGAAGATGAAATGCTCGGTGTTGGCGTCGATGACGCTGGCGCGGAAGGCATCGGCGAGCCGCAGCGCCTCGACACGGGCTTCGCCGGTGCCGGCCACTTTCACCAGCGCCAGTTCCCGCTCCATCGGCCGTTCCTGGCCGAGCTCCTGCGAGCGCACGGTGAGGTCGACGACGCGGTGCACCGGCACGATGCGCTCGAGCTGGTGCTTGATCTGCTCCAGCACATGCGGGGTGCCGCGCGTCACGATGGTGATGCGCGACAGATGCTTTTCGTGCTCGGTCTCGGAGACCGTCAGGCTTTCGATGTTGTAGCCGCGGCCGGAAAACAGGCCGATGACCCGGGCAAGCACGCCCGGCTCGTTGTCGACCAGCACGGACAGCGTGTGATTCTCAGGCTTTTCCGTTTCCTTGGCGATGAAATAGGCGGAGCCGGTGGGTTGAAGCTGTGCGTTCATGACATGAATCTCGATTTCAAACTTTGGCGCTAATTCTCTGTTTCCGCATGGCTTTTTTCAACAAGCCCTGCCTCGGCCGGGGCGTTACACCAGTTCCCTGCCCTTGGCGTCGATGGCGTTGGCCACCGCCTCGTCCGTCGCCTCGTCGGGCAGGAGCATCTCATTATGCGCCTTGCCCGACGGGATCATCGGGAAGCAGTTGGCGAGCGTCGCCACGCGGCAGTCGAAGATCACCGGCTTCTTCACCGAAATCATCTCCTTGATCGCGTCGTCCAGCTCATCCGGCTTCTCGCAGCGGATGCCGTGGCCGCCATAGGCTTCGGCCAGCTTGACGAAATCGGGCATCGCCTCGGTGTAGGAATGCGACAGCCGGTTGCCGTGCAGAAGCTGCTGCCACTGCCGCACCATGCCCATATACTGGTTGTTGAGGATGAAGATCTTGATCGGCGCCTCGTGCTGCACGGCGGCACTCATCTCCTGCATCGTCATCTGCACCGAGGCGTCGCCGGCAATGTCGATGACCAGCGCATCCGGATGTGCGATCTGCACGCCGAGCGCCGCCGGCAGGCCATAGCCCATCGTGCCCAGTCCGCCCGAGGTCATCCAGCGGTTCGGCTTCTCGAAGTGATAATGCTGCGCCGCCCACATCTGGTGCTGGCCGACCTCGGTTGTAATGTAGGTGTCCATGTCCTTGGTCAGCGCGTAGAGCCGCTGGACGGCATATTGCGGCATGATCACGTCGTGGTTCATCTTGTAGGCGAGCGAATCCCGTGCGCGCCATTTCGCGATCTGCTCCCACCACGGGTGGAGCGCCTTCTTGTCGGCCTTGGCACTCGCCCGCCACAGCCGCACCAGATCCTCCAGCACCCGGCCGACATCACCGATGATCGGCACGTCGGTGTGGACGTTCTTGTTGATCGACGACGGATCGATGTCGATGTGGATCTTCTTCGAATTCGGCGAGAAAGCGGTCAGCCGCCCGGTGATGCGGTCGTCGAAGCGCGCGCCGATGCAGATCATGACGTCGCAATCATGCATGGCGATGTTGGCTTCATAGGTGCCGTGCATGCCCAGCATACCCATCCAGTTCTTGCCCGATGCCGGATAGGCGCCGAGGCCCATCAGCGTCGAGGTGATGGGAAAGCCGGTCAGGTCGACCAGTTCGCGCAGCAAATGGCTGGCCTCCGGGCCGGAATTGATGACACCGCCGCCGGAATAGATGATCGGCTTCCTGGCGCCGGCCATCAGTTCGACCGCCGCCTTGATCTTGTCGAGGTCGCCCTGGACCTTCGGCTGGTAGCTGGTGCGCGGCGCCGTCTGCGGCGGCACATAGGTGCCCTTGGCAAACTGCACGTCCTTCGGAATGTCGACCACGACCGGGCCCGGACGCCCGGTCGTCGCGACATGGAAGGCCTCGTGGATGATTGCCGCGAGTTGGTTGACGTCCTTGACCAGCCAATTGTGCTTGGTGCAGGGCCGCGTGATGCCGATGGTGTCGCATTCCTGGAAAGCGTCGGAGCCGATCAGCGAGGTCGGCACCTGCCCGGTCAGGCAGACCAGCGGGATCGAATCCATCAGCGCATCCTGCAATGGCGTCACCGCATTGGTGGCGCCCGGTCCCGAGGTCACCAGCATGACGCCGGCCTTGCCGGTTGAGCGTGCATAGCCTTCGGCAGCATGGCCCGCACCCTGCTCATGGCGCACAAGGATGTGCTCGACCTCGTCTTGCTGGAAAATTTCATCGTAGATCGGGAGAACGGCGCCACCCGGATAGCCGAAGACATGCTTGACGCCATTGTCCTTCAGCGCCTGCACCACCATTTCGGCGCCGGTCATTTCGGATCTTGGCATTTCGGATCTTGGCATTTCACGCCGCTCGTTCTGTCCGTTGCTCATCGGTCTGGTCCCGTATTGTCCGCCGTCTGGCGATTGCTGGTCGTTTAGTCGTGTTTTGGGCAATAAAAAAGGCCCCCGAGGGAGCCTGTGTGTTGCGCATGGGAGGTTTTCGCCCGGCGGTTACACCGCCTTGCCCACGCGCTTTCCTACGAGAATGAGTGCCGTTTTCATGGTGGCGGACAATAGAATTGGTTTTGCGCCGCTGTCAACGGCGAATGTGAGTGACATCAGGGTGATCGCATTTCAAAATAGGGCCAGGAGCTGAGCGAGGTAGGTGTCGTCCCAAGCGGCGCGCTTGAACTTACCGCGCAAGGAGCCTTTGGTGGGGTCTTTCTGCATGACGTTGATGGCCATGTGGCGCAAAACGGCGAGGTTGTTTGGACCGTTGCCCAATCGGCTCCTGTCCTGATCCTCGTTCATGACGACATCGAGGCGCCAGTGCAGACGGTTCTCGACGCCCCAGTGCG
>NZ_CAUM01000130.1 GCF_000350085.1 Mesorhizobium metallidurans STM 2683
AAGGTAGGCGATAGCCGAGAACGGCGGATCGAAGCCGTCCATATTGTAGCGCTGCTCGATCGACGAGAACCACAGATGCGGCCACCAGCCCGGATGCTGCGCCCAGTGCGAGATGGCGAAATAGGCGACGAGCGAGGCGGCAAAGCCAGCCAGCGCGCCCCACGCCTTCTGCCGGAAGACCAATAGCAACACGGCAAAAATAGCAAGGAAAACAATATTGTCGGGCCGCGCCATGAAAGCGAGGAAGAGCAGGATCGCGGTGGCCAGTTCACGGCCGCGCGTGTAGGCAAAGAGCCCGCCGAGGAACAGCGCCGAGCACAGGAGATCAGGCGTCGATGCCCGCGCAGCGTCGCCGAAATCGGCCATGATCAGCACCGCGCCGAGAACCGGCGCCAGCGCCAACGCGCCTTCGGAGCGCAACCAGAGCAGTGCGATCGCACCGAACAGCAGAACCGAGAACACCTGTAACAACCGCATCGCCTCGACCGGTGACATCACCGAGTTCATCGTCGACAGGATCTCGGCATAGAGGAACTTGATCCGGTACATGCCGAGCAGGGAATGGAAATCGGCGGCGTTCCCGGCCATATGGCTGCGGAAGCCGCCGCTATCGTCGGTCAGTGTCTTGTAGTCGCCCGCCGACAATTCGGCCTTGACGGTGCCATAGGCATAATCATGCAGTGCCTGCGCATCGGGATAGGTGCTCTCCTCGGCGATCGCGAGATAAGGCAGCATGTCCCAATTGGCGTCGGGCATGAACCACGCCGTCACCGCCGTCAAAAGGATGTAGAAAGCGAAGGCCGCCGCACCGATCGGCGCGGCCAAGCGCGCATAGGCCCCCTCACCCCACGCCAGACCGGCCCCGGTGGGCCGGTCGAGCAGGTTTGTCGGAGCGGGAGACCTGGTCAGCATGGGTTTCGCTCGGCGGACATTCGTTCAGCGAACCTGGCTTTTGACGAAGTCCTTCACGATCGACACGATGCCCCGCGACAACAGTCTGTCGAGCGCCTCGATGAAGCGGTCGACATGTTCGCGCTGGCAGATCAGCGGCGGTTCGAGGCGGATGACGTTGCGGTTGTATTCGGTAAAGGCGACGAGCACGTCATAGTCGCGCAGCAGCAGCGCACCGACGAAGCCGGACAGCGAGCCCTTCAGCTTATCGTCGAGCACGCTGACGACGGGGCGCAGCACCATCGGCAAGGTCTGCGAAAAGTCGTGGAACTCCAGCCCGACCATCAGACCCTTGCCGCGCACGTCCTTGATCATCTTCGGGTATTTTTCCCTGAGCGCCTGCAGGCGCTGCAGCAGGTAATCGCCGGTGACGGCGGCATTGTCGATCAGCCCCTCGTCATAGAGCACGTTGAGCGCCTCGATCGATGTGACGCAGGCCTCGCCCATGCCGCCGAAGGTGGCCATGGCATGGATCATCGCCGTCTTCGGCGTGCCGTAGGCCTTCATGTAGATCTCGCGCCGGGCGATCATGGCGCCGACAGCCGCCTTGCCGCCACCGAGCGACTTGGCCAGCGCCGTCACATCGGGAATGACGCCGTAATGCTCGAAAGCATAGAAGCGGCCGGAGCGGCCATAGCCGCACTGTACTTCGTCGGCCACCCACAGCACGCCATACTGGTCGCACAGCGCACGCAGCTTCTGCCAGTACTCGGCCGGCGCCTGGATGATGCCGCCACCGCCCTGGATGGTTTCGAGCACGATGACGCCGATCTCGGGGTCAGTGCGGAAGGCGCGCTCGACCGCCTCGATATCGGCGAACGGAATGCGCACCACATTTTCGGCAACCTTGAAGTCGGCGCGGTAGAGCTGACCGTCGGTGATCGCCAGCACGCCCTTGGTCTTGCCGTGGAAGGAATTCTCGGCATAGACGACCTTCGGCCGCTTCGGGCCGGCGGCGCGCTCGGCGAGCTTCACCGCGGCTTCCATGGCCTCCGAGCCGGACGAGCCGAGGAACACCATATCGAGTTCGCCGGGCGAGCATTTGGCGATGTTGTGGGCCAGGGCCGCCGCATATTGCGACATGAAAGCGATGGCGATCTCCTGCCGCTTCTCCTCCTGGAATTTGCGGCGTGCCTCGAGAATGCGAGGATGGTTGTGACCGAAGGCCAGCGAGCCGAAGCCGCCGAAGAAATCCAGGATCTTGCGGCCGTTCTGGTCGATGTAGAACATGCCTTCGGCGCGCTCGATCTTGATCTTGTGGAAGCCGAGCAGCTTCATGAAATGCAACTGACCCGGGTTGAGATGCGCCTTGAACAGGTCGGTCATCCGCGCCACGTCCATGGCCTTCGCCTGTTCGACGCTGATCAGGTCTGGCTTCTGGGTAGTATCCGGCGACAGCGCCGGTGCGCTGACCACGGTGCGCGCTTTTGTGTGTTCCGGCTTGGCCATCACGGTCATCTCAAGAAATCCTTTGTTCGGCAGGCGCCATTATTCGGCGGGCACATGTTTGGTGGCGACGGCGTGGCCGTCCTTCTTGGCGCGGTATTCGCTGTAGGCTGCGATCAGCATATCCTCGTCGCGATATTGCGGCACCCAGCCGAGCTGGCGCTCGGCCTTGGATACGTCCAGCACGCATTCCTCGTCGGCGATCAGATATTGTTCCGGATCCATGATCGGCATGTTCATGAGGTCGAGCAGGTCGAGCGTGCGCTTGACCGCCCAGCCCGGTGTCGGAATCAGGATCGACTTCGAGCCGGCATGCTTGATCAGGTCGCCGAGCAATTTCTTCACCGGCGGCGGGTTGAGGGAGCCCAGATTGTAGGCCTCATCAGGCACACCGGCCTTCCAGGCGGCACGCGCCGCCTCGGCGCAGTCGAACACCGAGATGAACTGATAGGGATTCCTGCCCGAGCCGATCATCGGTACCGGAAAATTCCAGTCGATCAGCTTGAACAGTTTTTCCAGAATGCCGAGGCGGCCGGGACCGATGATGAGGCGCGGCCGAAACAGCGAGATCGACATGCCGCGCTTGCGCCATTCGGCGGCCAGTTCCTCGGTCTTCTGCTTCGACCAGCCATATTCGCCAAGGGGCGCGACCGGGTGCTCCTCGGTCATCGGGAATGTGACCGTGTGGCCGTAGATCATGTCGGTCGTGTAGTGGACGAGCCTCGGAGCGCTGGCCTTGTCCATCGCCTGCATAATGTGCTCGGTGCCATGGAAATTCACCGGGAAGAAGAATTCGTGCCGCTTGGCCCGCACCTGGATCGGCGACAGCATCTTGGCCGACAGATTATAGACCATGTCGTCGGCCTTCAGCACGACCGAAGCGACCGAGGCCGGATCGGTGACATCGCATCTGACATAGCGGACCGAGCGGTAGTGCGGCAGATCGCTTTTGGCGATGTCGGCGACGACCACATCCTCGCCATCGGCGAGAAGCTTTGGGGCCAGATGGCGGCCGACGAAACCGTCGCCGCCGAAAATCACATGTCTCATCGAACGATCTCGTTTGCGTGAATCTTGTCAGGGGCGATGGAGGCGGTCTGGTCCTCATGCCCTCGCCCACCCAAATCTCGCCCACTTTGCGCGATCAGCACCGTGCCGACGCAAATGAAGGCGATGCCGGCGATGCGCCAGGCATTGAGATCTTCGCGGAAGATGAAATAGGCGAAGATCGCGACCGCGACATAGGCAAGGCTGAGGAACGGATAGGCGAAACTGAGCTCTACCTTGGACAGCACATAGAGGTGCGAGGCCATCGAGATGACGAAGGTGCAAAGGCCTAGGAACACCCACGGGCTGAACACGATCTGCAACAGCTTGAGCAGCGGATTGACGCCCTCGAAGGAAACCGGACCGAGCGACATCATGCCTTGCTTCAGCATGAGCTGCGCGGCGGCATTGGTCATGACCGTGAACAGAATGAAGGCGATATATTTCATGTTCTTCCCACCAACCCCTTCAGCCGTCCTATTACAAATCCACAAATATTTCGTGAAGTAATAAGAGCGTTTCCGGTAAATCTTTGAGTTATCGATTCGTTAACCATGAATTATTCGAATTTTATCTACTCCGCGGCTTGGGTGGCGTCTCCTTGCTCTTCGAGCTGTTTCGCCGTTCGGGCCCAGAAACTCGACATGAAGGCAGGGTCGCGGATTGCTTCGAGGCGGTGCCATTTCGGAAACGAGGCGGCGAAGATGTCGGCGCCCATACGGGCGTCCTTGTAGGGATTGACCGCGCCGCCGGCTTCGACAGTGATGCGGTCCAGTTCCTTGAGCAGCGCCAGCGTCGCCTGGCCACGGTTGGGAAAATCCAGCGTCAGCGTGAAACCCGGCCGCGGGAACGACAGCAGCGCCGGTGAGCGGACCGTGCCGAAGCGCTTCAGGACCGTGAGGAACGAGCCCTGCCCGGTCCGCTTGGCGGCCGCCAGCAGCGCCGGCACGACCTGTCGCGCAACATTTTCCGGCACCACGCTCTGATGCTGGAAAAGCCCGTTCGGTCCGTAGAGGCGGTTCCAATTGCCAACGCCGTCGAGCGGAAAGAAGAAACCCTGATAGCCGACATGCCGCGGCGCCGTGGACCGACCTTTCTTCCACCGGTAGACGGCGTTGAAAACGGTCAGGAACGGCCGGTTGAGCACGTTGAACGGCGGCTGGAAGGGCACCGAAAACCGGCCGCCAGCCTGCCAGGCCGCATGCGAGCCATGCTCGGCATGATTGCCGGTGAACAGCAGCCCGCGGCCGCTGCGATGGCCGCCGGCAAGCTGGTCGATCCAGGCGACGGCATATTCGTTGGCCATATCGGCCGCTTCGGCAAGCTCGAAGAATTCGCCGAGGTTGCGGAAAGGCGTCGCCGTCTCGACGATGTCGAGCGATGGCACCCGCATCAGCCGGATCGATGCGGACACGATCAGGCCGGTCAGCCCCATGCCGCCGATCGTCGCTCCAAACAGCCATGCATTGTCGGTGGCCGAGCAATGATAGGTTTGCCCGTCGGATCTGAGCAGGGTCAAGGATTCGACATGGCAGCCGAAGGTGCCGCGCCGGTGATGGTTCTTGCCATGGACGTCATTGGCAATGGCGCCGCCGAGCGTGACGAACTGGGTGCCTGGAACGACTGCCGGAAAGAAGCCATAGGGCGCCGCATGGGCGATGATGTCGGACAGAAGTGCGCCGGACTCGGCTTCGATCACGCCGGTTTCCGCATTGAAGGCGCGGATGCGGGCCAGCGGCCGCATGTCGACAAGCGTGCCCGCCTCATTCTGGCACGAATCGCCATAGGAACGGCCATTGCCATAGGCGAGCAAGGCGCCTTTCTTGGCTTTGCGCTGCTTCAGCAGCGCGATGCCGTCACCCGCCGAAATCACATTGGGTGCCGGCGGCGTCGCGAGGCCAAAGCTCTGAAACGGCTCCCCGGCCATGTCTACAGGCTTCCAGCGACCAGCAGCGCGGCGCCGATGAGCACGACGATCTGGCTACGCCAGTCGCGGATGATGAAGACGACCGGATCGTCATGCATCTCGTCGCGGCGGGCGAGTATCCAGACGCGAATGGTCAGGTAGAGCACGATCGGCGCCAGCGGCCAGACCAGCCAGGGGTTCGGATAGAGTTCGCGCACCGCGGCGCTGTCCATATAGAGCGCCAGCACCAGTGCCGAGGAGAAGGCCGAGGCCATTCCCGCCTGGGCGACGATCTCCTGGTCCTCGGTGCGGTAGCCGCGGCCGGCAATACGCTCACCGGCCGGAATGGCGGTGGTGCGCAGCTCGACGAAGCGCTTCACCAGCGCCAGCGACAGGAAGAAGAAGATCGAGAAGGCGAGCAGCCAGAACGAAACATCGACGCCGGTCGCCGCCGCGCCCGCCAGGACGCGGATCGTGTAGAGGCCGGCCAGCGTCAGCACGTCGACCAGGAGCATGCGCTTGAACGACAGCGAATAGGCCGTGGTGACGACCATGTAGCCGAAAAGCACCCCGAGGAATTCCCACCGCAGAAAGCATGCGGCACCGATGCCGATTGCCAGCAGCAGCGCCATCGAACCGAGGCCGAACGGGATCGACAGCGCGCCGCTGGCGAATGGCCGGTTGCGCTTGGTCGGGTGTTTGCGATCGAGCGCGAGATCGAAGAAATCGTTGAGGATGTAGATGGCCGAGGCCACCGCGCTGAACGAGACGAAGGCCAGCAGGCATTCCCAGATCATGTCGGAGTTGAAGTACTCGTGCGACAGCACCATCGGCACGGCGATCAATGAGTTTTTCAACCACTGATGAACGCGCAGCATCTTGACGATGGTTCTGAATGTCGGCTTCGGCGCCGGCATCATTTCGGCGCTGTGCATGGCCTGCCAGCGCGCGGCCTGGCGGTCGGGGGCGACGACGATCGCCGTGCGCGCGGCGTCGAACACCTGGAGGTCGTGCCGGCTGTTGCCGGCATAGTCGAAGCCGCCATCGCCATAGGCGGCGACAAGCGAGGCGCGCTTTCTGCCTGAAGTCATGTTGTGCGGACCATCGGTCGCCAGCACGCGATCGAAAATCCCCAGATGCGCGGCGATCGCCTCGGCGAATTTTCGCGGCGTGCCGGTCGCCAGCACAACCTGGCGGCCCTCGCCATGTTCGGTGCGAAGGCGCTGCAGCAGCACCTCGCGATAAGGCAGCGATGCGGGATCGATGTCGATGCGTTGGGCGATGGCCTGCTTCAACCGCGCCGGGCCGCCGGCGAGCCAGAACGGCAAGAGAAAAATATAGAGGGGGTTCCTCTTGAGTAGGATGAACAGCCCTTCCCACAACAGGTCCGTCGCGATCAGCGTGCCGTCGAGATCGACCGCAAGCGGAATTGCGTTCCTGTCAGACCGCGCGTCCATTTCTCGTTGCCCTGCCTACCCCGTCGCGCCGCTTTTCAGCGTCTTCGCATCTGGTATAGCGGGGAACGGCGTAGTGAACGTTAAAACGCCCGGTTGCAGCATGCAGGCCGGGCGGTATTTCCAGCGTCATTGTTAAACAATTGCTACCGGAAACAATAAAAGGCCGGGCAATTGCCCGGCCTTTGCAAGAGATACGGCCCAAGTTTACTTGATGCGGGCGACGCCGCCCGAGATTTCGACCGTTTCCGAGCCGGTCAGCGCCTCGAGGTCGCCATTCGGCAAGGTCACGAAACAGCCATTCGGGCAAAATTCCACGGTTTCGCCGGCGGCCAGCGCCAGCTCAGTCTTGCCGCCGCCTTCGGTCACGATCAGCGTGCGGGTCTCGGCGTCCTTGTTGACCGCGCTCGCTGCAAAAGCCGAGCCGCCCACGGCAAGAAAAGCGACGGCGGCAACGACAGACTTCCACATTTTACAATATCGGTGTTTCCACCGCCTCTGTTGCATTTCGCAAGGCATTCTCGCCCTTTGCATGTGAGCTTATATGACATGCAAGCTGAACAGCAACTGAATGCCGCATTCATGCCGCAATTGCTTTCGCTGGCGTGGAGCCTGGCTCAACGCCGTTCGCAGACTCTAACCGGGATCCGGCTTGCGGGCCTTGCGCCCGGCTTTGGCCAGTCGCTGTGCTTCGGCCGCGGCTTCGGCCTTCGCCCGCTCCTGTGCGGCGAATTCGACCTCGATCTTGTCGTCGTCGATCGGCCATGCCTCATGCTTCTTCGGCTCGACGACGGCGCGCGGCTGCGACGGAATCTCGATATGCTCGCGGTCGAATCTATCGAGGACGGTGAAGCGGATGTCGTTCTGTACGGTGGCGCCGTTCAGCACATCGGCGAGAAATACGCGGATCTCGAACTCAAGCGCGGCCAGCCCGAAATTGGTAAACAGCACGAAGGGTTCGGGGTTCTTCAGCACCAATGGATGGCCGCGTGCGATCTCCAGCAGGATGTCATGAACCTGCTTGACGTCGCTGCCATAGGCGACGCCCACCCTGATGTCGACGCGGCCGAGCTTGTTGCGATGCGTCCAGTTGCCGACCGCATTGTTGATCAGGTTCGAATTGGGCAGGATCACCGACTGGCGCTGGAACGTCTCGATCTCGGTGGCGCGCACGCTGATCTTCTTGACCGTGCCGCTGATATCGCCGGCGACGATCCAGTCGCCGACCTTGAACGGCCGCTCTGCCAGCAGGATCAGGCCCGAGACGAAGTTGGAGACGACGTTCTGCAGGCCAAAGCCGATGCCCAGCGAAAGGGCGCCGGCGACGAGCGCGAGATTGGACAGATCGATACCCGCCGCCGAGATGCCAACGAGTGCCGCCAGCGCCACGCCGGCATAGCCGACCGCCAGCCGGATCGAGTTGCGCACGCCGGTGTCGACCTTGCCGCGCGCCATGACCGAGCCGTCGAGCCAGCCCTGGAACCAGCGCGTCAGGAAATAGCCGATGATGAAGACGACGATGCCGGTCAGGATGCCGAGGAACGAGATGGTCACCGAGCCGATGGTGATGCCAGTGGCCAGCTTGTAGGCCCAGGCCTGGATGTCACCGGGCTGGAAGCCCCACATCAAAAGGATCAGCGGCAGGAACACCAGCACGATCATGACATTGATGGCGATGCTGACGACGAGGCCGAGCTGGTCGAGGGCTGCATCCTCATAGCTGGAATTGGCCGACAGCCAGCGCCCGATCGACGTGCCTGCGAAACCGCCTTCCTCGCCGATCTCTCGTGCCGAAAGGAAGCCTATGTAGGCAGTGACCAGGACCGTGCCGGTGACCACGACCTGCAGCGAGACGAAAATGGCAAGGCCGATATAGCCGAACAGCGCCGCTGCGATGGTGAAAAGGCCGAGCGCGATAGCCGTGTAGCGCAGCCACGCCGGCCAGGGGCGCCAGCTTCCATCGGGCGCCTTGAACGGTCTCAGCAACGCCATCAGGATCAGGATGACGCCGACGATGATGGTGGCGACAAAGCTTCTGGCGATGGTCAGCGACAGCGGCGATCCCATCTTGTCGTTGACGACCGACAGGAAATTGTTGAAGCCGATGACCACCGCCATGGCGGTCGTCAATCGCACCAGCCAGCGCGCCGGGCCCGTTTCGACAGGTATCAGACGCCAGTTCGGCAGCCTCGGCTCCAGCGCCGCATTGGTCATCCGGTTGACGCAGAACACCACCGCGATGACGGCAGCCAGGGCATTCAGGAAGACGCCAATGTCGCCACGCAACACATTGTAATAGTTGAAAAAGAAAACCGTCGAAGCCAGGAAGGCGCCAACCGCCAGCGTCGGCAGCAATGTCGACCAGAACGCCACCGACAGCCGGCTGAGATAGGACGGGTCCTCGACGGAGGGATCCGCTTCGAAGACACGTCCAAACAGCCGCCGGCCACCGACAAAAAGCACCGCGGCGAGTGCAAGCGCCATCAAGGTCGCCGCCAGCATCGCCTGGAACTTGAACTTCAGGGCGAAGCCCAGCCAGGACGACACTGCTTTGTAAAGATTGGCGTATTCGTCCTGGGCGTCTGAGAACACCTGAGGGCTCAGCGCGTCGGACAGTTCATATCGTTTGGTCAGCACATTGCGGAAAAGCTCGCTACGCGTAGTGCCGATCTTCTCGATCAGTCCATTGATGCGGATCGACAGATTCTGCGCGCCGGCGATGACGGCGTTGATCTCGGCCTTTTCGGACGCCAGGGCCCCGCGCTCGCTGCTGACGATCTCGGGTTCTGGCGGCTGACCCTCGGCCGGCGGGGCGCCCAGCGCCTCGACACGGTTGTTGATGTCGGAAAGACGCGAGCGAAACGCCAGCGCACTGGTCAGTGCAGCCCGCGACATCTCCTCCAGTTGCAGGCGGATATCGACGAGGCCGGCGTCGTCCGAGGCCTCTTGCGATGTTTTCTTCTCGAGATCATCGGTCTTCGCCGTCAGATCCTGGATCGCCTTCTGCTGCTCTGCAATCAGCGCAGCGGAGCCCTGGCCGATCGCCTGCGCCATCGCGTCGAACGACGGCGCCGCCGACACGACGACCAGCGCAAGGATCAGAACCAGGCGGAGCAATCTGAAGAACATGATCTGTTGGCGACTCGCGAACGGCAATGCAGCCCTGAAAACGCATCCTTGATAAAGACGCTCATATCACGGGGCAAGCCATGACGCCCGCCGCGTTTTCGGAGTCGGCCAGTCGAAAAGCGATGGCGCAATATTGGCTTTGCGCTGGTGGCCTGCTCTATAGTCTGCCGCATCGCCCACGAAGGATGACAAAAAGAATGGCGGAATATTCGGCGTTTTCGCTTCTCAAAAACGCACTGACCGGCAACAAGGACTGGAAGCCGGCCTGGCGCAAGCCGGACCCGAAGGCATCCTATGACGTGATCGTCATCGGCGGCGGCGGCCATGGCCTGTCGACCGCCTATTATCTCGCCAAGGAGCACGGCATCACCAATGTCGCGGTGCTGGAGAAGGGCTGGCTTGGGTCGGGCAATGTCGGCCGCAACACGACGGCTGTGCGCTCCAACTATTTGCTGCCCGCCAATACGCGCTTTTACGAACATTCGATGAAACTGTGGGAGAACCTCTCGCACGATCTCAACTACAACGTCATGTTCTCGCAGCGCGGCTGCCTGAATCTAGCCCATACGCCCGGCCAGTTCGATGATCTTGCCCGGCGCGGCAACGCCATGCGTCATCTCGGCGTCGACGCCGAACTGATGACGACGGCCGAGATCGCGCGCCTTGTCCCGGCGATCGACGTCTCCGGTTCGGCGCGCTTCCCGATTGTCGGCGGCCTGATGCAGCGGCGCGCCGGCACGGCCCGCCACGATGCGGTTGCCTGGGGCTACGCCCGCGGCGCCGACCGTCGCGGCGTCGACATCGTCGAGAATTGCGAGGTCACCGGTTTCCTGCGCGATGGCGACCGCATCACAGGCGTCACGACCACGCGCGGCGAGATCCGCGCCAAGAAGGTGGCGCTTGCGGTTGCTGGCAGCACCGGCCGCGTCATGCAGCTCGCCGGCATCGACCATATGCCGATCGAGAGCCATGTGCTGCAGGCCTTCGTGTCTGAATCGCTGAAGCCGATCATCGACACGATCCTGACCTTCGGCATGGGTCACTTCTACATCTCGCAGTCGGACAAGGGCGGCCTGGTCTATGGCGGCGACCTTGACGGCTACAACAGCTATGCCCAGCGTGGCAGCCTGCCGATCGTCGACGAGGTGATGAGCGAGATGCTGGCGCTGTTCCCCGGCCTCGCTCGCGTCCGCATGCTGCGCTCCTGGGGCGGCGTCTGCGACATGTCGATGGACGGCTCACCGATCATCACCACCGGCCCGCTGCCGGGCATGTATCTCAATTGCGGCTGGTGCTATGGCGGCTTCAAGGCAACGCCGGCATCCGGCTGGTGCTTTGCCTGGACCATCGCCAAGGACGAACCACACGAGTTCAACGCCCCCTTCATGCTCGACCGTTTCTATCGCGGCCTAGTGATCGACGACAAAGGCCAGGGCGCAACGCCTAGGCTGCATTAGACCATGATCCCGAACCGAAGGACCGCGCTAGCGAAAAGTGGAAACCGGTTTTCGGAAAAGATCATGGTCAAACAAGAAGATAGAATGAAATGCTGATCAACTGTCCTTATTGCGGCCCGCGCGACGTCATCGAGTTCACCTATCAGGGCGACGGCAACCGCGAGCGCCCCCAAGCCGCCTCGCAGAATCTCGACGCCTGGAACGCCTATGTCTACGACCGGCTGAACCCGGCCGGTGACCACAACGAGATCTGGCAGCATTCCGGCGGCTGCCGCGCTCATCTGAGGGTGGTGCGCAACACGCTGACGCACGAGATCTCCAGCACTGCCTTTGCGCACGGCGGCCACAAATCCGCTGCGCGGCACAAGGCGGAGGGCAAATCATGAGCCCGCGCCGCACCGATACCGGCGGCCGGATCGACCGGCTGCGCACCATACGCTTCACCTTCGACGGCGCGTCCTACACCGGCCATGCCGGCGACACGCTCGCTTCGGCGCTGCTGGCCAATGGCGTCAGCCTGTTCGGACGGTCGTTCAAATATCACCGTCCGCGTGGCGTGCTGAGCGCTGGCGTCGAAGAGCCGAACGCCCTGGTGACGGTGCTGCGCGGCGAGGTTCGCGAGCCCAACATCGCCGCGACCATGATCGAGATCTATGACGGGCTGACGGCCGTCAGCCAGAACCGCTTCCCGTCGCTTTCCTGGGATATCGGCGCCATCAACCAGCTTGGCGGCAAGCTCCTGTCGGCCGGTTTCTACTACAAGACCTTCATGGGACCGGTGGTCGGCCCGCTGAAGGGCACGCGCTTCTGGATGTTCTGCGAGCATTTCATCCGCCGCGCCGCCGGCCTCGGTCGCGCTGGCACTGCTCCCGACACCGCGCGCTACGAGCGCATGAACGCCTTCTGCGACGTGCTGGTGGTCGGCTCCGGCCCGGCCGGGCTGATGGCCGCCAAGGCCGCGACCGATCAGGGGGCACGCGTCATCCTCGCCGAGCTCGAGCCGCATTTCGGCGGTTCGGCCAACTGGTCGGGCGAGGTGATCGACGACATGCCGGCTGCCGATTGGGCGGCGCGGGCCGCCGGCCAGTTCGAAGGCCATGACAATGTCCGCCTGCTGCCGCGCACCACGGTGTGGGGCTATTACGACGGCAACACGCTGGCCGCACTCGAACGGGTCACCGACCACAAGGAAAATCCCGGCAAGGGTGAGCCGCGCCATCGCTACTGGACGATCCGCGCCAAAACGGTGGTGCTGGCCACCGGCTCCTTCGAGCGGCCCCTGGTGTTTCCGGGCAACGATCGGCCGGGCGTGATGCTGGCGCATGCGGCAGAGCGCTATGCCAATGAATATGGCGTGCTGCCGGGCGACAGGATCGCGCTGTTCACCAACAATGACAGCGCCTATGGCACAGCCCTTGCGCTGAAGAAGGCAGGTGCCGCGATCGTCGCCATTGTCGACGTGCGCCCGGAGCTTTCAAGCGAAATGCGTAAGCTCGCCAGCGAAGCGGAAGCCGAGATCCTTTCCGGCCACGCCGTGGTCGCCACCGAGGGCGGCAAGGCGCTGTCCGGCCTCAAGGTGCAGCGCTTCGACATGGTGAGCGGTGCGCTGAGCGGCGACGCGCGCAGCATCCATGCCGATTGCCTGCTGATGTCGGGCGGCTGGTCGCCGACCATACATCTCGCCAGCCAGGCCGGCGCCAGGGCGGAATGGAACGAAGCCTTGCAAGCTTTCCTGCCACCAAAGCCGACACAGAAATGGATCGGCGCCGGTGCCTTCAACGGCCATTTCAAGACCCTCGAAGCAATACTGGACGGCCGCAACGCAGGCCTTTCGGCGGTCGGCGCAACAGGCACGCCGATGGCGTACCCGAGTGTCGAATCCTTACCTGGAGACTCCCAGCCCGCGCCAGTGTTCGAGATCAAGGCCAAGGGAAAAAGCTTTGTCGATTTCCAGCACGACGTGACGGCGGAGGATGTGCGGCTGGCGCATCGCGAAGGCTTCGTCTCGGTCGAGCACCTGAAGCGCTACACCACGCTCGGCATGGCGACCGACCAAGGCAAGAACTCCAACATACCCGGCCTCGCCATCATGGCCGAGGCACTGGGCAAGCCGATCCCGGAGGTCGGCACGACACGCTTTCGCCCGCCCTATTCTGCGGTGTCGATCGGCTCGCTGGCCGCGGAACGCTTCGGCGATCTCAAGCCCGAGCGGCTGACGCCTATGCATGATTGGCACATCGCCAACGGCGCGACCATGTATGCGGCCGGCCTCTGGTATCGCCCGATGATCTATGGGCTTTCAGGCGAGACGATCGAGCAGGCCTATGTGCGCGAAGCCAAGGCGACGCGCGAGAGCGCCGGCATCGTCGATGTCTCGACGCTGGGCAAGATCGCCGTGCAGGGTCCCGACGCGGCCGAGTTCCTCGACCGTGTCTATACCAACATGTTCTCGACGCTGGCGGTCGGCAAGGCGCGCTATGGGCTGATGCTGCGTGAGGACGGCCTTGCCTTCGACGACGGCACCACCTGGCGGCTCGGCGAACAGGACTTCCTGATGACCACCACCACCGCCAATGCCGGCAAGGTGATGCAGCACCTGGAATATTTCCTCGACGTGATCTGGCCTGAGTTGAAGGTCCATGTCACCTCGGTGACCGACGAATGGGCGGGTGCTGCCGTTGGCGGCCCCAAGGCGCGGGCAATTCTTGCCGCTTGCGTCACCGGCACCGCCGTCGACAACGCCACCTTGCCGTTCATGGGCATCGTGCGTGGCAAGATATCGGGCGTGCCTGTGATGATCTGCCGGCTCTCCTTCTCCGGCGAAATGGCCTTCGAGGTCTATTGCGGCGCCGGTTACGGCACCCATGTCTGGGAAGCGCTGATCGAGGCCGGCAAGCCGTTCGGGCTGGTCACCTACGGGCTTGAGGCACTGGGCACGATGCGCATCGAAAAGGGCCATGTCACCGGCGCCGAGATCGACGGCCGCACCACGGCGCGTGATCTGCATCTCGACTGGATGCTGTCCAAGAAGAAGCCGTTCATCGGCTCGGCGATGATGGATCGCGAGGGCCTGATCGCCCCCGACCGCCTGGAACTCGTCGGCCTGATTGCGCTCGACAACCGGCCGCTCAATGGCGGCGCCCATGTCGTGGAAGTGCTTGACGAAGCCAATCCGCACGATTCCATCGGCCACATCACGGCCTGCTGTTATTCGCCGGCGCTCGGCAAGCACATTGCACTGGCGCTGATCAAGGGCGGCAAGGCAAGGCACGGTTCGCGAGCCTTTGTCTCCGATCCACTGCGCAACCGGTTCGGGCCGATCGAGATCGTCTCCAACCACTTCTACGATCCGGACGGGAGCCGCATGCATGGTTGAGCGCCAATCACCGCTTGAGCCGGTGCTGCATGCCGGTTCGCACGGCAATTTCGAGCATGGCGTGGACATTATCCTGTCCGAAACGCAGCCGGGATCGATCGTGCAACTCGCCGCCTGGCCGGGCGAGGAGAAGAAGCTGATATCGTGCATTCGCACGGTCACCGGCCTTGCCCTGCCGGATGGCGCGGGCGGCGGCAGCACCGACGGCGTGCGGTCGGTATTCGGCTTTGCGTCGGGAAAATTCACTGTCGTCGACGAAGCCGAGGGCCTGGCTTCGGCCTTTGCAGGTGTCGTCACTCCGGCCATCGGCACGGTGACCGACCTGTCGCATGGCCGCACCGCGATCCGCATCGCCGGGCCGAAGGCCGAATGGGTGCTGGCGAAGTTCTTCGCCATCGACTTCGCGCTGCCGGCCTTCCCGGTCGGCGCCGGCCGTTCGACCGTGCACCATGATATCTTCGCGCAGATCCAGCGCACCGGCGCCGACCAGTTCGACATCTATGTGTTCCGCTCCTTCGCCCGTTCATTCTGGAAGGCGCTCTGCCATGCCAGCGAGGAAGTCGGCTACGAGGTGCAATGACAGGCTGGCCGCTTGGCACTATGGACTGACACAACTGCTGCTTGAGCCCCGGACCAGCAGGAGGATAGGTAGGAATCACGGGCGCTTGTCGGGGCAAGCGCTCGTTCAGGCAACCGGTTCGACAATATCCTTCCATGACCGCGGAGACTTCGGCGACAGCCACAACCCGCTTTGCCCCGGTGGGCGAGGCGTCGATGCTTTTGCCGGCGACGGTCGCCTGCGGCGTCTTCATGACCAGCCTCGACCAGAATGTCGTGGTGACCGCGCTGCCCGGCATCGGCGAAAGCCTGGCCCGGCCACCCAGCCAGCTTGGCCTGCTGATCACCGTCTATGTCGCCAGCCTGATCATTTCGATGCCGGTTGGCGGCTGGGCCGCCGACCGCTTCGGCCTGCGCAACGTCTATTGCTTCGCCCTGCTCGTCTTCGCCGTGGCCTCCGCGCTGTGCGGCCTGTCCAGCGACCTCTGGACGCTGGTCGCCTCGCGCGCCTTGCAAGGCTTCGGCGGCGCGCTGATGGAAACGCTCGGCCAGGTTGTCATCCTCTCGAGCTTTCCGCGCGACCGTACGCTTAGGATCAACATGTACATTTCGCTGGCCGGCCAGTCGGGGCCACTGGTCGGACCGCTGGTCGGCGGCGCGCTCACCACCTATGTTTCCTGGCGCTGGATCTTCTTCATCAACGTGCCGTTCGCACTGACGGCCGCGCTGCTTGCGGCCTCGCTGTTCCCAACCACAACCAAGCCGGTTCGCACCTCATTCGACATTCCGGGTTTCCTGCTCGTCGGTATTGGCATGGCGCTGCTCGTCTTCGGCATGGATTCGCTTGCCGCCAGGGATGCCTCCGGCGGCATCATCGCCGGCGAACTCGGGCTCGCCATCGCCATCCTTGCGGTGGCCGCCTTCTATTGCCTGCGCGCCCGCAATCCGCTGCTCGACCTCAATCTGCTGCGCATCCGCATGTTCCGCATCAGCTTCCTGACCGATGGCGGTCTCGACACGATCGGCCTCAGCTCGGTCGTCTTCCTGCTGCCGCTGATGTTCCAGCTCGGTTTCGGCATGAGCGCCGTGCAGGCGGGGTTGCTGACCTTTGTTGCCGCGATCGACGGAGCTCACGTCAGCGGCCATGGCTCGCTGACGACCTCCGACTAATTCAGGCGAGCTCGTCGACTACGGATGACTTGAAAAGACCCTTTTGAAACTGGATCAATCCAACTCTTGCCGCGGCACTTCAATCCATTCATGCTCGAATGAATGCGAGTGGGGATTGAACATGAACATTCTAGACCGGGTGACTTGGAATGAAGTGATCGAGCACTACAGTGATCGGCTCGAAATTCACCACAACTTGGAACGCCTTTTTGTGTCGGGTTCAGTCGATCGATTTGTACGATTGGCACTCGGGATTTCTGACAAGAATGGAAACTACAGTGCGCATGAACATGGATTAGGCCCAAGAGTTCTTTCGTCAAACCCAAAGGCTATTGAGCGCGTTTTCCGGATCATCGGGCAATTCCGTGCATTGTCAGATGGAAAAATGGTGCCTGACTTGGTTCAGGGGGCGCAATTATCCTATTTTAAGATCGGAGTTGGCTCTGAAGCTTCCTGCATGATCAATCCGCGTCACTGCTGGGTTACCAATACGCGATCACTTTGGACATTCCTTTTGGACAAACATGACGGTAATTTTTCCAAAGCAAATGAAGAATTAAAACTATATAGAGACAACGACGATCGATCTGAAATGCATTACAAAATTTGGAAGACTTTGCATCTTCCACTGAAGAATTTCCTCTCTAATCTGTGCGACCGCAGCGAGGATGCAGCAAAGCAAAATGGAGTGTCACGAGGCGAGATAAGATATCTGTGGGCGGACTGCGTGGCCAATTGGCTGTATGCCGCACATCACGAGTAGGTGCTACTTCGCGAACGTCACCCACTCCTCGAGCGGCGCGCGGTCGGTGCGGAACTCGTTTTCGGGCTTGGACGTGTCCTCATGACCGAGCGCCATGCCGCAGACGACTATCTCCTCGTCGGGAATGTTGAGCACCGGCCTGATCTGCCGGTGATAGGGCGCGAAAGCTGCCTGCGGGCAGGTGTGCAGACCCCTGCCCCGCGCCGCCACCATGATGTTCTGCAGGAACATGCCGTAGTCGATCCACGACCCCTTGTTCAGCCGCCGGTCGACGGTGAAGATCATGCCCACCGGCGCGTCGAAGAAGACGAAGTTGCGGTCGTGCTGAGCGCGCATCCTGTCGACCTCGCGCCGGCCGATGCCAAGCACGCCGTAGAGGCCGAAACCGTTCGCCCGCCGCCGTGTGAGATAGGGTTCGAAGAACTGGTCGGGATAGTAGCGGTACTCGTCCCAGTCAGCCTTCTCGGCGCGGATGCCGGAATTGAGAATGGCGTCTGTGATCCGCTGCTTGACCTCGCCCTTGGTCACATAGACCCGCCAGGGCTGCATATTGGTGCCCGAAGGCGCACGCGCCGCAACGGCCAGAATGGCGCGGATCGTGTCGTCGTCGACCATGTCGGGCAGGAATGCCCGTACCGAACGGCGCGAGGTGATCGCCTCGTCGACGATCGCCGTCGCAATCCGCGTGTTGTCTTCCAGCATGGGCCGTCCCTTAACCCCTAGGTACCGACGGACGCCCCCACTCGCCGTTCGCGGCCGAGCCTTTGCATGAACCGTCAAAATGGCGCAAGCAATTCTTGTGCTCCCATGAAAATCCTCTTGATTTTTTCACGGACTTGACCTCTCATGAAATTTGCCACGCATTTTTCACCAAGAGCAGTTTTCACCGAGAACCTGGCTTTGCCCTCAACCGCTATCCGACCGGAACAGGAAACCGCCGAACGGCTGCTGGCCGGCGACATCCGTGCGCTGCGCAAAGCGCGTGGATTGACGCTGGCCGAGATCGGCCTGAGACTCGGCCGCTCCGTCGGTTGGGTCAGCCAGGTCGAGCGCGGCCTGTCGATGCCGTCGCTCAGCGATCTCAGGGCCTTCGCCGAATTGTTCGGCGTGCCGGTCAGCCTGTTCTTCAGCCATGATGTGCCTGTCGAGAGCGAGCGCGGCGTGGTCGTGCGTGCCGGCAGCCGACGCTCGCTTGGCACAAGCGAATCCGGCCTGGTGGAGGAGCTTCTGTCGCCCGATCTCGGCGGTAGCTTCGAGATGCTGCGCTCGGTCTTTGCGCCGGGCGCGGAACTGAAGACCGAGGCGCGCCGGCCGACGGAGGAAGCCGGTTATGTGGCGTCGGGCACCTTCGAGATCGAGATTGCTGGCGTCTGGCACAGACTTGGCGAGGGAGACTCCTTTCGCTTCGACGGCAAGCCGTTTCGCTGGCGCAATCCGGGTGTTCAGCCGGCAGTGGTCATCTGGGTGATTTCGCCACCCGTCTATTGAATGCATGTCGCCCAAAAGTATGCAGCGGCATCAAAACAAAAATCAAAGCGCAACGCGCTTAGGCTTTGGAGAAGAAACATGGCCGGTTTGCCGACCGCGGCACGCGTGGTGATCATCGGAGGCGGTGTCGTCGGCGCCTCCTCGCTCTATCACCTCGCCAAGGCGGGCTGGACCGATTGCGTGCTTCTGGAAAAGAACGAGCTGACATCGGGCTCGACCTGGCATGCCGCGGGGAACGTGCCGACCTTCTCCTCGTCCTGGTCGCTGATGAACATGCAGCGCTATTCGACCGAGCTCTATCGCGGGCTGGCCGACGCGGTCGACTATCCCATGAACTACCACGTCACCGGTTCGCTCAGATTGGCCCACACCAACGAACGGATGCAGGAATTCCAGCGCGCCAAGGGCATGGGCCGCTATCAGGGCATGGACATCGACGTGGTCGGCCTCGACGAGATCAAGCGCCGCTACCCCTTCATCGAAACCCATGAGCTGAAGGGCGCGCTCTACGATCCGAGTGACGGCGACATCGACCCGGCGCAATTGACCCAGGCGCTGGCCAAGGGCGCGCGCGACATGGGCGCCAGGATCATCCGCTTCTGCCCGGTCACCGGCGTTCGCCGGGAGAACGATGAATGGGTGGTCGAGACGGCCCAGGGCGAAATCCGCTGCGAGATCGTCGTCAACGCCGCCGGCTACCGCGCCGCCGAGATCGGCCGGATTTTCGGCCGCGAGGTGCCGATGATGGTGATGAGCCATCAGTACATACTGTTCGAGGAAATCCCCGAACTGGCTGCCTGGTCGAAGGAGCAAGGCAAAAAACTGCCGCTGCTGCGCGACGTCGACACCTCCTACTATCTGCGCCAGGAAAAGAACGGCATGAATCTCGGCCCCTATGAGCGCAATTGCCGCGCCCATTGGGCGACACACAACGATCCGATGCCGGAGGATTTTTCCTTCCAGCTGTTCCCCGACGATCTCGACCGCCTCGAGCACTATCTGGCCGATGCCGTCGCCCGGGTGCCGATCCTCGGCACGGCCGGCCTGTCCAAGGTCATCAACGGTCCGATCCCTTACGCACCGGACGGCAACCCGCTGATCGGGCCGATGCCCGGTGTGCCGAACGCCTTCGAGGCCTGCGTCTTCACCTTCGGCATCGCGCAAGGCGGTGGCGCCGGCAAGGTGCTGGCCGAATGGGTGACAGAGGGCCAGACCGAATGGGACATGTGGTCCTGCGACCCGCGCCGCTTTACCAGCTTTGCTTCCGCACCCGATTATTGTGTCGCCAAGGGCATGGAGATCTACGGCAACGAATACGCCATCCAGTTTCCGCGCCATGCCTGGCCGGCGGGGCGCGACCGCAAACTGTCGCCGATCCATGACCGCATCAAGGCGCGCGGCGCCCGCTTCGACGCCTATAATGGTTGGGAACGCGCCACCTGGTACGCTCAGCCGGGCGACGACATTTCGGAAGAAGCCACTTTGACCTTCCGCCGTGATGGTCCTTGGCAGCAGCGCGTGCGCGAAGAGTGCCTCGCCGTGCGCGACGCCGCCGGCATTCTCGACCTGCCCGGCTTTTCGCGGTTCAACCTCGAAGGTCCCGGCGCCGCCGAATGGCTGAGCCTCCAGGTCACCGGCCTGGTGCCGAAGCCCGGCCGCATCGGCCTCGTTTACTTTTCCGACGACAAGGGCCGCATCGTCACCGAAATGTCCGTGGTGCGCCATGGCGAGGACCAGATGACGCTGATCACCGCGGCCGTTGCGCAGTGGCACGATTTCGAATGGCTGAAGTCACGCATGCCCAGGGATGCGCCGTTCAAGCTCATCGACCGGACCGAGGAATATTCGACACAGATCCTCGCCGGCCCCAATTCGCGAAAGATCCTGGCGGAGGTCTGCGCCGCCGATCTTGCCCTGCCCTGGCTTACCCATCAGGAAACCAGCATCGCCGGCCGTTGGGCGAAGCTGGTCCGGGTGTCCTTCGCCGGCGAGCTTGGCTGGGAAATCCACACCAAGGTCGGCGACACCCCTACTGTCTTCGACGCCGTCTGGGCCGCCGGCCAGAAGCAAGGCCTGAAACCATTCGGCATGTATGCGCTGGATTCACTGCGGCTCGAAAAGGGCTATCGCGCCTGGAAAGGCGATCTGTCGACCGACTATTCGATCCTGCAGGGCGGGCTGGAGCGTTTCGTCAAATGGGACAAGCCCGACTTCCGCGGCAAGGCGGCGCTGCTCAACGAAAAACAGCAAGGCGTGAAGAAGCGCTTCGTCACGCTGGTCGTCGAAAATCCCGGCGATTGCGACGCCCCCTATATGTCGACGCTCTGGCATGACGGCAAGATCGTCGGCGAGACGACATCCGGCGGCTGGGGCCATCGCATCGACAAGTCGATCGCGCTCGGCATGTTGCGCGCCGACCTGACCGAACCCGGCACCGCGGTCGAGGTCGAGATCTTCGGCGACCGCTTCAAGGCGGTGGTGCAGAAGGATGAACCGCTGTGGGATCCGAAGAACGAAAGATTGCGCGCATGAAGTCCGTCATCCTCACCGACGGCGGCATGGGCCAGGAACTGGTCCGCCGCAGCAAATCCGAGCCGACGCCGTTGTGGTCGGCCAGGGTGTTGATCGACGAGCCGGATCTGGTGCGCGACCTGCATGCGGAATTCATCCGGGCGGGCGCCCGCGTCATCACCATCAACACCTATTCCGCGACGCCGGAGCGGCTCGCGCGGGAAGGAGCAGAAGACCTCTTCGGGTCGCTGCAAAAGCGCGGCATCGAGCTCGCAAGGCAGGCTCGCGACGACGCCGGCGACGCGGCCATCGCCGGCTGCCTGTCGCCGCTATTCGGCAGCTATGCGCCGGCGCTGACCATTTCCTTCCAGGAGACGCTCGACACCTACCGCCGTATCGTCGCGGAGCAGGCTGAAGGCGTCGATCTGTTCCTGTGCGAGACCATGGCCTCGGCCGAGGAAGCACGCGCCGCCGTCACCGCAGCCTCGGAAAGCGGCAAGCCGGTGTGGGTGTCGTGGACGCTCGCCGATCACGGCACCCCGCGCCTGCGCAGCGGCGAGGCTATAGCGGCTGCGGCGAGCGCGCTCGGCGACCTGCCGGTCGCAGCCAGGCTGATCAATTGCTGCCGGCCCGAAGCGATCAGCGCAGCACTGCCCGAACTGATCACTCTCGGCGGCCCGGTTGGCGCCTATGCCAATGGCTTCACCTCGATCGAGGCGCTCAAGCATGGCACCACCGTGGACGTGCTGCACGCTCGCCACGATCTTGGCCCCGATGCCTATGCCGACGAGGCCATTGGCTGGGTCGAAGCCGGCGCCGGCATCGTCGGCGGTTGCTGCGAAGTCGGCCCGGCCCACATCGCCGCGTTGCGCGACCGGCTAGAACAGGCCGGCTACCAAATCTCGGGAGTTGCATAATGCCCAGACCATCATCGCGTATTTCCGGCATCGTGCCTTCGGGCAAGGATGGCTGGGAAGTTCATTCCGCCGCCTGGGTACGCAAGGAGGCCGGCGAGGACATCATCATGCTGTCGATCGGCGACCATGATTTCGATGCGCCGGGCCAGACGATCGAAGCCTGCGTGACGGCGGTTCGCGGCAGCAATCACCACTACACGCCGCTTCCCGGCCTGCCGCGCCTGCGCAAGGCCATGGCGGCGGCTTCGACCGCCTGCACCGGCGTCGCGACCAGCCCCGACCAGGTCATCGCCACGCAGGGCGGACAGGCAGCGCTCTACGCTGCCGTGCAGGCCGTCCTCGACCAGGGCGACCACGCCATCGTGGTCGCGCCCTACTACGCGACGTATCCAAATACGTTCAGTGCCGCGGGTGTGGAATTCACCGTGGTCGAGACGCCCGCAGAGGATGGCTTCCAACCCCACGCGGACATGATCCGCGCGGCATTGCGGCCGAACACGCGCGCCATCCTCATCAACACGCCCAACAATCCGACAGGTGCGGTCTATTCGCGACAGCATCTCGAAGAGCTGGCGCAGATCTGCCGGGAACATGACCTCTGGCTGCTGTCGGACGAGGTCTACTGGACGCTGGGTGGCGGCGAGCATATTTCGCCCCGCAGCTTGCCCGGCATGGCCGAGCGCACGCTGGTCATCAATTCGATGTCCAAGAGCCACGGCATGACCGGCTGGCGCATGGGTTGGCTGACCGGTCCCGAAGCGATGATTTCGCTGCTGATCAATCTCAATCTGGTGACGACCTACGGCCTGCCGGCCTTCATCAGCCTCGCCTGCGCCGAGGCTTTGGAAAACGGTTACGGCGTCAAGGATATCGCCGAGCGCTATGCCGCGCGGCGCACATTGTTCCTCGACGCCGTGCACGGCATGAACAACGTCACCGTGCGCGGTTCGGAAGGCGGCATGTTTGTCATGCTCGACATATCGGCGCTCGAACCGGACGACGAGAAATTCGCCTGGGCCCTTCTCGACAAGGAGAAGGTCGGCGTCATGCCCGGTTCCAGCTTCGGCGAGGCCGCCGCCGGCCACATCCGCGTCAGTCTTTGCCAACCAGAGCCCGTGCTCAGGGAAGCTGCGCTTCGCCTGCGCCGTTTTGCTTCCAACTATCGCCGCGTGGCCGCATGACCGCCAAGACGATCCCCAGCAAAGCAAGGGCCGTCATCATCGGCGGCGGTGTTTCCGGCTGCTCGGTCGCCTATCATCTGGCCAAGCTCGGCTGGACCGACATCGTTCTCCTCGAACGCAAGCAACTCACTTGCGGCACGACTTGGCACGCCGCTGGCCTGATCGGCCAGTTACGCGGCTCGCAGAACATGACGCGGCTGGCGAAATATTCGGCCGATCTCTACGTCAAGCTGGAAGCCGAGACCGAGGTCGGCACCGGCATGCGCCAGGTCGGCTCGATCACCGTGGCGCTGACCGAGGAACGCAAGCACGAGATCTACCGGCAGGCCTCGTTGGCCCGCGCCTTCGACGTCGATGTGCGCGAGATTTCACCCAATGAAGTCAAAGAGATGTACCCGCATCTCAACGTTTCCGATGTCGTCGGCGCGGTGCATTTGCCGCGCGACGGCCAGTGTGACCCGGCCAACATCGCCATGGCGCTGGCCAAGGGTGCACGCCAGCGCGGCGCCACTATCGTCGAGAACGTGAAAGTAACCAAGGTCCACACCAAGGCCGGCCGCGTCACCGGCGTTTCCTGGGCGCAAGGCGATGAGCAAGGCACGATCGAGGCCGACATCGTCGTCAACTGCGCCGGCATGTGGGCGCGTGAGCTTGGAACCCAGAACGGCGTCACCATCCCGCTGCACGCCTGCGAGCATTTTTACCTCGTCACCGAGCCGATTCCTGGCCTGACCCGCCTGCCGGTGCTGCGCGTGCCGGACGAATGCGCCTACTACAAGGAAGACGCCGGCAAGATGATGCTTGGCGCCTTCGAACCCGTGGCAAAGCCCTGGGGCATGGAGGGCATTCGCGAGGATTTCTGTTTCGATCAGTTGCCTGAGGACATGGATCATTTCGAGCCGATCCTCGAAATGGGCGTCAACCGCATGCCGATGCTAGCGACCGCCGGCATCCATACCTTCTTCAACGGTCCCGAAAGCTTCACGCCTGACGATCGCTACTATCTCGGCGAGGCGCCGGAACTGTCGGGCTATTGGATGGCGACCGGCTACAATTCGATCGGCATCGTCTCTTCGGGCGGCGCCGGCATGGCGCTGGCGCAATGGATCAACGATGGCGAAGCGCCATTCGACCTCTGGGAGGTCGACATCCGCCGCGCCCAGCCGTTCCAGAAGAACCGCCGCTATCTGAAGGAGCGTGTTTCCGAAACGCTTGGCCTGCTCTACGCCGACCATTTCCCCTATCGCCAGATGGCGACCTCGCGCAATGTCAGGCGCTCGCCGCTGCACGAGCATCTGAAGGCGCGCGGCGCCGTGTTCGGCGAAGTCGCCGGCTGGGAGCGCGCCAATTGGTTTGCCCGCGAAGGCCAGGAGCGCGAATACCGCTATTCCTGGAAGCGGCAGAACTGGTTCGACAACCAGCGCGAGGAACATCTCGCGGTCCGCAACGGCGTCGGCCTGTTCGACATGACCTCGTTCGGCAAGATCCGCGTCGAAGGCCGCGACGCCTGTGCCTTCCTGCAAAGGCTGTGCGCCAACGACATGGACGTGGCGCCGGGCAAGATCGTCTACACCCAGATGCTCAACCGGCGCGGCGGCATCGAGAGCGACCTCACCGTCTCGCGGCTGTCGGAAACTGCCTATTTCCTCGTCGTGCCGGGCGCCACGCTGCAGCGCGATCTCGCCTGGCTGCGCAAGCATCTTGCCGACGAATTCGTGGTCATCACCGATGCGACGGCGGCCGAAGCCGTGCTCTGCCTTATGGGTCCGAAGGCAAGGACGCTGATTCAGAAGGTGAGCCCAAACGATTTCTCCAACGAAACCAATCCGTTCGGAACGTTTCAGGAGATAGAAATCGGCATGGGGCTGGCCCGCGCCCACCGCGTCACCTATGTCGGCGAACTCGGCTGGGAGCTTTATGTCTCGACCGACCAGGCAGCCCATGTCTTCGAGGCGATCGCTGAGGCCGGCGCGGATGTCGGCCTGAAACTTTGCGGCCTGCACACGCTGGATTCCTGCCG
The DNA here is from genome assembly GCF_000350085.1 of Mesorhizobium metallidurans STM 2683. Lineage (GTDB taxonomy): Bacteria > Pseudomonadota > Alphaproteobacteria > Rhizobiales > Rhizobiaceae > Mesorhizobium > Mesorhizobium metallidurans. The sequence continues at coordinate 25,375 of NZ_CAUM01000130.1, forward strand.
CATCGAAAAGGCCTTCCGTCATTTCGGCCACGACATCACCGACGAGGACAATGTGCTGGAAGCAGGGCTCGGCTTTGCAGTGAAAACGGCCAAGGGCGACTTCATCGGCCGCGATGCGGTACTGCGGAAGAAGGAAACCGGATTGAATCGCCGAATGGTCCAGTTCCGCCTGAAGGACCCGCAACCCCTTCTCTTCCACAATGAGGCGATCCTGCGCGACGGCAAGATCGTCGGCCCGATCACCTCGGGCAATTACGGCCATCATCTCGGCGGCGCGGTTGGGCTCGGCTATGTCGAGTGCGAGGGCGAGAGCGAGGCGGACGTGCTGGCCTCGTCCTACGAGATCGAGATCGCCGGTGAGCGCTTCGCCGCCGAGGCGTCGCTGAAGCCTATGTATGATCCGAAGTCGGAACGGGTGCGGATGTAGCATCCGGCCTATGCCGATAAGTGATCGACTGCCCGCGCCCGCATAAGCCACCGCTGCCGGTCGACCGGTTCTTACAGTGATCTTTGCCGAGGACACTGCTACGCTGCGGCATTGGCCCAGCCAGAGCATAACGCTGGGCGGCCGACCGCGTTTAGCACGCGGCAACACCTGAGGTGTAACATGAACACGATCAACAAGCCGCGCGTGCTCGTCCTGGGGGCGGGCTTTGGCGGTCTCGAACTCAGCACTTTGCTGTCTGAGACCTTTGGCGCGGATGTCGACGTGACCTTGATCGACAGGGGCGACAGCTTCGTCTTCGGCTTTTCCAAGCTCGACGTCATGTTCGGCCATGCCACGCTGGATGCTGTGCGCATGCCGTACCGAAACTTCGTGAAGTCAGGCGTGCGCCTTCTCAGGCAGACGGTTACCGCCATCGATTCCGAGGCGCGGCGCGTCACCACCGATGGGGGCGTCCACGAGGCCGATTTCCTGATCGTGGCGCTCGGTGCCGAGTATGATCTTGATGCCACGCCCGGACTTGCCGGGGCCAACGAATTCTACAGTGTCGCCGGGGCCGAGCGCCTGCGCGATATACTGCCTACCTTCGCCGGGGGACAGGCGCTGGTCGGGGTCTGCGGCGCGCCGTACAAGTGCCCGCCGGCGCCCAGCGAATGCGCCTTGATGTTGCATGACTATCTGGTCAATCGCGGCGTGCGCGAAGCCTGCGAGATCAGCTTCGTACTGCCGCTGCCGAGCCCGGTGCCGCCCTCGCCCGAAACCTCGCGCGCGCTGGAGGCGGCCTTTACCGAGCGCGGCATCAAATTCATCCCGGGTCGACGCGTTGCCTCGATCGACAACGACCGCAAGGTGGCAATGCTCGATGACGGGGCCGAGATGCCCTTCGATCTGTTCCTCGGCGTCCCCAGGCACCGCGTACCCGATGTGGTGATCGACAGCGGCATGGCTGAAAATGGCTGGATCCCGGTCAATCCACGGACATTGGAAACCAGACATCCCAATGTGTACGCAGTGGGCGACGGCGCCAACACCGGAACCCCGAAAGCCGGCGTGTTCGCCGAAGGTGCTGCACGCGCCGTTGCCAGCGACCTGATTGCCAAGCTGCGCAACGACGGCAGCGGGAAGCAGTATGACGGTTTCGGCACTTGCTATATCGAATTCGGCGGCGGCCGCATCGGCAAGGTCGAGATGGATTTCTTCTCGGGTCCAAAGCCGACCGGAACCTATCACGAGCCGTCGGTCGCCCTGCGCGCCGACAAGGAGATTTTCGGAACCAGCCGCCGCGCCCGCTGGTTCGGGACATGAGGCGCGAAAAGACGCTATCCCGCTGTGTGGATCGACCTCCCGTTACGGGGAGGCAAGAGGCTCAGAACGCATCCATCCCGGCCGCGACCTTCGCCATGAACGACTTGCGCGTCCCGTCGGTCGAAAGATTCATCGAATAATGCGCGAGATAGGAGACCGGCGCTCCTGGCTTGATGGTGGCGCGCAGCATGCGGTTTACCAGTTTGCGCGGCGGGTCGCCCATCAACATGGCGCGGAACCGGCTGCCGCCATAGGTGGTGACCGCAGCCAGCTTGCTGATGTTGTGCAGCGTCGGCTGCACCTTGCCGTCAACCAGCCTGAACGACACGCCGGGCAGGAAGACGCGGTCGAAAAAGCCTTTCAGGATCGCCGGATAGCCGTAATTCCAGACCGGGAATGACAGCACCAGCGCTTCGGCCCTTTGCAAGCGCTCGACATAGTCGGCCACCGCATCGCCCGGCCCGCGCTGGTCGTGGTAGCCCAGCCGTTCGGCCCGCGTCAGCCTGGGATCGAAATTCTCGCCATAGAGATCGCAGTCGTCGACGGCATGCCCGGCCGCCGTCAGCCGCTCGACGATCACCTTGTGCAGGCCGGCATTGAAGCTGGTTTCGACCGGGTGAGCGTAGAGGACGAGGATGTTCATGCGTGCTCTCAGCCCGCCTTCCGCAAGCCCTTGAACAGGAACGACTTGCCCGAACGGTAGTCGTAGTCCGGGTTCTCCCAGGCGATCATCTTGCCGGGGTTGAGCAGCCCTTGCGGGTCGGTCTCGCGTTTGAAGGCAAGCTGCACCGCGTCGGTCTGCTTCATGCCGCCCTCTTCAAGCGTGTAGCGATGCGGATTGAAAATCCAGCAGCCATTGTCCTCGTGGATGCGGATGATCTCATCGAGCCGCTCCGCCGTGGTGAAGCGGACAAGCGGCAGACCGGCAACGCCAATCGCGCCGTCGAAGCGGATGAATTCGAGATGCGACGGCACTTCGTCGCCGAAGCGGTCGACCATCGCCTTGACGTGTGCGAGATGATCCGGCGAGGGATAGCGGGCCTGCAGATAGGTGATCGTGGGATCGACCCTGATGGCGCGCAATGTCGTGTGGTTCCAGGTCAGTTCATAGGCCGGCGGCAGGCCCTTCAAGTCGGCCTCCTTGTCGGCGCGGAAGACGATCTCGCCCTTGCTGCGCGCCGTGAAGGCGAGGAAGGCGTCCATCGCATGCGGCGCGATCATCAGGACGACGATGCTCTGATCGCGCCGGAAGAATTTCTGATGGCGCTTGAAATAATCGTACGGGATCGGTGCTGCGATCGGCGTGATCAGTTTCGCCAAAATGCCATCCTGGACGGCGAGATCGTCGCCGAAGCCGGCCGCATCCATGAAATCGTCGAAGCCGACGATGACATCAATCCAGTCGTAGGCGGCGGTCAGCGGCATCTCGACCTCGGTGATGATGCCATTGGTGCCATAGGCATGCATGACCTTCAGCACATCCTCGCCGGTAAGCTCCATGACGCGCGGCTCGGCCTCCATTGTCACGGTTCGCAGCCGGATGACATTGCCGAGGTCGCGCAACCCGCCCCAGCGGATCGAGCCGACACCGCCGGAGCCGCCGGCAACGAACCCGCCGATCGAGGCCGTGTTGTAGGTCGACGGCGACATCCTGAGCTCCTGGCCCGAATGCGCCCGCGTCGCTCTGTCGATCTCGGCCAGAACGGCGCCCGGCCCGGTGACGACGCGGCCGGGCGCTATCGCCTTTACCGCGTTCATCTCGGCGAGATTGAGCACCACGCCGCCGGACAAAGGCATCGCTTGCCCATAATTGCCGGTGCCGCTGCCGCGCGGTGTCACCGGAACACCGTGCCGATGGCAGGCCGCCAGCACGCGGATCACCTCCTCCTCGGTTTTCGGCGTCACGATCAGGTCGCCGGTGACATGGTCGAGCTGCTGCTTCAGCACCGGACTATACCAGTAGAAGTCGCGGCTCTTCTGCTGGACGATCGCCGGATGGTCGTCGATCTTCAGCCCGTCGAGGTCGTGCTTGAGCGCCGCGATGTCCATTACTTCACCATCAGTTCGTCGAGTTCGGCATAGTCGGGCAATTGGCGCTCGATGGCGCGGCCCACGCGCACCACGATGCGATCAGATTCCGGTCGCGACAGCAATTCCGTCCAGCTTCGCCCCTTGAAGACGACAAAATCGGCGACACCGCCGGCGGCGAGCGTACCAAAACCGTCGAGTCGCATCACTTTGGCCGGCGTCTCTGTTACGGCCTTTGGCCAGTCGCCGACAGGATGATCGAAATGCAGGATGCGTGTCGCCATCCGGTAGACCTCCAGCATGTCGAGATCGCCATAGGCATAGAACGGGTCACGCGTGTTGTCGGAAGCAATCGCAACGGGAATGCCGCGCGCCTTCATCTCATGCAGCAGCGTCACGCCGCGCCAGCGCGGCGTGGTTTGGTCAGCGCGTCGATCCTGCAGATAGAGATTGCACATCGGCAGCGACACCACGGCGAGCCCCGCCTTCGCCACCTTGTCCAGCGTGTCGAGCACGTCGAGGTCCGGCTGACGCGCCAGCGAGCAGCAATGGCCGACGAGGATGTTGCCTTCAAAACCGTTCCACAGCGCCGCTTCGGCGATCTTCTTCAACGAGATCGCGGAGACGGCGTCGGTCTCGTCGGCATGGAAATCAAGGTCGAGCCCGTGTTTGATCGCCTGTGCGAACACATGGTCGAGAAGTTCCTCGAGGTCCGGCACCATATAGGTCACGACGCCGAGCACACCCTTGGCCGCGGCCACGCGTTTGGCCAGTCCTTCGAACCATTTCCTGTCGCGCACGCCTTCGATGCCGAGCAGGCAGGCCGCCTGCAATTCGATACGGCCGTGCCAAATCTCCCGCATCGTCTCGAATACCGGCCAGGAAATCTCCTCCTGCGGCGCCACGCTGTCGAGATGGGTGCGCAAAGCCTTGGTGCCATGCGCGTAGGCCGAGCGCAGGGAAAAATCCATGCGCCGGGCGACGTCCTCGGCGCTCCAGCGCGCGGCACGGTCGGCGCCGGTGGCATTCAGCGCGCCCATGAAGGTACCGTCGGGATTGGGTTTGCGGGGCCAGATATGGCCCTTGTCGATGTGGGTGTGGCAGTCGACGAAACACGGCATGACGATGCGTCCCCCGAGGTCGATCGCGCCCACCGGTGCCTTGGGTCTGCCATGCGCGGCGATGCTGGAGATCTTGCCGTCGGCGACGGACATGTCGGCGAGCGCGAAGCCGTCAGAGTCGAAAGCAGCGGCAAGACCAGGTGTCAGCGACCGGTGAAGGCGGACGTTGCTGAGACGGTAAGAACCAGAGGCTGGTATCAAGACTTACCCCCCTCTGGCCTATGCAACACCGTTCCCTCAAGGGGTCGTTTGGATCGGAGACACCGCAAACAGGCGGACGGAGACATCGCGAACAGTTTTGCACCGCCGTATTCTTCGGTGACCGTAACGGCATGGATCCTCGGGTCTGCGCGTCCGCTTCGCTCCCGCTCCGCCCGTGGATGACGAAAGACGGGGAGGCATGTGCAAATCGCCAATGCTGGGGATTGGTGGGAACTCCGGTATCTCCAACGTTTGCGATTGGTGGCGGCATCCTTTCCCTTCGTCATCCTAGGGCGGAGCGGGAGCGAAGCGGACGCGCAGACCCTAGGATCCATGCCATTCCCTTTGAGCTTAGCGGCGGCGCAAAACTGTTCACGATGTCTCCGCACGGCGGTTCGCCGTATCTCTGGCCCAAGCAGCCCCTCACCGTTCTCAATCGCGTCACCCATCCTATCGCTCCTGCTTCAGGGCGCTTTCGTGCCAACGCCGCAGGAGGAGATGGGAAATCAGCGACAGCACCAGGAAGATCAATATGCCGGTCAGCGAGATGAGGATCAGCGCCGCGAAGAGCCGCGGCGCATTGAGCCGATAGCCGGCCTCGATGATGCGCGAGGCAAGACCCGATGACTGCCCGGTGGCGCCGGCGACGAATTCCGCCACCACGGCTCCGATCAGCGACAGGCCGCCGGCGATCTTCAGACCGCCTAGGAAATAGGGCATGGCCGCCGGCAGCCTGAGATAGCGCAATTGCTGCCAGCGCGTCGCGCCGTTGAGCTTGAACAGATCGCGCAGATTGCGGTCGACGGAATTGAGACCGAGCGTGGTGTTGGAGAGGATCGGAAAGAAGGCAACGATCCAGGCGCAAAGCAGGAGCTTTGCCGTCTGGTTGTCGACATAGATGTTGATCAGCGGGAAGATCGCGACGATCGGCGTCACCTGCAGAACGATGGCGAACGGGAAGAACGACATCTCCACCCATTTCGATTGCGCGAACAGCACCGCCAGCCCGACCCCGCCGGCGACGGCGAGAAGCAGGCTGAGAAAGGTGATCCTGAGCGTCACCAACAGCGAGGAGAACAACAGCCCGGCATCGTCATGGAGCGTTTGCAGCACCACGCCGGGGCGCGGCAATATGTATTTCGGAATGTCGTTCCAGACGCAGACGCGGTCCCACAGCCAGATCGCCAGGATCATGATCGCCAGCGGCAGCAGCCATCTGCCGATCCGTTCAAGCCGCTCCTGGCGCAGGCGGCGCGCCTCCTCGGGATCGAGCGTCAGCGTATGTTCTTCAATGGCCGTCATGATGCGATCCGGCGGTTGAGTTGATGGCGCCGATCAGCACGTCGGACGCCTGGCGGCAGAGCGCGGCATAGTCTGGCGAGGTGCGGAACGCCTCGTCGCGTGGATAGGGAGCATCGACCGCGAATTCCCTGAACACGCGCCCCGGCCGCGCCGCCATGACGACGACGCGGTTGGACAGGAACACGCTTTCGAAGACGCTGTGGGTGACGAAGACGACTGTAAAACGTTCGCCTTGCCACAACTCCAGAAGATCGTTGTTGAGCTTGAAGCGGGTGATCTCGTCCAGTGCTCCAAACGGCTCGTCCATCAAAAGCACGCGCGGCCTGGTGACCATGGCGCGGGCGATCGAGACGCGCATCTTCATGCCGCCGGAAAGCTCGCGCGGCACGGCGTTCTCGAAGCCGGTCAGATGCACCCGCGCCAGCATCTCCATGACAAAAGGCGCGGCCTTGGCCCGCGACACGCCCTTGAGCCTGAGCGGCAGCCAGACATTGTCGAAGACATCTGCCCAGGGCAGCAGCGTCGGCTCCTGGAAGACGAAGCCGATGTCAGAACGGTCGAAGGAGCCACTGCCGCGCCAGTCGAGCAGGCCGGAGGTTGGCGTCGACAGGCCGGCAATCAGCCTGAGCGCCGTCGACTTGCCGCAGCCTGACGGTCCGAGCAGGCTGAGGAAATCGCCTTCCCGGATCGTCAGATTGACGTTGCTGAGCGCTGTCACGCCGTTGGAAAAAACCTTGCCGACATCGCGCAGCGCCAGGAGCATCGGGCCATCACCCGATGCCGCCAGAGGCGCTTGCGCCACTTTCTGCAGCTTCACGATTATTTCTTCAGGTCCAGCCCGACGCCCTTGTTGATGAAGGCGAGCGTGTAGGCCTTCTTGATGTCGATACCGGGCTGCGCCACCTTGGCCTTGACCATCTTGTCGTAGAAGCTCTGGATGCGCGCTTCCGTCATCGCGCCGATGCCGAGCTTTTCCGTATCGCCGGAATCGGTGATGCCGAATTTTTTCAGCTGTTCGATCGAGAACGCGATCTGTTCGTCGTTCATGTCGGGGTTGTCTTTCTTGATCAGCTCGTTGGCAGCCTTGTTGTCGCCGTAGAGATAGTTGTACCAGCCCTTGGCGGAGCCATCGACGAAGCACTGCACGACTTCCGGCCGCTTGTCGATCGTGTCCTGCATGACCTCGATCGTGGTTGCATAAGTGTCCCAGCCATAGTCGGCGAGCAGGAACTGGTTCGGCATGAAACCGCCCTCCTTCTGGACCGCGAATGGCTCCGAGGTGACATAGCCTTGCTGTATCGACTTCTTGTTGGCGATGAAGGGCGCCGGGTTGAATGTATAGGGCACGCGCTTGGCGGCATCGAAACCAAGGTCGATGACCATCCACTGGAAGAAAGTCTGCGCGCCCTCGTCGCTCAGTATGTACTGGTCCGCCGTCTTCAGATCCTCCCATTTGTCCAGTCCTTGGCCGGGCTGAGACATGATGACCTGCGGGTCCTTCTGGAAGTCGGCCGCCACCACGCGCATGGGAATGCCTTGCTGCACTGCATCGAATGCCGAAAGCAGATTGCCGCCCATGTAGAAGTCGATCTTGCCGGCGAGCAGCAGCGGTCGGCCGCTGACTTGCGGACCACCCTGCATGATCGTCACGTCGAGCCCACATGCCGCATAGGTGCCGTCAGCGACTGCCTGATAATAGCCGCCATGCTCGGCTTGAGCGAGCCAATTGGTGCCGAAGGTGGCTTTTTCGTTCGCCGTCGCACCAAACGTGCTTGCCGCAAGCAGCGCGATCGCGCCTGCCGAGACAATCCATTTTCCACCCATGAACACCACCCTTCATTTGGCCCAGCGCGCCACGCGCCAGGCTCGACACCATCGATTCAAGAAGCAAGACACATGCCACCACCAGGGCCGCCCGCATGCGCAACAGCCGCGTGCGAAGACTGGACGGGCGTGCTGTATGGGATGCATCGTGCCTATTTTTTGGACGTCTGTCCACAATCGCCCCGATCACATGCACCGCATCTTGAAGGCCTTGCCGGTCCGGCTTTAGAGCGACGTGCGTCCGTTTGGACGCACAAAGTACGCTCTAGGACTTTTGAATCTTCGCATCGTGCTTTCCGAAAATCGAACCCGATTTTCGGGCCGATGCGATAGGCTGGCCGCAAACAGGAGATTGCCATGTTCAGATTCCTCACGCCGAAGTCGATCAAGCCGCCTTTCGCCCGCTACAGCCACGGCGTCGAGGTGCCCGCGGGGAAGCGGCTGGTGCTGTGCTCGGGCCAGGTCGCCATCACGGTGGAAGATCAAATCCCGGAGGATGCCGGCGCCCAGGCCGAACTCTGTTTCCAGAACATAGCGGCGATCCTCGGAGAGGCCGGGCTTGGGCTTCAAGACATCGTGCGCATCAATGCCTATGTCACCGACCGCGCCTTCCTCAGGCCCTATATGGACGTTCGCGACCGGCTGTTTTCGAGCCCCGCGCCGGCCTCGACGCTGATGATCGTGTCCGGTTTCGCCCGGCCTGAATTCAAAGTCGAAATCGAGGTCGTCGCGGCAGGGTGAATCGACAGCCGATGCCCGCCGCGCTAGGTCTGACCTGTTCATTGAAAGAGGCATGACATGACCGCTGCAATCAGACGCGTATGGTGGGGCGACTACCGGACCACCGAATACGCCACGATCGATCCGGAGGCGACGATCGCCATTCTGCCGGTGGCGGCGATCGAACAGCACGGCCCGCATCTGCCGGTTTCGACCGACACCGCGATCATGAACGGCATGCTGGAAACCGTCATTGCGCGCCTGCCCGGCGATCTCGACATCCGCATCCTGCCCGTCCAGGCGGTGGGCAAGTCGAACGAACATCTGCATGCGCCGGGCACGCTCACCCTGCCGGCAACGACGCTGGTCGATGCCTGGACCGAGCTTGGCCTGTCGGTCTCCCGCGCCGGCGTCAGGAAGCTGATCGTCGTCAACTCGCATGGCGGCAATGAGGAGATCATGGGCATCATCACGCGCGAATTGCGCGTGCGCGCCAAAATGCTGACGGTGAAGACGAGCTGGCAGCGCTTTGGCCGGCCGGCCGGCATGTTTACCGAGCTTGAGGACCGTCACGGCATCCATGGCGGCGACGTCGAGACCTCGCTGATGCTGTATTTCCGGCCGGATCTCGTCGATATGGGCAAGGCTGACAATTTCGCCAGCAATGTCGGCCGTGCCGAAAAGGAATTCTCGCTGCTGCGCCACACCGGAACGCATGCCTTTGCCTGGATTGCCACCGACCTCAACCCGAACGGCGTGGTCGGCGATGCCAGTATTGCGACAGCCGAAAAAGGCCGGCTGACCGCCGAACATCAGGCCGACGGCTTCATCAGCCTCCTGAAAGACGTGCGCAAGGCGAAGCTCGCCGACTGGCTGGCATAGCGATCTCGCGAGCCGAATTCAGCGGTCAATGTTCAGCGCGAACGGCGTGCCTTCGAAAGCATCCGCGCCGCGCCCGATCGCCTGGATGGCTTCGATCATCCGGCCGCTGCGGTCAAGCAGCGTGTCAGCCACCGAAATCAATCGCGGATTGGGTGTTGCCGAGGGCGACAGCGCGCGCAAAGTCTCAGCCAATTCGACCTCGTCGCGCTTCGGCGCCAGTGCTGCCGCAATGATGTAGGCCGAGGCGGTCGAGCGGCTGATGCCGGCATAGCAATGCACCACCAGCGGCCTTGCCCGATCCCACCGGCGCGCGAAATCGAGCAGGCTGCGGACGTGCTCCTCGCCCGGCATGGTCATGCCGTCCTGCGGCACGGCAATGTCATGCATGACGAGGTGCAGATGGTTCTCCCCGGCGATCGAGGCCGGCCGCGTCACCTCGGTGCCGGCTGCCAGCAGCGAGAGCAGCCGCTCGGCGCCGGTCTTCGCCACTGTTTCCTCGACCTTCGACAGCGAACAGACATGGATCATCGCTTGATCTCCCTGTCGGCATCGTTGCGCCGCGAAGCCCAGTCTGCAAGAGCGGATTCGAGCCGCCGCCATTCCTCGTCCCCGCCCGGCAGTCCGGCGCGCAGCACAAGCGGCCGATCGGAGAAATGCCGAAGCAGGACGCCGCGTTCGCCGAGCGCCGAAAACAGGCCGGCAGCGTCCGGCAGTCTGACACAGCGGAAGAGCGTGGTGCCGCCGGCGACGGGAACGCCGAAGCGATCAAACAGCGCGTCAAGCCGCGCGGCGTCTCCGGCCAGTTCGCGCCGCATCTCGATCTGCCAATCAGTGTCGGCCAGCGCGCGGATGCCATATTCGAGCGCCGGGCCGGCGACCGCCCATGGCCCGAATTGTGCTTCCAGCCGTTCGACGGTCAGCGCATCGGTCAAGGCAAAGCCGAGCCGCAGGCCGGCCAGGCCAAAGAACTTGCCGAAGGAGCGCAGCACGACGATACCGCCCTGCCCGACATCGGCCGCAAGGCTTTCCCTATGCGGGCCGACATCCATGAAGGCTTCGTCGACGACCAGCAACCCGCCCCTGGCGCGCAATTTCTCGGCAAGCCGAAGCAGGTCTTCGCGCTTGACGACGCGCCCGTCCGGATTGTTGGGATTGACGATAGTGGCGAGGTCGGCCGCGGCAAGCGCCTCGAAACCATCGACCTCCGCCACCGCATGGCCGGCGATCGCTGCCGCTCGGCTGTGCTCGGCATAGGTCGGGCCGAGCACCAGCGCCTTGCCGGGTTTTACCAGCGAAGCGACGCGCGGCAACAGTATCTGCGTGCCGGGCACCGCCGCCACATTCGCCGCCGATGGCGCGCCATAGGCGCGCGCCGCGACATCGGCCAGTTCGCGGGCGCGTGCACCTTCCGGCAACCGTGACAGGGCGGTGGCGGGCAGCTCGAAAAGCGGATAGGAGTGCGGATTGATACCGGTCGAGAGGTCGACAAAGGGCTGCGGCGCGTGGGGAAAGAGCGCCTTCGCCCGGCCAAGGCTTCCGCCGTGATCCACTGCTGCCACCGCTCCATCAAGAAGCTTCATGTCGTTCCTGATCGCCTTCCTGTCACTGATTATTGAATTCGCTCTAGGTTATCCGGATTGGCTGTTCCGTCGTATCGGCCATCCCGTTACCTGGTTCGGCAGGCTGATATCCTTTCTCGATCGCAGGCTCAACCACGATACTGATTCCGACGCGCTGCGTCGCCGGCGCGGTGTTCACGCGCTGCTGGTCATCGTGCTGGTGCCGGCGGTTATCGCCCTGGTGCTGGAAATCCTGCTGTGGCAGGTCCTCCCTTCCGGTCTGCTCGTCGTGGCAATTCTCGCAACGTCGCTTTTGTCGCAGAAGAGCCTGGCCGAGCATGTCGAGGCCGTGGCCGACGCACTCGACAATGGCGGGCTTGCCGTCGGCCGTGTTGCGGTCTCGCACATCGTCGGCCGAGACCCCGAAACGCTCGACAGAGCCGGTGTCTGCCGCGCTGCGATCGAGAGCCTGGCCGAGAACTTTTCCGACGGCATAGTCGCGCCCGCCTTCTGGATCGGCGTCGGCGGGCTCCCCGGCGGCGCAGCCTACAAGGCCGCCAACACCGCCGATTCGATGATCGGCCACCGCACCCCGCGCCATGAGGCGTTCGGCCGGGCAGCGGCGCGTTTCGACGATCTGATCAACCTTCCGGCGTCGCGGCTGACCGCGCTGCTCATTGTGCTGGCGGCTCTGTTCGTCAAAGGCGCCGATGCGAAAAATGCCTGGCGCACCGTGCGGCGCGACGCGAAAAAACACCGTTCGCCCAATGCCGGCTGGCCGGAAGTCGCGATGGCCGGGGCGCTGGGCCTCGCCCTTGCCGGGCCACGCAGCTATGGCGGCGTGGTGGTCGAGGATGCGTTCATGGGCGATGGCGGCCGGCGTGAGGCCGAGAGCGCCGACATAAGGCAGGCGCTGAAACTCTACCGGACGGCCGACTTTCTGCTGATCGCGCTGTTTGGGCTGATCGCGGTGATCGTCCTTATAGCGTGACTTACCCTCTCCGGGAGGGGGGGTAAACCTTCTTAGAACTCTATCCCTTGCTGCGCCTTCACGCCGGCCGAGAAATGGTGCTTGGTCACGCCCATCTCGGTCACCAGATCGGCCGCCTCGACCAGAGCCGGCTTGGCGTTGCGACCGGTGATCACGACATGCAGGCCTTCGCGCCGGCCTTTCAGCGCCGCGACAACCCTGTCCAGATCGAGATAATCGTAGCGCAGCGCGATGTTCAACTCGTCGAGCACGACAAGGCTGATCGAAGGATCGGCCATCAGCTCGAGCGCCTTGGCCCAGGCGGCTTCGGCCGCCGCGATGTCGCGCTTCAGATCCTGTGTTTCCCAGGTAAAACCCTCGCCCATCGCATGCCAGACGACGCGGTCGCCGAAGGCGGCGAAGGCGTCCTTCTCGCCAGTGTGCCATTTGCCCTTGATGAACTGGACGACGCCGACGCGCTTGCCATAGCCGAGCATCCGCAGCGCCAGCCCGAAGGCGGCGGTGGTCTTGCCCTTGCCCGGCCCGGTGTTGACGATCAGCAGGCCCTTCTCGATCGTCTTTGCCGCCACTTCGGCGTCCTGCACCGCCTTGCGCTTGGCCATCTTGGCGCGATGGCGTTCCTCGTCCCCCTGTTCAATGGTCTTGGCATCAATATCGGTCATCTCGCTTCACCTTGAGCGGCAGCCCCGCCACCATCAAAAGCACCGTGTCGGCGACTGCGGCGACCTGCTGGTTGAGCCGGCCGGCAGCGTCGCGAAAGCGGCGGGCGAGCGCATTGTCGGGCACGATGCCTTGGCCGACTTCGTTGGAGACCACGAACCATGGCCCGCGCGGTCGCGACACCACATCGGCCAGCTGCCGGCATTCGGCCTCGAAATCATGCTCGGCCAGCATATGGTTGGTCAGCCAGAGCGTCAGGCAGTCGATCAGGACCGGTCGGCCGTCAGGCAATGCAGCGAGCGCGCCGGCAAGGTCGAGCGGCGCATCCACCGTCGCCCAGCCCTCGCCACGCCTCGACTGGTGCAGCGAGATGCGTTCGCGCATCTCATCGTCATGGGCTTGCGCCGTCGCGATATAGGTCCACGGCCCCCGACAGGCGGTCACCAATGTTTCGGCGTGCGCGCTCTTGCCGGAGCGCGCGCCGCCGATGATGAAGGTCAATCCCTTGCGATCAGGCAAAGCTGTCGCGCAGGCTGGTCGCCGCGCCGGTGAAGCGTCCGCGCACCACGCCGACGACGGCGCCGAGCACCAGCCAGAACGCCAGGTTGGTCAGCGTCACCGCCACCACGAACTGGTGGTGCAGTCCTTCCGGGATCGCGGTCTCGAAACTGTCGGGCTGCGGCGCGCCGACGATATGCGGCGCCACGATCAAGGCCACAGCCAGCAACGCCAATGGCAGCGATTTGCGGAAGGCGAGCAGGCCGAGACCGGCCGCGGTCGCCACCACGGTTGCCGTCCACCAGATCTGGCGCTGGGTGAGATCGGCCGCCGGCATCGCCGGCAGTTCAGGCGGCAGGCCCAGGCCCGGCGCCAGCGTGAACGCGGCAAAGCCCGCCAGGCCCCAGAACACGCCCTGGCGCCAATTGCCGATGCCGCCGGCGAATTCCGAGACAGCGACAAGGACCAATGCGAAGCCGATGCCGGTGACGATATTGGCTGCCACGCTGAAGGCGTAGCGCTCGAAGCCGTCGGCCGGCGCCCAGCCTTCGTCTTCTTCCGCGGGAGCAGCCGCTTCGGCCGGCGCCGGCGCAGCCGTGCTCATCGCAGTTTCCGCCGTTGCCGAGGGGCTCGTTGCATTGGTATTGGCTGCCGGAGCCGCCGCGGCGGCTTGATCGTGCCCCTGGCCGCCGCCGGTCTTTTCAAAAACTTCAGCCTGGGAAATCAGAGGATAGGTTGCAAAGGCTTGCATGCACGCGAGAACGACGCCGGCCACAAGCCCTGCGATCGCCGCGATGAATACGACGTTGCGAAACAGTGTCATGATGTCAATTCCTGGTCAGTGGCAGGGAAATGCAATGGAATGGCGATAGTCGTGGGCGGCATTGTGGACGGCCTCGATTTGCGAGAAGCCGACAAAGCCCATGACGAAAATGCCGAGCAGCGCGGCAAACGCGAGCTGCATGAAGCGCGACTGCGCTGAAACGGAAGCGCCGAGAGAGACGGAAGCGGTATTCATATCTTGTCCTTTCGCCCTCCCCCGAGGGCATAGAAGTCATTTCCCTGTCGCCGGCAGGTCTCCTGGCTCGCGGATCAGCGCCCTTCCCCACCTTCCCGAAGAAAAATCTTCAGTGGCATATGGAGAGGACTACCGCACACAGTTGCGGGGGCAGCCACGGCATTGGGCAGGAATTCACCCTCACCGCATTCCCTCTTGGTCCCTAACGGAACCGACGACAGCCGTGACTATAGGCAGAATCGTCGCGCCCGGCAAACCAAATTCCGCCCGTTACCAGCGTGAATGCGCCACGCGGTTTCAAGGCTTCGAGGCAGCGATCCGCTCGGCAACCAGCCGCTGCAGCCGCCACAGATGGCGATCGTGAATGCCGCGCTCTTCCAAATTTTTCACCGTGTTGTAGAGGTAGTCGGCGCCTGATCCCCAGTGCCCGCAGGATGTGGCGAGCTTTTCGACCACCTCTTCTTCCCCAAGCGGTCCGCCATAGGTCGTTCCCTTGCGATTGATGACGAAGGCCAGCGCCTTGAACGGCCCGCTGTCGCTTGCCAGCGAGAGCAGGCGCGGATGGTAGCTCGTCGGCTTCAGCGTCACCTCACGCCTGAAAAGCTTGTCGATCTGCGCGCGGCGATCGCCATCGCTCAGCCGAAAGGCAACACCCTTGCATTGTCCGCCGCGGTCCAGCGCCATCATCAGCCCCGGGCTCTGCTTGGTGCCGCGCCAGCGCGTCATGTTCATGCAGAAGGATCGGTGCCAGCCGCGCGCCACCGCGACCTGTTCCTCGACATGGTCGATTTCGGGCTTCCAGATCAGCGAGCCATAACCGAATAGCCAGAGCGGTTCGCTTGCAGGCAGTTCCGCCTCGAACGCATCCAGCATCGCATTGTAGTCGCTGTCGTCGAGATGCATTGCGTCCGGGTCGGGTCCGCTATCCTCGACGGTGCGAAAACAGCGCGCCACCAGTTCGGGCGTGAGTGACATCTGTCGTGCGGTCATGTCCCAATCCCGTTGCTTCCGGCATGATTAGGCATCACGACCGAAGCCGGCAATGCCGTAGCCCCAATTGACAAACGATTTGCCGGGGTGTCGGCTGGTGCATCACAGGAAGCCTGTCATGCAACCCGGTCCGAGCGAGCGTGATCCCTATAATGGCCTGACCCGGGCCGAGCCGACGCTGCCCTCATCAGCCTATTGGGACGCGGAAGCCTATCAGCGCGATCTCGACGCCATCTGGTACAAAAGCTGGCTGCTTGTCTGCCGCGAGGCCGACCTTGCCCAGCCGCTGGCTTTCAGGACATTCCGGATCGGCACGCAGGAGATCGTCGTGCTGCGCGACGAGACAGGCGCGTTGCGCGCCTTCCACAACACCTGCCGGCATCGCGGCTCGCAGCTTTGCCAGGAGAGCGAGGGCCGGCTGAAGGCACGGCTCATCACCTGTCCCTATCACGCCTGGTCCTATTCGCTGCGCGGCGATCTCGTGCGCGTGCCGTCGAAGTCACTACCTGAAGGTTTCGACAAGGCCGAGCATCCGCTCTACCGCGTCGCGCTGTCGGTGTGGAGCGGCTTTGTCTTCGTCAATCTCGCCGAGGATGCCGGCGGTTCGGCTGAGACATCCTTCGATCCCGCATCCGGCGACCTCTCCAACTGGCCGCTGGAAACGCTGGTGTCGGGCCATGTGCTGCGCAAGGTGATGAACTGCAACTGGAAGATCTTCTGGGAGAACTTCAACGAATGCCTGCACTGCCCGGGCGTCCACAAGGACCTGTCAAGGCTGGTGCCGATCTACGGCCGCGGCCTGATGGGCCGGCATGACGATCCCCAATGGGCGCGTCACGCCGACAATGACGCGCCGGAGTTTTCCGGTGGCCTCAGGGCCGGCGCCGAGACCTGGTCGAGCGACGGACAGGCGCATGGGCCGGTCTTTGCCGATCTTACCCCGGCAGAGCGCGCCGCCGGCCAGACCTACGCCACCAGCCTGCCGTCGATGTTCATCGTCGGTCATGTTGACTATGTCAGGACCGTGCGACTCGTGCCGCTTGGCCCGGAGCAGACCGAACTCACCGCCGAATGGCTTTTTTCGTCCGAAGCGCTCGAAGCGCCCTCGGCCGACATCGACAACATCGTCGCCTTCGGCAGGCAGGTGCTGGAGGAGGACGCTGGTATTTGCGAGGTCAATCAGAAGGGCTTGCGCTCGATGCGCCACAAGGCTGGAGTGCTGATGCCCGAGGAATACGACCTGCACCGCTTCCACAATTGGGTGCGCGAGCGCAGTGCAGCACATTCGCCCAAGCCCTGAATATCAAAGGGATTTTGGCAGATAGCGCCAGGTAACGAAGCCGCAAACCGCCGCTAGCAGGCCGAGCGTGGCGAACACCGAGCCCAACCCGAAAAACGCCAGCACCACCGAATAGACCAGCGGCGGTGTCAGCTCGGAAAAGTCGAGATAGGTGCGATAGACCGCCGCCATCTGCGCCCTCTCGTAGAACCGCACCGAGCGCATGAAGGCGGTCGAGCCCAGCGCGTCGAGAGCGATGGCGAAGAATGCGCCGCACAGCAGCAAGGCACCGGTAAGAAACGGCACGGATTCACCGACGGCGCCCGCCGCCAGCAGCATGGCCGACATGGCGAAATAGGCTGATGTCATGGTGCGCCGGCCACCAAAACGCTGTCCCACTCTGCCCCAGAAGATGGCCGTGAACAACAGCGCATTGCCCGCCGAGACCAGCAGGCCGCCGGCGAGTTCGCCCTCGCCGGTGATCACCATGAATAGCGGCCCGTAGACAAAGAACGTCGTCCAGAAGCAGGAACGGCCGAAGGCGATCAGCCAGGCGAGCCGCAGCCTGGGCTGCGCGACGAAACGGCCGATATTAGCAAGCGGATTGGCCGGCCGCGTCTTGCCCGGGCGGATCGACGGGTTGTCGCCGAGCCTGTAGGTCCAGAACAGCGCCAGCAGGGCCATGGCGAAGATGGCGACCGCGCCATGCGCGGCATAGATGCCGAAACGCGTGTAGAGGAAGATGCCGAGTGTCGGCCCGCTGGTCCAGGCGAGCATCGACCACGCCATGCGCAGCGATTCGGCCTGCATGAAATCGGTCTTGCGGATATGGTCCATGATGTAGAGGCTGAGCGTGATCGAGAGCGCGCTGGCGCCCATCACGCGGCAAAGCATGCCCACCAATTGCCCGGTGAGCGTGTGCGTAACGAAGAACAGCGAGCCGACGGCAAGCAGGCAGGCGCCTGCGGTGTAGACCCAGCGCCGGGCAAAGCGCCGGATCAGCATCGGCATGAACAGCGTCACCGACAGGCCGAGCAGCGCCACGACGGTGTAGAGGATCGAGACGATCTGTTCGTTGCGGAGGATTTCGTAGGCCTGGATCGGGATGACGCTCGACACGGTGGCGCGCGCGAAGGATTCGACCGCATAGAGCGAGGCGAAGGTGCGTGCATCCGCCGGTCGCAAGGCCGGAAGCCCGATCGGATGGCGCACATGGGTAGCCATTGCCCTCCCCGAAGCAGAATCGCCCAAAGCAGAACGCGGGCCCAAATCTGCCGTGGTAATTCCTGACCCGGTAACAGGAAACCGACACGTTCACGGCAAAAAGCGAAGCTGGTCAAAGGCTTTCCGGCGCTGGCCTAAAGCGAGCTTTGATGCGGAGATCAGCGTCGAGGCCATCGATGGTCAGCTTCTGTTGTCAGGTGCAACCGTGATAGATGTCTTGCGGGGCTGAATCAGAATTGCGAGACCATGAGCATCCATACGCCGACCGCACCCGTTCAGGATCGACAAAAGCGCATCATCGCCATCGACATCGCGCGCGGCATCGCCCTGCTTGCCATGGCAAGCTATCATTTCACCTGGGACCTCGAATTCTTCGGCTACACCGACCCCGGCCTGACCGCCTTCGGCTGGTGGAAGTTCTACGCGCGCTGCATCGCCTCGACCTTCCTGTTCCTGGTCGGCGTCAGCCTCTATCTCGCCAACGGCAAACAGATCCGCTGGCCAGGCTTCTGGAAACGCTTCGCCATGGTCGCCGTAGCGGCAATTGCCATATCGGTCGTCACCAGGGTCGCCACGCCGGACGGCTTCGTTTTCTTCGGCATCCTGCACCAGATCGCGCTGGCCAGCCTGCTCGGCCTGGCGTTCCTGCGGCTGCCGGCGTTGCTGACGCTTGTCGTCGCGGCCCTCGTCATCGCCGCACCCTTCTATCTCAGGTCCGAGATCTTCGACCATCCGGCCCTATGGTGGGTCGGCCTGTCGGCATCCAATCCGCGCTCCAACGACTATGTGCCACTGTTTCCATGGTTCGGCGCCGTGCTGCTGGGCATCGCGGCGGCGAAACTCGGCTCCGCCTCCGGAGTGCTGGCGCGGCTGGCGAACCTCGTGCCTGGCCGCTGGTCAAATCCACTGGTGTTCATCGGCCGGCACGGCCTCGCCTTCTACCTGATCCACCAGCCGGTGCTGATCGGCTCGGTCTGGCTGTTTTCGCAAATCATGCCGGCACAGGTCGAGACCAAGGGAGTGACTTTCCTGAAATCCTGTCAGCTATCGTGCGAGCAGACACGCGACACGGAGTTCTGCTCCAACTATTGTGTGTGCATGCTCGACACGCTCGAGGGCGAGGCCACGCTTGATCGGCTCTACAGCAACGATCAGACTCCGGAATGGAAGGCGCATATTGGCGAACTCGCCGGCGCTTGCACCGCCAAGACCGAGAGCACATTGATGGAGGGAGGCCAACAATGACCGCCAATCAGCCGAAAACAGGACTGCCGAAGCCCGGGCACATACCATGGCCACCGCTGATCTATCTCGCGGCGATCGCCATCAGCGTCGCGCTCGGCCTGTTCTACCCGCTGCCGTGGATCGGCGACCTTCTCGGCGACATCCTGTTCGCTGCCGGTCTTGTGGCGCTATTCGGCGTCGTCGCACTCTGGTTCACGGCGATCCGAACCATGATCCGGGCGAAGACGACCCTCAACCCGAATGGCGTGCCGGAGCATCTGATCACGTCAGGCCCCTTCGCCATCAGCCGCAACCCGATCTATCTGGCCAACACGCTGTTCATGATCGGCATCGCCTTCGTATCGGGCATCGCCTGGTTCCTGCCGATGGCATTCATCGCCGCCTTCGCAACGCAGAAGGCCGCGGTCGAAGGCGAGGAGAAAATACTGGCGGCGAAATTCGGCAAGAAGTACCGGGACTACGCGAAAAGGGTCAGGCGCTGGATTTGAGCCGAGGCAAGGCCGTTAAGTGCCGAGGCAAGGCCGTTAAGTATTGACGCCGAGTTCGACCAGCCGTTCGACGCAGGATTCCTCGGCCTGGTCGAGCTCGGCCAGTGTCTCCTCGAGGTCGCGGCGCTTCTGCCTGAGATCCTCGCGCTTTTCCTCGATGCGCTTGATCATCAACTTGAGCTGGCCGACCTCGCCGGGCGGCTCCTTGTACATCTGGATGATTTCGCGGATTTCATTGATCGAGAAGCCGAGCCTTTTGCCGCGCATGATCTGGCGGATGAGATGCCGGTCGGACGGGCGGAACAGCCGGGTGCGGCCGCGCCGCACCGGCTGTACCAGCCCCTCATCCTCATAGAAGCGCAATGTCCGCGTCGACACGTCGAATTCGCGGGTCAGTTCGGTGATCGAATAATATTCCCGCATCGTCACTCCAAATGCCTGGACTGGCGGATTGCCGATCATTCGGCGTCGCCCTTCTGTCCAAAAGGGCTCATCCCGTGCCGGAATCGACCGGCAGCTCCCCGTCGAAGCCTCGCACGCAACTTACGTAAAAGTCAATTGAAGCGCCTTATCCGACTCCCGCGCCCAGACGCAGCCACCAAGTGGCAAGGCTAAGGAAGGCGAGGAAACCGATGACGTCGGTGATCATCGTCGTGAAGATCGATGACGAAATCGCCGGATCGGCGCCGAGCTTGTCGAGGAACAGCGGAATCAGGATGCCGCCCAGCGCCGCGGCCAGCATGTTGACGATCATCGCCGCGGCAATGACGAGGCCGAGATCGGCATTGTGGAACCAGAGGCCGGCGACCAGCCCGAGGATCGTCGCAATGATCGTGCCATTCAGCATGCCGACCATAACCTCGCGCCGGATGACGCGGCCGGCATTGTAGATATCGAGGTCGCGTGTGGCGAGCGCGCGCACGGTCACTGTCATCGTCTGCGTGCCGGCATTGCCGCCCAACGAAGCGACGATCGGCATCAGCGCGGCAAGTGCCACCATTTCCTCGATCGTCGCACCGAACATGCTGATCACGGAGGCCGAAATGAAGGCTGTGCCGAGATTGACCAGCAGCCACGGCACCCGCGAGCGCGATGTCGCAGCAACTGTATCGGACAGTTCTTCGTCGCCGACGCCGCCCATGCGCAACAGGTCCTCCTCGGCTTCCTGCTGGATGACGTCGACCACATCGTCGATGGTCAGCACGCCGACCAGGCGCTCGTTCTCGTCGACGACCGCAGCCGACAAAAGGTCATATTGCTCGAATTCCCGCGCCGCCTCTTCCTGGTCCATGGTCGCCGGAATGGCGTGCCGCGTCTCATGCATGACCTCTTCGACCTTGACCGAGCGCTTGGCGCGCAGGATCTGGTCGAGGTCGATGGCGCCAAGCAGCTTGAAGCTCGGATCGATGACGAAAATCTGACTGAAGCGGTCGGGAAGGTCCTGATCCTCGCGCATGTAGTCGATGGTCTGGCCGACCGTCCAGAACGGCGGCACCGCGACGAACTCCGTCTGCATCCGGCGGCCGGCGGTCTCTTCGGGATAGTCGAGCGAACGGCGCAGCCTGATCCGCTCGGTGAACGGCAGTTGCGACAGGATCTCGTCCTGATCTTCCTTTTCGAGATCTTCGAGGATGTAGACGGCGTCGTCGGAATCGAGTTCCTGCACCGCTTGCGCGATCTGCTCGTTGGGCAGATTGTCGACGATCTCCATGCGGATCGCCTCGTCGACCTCGGTCAGCGCCGAGAAGTCGAAGTCGGCGCCCAATAATTCGACCAGAGCACGGCGCTGCTCGGGGTGCAGCGCCTCGAGCAGGTCGCCCAGTTCCGACTGGTGCAGGTCGTTGACTTCGCGCTTCAGCGTCAGCGTGTCGCGATCGGCGATCGCCGCACCGATCTGGGCCAGGAACGACGACAGGACGGCGCCGTCCTCGCCGTAGATATCGGCGTGGCCGTCCTCAGCGGCTCTGGTGTCTTGTTCGTCCTGGCCTTCCACCAGCGCCTCCCGCCATCAGCATTCCGGAAAAGGTGCCTGTCAGGTCTAGACCATGATCCAGAAAAGGGGAAACCGGTTTTGGCAAAATTCGATGCTCAAACACAAAGATAGAGCGGTGGTGAGATTCGGCACGAGAACCGGCCCGCGCAACGCACGGAATATCAAACGAAATGCGCCCTGCCCTGCGTTGCGCGAAGATCGATGCGATTTGGATTGCCGGGCGGAGGGACGTTACCTCGGCACCAAGATGAAACCACGATTGCGCAACAAAACTTAACATCACTTAACGCATGCCGCCGCTTTCGTCTGAAATGGTGAGAGCATTGGGGGGCTTATCGCCTCGCTATACTGGAGCGCGCATGTTCGCCAAAATGGACTCTGGAATATTTGCCGGCCGGGCATCCCTTGCAGCGATGGCCATCCTGTTTTCAACGTATCCGGAAATAGCATTTGCCGCCGACGCCATTGCGGTGAATTCGGACGATTTCGCTCTGCCGCCGCCCGAACCTTCCCGTTTCGCGCGCTTCCAGCAAAAACTGTCCGACTGGCATGTTGTCGTGGGCGGCGGCGCGATCATCGTCCCGGAATATGAGGGCAGCGACAAGTTCAAGATCATGCCGGTGCCCTTTGTCACGGCGACATTCCTCGACGTGGTGACGATCGATCCGACAGGCGCCAACATCGCCGTCTATAAACAGGATCGGTTCGAATTCAGCGCGCGGCTTGGCTATGAAATGGGCCGCGATGAAGACGATGGCGACCGTCTGCGCGGGCTGGGCGACATCGGCATGGGCGCGACCGTCGGCGCGAAGGCCGCCATGAATTTCGGCCCGGCCCAAATCTTCGCGCAATTGGACAAGACCATCGGCGGCAGCGACGGCATGGTCGGCAGGGTTGGGGTCGAGGTCAACCAGCCTTTATCGCAATCATTGATGATCGGCGCCAGCGCCTCCGCCGTGTTCGCCGACGAAAATCATATGCAGGCCTATTTCGGCGTCACGGCGGAACAATCGGCTCGCTCTGGGCTGGCGCGCTACGATGCCGGCGCCGGGTTGAAGCGCGCCGATTTTTCGATTTCCGCCACATATATGCTCAACCAGAACTGGATGGTGCGCGGCGAAGCGGGGGTCGGCTTTCTCGTGGGTGACGCCGCGGACAGCCCGATCGTCGTCGAAAAAGTGCAGCCTACAGGAATGCTACTCGTCGGATATCGATTCTGACGCCCACACAGGTCACCGGTCAGGCAATGGCAAATGTCGCACGGCAAAGGCACCAAAGCGAGTTGGCCGCCGAATCCAAATCGGCAAGGCAAGGTTCGCGTATCCTCATCGTCGAGGACGACGCCGAGATCGCGCGCATGCTGGGCGAGACACTCACCGAAAACGGCATGATCGTGGAAATAGCCGAGAATGGCGTCCGGATGAATGCCGCGCTTCGCAGCCAGAAATTCGATCTCATCGTGCTCGATGTCATGCTGCCTGGTGAAAGCGGCCTCAACATCTGCCGCCGTCTTCGCGCCGAAACGAATGTTCCGATCCTGATGCTGACCGCGCTTGGCGAGGAAATCGACCGTGTCTTCGGACTGGAGATCGGCGCGGACGATTACGTGACGAAACCGTTCAGCGCGCGCGAACTGACGGCCAGGATACGGGCGCTGCTGCGCCGCACCGCCTACGCTCCCGACGAGCGGGATTGGTCGAGGGTGCTTCTCTTCAACGGCTGGCGCCTCGACCCCATACGCCGGCAATTGCATGATCCGAGCCATGCCCGGGTTTCGACCACGACGCATGAATTTGACCTGTTGCTCGCGTTCTGTCGCAACGCAGGCCGGGTTCTTTCGCGCGAGGAGCTTCTCGGCGTAACTCATGCCGGGCTTGCCGGACCGATCGAGCGAAGCGTCGACGTTCATGTCAGCCGCATCCGCCAGAAGATCGAAAAGGACGCGCGCGATCCGGTGCTTCTCAAAACTGTTCGGTTGGGTGGCTACATCTTCACCGCAACGGTGGAGGAAGCATGAGGAACTTCATCCGCCGCAGCCTGCCGCAGTCGGTGCGTGGGCAGCTCACGGCGATCATCCTCGTCGCGGTTTTTGTGATCATGTCCGCCGGATCGGTCATCGAAAGTTTTACGAGGAATATCGACCTGCCGGTCATCGACGACAGTGTCATACGAGCCAGCGTGGTTGCCGGCCTGTTGCGCGACGCACCAGCGGAGGCTCGCGACGCGATCCTGGCAGCGACGGCTCGTGCGGGCCTGGATTTCAAGATACTTTCGAAGGAAAAGATCGAGAATATTCCATATTCTTATGTGCAGTGGCGAAACATCGAATGGCTTCTCGGGTTCGAAGACAGGCCGATTGACTGGCGATGGCTGACTGTCGATGGCCAATCCGCATTGGTCATTGGCCTGGACCAGCAGACCATGCTGGCTCACTTCGGAGTACCCGACACCTTACTGACGTCAGACCTCGTCCGCTCCTTGTTCTACAAGTTCATGGCTTTCATCGCCTTGCCCACGCTGATCTGGCTTTTTGCGGTATGGACCGTGACAGACCCGTTGAAACGCATCTCGACGGCTGTCGGTTCGGCCGAGATCGAGAATGGCGACGAGTTTTTCGTCGAACACGGCTCCATCGAGATGATTGGCCTGGCGCGGGCGCTGAACCGGATGAGAACACGTATCCGGACGATGATCGAAAACCGCACCCGCATGCTGCGCAGCGTCAGCCACGATCTGCGCACGCCTTTGACGCGGCTGCGGCTTCGCACCGAGCGCATGGAGGACAACACCACCCGCACCGCGATGCTGTCCGATATTCAGCATATCGAGGATCTGATCAACGAGACATTGACCTATCTGCGCAACGATGTCTCGACGGAGAAGTTGCAGCGCGCCGACATTGCCAGCGTGCTGCAAACCGTCTGCGCCGAATTCTCCGACGTCGGGTTTTCGGTCTCGTATTCCGGACCTGACCGGCTGCTCGGCTGGTGCAAACCCAATGCGCTGGCGCGTGCGATCACCAATCTCTGCGACAATGGGGTCAAATTCGCCAGCCATGTCACCGTCGCATTGACGCAGACCGACACGGTGGCGCGCATCGCAGTCGGCGACGACGGTCCGGGGATTCCAGTGGCGGCGCGCACCGATGTCTTCGAGCCCTTCTTCAAGGAGGACACTTCACGCGGCATTGCATCGAAGCACGGCTTCGGTCTGGGCCTCTCGATCGTTGCCGACATCATCCAGGGCCACGGCGGCAAGATCGAATTGCAGGACAACCTGCCAACCGGCCTCGTCGTTACCGTCGATCTGCCGAATGGACCGGGTGTCGAGCCGTCATAAGACGGCGCACAGCACCCGCGCCTGACGAGCGCCATCGCGCGAGAATGGCCGAAACGCTGGCGCGGACAAAGAAGGCCGCGTGAACACAACGGTCCTCCTACGCCAAGGCTTCGGAGGACACTCCTTCGTCTAACGACCTTCAGGTGGCCTGCCACCCGAAGCTCGAAGAGCGAAGGGTGGTGCGGTCGAGAAGACTCGAACTTCCACGGGTTGCCCCACAGCGACCTCAACGCTGCGCGTCTACCAATTCCGCCACGACCGCACGTGGTAGGAGCCGGAACGAACCGGCTCGCGGCGTGTAGCAAATCGTTTCCAGCGAAACAAGGGCGCGTCGCGCAATAATCGCCCGGGAACTGGCACATGGGTCGAGAAGGCCGAAACGCGCTCCTAACTGGACGTTTCGACCGATTGCCGCCATATGAAGGGCTATTGCATGTCGCCCAAAAGTGCGCAGCGGTTTTGGGATAACGACATGCATCAACAAAAATCTAAAGCGCGCCAAATGGTTCCCTTTAAACGAGACGCGCTTTAGACGAGATACACCATGACAGAACGCAGCCAGATCGCCACGTCATTCCTCCCTTTGCCCGGCTCTGCGCCGGTCGAATGGCGGATCGAACCCGGTCTCACCGCTTATCCCGCCGCGCTCGCCTTCATGGAGGCGCGCGCCGAAGCGATCCGAACTGGTGCTGCCGGCGAGATGGTCTGGCTGGTCGAGCACCCGCCGCTCTACACGGCCGGCACCAGCGCCCATTTCGAGGACCTG
Organism: Mesorhizobium metallidurans STM 2683; assembly: GCF_000350085.1. GTDB lineage: Bacteria > Pseudomonadota > Alphaproteobacteria > Rhizobiales > Rhizobiaceae > Mesorhizobium > Mesorhizobium metallidurans. The sequence continues at coordinate 51,253 of NZ_CAUM01000130.1, forward strand.
ATCGAGCCGGATCGTTTCCCTGTATTCGCGGCCGGGCGTGGCGGCGAATACACCTATCACGGGCCGGGCCAGCGGGTCGCCTATGTGATGCTCGACCTCAAACGCCGGCGCGAGGATGTCCGCGCTTTCATCGCGGCGCTCGAACAGTGGATCATCGCCACGCTTGCCGCCTTCAACGTTCGGGGCGAGCGCCGCGAAGACCGCGTCGGCGTCTGGGTGGTGCGGCCGGATCGCCCTACGCTGCCCAATGGATCGCCCGCCGAGGACAAGATCGCCGCCATCGGCATCAGGCTGCGGCGCTGGGTGAGCTTTCACGGCATCGCCATCAATGTCGAGCCGGATCTCGGCCATTTCAGCGGCATCGTGCCGTGCGGCGTTGCGGATCATGGCGTCACCAGCCTTGTCGATCTCGGCCTTCCCGTAGCAATGGCCGATCTCGACCTGGCGCTGAAGTCGGCCTTCGAAGATGTCTTCGGCCCGGCAGCGCCTTTGCAGGTCGAGGTGGCCCGCAAAGTCGGCTGACAGGACCTCACTGAAGACCGAATTCCTACGCTGCGCCATCCCCCCGCGAAGAACGGGGCGTCAGCGTTCGAGCCATGTCTTTCAGCGCCTCCTCACATCGCTCCGATCCAGATCGCCATGGAAATGAGAAACGTGCTCATGCACACCAGCGAAACGACATCCTGAACAAGATCGGCCATAACTCTCTCCTGTTGTTGGTATGTTCGTATTTTGTTCTAATTTTGTTCGAATGTCAACGACCGTAATCCCGGCATTCTTCCGGAATCGCGGCGATCAATTCGGCAGGGTTAAGGAAAGGTTGACGGGCAAATGGGCTGGCTGTGCTCGCACAGACCTGTAACAATCGGCACCGGCCAAGGCACGTCGAGACTCAGGTCAGGCCGAGCCGAGAGCGGTGGGTTCCGAGAACCGGAACGGAGCGGACATTTGGTCCGTGAGTACCGGAAGCGCAGGAAACCGCCGTTCGCAGGCCGACCTTACCTGAGTATCGACGTGCCTAAAGTGGGACCACCTTGCCGTCGGCAAGCGTCACGCGGCGGTCCATGCGCGAGGCGAGTTCGTGATTGTGGGTGGCGATCAGCGCCGCCAGGCCCGATTGCTTGACCAGCGCCTGCAGCGCTTCGAACACGTAGGAAGCGGTAACCGGGTCAAGATTGCCGGTCGGCTCGTCGGCAAGCAGCACCAGGGGTGCATTGGCAACGGCGCGCGCAATGGCGACGCGCTGCTGCTCGCCGCCGGAGAGTTCCGACGGGCGATGCTGCGCCCGCTTGCCGATCTGCATGTAGTCGAGCAGTTGGGTTGCCCGCTCGGCAGCCTCCTTCGGCGCCAGCCCTTTGATGAGCTGCGGCATCATGATGTTTTCCAGCGCCGAGAATTCCGGCAGCAGATGATGGAATTGATAGACGAAGCCGACATCGTTGCGGCGGATCGCCGTGCGCTCGTCATCGGAGAGCCGCCCACAGGCGCGTCCGGCCAGGATCACGTCGCCGGCGTCCGGCCGCTCCAGCAGTCCGGCGGTGTGCAGCAGCGTCGATTTGCCGGTGCCCGAAGGCGCCACCAGGGCCACGATCTCGCCGCGCCTCAGAGAAAAATCGGCGCCGTTGAGAATGGTCAGCTTGCGCGGCCCCTGAACATAGTGCCGCTCGACGCCCTTCAGCTCGATAATGGCCTCGGCCATCATTCGTACCTCAGCGCTTCGACCGGATCGAGCCTGGCGGCACGCCATGCCGGAAACAGCGTCGCCAGGAACGACAGCACCAGCGCCATCAGCACCACCGAGATCGTCTCGCTGGCATCCATGCGGGCCGGCAGCTGGCTGAGGAAATAGAGCTCGGGGTTGAACAGCCGCTCATTGGCCAGCCAGGAGAAGAACTGGCGGATACGCTCGACGTTGAGGCAAATGACGACGCCAAGGAGCACGCCGGCGATGGTGCCGACCACGCCGATCGCCGCACCCGTCATCAGGAAGATGCGCAGGATGGCGCCGCGCGTGGCCCCCATGGTGCGCAGGATGGCGATATCGTGGCCCTTGTCCTTCACCAGCATGATCAGGCCCGAGATGATGTTAAGCGCGGCCACAAGCACGATCAGCGTCAGGATCATGAACATGACGTTGCGTTCCACCTGCAGCGCGTCGAAGAAGGTCTTGTTGCGCTCTCGCCAGTCGACGAGACCGACCGGACGCTGGGCGGCCTCCTCGACCTTCGGCTTCAGCGCGTCGACATTGTCGGGATTGTCGACATAGACCTCGATCGTCTGGGCGCGGCCGTCCATGTTGAAATAGAGCTGCGCTTCCGAAAACGGCATATAGACGATGGAGCTGTCATACTCCGACATGCCGACCTCGAAGATCGCCGTGATCGGATAGCCCTTCATGCGCGGCGTGGTGCCGAGCGGCGTGACGTCGCCGTCGGGCGAGATCAGCGTGATGGTGTCGCCGAGCACGAGGCCGAGATTCTCGGCCATGCGGCTGCCGATGGCGACGCCCTCGCTTGTGTCGAAGCCGGCGATCGAGCCCTGCTTGATGTTGTTGGCGACGATCGAGATCTTGCCCAGATCCTCGCCGCGTATGCCGCGCACCAGCGCGCCGGTGCCGCCGCCGATATTGCCTTGCGCCAGCACCTGCCCGTCGATCAGCGGAATGGCGTATTTGACGCCCGACACGCCGTTGATGCGGCTGGCGACCTGCGCATAGTCCTCCAGCGGCATGTCCAGTGGCTGTACGATCAGATGGCCGTTGACGCCGAGGATGCGAGTCAGGAGCTCGGCGCGGAACCCGTTCATGACGGCCATGACGACGATCAGCGTGGCGACGCCCAGCATGATGCCCAGAAAGGAGATCGAGGCGATGACCGAGATCACCGTTTCCTTGCGGCGCGAGCGCAGATAGCGCCACGCCACCATGCGCTCGAAGACGGAAAACGGCCCGGCGGCCAGAGGTTTTCCTGCTGCCGCCTCGCTCATGCGGCGATACCGAAACGCTTCTTCACATCCGCGATCGGCAGCGTCTCGCGCTCACCGTTCCTACGGTTCTTGACCTCGACCTCGCCGGCGGCAACGCCGCGCGGCCCGACGATCACCTGCCAGGGCAGGCCGATCAGGTCGGCGGTGGCGAACTTGCCGCCCGGCCGCTGGTCGGTATCGTCGTAGAGCACGTCCTTGCCGGCTGCGGTGAAAGCTGAATTAAGCTCATCGCAGACCCGGTCGCAATCGGCGTCGCCGGCCTTCATGTTGATCAGGCCGATGTCGAACGGCGCCACCGCTTCCGGCCAGATGATGCCGTTGTCGTCATGGCTGGCCTCGATGATGGCCGCGACCAGACGTGACGGGCCGATGCCGTAGGAGCCCCCGGAGACGAAATGGTCCTTGCCGTCAGGCCCGGTCACCTTGGCGCCCATCGGCTTGGAATATTTGTCGCCGAAATGGAAGATATGGCCGACCTCGATGCCGCGTGCCGAGACGCGGGCGCCCTCGGCGAGCTTGTCCCAGGCCGCCTCGTCATGCATTTCGTCGGTGGCCGCGTAGGGCGTCGTCCACGTCTTGACGATCTCGGCTATCTCGGCGTTGTTCGAAAAGTCGGTATTCGCCCCCGGCACATCCAACGAAAGATAGTCGCGGTGACAGAAAACCTGGCTCTCGCCGGTGTCGGCCAGGATGATGAATTCGTGGCTGAGGTCGCCGCCGATCGGTCCGGTGTCGGCGCGCATAGGAATGGCCTGCAGGCCCATGCGCGTGAAGGTCCTGAGATAGGACACGAACATCCTGTTATAGGCGGCCTTGGCGCCCTCATAATCGAGGTCGAAGGAGTAGGCGTCCTTCATCAGGAACTCGCGTGAGCGCATGACGCCGAAGCGCGGCCGCACCTCGTCGCGGAATTTCCACTGGATGTGATAGAGGTTGATCGGCAGATCCTTGTAGGACCTGACATAGGAACGGAATATCTCGGTGACCATTTCCTCATTGGTCGGACCGTAGAGCATGTCGCGGTCCTGCCGGTCCTTGATGCGCAGCATCTCCTTGCCGTAGTCCTCATAGCGGCCGCTTTCGCGCCACAGCTCAGCCGACTGAATGGTCGGCATCAGGATTTCGAGTGCGCCGGCGCGGTCCTGCTCCTCGCGAATGATCCGGCAGACCTTGTCCAGCACCCGCTTGCCGAGTGGCAGCCAGGAAAAGCTGCCCTGTCCCTGCTGGTGGATCATGCCGGCGCGTAGCATCAGCCGGTGCGAGACGATTTCGGCCTCGCGCGGATTTTCTTTGGAAATGGGCAGGAAATAGCGCGACAAACGCATGGACTGATCCGTGAGAGAGGATTGCCGCATCGGAATCGGCGCGGCGCTGGCTTGCTTGCCCCGGCTTCATAGCTATTTCATGACGGAATGGAAACCCGGCCCATGGCGTCGAAATGGCGCCGCGAAGGGTGCGGCGGTGTCGCACAAGCTTGCTGGTCGTTTCGCAAGCAACGCCTGCCACACTATTGTGCAGTGCAGCACGAGATTGCCTGTTTCGAGGCAAAATTCTGCGTGACAATTTCACCTGCCTTAGGCTAGTGTGCCCTGATAACCGAGAGGGCGGAGAATAATCTGCTCTCCTACGCGGTCAAAGTCTTGGGAGGATGCGATCTAGGCGCGGTTACTCGCTGCCGCCGGATACCGGAAACAGATCGGACGCGTTTAAATTGCAAGGCCTCGTGCCTTGCATTTTTTTTGTGCAATCATCTGCTTAACACAGCGTACTGCCAAACTGCTTTATCCCACGCATGTCGCTCAAAGCATGCCCACGGGCCTGCCCCGGACCTACCTCCAGGTTACCCGGCTAACGCGCAGAAAACAAGAAATTGACGCGCGTAAGATGAATCCTTGAGGCGCGACGCGCCCTCGCGGCAGCACTACAAATCCGGAAGCCGGCTTTGTTTTTTGGCACCGAAAGCGCGTCCCGTCGAAACGGAATCAGTTGACGTGCTTTCGGTCTTTGTTTGTGCATATCGCGGTCCCAAAACCGCTGCGCACTTTTGGGCGACATGCATTAGCGGCGCTCGCCTTCCGGACAGCGGAAAGAGCCTTGCCGGCTACGCTAATGCTTGGGGGTCTGGTTGAAATCCGGCACGATGTGCGGGATGTCGTCGATGCCGAGTCCCAGCCCTCTGGTGATGCCGTAGAAGATGCCGATCAGGATCAGCGTGGCGATGGTCGTCCTGAACGCGGCGCGCAGCATATGCGGTCCGCGCGGCGCGCTCGGAACCGTGCCCAGCGTCACGTCCTGGTCTTCGTCCTGCGTCCGCATGCTGAACGGCAGGACGGCGAACAGCACCACCCACCAGGTGGCGAAGAACAGGGCGATGAACGAAACCCAGCTCATGCTTGCTCCAGTTCGACCAGCGTGCCGAAGAAATCCTTGGGATGCAGAAACAGCACCGGCTTGCCATGCGCGCCGGTCCTGGGATTGCCGTCGCCCAGCACGCGCGCTCCGCTGGCTTTAAGCTGGTCCCGTGCGGCCAGGATGTCGTCGACCTCATAGCAGACATGATGCATGCCGCCCGAGGGATTCTTCTCAAGGAACGCCGCGATCGGCGATTCCTCGCCCAGCGGCTCGAGCAGTTCGATCTTGGTGTTGCCGACATCGACGAACACCACCGTCACGCCATGCTCGGGCAGCGCCTGCGGCGCGGTCACCCGGGCGCCGAGCGTATCGCGATAGGCCGCTGTCGCCGTAGCCAGATCCGGCACGGCAAGCGCGACATGGTTCAGGCGACCGAGCATAGGTTGCTCCGGGTTAGGGGCAGTGAGTAGTGGTGAATAGAGTATTGCGCATTGCAAAAAAGCTAACTCAGAACATCCTATTCACTATTCACTACCTCGTCACAAACACCGTCACCAGCGGCTTCTTGCCCCAGGCTTCGTTGGCAGCACCTCGTACGGCACGACGCACCGCTTCCTGCACGAGGTCCAGGTCTTTTCGGCGCTGACGGGGGATGGAGTCCACGGCGCCGATTGCCGCATCGAGCATCAGGTCTTCCAGGGTCTCGCCGCTGGCATCGGCCTCGGCGACGCCGATGGCGACCAGATCGGGATCGCCGGCGAGCTCATATTTGTCGTCGAGCACGACATTGACCGCGACATGGCCGGCGAAGGACAGCTTGCGCCGGTCGCGAATGCCCATCGCCTGGTCGGTGCCGATCAGCCGGCCGTCCTTGTAGATGCGGCCGAACGGCACCTGGTCGATGATCGTCGCGGCACCTGGATAGAGCCTCAGCATATCGCCGTCGCGCACTTGCGCCACCTGGCCGATGCCGGACATCGACATCAGCGAGCCCTGCGCCACCAGATGCGCCGCCTCGCCATGCACGGGAACGCCGATCCGCGGGCGCACCCATTCATACATCTTGCGCAATTCGTTGCGGCGCGGATGGCCGGAGACATGCACCAGCGCATCGCCGTCCTCGATGATCTTCATGCCGAGGTCGATCAGGCGGTTCTTGATCTCGAGGATCGCCTTCTCGTTGCCGGGTATGGTGCGCGAGGAAAACACCACCGTATCGCCCGCCGTCAGCGACACCGATTTCATCTCGTCGCGCGACAGTTTGGCAAGTGCCGCCAGCGGCTCGCCCTGGCTGCCGGTGCAGATGATGACGAGGTTCTCGCGCGGGATGAAACCGTAATCCTCCTCGGCGATGAATTCGGGCAGCCCGTCCATGTAGCCGAGTTCGCCCGCTACATCGATGACGCGCTTCAGCGAACGGCCGAGCACCAGGCACTGGCGGCCGGCGTCGCGCGCCGCCTTGGCGATGGAAACGATGCGCCCGACATTGGAGGAGAATGTGGTGACGGCGACCCGGCCCTTGGCGTTCTGGATGACGCCCTTGAGGCCCTCGCCCACCGCCACTTCCGACGGCGACTCCCCTTCCCGCATCGCATTGGTGGAATCGCAGATCAGCGCCAGCACGCCCTTGTCGCCATAGGCGCGGAAGCGTGCCTCGTCGGTCTTCGGACCGATCGTCGGCTCCGGGTCGATCTTCCAGTCGCCGGTGTGGATGACAGTGCCGGCCGGCGAGGTGATCGCCAATGACATCGGCTCCGGAATGGAGTGCGCCACCGGAATGGCCTCGATCTCGAACGGACCGATGGTGAACTTTTCGCCAGCCCGGTAGATCGTTATCGGGATCTTCGGCGCATTCTGCTCGCCCTGCCGCTTGGCTTCCAGCAGGCCGGCGGTGAACGGCGTCATCCACACCGGCGCCTTCAGCTTCGGCCAGATGTCGTGCAGCGCGCCGTAATGGTCCTCATGCGCGTGGGTGATGACGATGCCGCGCAGATTGGCGAGGTTCTCCTCGATGAAGCGCGTGTCGGGCAGGATCAGGTCGACGCCCGGATGCGCGGCGTCGGGAAAGGTAACGCCGACATCGACGACGATCCATTCACGCGCATTGGCCGGCCCATAGCCATAAAGGGCGAAGTTCATGCCGATCTCGCCGACGCCGCCGAGCGGCACGAAGACGAGTTCGGCGTTTTCCGCATTCGCCATGATCTTCCCTTTCCTGGCCGGTCAAGCCCGCCGATCAAACCCAAGCCGTTTAATTCCGGGCTGACGCAACCGCTCCGAAATGCACATCGCCGGCGGCGATCGTCAGAACTGAACCCCTGTCGTCGCGGATCACGAAACGGCAGTCCTCGTCAATGGTCTCGAAGGTGCCGCGCACCACATTACCGTCAATTCTGACAGCAACCTGCCCGCCAAGCCCCGCCGCGCGCGCCAGCCAGCGTTGCCGGACGGCTGACAGCCCGCGCCCATCGTTCCACAGCCGGGCATTCTCGCTCCAGGCATCCGACAGCGCCAGAAACAACGTCTCGGCATCGCAGACGGCGCCCAGCGCGTAAAGCGATGTCGCCGGATAAGGTAAATCCTTGGGGTATGCCACCACATTGACGCCGATGCCGACCGCCACCGCGAAACGGTTGCCATCCAGAACAGCCGATTCCAGCAGGATGCCGGCAAGCTTGGCGCCCGAGGCGAGCACGTCGTTCGGCCATTTCAGCTCGAAACGGTTCTTGTCTTGGCTGGCGCCGTCGAGGCCGATCGAGATCCTGCCCTTCGGCACGACGGCGTCGAGCGCATCGGCCAGCGCCAGTCCGGCGACGAAGCCGAGCGTCGCGGCAAGGCGAAGCTCGGCATTGGTGACGACAAGCAGCGTCGCCGCCAGATTGCCCTCGGGCGTCGCCCAGACCCGGCCGCGCCGGCCACGTCCGCTTTCCTGCTTTTTTGAAACGACCCAGAGCTTGCCCGGATCGCCCGCCCGCGCATGGTCCAGCGCCAGCGCATTGGTGGAACCGACCGTGTCATGCGCCTCGAGCCGGAAGCCGTCCGACGCCGCGGTTGGAGCCAGCCGAAATGCCATCCCGTCTAAAAGAAGGTCTTTGCGGCGGCTTCGGCATACGTGCCGATCGGCCCACCGATCAGCACGTAGAACAGCACGAAGGCGCCACTGACGCCGAGCACAGCGCGCAATTCGCTCGCCATCGGCACGAAGCCGCCGACCGGCTCATCGAACCACATGATCTTGATGATGCGCAGGTAGTAGTAGGCGCCCACCACCGAGGCCAGCACACCGATGATCGCAAGCGCATAGAGGCCAGCGTTGATGGCGGCGAGGAACACGTACCACTTCCCCCAGAAACCGGCGAGCGGCGGGATGCCGGCCAGCGAGAACATCAGGATGGTCAGGATCGTCGCCATGACCGGATTGGTCGACGACAAGCCGGCGAGATCGCTGATCTGTTCGACATTGCCCTCCTTGCGGCGCATGGCGAGGATGAAGGCGAAGGTGCCCAGCGTCATCACCAGATAGATCAGCATGTAGATGGCGACGCCGCGCACGCCTGCCTGGCTGTTGGCGGCAAGGCCGACCAGCGCGTAGCCCATATGGCCGATCGAGGAATAGGCCATCAGCCGCTTGATGTTGGTCTGGCCGATGGCCGCGAAGGCGCCGAGCGCCATCGAGGCGATCGAAATGAAGACGATGATCTGCTGCCAGTCGGAAGCGATCGGCTTGAAGGCGCCCATGGTGACACGCACGATCAGCGCCATCGCCGCCATTTTCGGCGCCGCCGCCAGGAATGCCGTCACCGGCGTCGGGGCGCCCTCATAGACATCAGGCGTCCACATATGGAACGGCACCGCCGAAATCTTGAAGGCGAGGCCGGCCAGCACGAAGACCAGGCCAAAGACCAGGCCGAGCTGTCGCTCGCCGCTGCCAAGTGCGGTGGCGATCTCCTGGAAGCCGGTATTGCCGGTGTAGCCGTAGACGAGGCTGATGCCGTAAAGCAGCATGCCTGACGACAGCGCGCCGAGGACAAAATACTTCAGGCCCGCCTCGGTCGAGCGCAGATTGTCGCGGTTGATCGCCGCCAGCACGTAGATCGCCAGCGATTGCAGTTCGAGCCCGAGATAGAGCCCGATCATGCCATTGGCCGAGATCATCAGCATCATGCCGAGCGTGCACAGCAGGATCAGCACCGGATATTCGAACTTGTCGAAATGCTCGGCCTTGGCAAAGCGCATCGACATCACCAGCGTCACCGCGGAGCCGATCAGCGCCAGCACCTTCATGAAACGGGAGAAGGGATCCTGGACAAAGGCCTCGCCGTAGGCATTGCCCTGCCCCGTGGAAAAGATCAGCCAGATGCCCGCAAATACCAGGACGGCAACGGCAAGGCCGGTCACCGTCGTCGTGGTGTTGGCGCGCGAATAGGCGCCGAGCATCAACAGCGCCAGGGCGCCGATGGCGAGGATCAACTCAGGCGTCGAAAGCGACAGGCTGGAGAGAAGGTCCGCAGTCATGGTTCGCAAAACCCCTGCTCAGTTCGCCGCCGCGGTCTGCGCGGTGCCGATGGATGCGGTGACATTGGTGACGAGCGCCTTGACCGATTCGGCCGTCGCGTCGAAGACCGGCGCCGGATAGACGCCGAAGAAGATGACCAGCACGGCCAGCGGATAGATGATGAGCTTCTCGCGCGCCGACAGGTCGAGCAACCCCTTCAGGCTGTCCTTGGTCAGCGCGCCGAAGATCACTCGGCGGTAGAGCCAGAGCGCGTAGGCCGCCGACAGGACGACGCCGGTGGCGGCGAAGAACGCCACCCAGGTGTTGACCCGGAACACGCCAAGCATGGTCAGGAATTCGCCGACGAAGCCGCTGGTGCCGGGCAGGCCGACATTGGCCATGGTGAAGATCATGAACACCGTGGCGTATTTCGGCATGTTGTTGACCAGCCCGCCATAGGCGTCGATCTCGCGCGTGTGCATGCGGTCGTAGATGACGCCGACGCAGAGGAACAGCGCGCCGGAGACGAGGCCGTGCGACAGCATCTGGAAGATCGCGCCCTGCACGCCTTCCTGGTTCATCGCGAAGATGCCCATGGTGACGAAGCCCATATGGCCGACCGACGAATAGGCGATCAGTTTCTTCATGTCCTCCTGCATCAGCGCCACCAGCGAGGTGTAGATGATGGCGACGACGGAGAGCGTGAACACCAGCGGCGCGAACATTTCCGACGCCAGCGGAAACATCGGCAGCGAGAAACGCAGGAAGCCGTAACCGCCCATTTTCAAGAGGATGGCGGCCAGGATCACCGATCCGGCCGTCGGCGCCTCGACGTGCGCGTCGGGCAGCCAGGTGTGCACCGGCCACATCGGCATCTTCACCGCGAAGGAGGCGAAGAAGGCAAGCCACAGCCAGGTCTGCATGTTGGCCGGGAAATTATGCGTCAGCAGCGTCGGAATGTCGGTGGTGCCGGATTGGAAGAACATCGCCATGATGGCGAGCAGCATCAGCACCGAGCCGGCCAGCGTATAGAGGAAGAACTTGAACGAGGCATAGACGCGCCGCTTGCCGCCCCACACGCCGATGATGATGAACATCGGGATCAGGCCGGCTTCGAAGAAGACGTAGAACAAGACGATGTCCAGCGCGCAGAACACGCCGATCATCAACGTCTCCAGCAACAAGAAGGCGATCATGTAGGCCTTGACGCGCTTCTCGATCGATTTCCACGAAGCCAGGATGCAGAGCGGCATCAGGAACGTGGTCAGGATGACGAACAGCATCGAGATGCCGTCAACGCCCATATGATAGGAAATGCCGGAGTCCAGCCAGGCGAACTTCTCCACGAACTGGAAGCCGGCTTGAGAATTGTCGAAGCCGATCCAGATGAACAGCGAGACAATGAAGGTGATGCTCGTCGTCCACAGCGCGATGGCGCGGATGTTGCGGCGTGCATTCTCGCTATCGTCACGCACGAAAAGGATGAGCAGCACCCCCACCAGCGGCAGGAAAGTGACCAGCGATAGTATTGGCGCGGCGGTCATCAGAGCATCATCCAGGTGACGAGTGCGGCAACGCCGATCAGCATGGCGAAGGCATAGTGATAGAGGTAGCCGGTCTGGAGCTTGACGACGCGGTTGGTGACGTCGACGACGCGCGCCGAAATGCCGTCAGGCCCGAGCCCATCGATGATGGTGCCGTCGCCGGTCTTCCAGAGGAAGCGGCCAAGCCATTTTGCCGGCCGCACGAACAGGACGTCATAGAGTTCGTCGAAATACCACTTGTTGAGCAGGAAGGCGTAGAGCCCGCGATGCCGCGCCGCCAGGGTCTTCGGCATTTCCGGCGCGCGGATATAGAACTGCCAGGCGATCGCGAAACCGATCAGCATGGCGACGAAGGGCGACAGTTTCACCCACAGCGGCAATTCGTGGATGTCATCCAGGATACGATTGTCGGGCAGTGTGAACAGCGACGCCTTCCAGAACTCGGCATAGCCCTCGCCGATGAAGGCGCCATGGAAGATCACGCCGGCAAACAGCGCGCCCGCCGCCAGGATGAACAGCGGCACCAGCATCACCGGCGGCGATTCATGGACGTGGTGCATCACCTCGTGGCTCGCCCGCGGCTCGCCGTGGAAGGTCATGAAGATCAGTCGCCAGGAGTAGAAAGAGGTGAAGCAGGCGGCGACGACCAGCATCACGAAGGCAAAGCCGGCGAACATATTGGGCCCGGCAAAGGCACTTTCGATGATGGCGTCCTTGGAGAAGAAGCCGGCGGTGCCGATGACGGTCACCGGAATGCCGACGCCGGTCAGCGCCAGCGTGCCGATCACCATCATCCAGTAGGTCTTCGGGATCAGCGTCCTGAGACCGCCCATCTTGCGCATGTCCTGCTCGTCGGAGACGGCGTGGATGACCGAGCCCGAGCCCAGGAACAGCAGCGCCTTGAAGAAGGCATGCGTGAACAGGTGGAAGATCGCCGCGCCATAGGCGCCGACGCCGAGCGCCACGAACATGTAGCCGAGCTGCGAGCAGGTCGAATAGGCGATGACGCGCTTGATGTCGTTCTGGACCAGGCCGACGGTCGCCGCGAAGAACGCGGTGAAGGCGCCGATGAAGGTGACCACGGTCAGCGCCGAAGGCGACAATTCGAACAGCGGCGACAGCCTCGCCAGCATGAACACGCCGGCCGTCACCATGGTGGCGGCATGGATGAGTGCCGAGACCGGCGTCGGGCCTTCCATGGCGTCGGGCAGCCAGGTGTGCAGCGGCACCTGCGCCGACTTGCCCATGGCGCCCATGAACAAGAGCAGGCAGACCACGGTCAGCGCCGCCTGCTTGTCGAGCGCATAGCCGAGGAAAGTCAGCACGGCAGCGCCCTGGGGCGCGCCCTCAGCCGGGATGAACGTCGCCGCATTGGCGAAGATGGTGCCGAGGTTGACCGAGCCGAACAGCACGAATACGCCGAAGATGCCGAGCGCGAAGCCGAAATCGCCGACGCGGTTGACGACGAAGGCCTTGATCGCCGCGGCGTTGGCCGAGGGCTTCTTGTACCAGAAACCGATGAGGAGATAGGAGGCCAGGCCGACGCCTTCCCAGCCGAAGAACATCTGTACCAGATTGTCGGCCGTTACCAGCATCAGCATGGCGAAGGTGAACAGCGACAGATAGGCGAAGAAGCGCGGCCGGTTCGGATCGTGGTGCATGTAGCCGATCGAGTAGATGTGGACCAGCGCCGACACCGTGTTGACGACGACCAGCATCACCACGGTCAGCGTGTCGATCCTCAGCGCCCAGGCCGCGTCCAGCCCACCGGACTGGATCCAGCGCAGCACCGGCACGGTGAACACTTGCGCCTCGCCGAAGCCGACGGAGAAAAAGGCGACCCACGACAGCACCGCCGCGATCACCAGGAAGCCGGAGGTGATGTATTCGGATGCCTTGGCGCCGAGCGAATTGCCGAACAGGCCGACGATCAGAAAGCCGAGCAGCGGAAGGAAGACGATGGCCTGGTACATTGTGGTTCCGTCAACCCTTCATCATGTTCACGTCTTCGACCGCGATCGAACCGCGGTTGCGGAAGAAGACGACGAGGATGGCAAGTCCGATGGCGGCCTCGGCCGCCGCGACCGTCAGCACGAACAGCGCGAACACCTGGCCGACGAGATCGCCAAGCGCGGCCGAGAAGGCGACGAAATTGATGTTGACCGCGAGCAGGATCAGTTCGATCGACATCAGGATGACGATGATGTTGCGGCGGTTGAGGAAGATGCCGAACACGCCGAGCGTGAACAGGATCGCCGATACGGTGAGATAGTGCGCGATGCCGACGGTCATCTCAGATCCCCTCGCCTGTCTTGACCTTGCGGATTTCCATTCCCGTCGCCGGCGTGCGCCCGACCTGGGCCGCGATCGACTGCCGCTTGACGCCCGGCTTGTGGCGCAGCGTCAGCACGATGGCGCCGATCATGGCGACCAGCAGTATGAGGCCCGCAATCTGGAAGTAGTAGAGGTAGTCGGTATAGAGGATGTCGCCGAGCGCCGCCGTGTTCGAGCGCGCGGCAAGGTCCGGAATGGGCTTTGAGACCGTCGCCGCCAGTCGCGGCGCGAATGTATAGCCGCCGAGCACGACGATCAGCTCCGCCGCCAGGATCAGCCCGACCAGCGCGCCGATCGGCGCATATTGCAGGGCGCCTTCCTTCATCTCGGCGAAGTCGACGTCGAGCATCATGACGACGAACAGGAACAGCACCATGACCGCGCCGACATAGACGACGAGCAGGATCATCGCCAGGAACTCGGCCCCGGTCAGCATGAACAGGCCGGCGGCGTTGAAGAAGGTCAGGATCAGGAACAGCACGGAATGCACGGGATTGCGCGACGAAATGACCATGAACGCCGACGCCACCGCGACAAAGGCGAAGAGGTAGAAAAAGGCCGCCTCTAGTCCACTCAGCATGGGTTCCCCCGGGGTTTCCTGTCCGAACAGGACGTTCGTCCTGTTCGATTTCTGCCACCGCCTCCGGCCGGCAAGTTGCGTTGTCCTTAAACGAGGCCCCTCGCCCCGTCCATGCGTCAAATGTCAGCGATAAGGCGCGTCCAGCGAGATGTTGCGCGCCAGTTCGCGCTCCCAGCGGTCGCCATTGGCCAGCAGCTTGTCCTTGTCGTAATAAAGTTCCTCGCGCGTTTCCGTCGCGAATTCGAAATTCGGCCCCTCGACGATGGCGTCGACCGGGCAGGCTTCCTGGCAGAAGCCGCAATAGATGCACTTCACCATGTCGATGTCGTAGCGCACGGTGCGGCGCGTGCCGTCATTGCGGCGCGGGCCGGCCTCGATGGTGATGGCCTGCGCCGGGCAGATCGCTTCGCACAATTTGCAGGCGATGCAGCGTTCCTCGCCATTGGGATAACGGCGCAGCGCATGCTCGCCGCGGAAGCGCGGACTCACCGGTCCCTTCTCGTGCGGATAATTGATCGTCTCCTTCGGCGCGAAGAACTGGCGCATCGACAGGAAGAAGGCGCTGACGAAATCCAGCAGCAGCAGCGACTTTGCGGCTTGAGCTAGCGCTGACATCATCATTCTCCAGCAAACAGCGGGGCCACGAACCAGCCCACGATCGGCAGCAGCACGAACTGGCTGAGGCCGGTTATGTTCAAAACGCGTTTCGTCTCGTCGAGCTCAACGCGCGAGGCAAGCACCCTGAGCAGCGCGAAATCTGCCGCGGCCACGACCACGCCCACCAAAGCGCCGATCAAGTTCGCGTTCATGACCGCTCTCTCATCGCTCGCTGCCTCTCCACAAGCGTGCCGATCGAAGCTCCACGGCGGCGCGGACCATCACGCAAACCCCGTGATCTTGAGAAACGCGGCGACAATCACCACCATCGCCAGCGAGATCGGCAGGAAGACCTTCCAGCCGAGCCGCATCAGCTGGTCGTAGCGGTAGCGCGGCACGAAGGCCTTGACCATCGAGAACATGAAGAACATCAGGCAGACCTTGAGCACGAACCAGATCAGCCCCGGCACCCAGGTGAAGGGCGCGAAGTCGAAGGGCGGCAGCCAGCCGCCGAGGAACAGGATGGTGGCCAGCGCGCACATCAGCACGACGGCGACATATTCGCCGAGGAAGAACAGCAGGAACGGCGTCGACGAATATTCGACCATATGGCCGGCGACGAGTTCCGATTCGGCTTCCACAAGGTCGAAAGGCGGCCGGTTGGTCTCGGCCAGCGCCGAGATGAAGAAGATGACGAACATCGGAAACAGCGACAGCCAGTGCCAGTCGAGGAAGGTGTTGGGCAGGCCGAGCTTCGTACCCAATCCGTCCTGCTGCGACAGCACGATATCGGACAGGTTGAGCGAGCCGACGCAGAGCAGCACGGTGACGATGACGAAACCGATCGAGACCTCGTAGGACACCATCTGCGCGGCCGAGCGCAGCGCGCCGAGAAACGGATATTTCGAGTTCGACGCCCAGCCGCCCATGATCACGCCATAGACCTCAAGCGAGGAGATGGCGAAGACATAGAGTATGCCGACATTGACGTTGGCGATCGCCCAGCCCTGGTTGACCGGAATGACCGCCCAGGCCGAGATCGCCAGCACCGCCGACACCAGCGGCGCCAGCAGGAACACGCCCTTGTTGGCGCCGGACGGAATGATCGGCTCCTTGAAGACGAACTTCAAAAGATCGGCAAAGGCCTGCAGCGTGCCCCATGGGCCGACGACGTTCGGGCCGCGGCGCAACTGCACCGCCGCCCAGATCTTGCGGTCGGCGTAAAGCAGATAGGCGACCGCAATCAAAAGCACGACGATCAGCACCACCGACTTCAAGAGGATGATCAGCGCCGGCAGCACGTAGAAGGAGAAGAAGGTGTCCATGCTTATTCCGCCGCCTGCCTGAAGCCGTTTTTCGCCAGCGCCGAGCATTCCGCCATCACGGCCGACGCCCGCGCGATCGGGTTGGTCAGGTAGAAATCCTTGACCGGCGAGGTGAAGGTGCCCTTGTTCAGCCGCCCGCCGAGCTTCGCCACCTTGGCGATATCGTCAGCATTGCCCGGCTCGACATGATCGATGCGGGCGAGATGCGGGTGGTCCGCATAGAGTTTCGCGCGAAGCTGCGGCAGCGAATCGAACGGCAGCTTCTTGCCGAGCACATCCGACAGCGCTCTTAGAATGGCCCAGTCCTCGCGCGCATCGCCCGGCGCAAAGCCGGCACGGTTGGTCTGCTGGACGCGGCCTTCGGTGTTGACATAGGTGCCCGACTTTTCGGTGTAGGCAGCACCCGGCAGGATGACGTTGGCGCGGTGCGCGCCCTGGTCGCCATGCGTGCCGACATAGACGACGAAGGCGCCGCCGGTCTTGGCCATGTCGATCTCGTCGGCGCCGAGCAGGAACAGCAGTTCCATCTCACCGAGCATGCCGGCGACGTTCTTGCCGCCCTCGCCCGGCACGAAGCCGATGTCGAGGCCGCCGACACGCCCCGCCGCATTGTGCAGCACGGCAAAACCGTTCCAGTCGGGTCGGGCGGCGTTGACGGCCATACTAAGCTTCGCCGCCTGGCCGAGCACGGCTGCGCCATCGGCGCGCGCCAGCGCGCCCTGGCCGACGATGATGAGCGGATGCGTCGCCTTCTTCAGCACCTGGAAGAACTTGCCGCTGCCGTCCGCCAGGTCCTTCAGCGAGTCGGGTCCGGCGCCGAGTTGCTCATACTCGTAGCGCGTATCGCCGACATCGCCGATGACGCCGACCGGCAAATTGCCGACGCGCCAGCGCTTGCGGATGCGGGCATTGAGCACCGAGGCCTCGAAGCGCGGATTGGCGCCGATGATCAGCACCGCATCGGCCTGCTCGATACCCTCGATGGTCGGATTGAAGATATAGCTCGCCCGGCCGAGCGAGGGATCAAGGGCGGCGCCATCCTGGCGGCAGTCGGCGTTGTTCGAACCAAGCGCGGCCATCAAAAGCTTCAGCGCGTAGATCTCCTCGACCGCGGCGAGATCGCCTGATATGGCGCCGATCTTTTCCGGTGCCGTCTTCGACACCGCGTCCTTGATCGCGGCAAAGGCCTCGGCCCAGTTCGTCGGAACGAGCTTGCCGTCCTTGCGCACATAAGGGCGGTCGAGGCGCTGGGTGCGCAAGCCGTCCCAGATGAAGCGGGTCTTGTCTGAAATCCATTCCTCGTTCACCGCCTCGTTGACGCGCGGCAGAATGCGCATCACTTCGCGGCCTCTTGAATCGACACGGATCGCCGAGCCGACGGCATCCATCACATCGATGGATTCGGTCTTGGTCAGTTCCCAAGGCCGCGCCTGGAAGGCGAAGGGCTTCGAGGTCAGCGCACCGACCGGGCAAAGGTCGATGACGTTGCCCTGCAGTTCCGAGGTCATGGCGCTTTCGAGATAGGTGGTGATCTCGGCATCCTCGCCACGGCCGATCAGGCCGAGCTCTGAAATGCCGGCAACCTCGGTGGTGAAGCGGACGCAGCGCGTGCAATGGATGCAGCGGTTCATCACCGTCTTGACCAGCGGCCCGATATATTTGTCTTCGACCGCCCGCTTGTTCTCGTGATAGCGCGAGGAATCGACGCCGAAGGCCATCGCCTGGTCCTGCAGGTCGCACTCGCCGCCCTGGTCGCAGATCGGGCAGTCGAGCGGATGGTTGATCAGCAGGAACTCCATCACGCCTTCCCTGGCCTTCTTGACCATCGGCGTGTTGGTGAAGATTTCCGGCGGCTCGCCGTTGGGGCCGGGGCGCAGGTCGCGCACGCCCATGGCGCAGGATGCCTGCGGCTTGGGCGGTCCGCCCTTCACCTCGATCAGGCACATGCGGCAATTGCCGGCGATCGACAGCCGCTCATGGAAGCAGAAGCGCGGCACTTCAGCACCTGCGTCCTCGGCCGCCTGCAGCAGCGTGTAATGGTCGGGTACAGTGATCTCTTTCCCGTCGACCTTGAGCTTTGCCATCAATTGCCCCCGGCGTTCTTCGCCGTCTCATATGCCTGGATGAGGTCGCCAAGGCTGATGCCGTTGATCATCATGCCGGCCACCTCAGCGTTTTCTATCTTCACGTTGCTCATGTTCACATTGGTGAAAAACGCATTGGAAAGGTTTGCGTCTTCCACCTTGGTGTTGCTCAGATTGGTGCGCTGGATCTTGGCCGCCGACAGGTTCACATTGTGAAACTGGGTGTTCGACATGTTCACGTCATCGAAGCTCGAATTGCTGACGATGGCGTTGCGAACGTCCAGAACATCGCTTTTGTCGTGAACCTCCATCTCGTGTCCTACCTCTTGGCCTTGGCGGCGAGTGCCGCCGCCTGCCGGGTCCAGTCGTCGCGATCGATGCGGCCCTTGAACGATAGATAATCGTCGACCCAGGCGATCTCTTCCGGCGTCCATGCCGCGATCTGGCCGTATGTCCAGATGCCCAGGCCGTTCAGCACCTTTTCCAGCTTCGGCCCGATGCCCGATATCGCCTTGAGGTCGGCTGGCTTCGCCGGCCGGTCCATGGCCTTGGGCTGCTTGAAATCCTCGGGCATCAGGCCGGCCGGCGCGCCGCCGGCCGTTGAACTTGTATCCATGGCGTTTGCCGCACCGCCTTTGGTGCTCGCCGCTATGTCATTCACGTCCCTGGCGAAGGACTGCGCCTCGGCGATCAAGGTCTTCGTCGCCGCGCGCGCCTTGGTCGAGGAGTTTTTCGTGGTTTCCGAAAAGCGTTCGGTCCTGGCTTCGAAATCGTCGACGATCGGTTGAAAAAGCCGCTGCGAAGCCTCGGCGGCACCCGAGAGCGCGCCCATCCAGACGCCAAAGGCGTGATTGGCCAGCCCGATGCCGAGCGCCGACATCGCCGCCGCTCCCGCGACAGGGTGCGCCAGGAGATTGACGGCGCTCGCCATCTCCTTCGGCATCATCCTGGTCAGATCCTGGTTCATCTTCTCGAACGGGTCCAAATCGGGCATCAAATCGTCGGGTCCTGAATACAGCGACATA
Source organism: Mesorhizobium metallidurans STM 2683 (assembly GCF_000350085.1). GTDB lineage: Bacteria > Pseudomonadota > Alphaproteobacteria > Rhizobiales > Rhizobiaceae > Mesorhizobium > Mesorhizobium metallidurans. The sequence goes on from NZ_CAUM01000130.1 coordinate 70,574, forward strand.
GGTGGTCTCCTGGTCGTTTCTTCCGTTGCCCCGAGCCGTTTCCTCAAATCGGGCTTCCGCCCGTATTTCAAATCGGGCACTTGCCCGTATTTCAAATCGGGCGTTAGCCCGTATTTCTATTCCGCCGCCACCATCACCGGTTCGGCCCGGTGGGCGTTGCGCGAAAACTCGTCGATGCGCCGCTCCACCTCGCCGCGGAAGTGCCGCATCAGGCCCTGGATCGGCCAAGCCGCCGCATCGCCCAGCGCGCAGATCGTGTGGCCCTCGACCTGCTTGGTGACGTCGAGCAGCATGTCGATCTCGCGCTTCTGCGCCTCGCCGCGCACCAGCCGTTCCATCACCCGCCACATCCAGCCGGTGCCTTCGCGGCACGGCGTGCACTGGCCGCAGCTCTCATGCTTGTAGAAATAGGAGAGCCGGGCGATCGCCTTCACGATATCGGTCGATTTGTCCATGACGATGACAGCCGCCGTGCCGAGACCCGATTTCAGGTCGCGCAGCGCGTCGAAATCCATCGGCGCATCGATGATCTGCTCGGCCGGCACCAGCGGCACGGAGGCGCCGCCCGGAATGACCGCCAGCAGATTGTCCCAGCCGCCGCGGATGCCGCCGCAATGCGTCTCGATCAACTCGCGGAACGGGATCGACATCGCCTCTTCGACGGTGCACGGATTGTTGACGTGGCCGGAGATGCAAAACAGCTTGGTGCCGACATTGTTGGGCCGGCCGAAGGACGAGAACCAGGCAGCACCCCGGCGCAGGATGGTCGGCGCGACCGCGATGGACTCGACATTGTTGACCGTGGTCGGGCAGCCATAGAGGCCGACATTGGCCGGGAACGGCGGCTTCAGCCGCGGCTGGCCCTTCTTGCCTTCGAGGCTTTCGAGCAGCGCCGTCTCCTCGCCGCAGATATAGGCGCCGGCGCCGTGGTGCATATAGATGTCGAAATCGTAGCCGGAAATATTGTTCTTGCCAATCAGCTTGGCCTCATAGGCCTCGTCGATGGCGCGCTGCAGCGCCTCGCGCTCCCTGATGAACTCGCCGCGCACATAGATGTAGGCGGCAACCGCGCCCATGGCGAAGCCGGCGATCAGGCAGCCTTCGACTAGCGTATGCGGATCATGGCGCAATATGTCGCGATCCTTGCAGGTGCCGGGCTCGGATTCGTCGGCATTGACGACGAGATAGCTCGGCCGGCCGTCGCTCTGCTTGGGCATGAACGACCATTTCAGCCCGGTCGGGAAACCGGCGCCGCCGCGGCCGCGCAGGCCCGAGGCCTTCATCTCGTTGACGATCCACTCGCGCCCCTTGGCGATGATGCCGGGCGTGCCGTCCCAGGCGCCACGCGCCATCGCGCCGGCCAGCGACTTGTCGAAGAGGCCGTAGATGTTGTTGAAGATACGGTCTTTGTCCTGAAGCATTGTTCGTCCCTCAGACCGGCTTCTTGCCGAAGACGCGGATATATTCGGCGACCCCGCCCTTGGCGAGCGCCTTGGCCTGCTTGACCCAGTCTTCGCGCTCGATGCGGCCGTGGAAGCTCAGATAGCCATCGACCCATTCGCGCTCGGCCTTCTTCCAGGAGGCGACCTGCGCGAAGGTGAAGATGCCGAGCGAATGCAGGATGCCCTCGCTCTTCGGGCCAACGCCGGAGATCAGCTTGAGATCGTCGACCAGCGCCGGCTTTTCGATACCGGCCGGGCGGTTCTTGTCTTCCAGCGAAGGCTTTGCCGGCCTGGCAGCGGGCACCTTGGCCTCCGGCGACTTGAACGCAGCCGCAGGCTCGGCCTTGTTTTTCGGACCGCTGCGCTGCTTGGAGACCTTCTCGACTTCCGGCGAGGCCTTGTTGGCGTTGGCGGCCGAATGCAGCGGGGCGGCCACGCTCGCCGCCTTTTCCGCGGCAGGCGCAACCTTGATCGCCGAAGGCGTCTTCAACGCCGGGCTGGTTTCGGGCGCATCGGTCTTCGGCTTGCTGGCCTTCGACGGCGCGACGGCGGGAGCCGGAGCAGAGGCGGGAGCCGGCACGACCTCGGCGACGATGGCGTCGGGTACTGCCTTGGCCGCCTTGGCAGCTTCCTTGGCTTCCCTGTCGCGGGTCGCCTTGAGGATGGCCTTTTCGCTCTTCAGCGTCGTCAGGCCGGTGATCGGCTCGGAGGTGATGCGGCCATTCTGCGGGCCGGGCTTGACCTCGGCCCCCTTGCCGGCGCCGTAGAGGTCGATGATCTCGGCCAGCCGCTCAGGCGTCAGATCCTCGAACGTATCCTTGAAAATCATCACCATCGGTGCGTTGACGCAGGCGCCGAGGCATTCGACCTCTTCCCAGGACAGGGTGCCCTTATCGTTGGTATGGAACTGCTCGTGATGGATTTTCGAGCGGCAGACATCCATCAGCGCTTCCGAGCCGCGCAGCATGCAGGGCGTGGTGCCGCAGACTTGGATATGCGCGCGGGTGCCGACCGGATTGAGCTGATACTGGGTATAGAAGGTCGCGACTTCGAGCCCGCGGATACGGGGCATGCCGAGCATGTCGGAGATGGTCTCGATCGCCGCCTTGGTCACCCAGCCTTCCTGCTCCTGCGCCAGCATCAGCAAGGGGATGATCGCCGATTGCTCGCGGCCCTTCGGATATTTCTTGATCCATTGCTTGGCCGCCGCCGCATTCGCCCGGTTGAAGGCGAAGGACGCTGGCTGGACGCTGGCTTCTGCGAGACGGCGGACTGACATTTTAGCGATCGACCTCACCAAACACGATGTCGAGGGAGCCGAGAACGGCGGTGACGTCGGCCAGCATGTGGCCGCGGCACAGGAAATCCATGGCTTGCAGGTGCGCGAAGCCTGGCGCGCGCAGCTTGCAGCGATACGGCTTGTTGGTGCCGTCGGAGACCATGTAGACGCCGAATTCGCCCTTCGGCGCCTCGACCGCCGCATAGACCTCGCCGGCCGGCACACGGTAGCCTTCGGTGTAGAGCTTGAAGTGGTGGATCAGCGCTTCCATCGAGCGCTTCATCGCCGGGCGCTTCGGCGGCACCACCTTGCCGTCGAGGTTCGACACCGGCCCGCTGCCCTCCTTGCCGACCAGAAGATCGACGCACTGGCGCATGATCTTGGCCGACTGGCGCATTTCTTCCATGCGCACGAGGTAGCGGTCGAAACAGTCGCCGTTCTTGCCGATCGGGATGTCGAAATCCATCTCGGCATAGCATTCATAGGGCTGCGACTTGCGCAGGTCCCAGGCCGCGCCCGAGCCGCGCACCATCACCCCGGAAAAGCCCCAGGCCCAGGCATCGGCCAGCGACACCGTGCCGATGTCGACGTTGCGCTGCTTGAAGATGCGGTTGCCGGTGAGAAGCGCATCGAGGTCGTCGAGCGACTTCAGGAACGGGTCGATCCACTTGCCGATATCCTCGACCAGCTTGTGCGGCAGGTCCTGATGGACGCCGCCCGGCCGGAAATAGGCCGCATGCATGCGCGAGCCCGAGGCGCGCTCGTAGAACACCATCAGCTTTTCGCGCTCGACGAAGCCCCATAGCGGCGGCGTCAGCGCGCCGATATCCAGCGCCTGCGTCGTCACATTGAGGATGTGCGACATGATGCGGCCGATCTCGCAATAGAGCACGCGGATCAGCTGGCCGCGCTTCGGCACCTCGATGCCGAGCAGCCGCTCGGCGGCGAGCGCGAAGGCATGCTCCTGGTTCATCGGCGCGCAATAATCGAGCCGGTCGAGATAAGGCACGGCCTGCAGGTAGGTCTTGTGCTCGATCAGCTTTTCCGTGCCGCGATGCAGCAGCCCGATATGCGGATCGACGCGATCGACGACTTCGCCGTCGAGCTCCAGCACCAGGCGCAAAACGCCATGCGCCGCCGGATGTTGCGGACCAAAATTGATGTTGAAGTTGCGGACGGAGGTTTCAGCCATTTACTGCTTTGCCTTCTCATCCCCAGGCAGCACATAATCGGTGCCTTCCCAAGGGGACAGAAAATCGAAATTGCGGAATTCCTGCTTGAGCTCGACCGGCTCATAAACGACGCGCTTGGCTTCGTCGTCGTAGCGCACTTCGACGAAGCCGGTCAGCGGGAAATCCTTGCGCAGCGGATGGCCCTCGAAGCCGTAGTCGGTCAGGATCCGCCGTAAGTCTGGGTGGCCCGAGAACAGCACACCATAGAGGTCGTAGGTCTCGCGCTCGAACCAGTCGGCTCCGGGATAGACGCCGGTGATCGACGGCACCATGGTTTCCTCGTCGGCCTGGACCTTGAGGCGGATGCGAAAATTCTGCTTCGGCGACAGCAAGTGATAGACGACATCGAAGCGCTTGGTCCGCGACGGATAGTCGGCGCCGCAGACGTCGATGATCGAAATGAACTGGCATTTTGGATCGTCGCGCAGGAACGTCGCCACCTCGATCAGGTCGCGCGGTTCGACCGAGACGGTGAGCTCGCCATAGGCGAGCACAGCGTCGCTGAAGCGGCCGGGCAGCTTTTCGCCGAGATAGGTCGACAGTTCGCTAAGGGATGCGCTCATGGATCTACCGCTCGATCGTGCCGGTGCGGCGGATCTTCTTCTGTAGGAGAAGAATGCCGTAGAGCAGCGCTTCGGCGCTCGGCGGGCAGCCGGGCACATAGATGTCGACCGGCACGACGCGGTCGCAGCCGCGCACCACCGAATAGGAATAGTGGTAATAGCCGCCGCCATTGGCGCAGGAGCCCATCGAGATGACGTAGCGCGGCTCCGGCATCTGGTCGTAGACCTTGCGCAGCGCCGGCGCCATCTTGTTGGTCAGCGTGCCGGCGACGATCATGATATCGGACTGGCGCGGCGACGCGCGAGGGGCAACGCCGAACCTCTCCGAGTCGTAGCGCGGCATCGAGGTGTGGATCATCTCGACGGCGCAGCAGGCGAGACCGAAGGTCATGAACATCAGCGAGCCGCTGCGCGCCCAAGTGATCAGCGCCTCGGTCGAGGTGACGAGAAAACCCTTGTCGGCCAACTCGCTGTTGATCTCGAGGAAGAACGGATCGTCAGAACCGACCGGTCGACCGGTGTTGGGGTCGATGATGCCCTTGGGCTTCGGCGCGACAAGGGTGCCTGAACTGTCGTTCAATCCCATTCCAGCGCTCCTTTTTTCCACTCATAGGCAAAGCCGATGGTCAGCACCGCCAAAAACACCATCATCGACCAGAACCCGAGCATGCCGATCTTGGAGAACGACACCGCCCACGGAAACAGGAAGGCCACTTCCAGGTCGAAGATGATGAACAGGATCGACACCAGATAGAAGCGGATATCGAACTTCATGCGGGCGTCGTCGAACGAGTTGAAGCCGCACTCGTAGGCGGAAAGCTTTTCCGGATCGGGATTGCGGTAAGCCACCAGGAACGGCGCCACAAGCAGCGCCAGACCGACGACCAGCGCCACGCCGATGAACAGGACGATGGGCAGGTACGAACTCAGGAGTGCGTTCATGCTGCGGCTTTCCGTTGCCAATCCACTTTGATTACAGCAACAGACCTTAATGCGGAAGCGTGACAGATTAACCGCTGAACCGTTTGAAGGGCCTATGCTGCAACGCGGCGAGGGTTAGCGCAGCGCTTTCGGCGAAGCAAGTCAAACCTTGTTCAAAACACGGTGCTGGACGGCACATCCGGAAAAACTGGTCCGATCCGCTCCTGTTTGATTTCCTTCACTTTTTACTCCACTTTTCTCTCCTGACATATATCCCGCCAAAACCCTGCTAGCATGGTCAGGAATCATCCCTTGAATCTCGGTCAAACGCCCATCGGAGCCCCGTCCGCATGAAGGAAAAGATCTCGCTTCGCATGGCCCGGCGCATCGCGCTTGCCGCTCAGGGCTTTGCCGACGCCAGACCAAGCGCCACACCCGACCGTCGTCATCTGGCCCGCGTGCTGGCGCGCACCGGCCTGCTGCAGATCGATTCCGTCAGCGCGGTGGTGCGCGCTCACTACATGCCGCTCTATTCGCGCCTTGGCCCCTATAAGCTTGCTCTGCTGGACAACGCCGCAGTGACCCGCAAGCGCATGGTGTTCGAATATTGGGCGCACGAAGCCTCCTTCCTGCCGGTCGAGACCTGGCCGCTGATGCGCTGGCGCATGCAGCGCGCCGAAAGCGGCGACGAAATGTATCTGGGCCTCGCCAAATGGGGCCGCGAACACGCCGCCTATATCGAAGAGATCTACCGCGAGGTCGCCGAACGCGGCCCGATCGCCGCTTCTGCATTGGAAGGCCAGAAAGGCTCGGGCGGCTGGTGGGGCTGGAGCCACGCCAAGCACGCCTTCGAATGGCTGTTCTGGGCCGGTCGCATCACCACGGCTTCCCGTCGTGGCTTTGAGCGGCTGTACGACCTGCCCGAACGCGTGCTGCCGCCTGCCGTGCTCGCCCTGCCGGTGCCCGCCATCGAGGACGCGCATCGCGATTTGCTGCGCATTTCCGCCCGCGCCCATGGCATCGCGACATCAGGCGACCTGCGCGACTATTTCCGCCTGTCGCCGTCCGATATGAAGGGCCGGCTGGAGGAATTGGTCGAGTTGGGCGAGTTGCTGCCGGTGCGCGTCGAAGGCTGGGACAAGCCGGCTTACCTTCATAAGGACGCCCGCTTGCCGCGAAAAATCGAGGCCCGCGCCTTGCTGGCTCCCTTCGATCCGGTCGTCTTCGAGCGATCGCGCACTGAGCGACTGTTCGACTTTCGCTACCGCATCGAGATCTACACCCCGGCCCAAAAACGCCAATACGGCTATTATGTCCTGCCGTTTCTGCTTGGCGACAGGATCGTGGCGCGCGTCGACCTCAAGGCAGATCGCCCTGCGGGTGTGCTGCGCGTTCATGCCGCCTATGCCGAACCTGGCGCGCCCGCTGGAACAGCGGCCGCGCTTGTCGAGGAGCTGAAGCAAATGCAGGGCTGGCTCGGCCTGGAACGGATTGAAGTCACGCCCGCAGGCGATCTGGGTCCGACGCTTGCCGACATCAACGCGTCGTAGACGCGCGTTGACACGCCTGCATACACAAGCCTAAATCCGGTCCAGACGGTCTCCTCTCGGCAAAGGGAGGAGCCAAGAGGGAATGCGGTGCGAAATCTCGGTTTCAAATCCGCGGCTGTCCCCGCAACTGTAAGCGACGAGCCAAGGCCGAAAACCACTGGGATGTTCCCGGGAAGGCGGCACCCAGGCGATGACCCGCGAGCCAGGAGACCTGCCGTCCGGGACTAAAGAATCCGATCGCCTGGCGGGTTTTCCGGGCAAGGAGCCTGATTTGGAACGCGACAGCAGTTTTTCGGCTGAGACAGCGGGCATATTGTCCGGCGGCGACGATTCCCTGGCCGGCGTCACCGTCATCGTCTGCGCTTCCTGTCGCGACGAAACCGGCTCCGATGCCCATCCCCGCGCTGGCGAATTGTTGGCCGAAGACGCGCGCCAAGCCGCCTCTGGCGAAAAAATCGGCATCCGCACCGTCGAATGCCTTGGCAATTGCAAGCGTCGCCTCAGCGCCGCGATCCTTCGTGATGGCTGCTGGAGCTACGTCTTCGGCGACCTGACTCCCACCAGCGGCGCCGATCTCGTCGCCGGCGCAAAGCTCTTCGCCACGTCGACCGACGGTCTCATCCCCTGGCGGGGCCGCCCCGATAGCTTGAAGCGCGGCCTTGTCGCCCGCATCCCTCCCCTCGACCTCCTGAAGGACTTGATATGACCGCTTCCGTCTCCCGCGTCCCCTGCACTGTCGTCACCGGTTTCCTCGGCGCCGGCAAGACGACGCTGATCCGCCACCTGCTCGAAAACGCCAAGGGCAAGCGGCTGGCCATCATCGTCAACGAGTTCGGCGACATCGGCATCGACGGCGAGATATTGAAAGGCTGCGGCATCGACTCTTGCCCAGAAGAAAACATCGTCGAACTGGCCAATGGCTGCATCTGCTGCACCGTCGCCGACGATTTCGTGCCGGCGCTCGACCAGATCCTGTCGCGGACCCCCAAGGTCGACCATATCCTGATCGAAACCTCCGGCCTCGCTTTGCCCAAGCCGCTGGTTCAGGCCTTCCAGTGGCCGTCGGTGAAAAGCCGGGTGACGGTCGATGGCGTCATCGCCGTGGTTGACGGACCGGCGCTGGCGGAAGGCCGCGTTGCCAACGACATGGACGCACTTCAGGCGCAGCGGGCGCAAGACGAGACGCTCGATCACGACGACCCGGTCGAGGAAGTGTTCGAGGATCAGGTCGCCTGCGCCGACCTGATCATATTGTCGAAGAGCGATTTGATGGACGCCGCCGGCTCGGCCCGCGCCAACGCCATCATCGGCGAGCATGTCGCCCGCGCGGTCAAGATCGTGCCGACCTCGCAGGGCAAGGTCGATCCCTCCGTGCTGCTCGGTCTCGGCCTTGCCGTCGAGGACGACATCGAAAACCGCAAGACCCATCACGACGACGAACTCGACCACGAGCATGACGATTTTGACTCCTTCGTCATCGACATCGCCTCCGTCTCCAACCCGGACGAACTGGCAAAACGCGTCGCCACCGCCGCCGAAGAAGAAAACGTGCTGCGTGTGAAAGGCTTCGTCGAGGTCGGCGGCAAGCCGATGCGGCTGCTGCTGCAGGCCGTCGGCCCGCGCGTCAATCACTATTACGACCGCGCCTGGACGGCCGAGGACGACCGCCGCTCGCGCCTCGTCGTCATCGGCCTGAAAGGGCTGAACCGCCCGGCCATCGAGCGTATCCTCGCCGGCTGAGGTAGAGCAAAAACCGCGATGCACATCCTCACCACCACGTCCGCCTCGCTCGACGATCTGGCCGAACCTGTCGATCTCAGGCAGACGCCGGCGGATGTCGTGGCCTTGTCCTTCACCGACAGCGATCTGGCCGGCCTGGCGGCAGCGTGGAAGGCGGATGCCGTACGTCTGCCCACGATGCGGCTGGCGGCACTGCGCGATCTGCGCCATCCCATGTCCGTCGATCTCTGGATCGACAGCGTCGCCCGCCACGCCAAGGTCGTCCTGGTCCGCATCCTCGGCGGCTACGACTGGTGGCGCTATGGCTGCGACCAGCTTGCCACGATTGCGCGCGCACGCGGTATCAAGCTCGCACTGCTGCCCGGCGAGAGCCATGACGAGGATCTGCGGCTGATCGAAGGCTCGACGCTGCCACGCAAGGAATTGGACGGCCTGCTTGGCTATTTTCGCGAGGGCGGGCCGGAGAATATGACCGCGCTGGTGCGGAGAATGGCGAGGCTTGCCGGGTCGGATGCGGAGGTCGCCGAACCGGTCAGCGTGCCGAAGGCGGGCTACTATCAGCCGGGACTTGGGGTCGTAGAGAAGCCAGACCTCTTAAATGTCGGCAAGGATCTCGGCGCCGACAACACCTTTGTCGACGCGCCCGTCGTCCCCATCCTGTTCTATCGCTCGATGCTGCTGGCCGCAGATGTCGCGCCGATCGACGCCCTTTTTGAGGCGCTGAGCGCGCGCGGCATGGCCCCCGTCCCCATCTTCGTCTCCAGTCTCAAGGACCCGGCATCGCTCGCCTTTGTCGAAACCGCGCTCGTAGCGCTGAACCCCGCCGCCATCATCACCGCCACGGCCTTCGCCTCCGGCGCCGAGCCCGGCGTCGAAACCTTGTTCGGCCGCGCCGGCGTGCCTGTCTTCCAGGTCATCGTCGCAACCACTCGCCGCGACATCTGGCAAAACAACCAGCGTGGCCTGGCCCCAGCCGACCTCGCCATGCATGTCGTGCTGCCCGAGCTCGACGGCCGCATCCTCGCCGGCGCGATCTCCTTCAAGGGCGAGGTCGAAACCGATCCGGCGCTGGCGTTCCGCGCCTTCGCCAACCGGCCGGAGCCAGATCGCGTGGCGCAGGTGGCCGCCCGCATCGGAGCCCACATTCGCCTGCGGCGGACGCCGCGCGGACAACGCAAGCTCGCCATCCTGATCCCCGACTATCCGAGCGCCCCCGGCCGCACCGGCTATGCCGTCGGCCTCGATGTGCCCTCCAGCGTGCTGGCCATGCTGCACGATTTGAGCGAACAGGGCTACGCCGTTGAAGGGATTCCGCAAACGCCCCGTGGGTTGCTGGGGATGCTGGAGCGCAGCAATGATGGACTGGGATTGGAGGACTATCTCGACTTCTCCACGGAATTGCCGACGGGGGCATTCGCTGCGGTAGAGGCGGCTTGGGGAAAAGCGGAAGATGAGACAGGTTCGCGCGAGGCGCCCCCCTCTGTCCTGCCGGACATCTCCCCCTCAAGGGGGGAGATTGCGCTGTCATCTCTGCTTTCGCCAACTAGCAACGTTGCAGGAGGAGCGACGGCATCGGAACTGCCAATCTCCCCCCTTGAGGGGGAGATGTCCGGCAGGACAGAGGGGGGTGTTCAAGCGCTTGCCGTCGCCAAATTCCCCTTCCGCGCCGCCACCTTCGGCAACATCACCGTTGCCCTCGCCCCCGATCGCGGCCGCTCGGCCGACCGCCGCGCCGACTATCACGACCCGACCTTGCCGCCCCGCCATGCCCTCATCGCTTTCGGCCTCTGGCTGCGCAAATCGCTCGACGTCCATGCCCTCATCCATGTCGGCGCACACGGCACGCTGGAATGGCTGCCAGGCAAGACGGTGGCGCTCAGCGAAAACTGCTTCCCCGAGATCGTCACCGGGTCGCTGCCCGTCATCTACCCCTTCATTGTCTCAAACCCCGGCGAGGCCGCACAGGCCAAGCGGCGCATTGCCGCCGTTACCCTCGGCCATCTGCCGCCGCCGCTGACCGGCGCCGGGCTCGACGAGAACCAGCAGCAATTGGAGCGGCTGGTCGACGAATATGCCCAGGCCGACGGCCTCGACCGCCGCCGCCGCGACCGCCTGGCGAAACTGATCGTCGAGACCGCGCAGAAGACCGGGCTCGCCAATGAAGCAGGCGTCGCCGGCACCGACGCGCCCGATGAAGCGCTACGCCGCATCGATGCCTGGCTCTGCGACCTCAAGGATTTCGCCATCAAGGACGGGCTGCACGTCTATGGCCGCTCGCCCAGGGGGAAGGCGCGGGCGAGACCGATCCCTTGCGCAGGCTAAGTGCCGCGGCCGAGAAGGCTGCCTTGCTCGCGGCGCTCGATGGCCGCCACATCAAGGCCGGTCCGGCCGGCGCACCGGCGCGCGGCCGCTCCGACGTTTTGCCCACCGGCCGCAACCTGTTCACATCAGATCCCCGTACCATGCCGACGCCGACCGCCTATGATCTCGGCAAGGCGGCGGCCGAGGAAGTCGTTCGCGGCTACATGCAGTCGCATGGCGACTGGCCGCGCTCGCTGGTCATCGACCTCTGGGGCTCGGCCTCGCTGCGCACCGGCGGCGAGGAGATCGCGCAAGGCCTGGCGCTGATGGGCTGCCGGCCGCAATGGGATGCCGCCACCGGCCGTATCACCGGCATCGAGGTGCTGCCCCCGGCAGCGCTCGGCCGCCCACGCGTCGATGTCACCTGGCGCATATCAGGCCTGTTCCGCGACATGTTCCCGACCCAGATCGCGCTGATCGACGCCGCCGCCAACGCCGTCGCTGCCCGCGACGAAGACGCTTCGGAAAACCCGCTTGCGGCCAGGACGCGCGCAGAGGGGAAGATCAGCCCGCGCATTTTCGGCACATCGCCAGGCACCTACGGCGCCGGCGTCGAGGACTTGCTGTCGAGCGGCGACTGGGCGGCGCGCGAGGAGATCGGCCGCGCCTACCTTGACGCCACCTCGCATGCCTATGGCGGCGCCGAGGGCGAAGGTATTTCCGCGCCCGGCGCCTTCGCGGGCCGCATCGCCGAGGCCGATCTGCTGGTCCATACCGGCGACGATCCCGGCCGCGACATCCTCGAAGGTTCCGCCGACGTCGCCTTCATCGGCGGCTTTTCGGCGGCGCTCGCGGCACTCGGCAGGAACGCCGATGTCATCGTGCTCGACACGTCAGATCCGCAAAAGCCGAAGCCGCGCTCGGTCGGCGAGGCCGTATCCCGGGTGGTTCGCGCCCGCGCGGTCAACCCGCGCTTCATATCAGGCCAGATGCGCCACGGCCCGCGCGGCGCCTCGGAATTCGCCGAGACGGTCGACCGTCTCGTCGGCTTCGCCGAAACCACCCACGCCATACCGGGCGCGCTGATCGAGGCCGTGCATGACGCCTATCTCGGGGATTCCGAGATTCGTGCCTTCATCCTGCGTGAAAACCCTGCTGCGGCCAAAGTCATCGCCGAGCGTTTCCTCTCGGCGCGGCGGCGCGGCCTCTGGCATCCCCTGCGCAATTCCGTCGATGACGACCTCACGGCTTTGATCGCCGAAGCCCAGGCGCTCGGGGTGGCGGCATGAACGCCTTCTCCCGCCGTGGCGCTTGCCCTGCCCTCGGCAAGCCGATGCAGACCGGCGACGGGCTGCTGGTGCGGCTCAATCCTGTTGCAGGAGGATTATCGCCGAAATCGTTGATCGGACTCTGCGAATCCGCGCTACGGCACGGCAACGGCATCATGGAAGTCACCGCGCGCGGCAGCCTGCAGATCCGCGGCCTGACGCCGGCAAGCGCGCGGCGGCTGGCAGCGGAGGTCGATGCGCTCGGGATTGCGGTGCGCACCGGCGTACCGGTGGAGACCGGGCCGCTGGCGGGGCTGGATCCGCAGGAGATCGCCGACCCGCGTCCGCTGGCTGAGCGTATTCGCGCAGCGATTGACGAAGCCGGGCTGGTGCAGTGGCTCGGCCCCAAGGTTTCGGTCGTTGTCGATGGCGGCGGGCAGCTGACCATGGATGCGGTGACGGCCGATGTCAGGCTGACTGCGATCAGAACCGACGCGGGCGTCCGTTGGCTGGTAGCCGTTGCCGGCGACAGGCAGTATACGACGCCGCTCGTTATGGTCGAGGAAGATGCTGCCCGTGATATCGCCGTCGCGATTCTAAGGATGGTTGCCGAAAAGGGCCGAGAAGCCCACGGAAGGGATTTGTCGGAGAAGCAGCTGACATCTCTCGCCGGTTGGCATTCCTTCGCGCCCCCCTCTGTCCTGTCCGGCAGGACAGAGGGGGGCGCGAAGGAACGCCGACCTATTGGAATCTTCGCCCTGACCTCTGCCGATACCGCCCTCGGCATCGGCCTGCCCTTCGGCAGCATGCCGGCAGACAAGATCATCGACCTTGCGCAGAGCGCCCTCGCTCTTGGCGTCACCGAAATCCGCCTCGCACCAAGCCGCGGCCTGCTTTTTCTTGGTCAGCCTGCAGCCGCCAACCAGAGCCTTCAGCAGGCGGCCGCCACCCTCGGCTTCGTCACCGACCCATCGGACCCACGCACCCGCATCGCCGCCTGCCCCGGTGCGCCGGCCTGCGCCTCCGGGCGGATCGCGACGCGCGACATCGCCGAGACAATCGCGGCGGAGAACCACGACCTCCTCGATTCCTCGCTCACATTGCACATCTCCGGCTGCGCCAAGGGCTGCGCGCATCCCGGCCCGGCGACGCTGACCCTGGTCGGCGGCGAAAACGGAGCCGGACTTGTCGTCAACGGGACGGCGAAGGCCCTTCCCGCCGGATACAGGCCGGGCTATGACGCCGCGCGCGGCATCAGTCGCGTCGCGGCAGCCCTGCGCAGCGCGCGACTTCGAGGCGAGACCGCCGCCTGCCTGGCAAGGCTCGGCGTGGCCGGTATCACCGAGGCTTACCGACAGGAATGAGCATGCCCACCCAGGATGACATCACCTACGACTATATCCATGATGGCACGGCGATCTATGAACGCTCCTTCGCCATCATCCGCGCCGAGGCCGACCTGTCGCGCTTTTCCGAGGCCGAGGCTGATGTCGCCATCCGCATGATCCATGCCTGCGGCCAGGTCGAGGCTGTCAGACATTTCGTCTTCTCCAGCGATTTCGTTGTCGCCGCGCGCACCGCTTTGGCAGCCGGCGCGCCGATCTTCTGCGACGCCGAAATGGTCTCGCATGGCGTCACCCGTGCCCGGCTGCCAGCCGGCAATGAGGTGATCTGCACGCTGCGCGATCCGCGCACCGCCGAGATCGCCAAGACGATCGGCAACACCCGCTCGGCCGCGGCGATCGACCTCTGGGGTGAGCGCATGGCCGGCTCTGTCGTCGCCATCGGCAATGCACCGACCGCCCTCTTCTATCTCTTGGAGAAGCTGCGCGACGGCGCCCCCAAACCGGCGGCGATCATCGGCATGCCGGTCGGCTTCGTTGGTGCGGCCGAATCGAAGGATGCACTGGCCGGGAATTCCTACGGCGTACCCTGCGCCATCGTGCGCGGCAGGCTGGGCGGCAGCGCCATGACCGCCGCCGCGCTAAACGCATTGGCGAGGCCGGGCCTGTGAACGCGCTTCACGAAGCCCGTTCAGGGGGCCGTCTGGTCGGCGTCGGCACCGGTCCCGGCGATCCTGAATTGTTGACGCTGAAGGCCGCGCGGATATTGGCCGAGGCCGATGTCGTGGCGTATTTCGCCAAGCGCGGCAACAACAGCAATGCACGCGCCATCGTCGAGGCGCGCTTCCGGCCGGACATGCTGGAACTGCCGCTGCTCTATCCCGTGACGACCGAGATCGACAGGGATCACGACGACTACCGCTCACAGATATCAGATTTCTATGAGGAGTCGGCCGAACGTGTCGCCGAGCATCTTGGCGCCGGCAGGATGGTGGCGGTGCTTTCGGAGGGCGATCCGCTCTTCTACGGCTCCTACATGCATCTCCATGTCCGGCTGGCACACCGTTTCCCAACCGAAGTCATTCCCGGCGTCACCGCCATGTCCGGCTGCTGGTCGGCGACCGGCCTGCCGATCGTCCAGGGCGACGACGTGCTGAGCGTGCTGCCCGGCACGATGAGCGAGTTCGAATTGACACGCCGCCTCGCCGACACCGACGCCGCCGTCATCATGAAGGTCGGCCGCAACCTGCCCAAGATCAGGCGGGCGCTGGAAGCGACCGGCAAGCTGACGCGCGCCGTCTATGTCGAGCGCGGCACCATGCCGGGCAGCGTCTCTATGCGGCTGGCCGACAAGCAGGACGACAAGGCGCCTTATTTCGCCATCGTGCTGGTGGCCGGCTGGCCGGGCCGGCCCGGTGCGTCGGGAGCCAAGCCATGAGCGGGCGCCTAACTGTCATCGGCCTTGGACCCGGCAACGCCGACCAGGTCACGCCCGAAGCGAGCCGCGCTGTCGCGGAAGCCAAATTCTTCTATGGCTACAAGCCTTATCTCGACCGGCTCGAGCTGCGCCCGGACCAGACCCGCGTCGCCTCCGACAATCGCGAGGAACTCGCGCGCTCCAAGGACGCGCTGGTAAAGGCAGCCGAGGGCCATGAGGTCGCCGTGGTCTCGGGCGGCGATCCCGGTGTCTTCGCCATGGCGGCCGCTGTCTGCGAGGCGATCGAGGCCGGCCCGACCGAATGGCGCGCGGTCGATGTCGCCATCGTGCCCGGCATCACCGCCATGCTTGCCGTTGCCGCCCGCATCGGCGCGCCGCTCGGCCATGATTTCTGCGCCATCTCGCTGTCCGACAATCTGAAGCCATGGGAGCTGATCGAACTGCGCCTGCTGGCGGCAGCCGGAGCCGGCTTCGTCATCGCGCTCTACAACCCGATCAGCAAGGCGCGTCCCTGGCAGCTTGGCCGCGCCTTCGAATGCCTGACAGCGATCCTGCCCGGCACCACGCCGGTCATCTTCGGCCGCGCCGCGGGCCGGCCCGACGAGCGCATCGAGGTCTATCTGCTGGCTGATGTCGACGCTGAAAAGGCTGACATGGCGACCTGCATCATCATCGGCTCGCCGGAAACCAGGATCATCAAGCGCGGCGACCGGCCAGCGCTGGTCTACACGCCGCGTTCGGCGTCGGGTTCCAGAAAATGATCGACCATCGCGGCAAGCGCTTCGACGGTTTCGGCCGAAGGCACGTCCGGCAGGGTCGGCCTGCGGATCACAATCACCTCGATGCCAAGCGCCCGCGCCGCCGCGATCTTGCCATAGGTCGCCTCGCCGCCGCTGTTCTTGGACACGACGGTGTCGATGCTATGGCTTTCGAGCAGCGTGCGCTCGTCCGCCTCGCGGAACGGCCCACGTGCGAGCAGATAGGTCGCGTCATGCACCGCCAGCCTCGGCTCGACCGGCTCGACGCTGCGGATGAGATAGTGATGCTGGGGTGCCGCCTCGAAGGCCGCGACCTCTTGCCGGCCGAGCGCCAGGAAAACGCGACGCGGAGACGCTCCAAGCGCTTCCACCGCACCGGCAACATTGTCGACCGGTATCCAGCGGTCGCCACGAACCGATTCCCAGCCTGGGCGGCGCAAGGCAATGATCGGCACGCCGGTGTTGCGCGCTGCTTGCGCCGCATTGGCGGAAATGCGCCCAGCATAGGGATGCGTGGCGTCGATCAGCAGATGCATGCCCGCTTCGCCGAAATAAGCTGCCAGTCCTTCGGCGCCGCCGAAGCCGCCGACCCGCGTCGGCACACCTTGTGTGACAGGATTCTCGGTGCGGCCGGCCAGCGACAATGTGATCGCGAGATCGGCCCGCGCGGCCAGCTTTCCCGCCAGTTGCCGGGCTTCAGTGGTTCCGCCGAGGATCAGAATTCGCTTCATTGGCACCACAATCGGCCACGCCGAGCTGCCCCTCACCCTTACCCTCTCCCCGTCAAGGACG